>JAUNMH010000036.1 GCA_030537495.1 Clostridia bacterium | reverse complement strand
GGCGTGCGCATTTTCACCCCACTAAGGAGGACTTACAAATGACAACAACGACAGGCAAAGACAACTTGTTATTCTGCGACTATTACAAACAGTGGATTACAGTTTACAAAGAAGGAGCTATCCGTCCTGTGACTATGAGTAAATACCTCATGGCACATAAATGGGTGGAGAAACTAGTTCCCGAGTTAAGTATTAAAGACCTTGATAGATTTTCATACCAAAAGCTGCTTAATGACTATGCCGCAGAACATGAACGCCAGACTACTATGGACTTTCACCATCACCTCAAATGCGCAATTCTTGATGCTGTGGATGAGGGGTTAATACCAAGCGATCCTACTAGAAAGGCAATAATTAAGGGAAAACCTTCTCGTAATAAGAAGCCAAAATACTTGAATCAGTACGAACTGCATAAATTGCTGGACGACCTGAATCTCGATCCGGAAGTAAATTTAGACTGGATGATACTGCTTATTGCAAAGACCGGTATGAGGTTTTCCGAGGCACTGGGATTGACGCCTAAAGATTTTGATTTATCAAGGCAAATAGTTTCTGTAACCAAAACTTGGGATTACAAAACAAATTGTGGCTTTCAGCCAACTAAGAATCAGTCGTCCATAAGGAAGATACCTTTAGATTGGCAAACAGTAATGCAGTTTGCACAACTAATAAAGTCACTTCCTGAGGATGTACCTATATTTGTAAAAGGTAAGATTTACAATTCAACAGTTAACGAACGACTGGCTCGACACTGTAAAAAGGTTGATATTCCAGTCATATCAATCCACGGATTGCGACACACCCATGCTTCATTACTACTATTCGCAGGTGTGTCTATAGCAAGTGTAGCGCGGAGACTTGGTCATTCCAATATGACAACAACTCAAAAAACATACCTACACATTATTCAGGAACTTGAAAGCAAGGATATCGATATTATCATGCGCTCGCTATCTAATCTGAATTCGTAATTTAAACGCACGTCGATGATCGCAATAAGAAAAAGCTTGTGGAGGGGTGTCACAAGCTTTTTTCTTATTGCAATATATAATTTATCGTTCTTAAAATGTCCAGACTCCTACTGATGCAGTAGTGGCCCTACTTCAGGCATAAGCCCTTCCTTGAAGTCCTTAATCATTTGAATTCGAACCTTAAACTTTGAAAGAGCATTTTCTGTCTCCGCTGCATAAGTCTGATAATCAATTTGCTCTCTCAAGTTATTCTCATTAGCAATTACTCCATCTCGGAAGTTGTATACTTCGTACTTAATGTCATCGAAAGGTATATACCATTTGCTCGAGAATTTCTCTATCTCAGCATCAATAGCAGCCTCTCTTCTTTCGTGGATGATTGCTGGAATATCCTGACCTATAAATTTGCTTCTATCGCGCTCAATTTCGCAAACCACCTCATGAATCAAAGCGCTTAATCTTGGATTTGTTTCTGCAAAGTCAGTTACAGCCTCCTTAGCATCTCGAAGTCTTCGTTCAAGTTCTGCTTCGTCTACATTTTCGACGTCGATTCCAAGCAGGTCAGAAATTCCCTGCAAAAGACCCATAATGTACTCAAAGTCAATTTTGAACTTGCTATAAGCCACTAGGTCATAATCGTCCATAATTGGCTCTCCATCTTCATCATCTGGCTTATCCTTTTTGAGCTCTTCCATGACGTTTTTATATGCTGCTGCATAATCCTCATAAATTTCCTGACTGAAACCATACTCATCCAACATGCTTGGCTCGTATGACGAAAAAGCCTTCAGATGTGCAAAGTCATGGTCAAGCGCTCTAAAAAGATGTACAAAGGATTTCTTTTGTTTATCAGAAAGCTTCATTACGTCGCTAGGATTAGGAGTTAGACTCTGTATAGCTTTCAGAGAAGTACGGAAATTCTCAAGTACCGTTTCCCAGTTCTCCGCAACTGCTTCCCCCAAGCCACCTTTCGAATAAAGCACTAGCGCTTCATTGATTTTCTCCTTATACTCGACCGGATTTCTGAAAGTAACTATTTGCCCATACGTCTTGTTCTGGTTGAACAAGCGATTCGTTCTCGAAAACGCCTGTATCATGCTCTGCGGACTCATTGGAGGTCTGTCAATAAATATCGTAGACAAGCAAGGTGCATCAAAACCAGTAAGGAGTCGATCTACAACTATTACTATATCAACCTGGTTCTCACGTGACTTATATCGAGTTTCCTTTCTTGCTAATCTGTCGTTTAAGTTCATATTGTAGGCACTTAAGCCTTCTAATTTAAAGGTTGTACCAAACATTTTGTTGTAATATGACAAGTATCTAGTCATAGCTTTTTGATTTTCTATCGACGACTCATCATTTTCCGATACAGAGAAAGTAATGGCAACCTTAGGGAAATCAGGAAGAATTTTCTTCACTTCGTCACTGATTTTCAGTTCATCTTCTCCTGCCTTAATCCTAAGCAGCATATCATAGTATTTTTGTGCTACAGCGATGGATTCAACAGTTAACATGGCTTCAAAGGTTTCGCCCTTACCATTCTGCATACCGAATTTAGATAGCGAGCGGTTAATTACAACATCCAACACATTTCTCATGTGGTTCTCGCTGTGATAGTACTCATCCTCTCTGCCTTTTTCAATCCCCTTAGGTCCTAAGTTTTCTACATTAAATCCAAGAACTGCTCCATCATGAATTGCCTCCTTTATTGTATAGGAATGGAGACATGGACCATATAGTTCTTCCGTAGTCTGAGCCAAATCACCCTTTTGCTCATATTTGTTTTCTTCAAAGATTGGAGTGCCTGTGAAGCCAAACCATATTGAGTTTCTGAAGAATCTCTCTATATCTCTTTTAGTTTGTGGCGTAACTGCTCTATGGCATTCGTCAACAACAAAAGCGACCTTCAAATTTCGAATCTTATCGTATTCCTTGGTTCCTTCTTTGAGTCTTCTGTTAATCATAACCTGCATTTTCTGACGAGTTGTTACAATCATCTGACGATTGCCGTCACAAAGCTTCTTGATTAAATTGCCTACATGCTCTGTGTCATCAACCTCTATGGTGTCATTATTAGCATAGGACTGGAAAGCTCCCTTTGTCTGTAGGTCCAGATCCTTTCTGTCAATCAAGAAAATAGTTTTCTGAATCGATGGAATATCCATAATCAGATTTCTCGTTGCTTTGTACGATGTCATAGTCTTGCCAGATCCAGTCGTATGCCAAATAAAGCCTGACTTTCCTTGCTTGGAAGCTGCTCTCATAGCTTCAATTGCATGAATTTGGTACGGCCTCAATATGAGCAGGTTCCTCTTATCGTTATCAAGAACAGTGTACTTTGTAACCATTTCGTGAGCATTAGGAATTTTAAGCACAGCCTTTGCAAATTCAAGATAATCTGTTACAGGTGTATTTTGGGCATCAATCCATCCGGTCAAGAATTTTTTATTCAAGTCTGCACTTCTAGCTGCTGAAAAATATTTGGTATCTACTGCATTGCTTACTACGAACATCTGAACATTGGAGAAGATTCCATGGAATTTCCCCTCTTCAATATACTTCTTGATTTGGCGGAAACCGTCCATATATGAATGGTCTTTATTCTTAAGTTCAATATGAATCATTGGAATTCCGTTGATTAGAAGTGTTACGTCAAACCTTCTGTTTTGACCATCTGTGCCGGTTTTGTCAGCAAACGCTTGATATTGATTGATTACCTCATACACACTGGTTCCACCGGCAATGTGCTCATTGTTCATAACTACCAAATGCAAGGTTTCATTGCCTCTTTGAACGTGAACATATACCTTGCCATTTTCTCCTACGAGCCATTTCCCAGCATCGTAAAACGATGCGTGGGAAATGTCATTTTTAATTTTCGCAAATTCGGATTCGCTAAGAGGAGTGTCATCAAGCTTTGCTTTATTGTTTTGCTCAAGTATATATTTGAAGTTGTTCCATAAATCATCTTCGGTTCTCAAATCAGGCCTGTATGTCCATTGCGACTCCTCGCCACAAAGCTGATTTATAAGGCGTTTCTCTAATACTGATTCTAGTTCTGCCATAGCCTTTTATCCTTTCTTTGGAAACATATTCTGTAGCATGAATTTCTTAATTTCTTTCATCTCATCACACTTACGTT
>JAUNMH010000020.1 GCA_030537495.1 Clostridia bacterium | reverse complement strand
GAAACCGGTGCTAATGTTTAAAAATTTTCGGGACATTTTCAGAATCCCTTGACATATCTTATTTTCGGAATCGTCAGATATATTCTCTATTTGAATTTCATCTAGCGAGGCGACTTCTGTAGAATAAAGGTTCATAAAGCAAAACCCTCCGATAAATAGGACTCCTACTACTATAAATATAATTTTTACTATTTTCATATTCTAAAACTCTCCTCTTTAACTTTAGTCTTATGTTTCGGACAGTCCGACTCTACAATGAATACAACTCATGTACTTTATAGAGCCTTCTGAAGTCAATTAATTTTTGAATATGACAGAGATTATCCTTTTAATATTCTCTGTCATATTATTTGTGAATTCTATGTACCTTTATGTACAGTTCTCTTGTTATTTGAACTTTTTCACTGTCCCTTCTACGTTTGTAAAGGAGTCATACGAATAAAACTGTAAAAAGAACTTTTTAGAGGTGTCATTTGTATCAACAAAAAACGTCATTGTAATACCATCGTCTATGGTCACCTTTTCATATGTTTTGAAATCAGATCTTGCTTTAACATCTATTTTTTTCTTTCCGTGGTTTCTTATTCTTATTTCATATTTTTTAGCACCCTTGAAGAAGTAATTTGTATACAAATTGTTTGCGTAAACATAACCCTCTACATTATACGTTCCTTTTTTGCTAACGTCCCAAATCGCGTTAAATTCTGGTTTGTCCAGCCCACTGATTTCTACATCACTTGCTTCTACAGCTTTAGGCTCTATCGTTGTAACACTATCCGCCAAATAATAAAAAGTAATTACGGATATGCTACCAACAGAAAAGCTTTTTTCTGCTTCATCATTCAACTTAAAGCCTTTTATCTCTGGTGCCGCCTCTGTTACTACGTCACCTATCGCTTTTCCAACTACTACACGTTCTGCTAGAAGTCGGTTACTACTCCCTTCTTCAATATATTGCACAGTATAACTTACATTCTCATTTCCCTCTGCTAAATTTGTAGAAGTCTCCATAGCATAACTAGCTACGTTCATACTAAGAACCAACGAAACTATAAGCAGGAGGTAAAATCCTTTTTTAGCATAATTCTTCATTTTTTCACCATTTCCTTTCTGCCTCACAGCCTCTTATAAAAATCGTATCTCTTCCCAAACCGTATGCCACTTTTATTCATATGCATATTCATACTGGTGCTAGAATATAAATAGAGCAAATTAAAATCACAGATTTCAGGCACGCATATCGCTTAGTCTTCGAATGCATCGAAGCATTTTACAATACCATCCGTATCCAGAGTCACTGTGACTATATGTCACCGGATCAATACGAAAAACTCCCACCTGCCCTCATACGCATCGCCCTTTCTTTTTCTCAATCCCAACAATCATCTAGTTTTTCTAAATCATATCATTCAAATTTCACCTCGTCTATATATATTGTGTTTTTCATTTTTTATGAGATATAATTGATATTATAAAAAGGAGGAGGTTTTCCACGGCAAGGGGAAGAAGCAACTTCAAGATGGGTACAGTGGAAATGCTCGTCTTGTACCTTTTAGACAAAAATGACCTTTATGGCTATCAGATTACAAACCTTCTGAAAAAGTTATCAGATGGCAAGGTTGTTGTGACAGAAGCGACGCTGTATCCTACCTTGTATAAACTTCTTAACAAGGGATATATTTCTGACAGGGAGGTTCCCATCGGGAAACGGCGTATGAGAGTCTATTATCACTTGGAAGATATGGGCCGTCAGCGGCTTTCGAATTTACTTGAAGACTACGAGGAAATTACAGTGGGTATTGCCGCTATATTAACAAGCGAAGTTATATTGGAGGAAGAAGATGAGAAAGGACCTGAATAGAGACATCAATCAATATCTGAAACGAATTTCACTTCTGCTTCCTCTGAAGGGTAAGGAAGAAAAATCCTTCCTCCGTCATCTGCGCAGCAGTATAGAAGATTTTGCAGACGCCAATCCGAACTGCACTATGGAGGACATCATAGAGAACTTTGATTCCCCGGAAGATGTGGTGCATGGGTATCTGTCTGCAGTAGACCACGAAGAGCTATATAAGAAACTATCCATTCGTAAATATATCCGCAGAGGAATTGAGATTGCTATTTTGTTGTTAGTGATATTTACCGTATTTCGTATGGGCTTATTGTACGATTCTTACCTTGAAGGTAAAGATGCAATTATTCGTACGGAGAAAGTAATTATAGAGTAGCAAGAAAGGACTTTATTATGAAAAGGATTCTATCAGCGATTTTAGTTATCACATTAATCTTATCGACGCAGGCAGTCTTCGCAAATGCAGAGAGCGAGTTTACAGAAGTGGAATACCTGCCTGAAGGCACCGTCGTTCAAACACTAACCAAAACAGTTACGCTCAAATGCAGTCCAACAGGGGTTTCCTCATAAATCATCAAATCTTGTCGAACTTCATACCGCTGCTGGTGTGGGTTTTGCCGTCCTTGTCAATGAAGACTGCTTCTACGCCGGGAGTGTTCTCGATAAGTTTTAGCCCGTCGTCTACGCCCAGGATTAGGCAGATAGTTGAAAGGGCGTCGCACTGGGCGGAGTTGCCGATTTTACCGACTAGGGAGACGCCTGTAACGTCTGTGTTTACAGGGTAGCCGGTGTTCACGTCGAGGATGTGGTGATATTTTTTTCCGTTAACCTGGATGTAGCGTTCGTAGGTTCCGGAAGTTACAACAACTGCATCCTTGGCGTCAACGGAGCCGATGATTCCGTTTTGGTCGGAGAAAGGTTGCTCGACACCGATTTTGAAAGGAGTGCCGTCTTTGTCGCCGATGGTTACGATATTGCCGCCGAAGTTGACGATGGCGCTGGTTACACCTAGTTCCTGAAGCTTAGCGGCCGCTTTGTCTGCAACGAAGCCCTTGCCGATTCCGCCCAAGTTTATTTCCGCCTTCGGGTTAGCCATGGTAATGGTGTTGCCGGAAATGTGAATTGTCTTGTAGTCAACGTCGTCCAGGGCGGCTTTTACGGCGCTGCGGTCTGGAAGTTTCTTTCCTTCGCCGTGGAAGTCCCAAAGGTCAGATACCTTTCCGATGGTGATATCAAAAAGACCTTCGCTCAAATCACCGTAATCTATGCCCATCTTCACAACCTCAATGGTTTCAGGGGAGCACTTTACAGGTGTGCCCTTGGCGTGATTTACCTTATAAATGTCGGACTCCTCCTTAGTCATGCTAATGAGTCCTTCCAAGTCGGCGCAAAGGCTGAAAGCATCGTCAATGACCGATGCAGCGGCGTCCTGGCTCATGTCGTCCATGTCGTAAATTGTGATTTCGCAGATGGTGTCCATGTAATAACTGGTTTTTGAGACCGGCTCAGTCTTTCCACTACAGCCTGTCTGTGTTATAATAAGTGCTATAACAAATACTAAAGATAGAGTTAATGTGATTGTTTTTTTCATAAATACCTCGCAATATATCTTGAATTTCTCATAAGGAGTTAGAATGTTTAAAGTTATAAAAAAAGCAGATATAATTCTGTTTTTTGTTTTGGTTATCCTGAGCAGTATAATAACTGCAGTGGCCTTTGGTGGCGCCGAAAAGGGAAGCACCGTGGAGGTTACTGTAGATGGTAAACTCTATGGCACATACAGCCTAGATAAGGACCAGACCATAGAAATCAAACAGGATAAAGCTACTAATAAGATTACCATAAAAGACGGTCAGGTGCAAATGTCAGATTCGACGTGCAAGAATCAAATTTGCGTGGAGGCCGGGGCCATTTGCGAGACGAATCAGAGTATCGTCTGCCTGCCCAACAAGGTAATGATTGAAATTGTAGGAGGGGAGGGTGGTTTCGATGCAGTCGCAAACTAAAACGAAATTCATCGCTACCTCGGCAATGTTCGTGTGCCTGGCACTGGTATTTTCATATGTGGAGGTTTTAGTCCCTTTTTCTGTTGGAATTCCAGGGGTGAAGCTGGGGTTAGCCAATTTGGTCATTATAATCGCCCTGTACGAAATGGATTTTAAATATGCTTTTGTAATAAATGCCATTAGAATTGTCATTGCGGGTTTGCTGTTTAGCGGACTTTTTGGTATGATGTATTCAATAGCAGGTGGACTTTTGAGCATTTTGGTTATGTGGGCCTTGAAAAAAACAGGGTTGTTTAGCATGATCGGCGTCAGCATGGCCGGCGGGCTTGCACATAATCTGGGACAGCTACTTGTGGCGGCATTTTTGGTATCCAATCTTAAAATGTTTATTTATTTCCCGGTTTTGATGTTTTCCGGAATTGGAAGCGGAATTTTAATCGGGATTGTAAGTTATATAATCGACAAGAAATTGCCGAAATATTTATTTAGGTAGGTTTTTATCATGAGACAGGAAATTGTACAGCTAAGAGAGAAAATGAAGGAGCATGGCATTGATTTTTACCTAGTTCCAACAACAGATTATCACGGTTCAGAGTACGTTAACGAGTACTTCAACTGCAGGGAGTTTTTATCTGGATTCACCGGTTCAGCAGGAACTCTTCTTGTGGGAATGGACGATGCGTGGCTTTGGACTGACGGAAGATATTTCCTTCAGGCAGGCATACAGCTTGAAAACAGCGGCGTACAGCTGATGAAGATGGGCGAGCCGAGAGTGCCGAAAATTGAAGAACACCTTGCAAAGGTAATGAAACCAGGCATGGTTATTGGTTTCGACGGACGCATTGTGGACTACAAAACAGGCCGCGATATGGAGGAAAAATATACGGTAAAATGGGATCTTGACCTTGTAGATGAGATATGGGAAAATCGCCCTCGAATCGTTCCGACAGAGATTTATCAGCTGCCTCACAAGGTTACAGGCGAGACTTCGGAGCAGAAGCTGAAACGAATTCGTAGCTATATGAAGGACAACGGTGTGGATTACCACTTGGTTACAAGCCTTGAGGACATTGCGTGGACGTTCAATCTGAGAGGTTCAGACGTTGACCACACGCCTGTTTTCTACGCCTACGCTTTAATCAGCGCGGATTATGCGTTCCTGTACACAATGAACGAGGAAATCAATGGTGAGCTACCTGAGGACGTGGTTCAGCGCCCTTACTTCCAGGTCTTCGACGATTTATCAAAACTTCCAAGGGGCGGAATACTTCTAAATGAAGAACTTGCTAGCTTCGCTCTTGCAAAGTCAATTAACCCTAACATTAAAATAGTTAACGGCATGAATCCTGCCGAAATTATGAAGGCGCTGAAAAATAGCTATGAAATTGAGTCAACTAGAAATGCTCACATTAAAGACGGTGTAGCTATGGTTAATTTTATTCACTGGCTGAAGACAACTATGAAGTTTACAGATATGCTTGGGGATAATGGGGTTGGTGCAAACACTGGAATGACTGAAATTGCAGCGTCCGACTATTTAGAAGCTTGCAGAAGAAAGCAGGAAGGCTTCATGGATTTAAGTTTTGATACTATTAGTGGCTATGGACCAAATGGTGCTATTGTTCACTACACTGCAACTCCTGAAAGTGACAGAGAACTGAAGCCGGAGGGATTCTTGTTGGTGGACTCTGGGGCTCATTATGAGGATGGAAGTACAGATATTACTAGAACCATAGCTCTGGGGGTTTTGACCGATAAGATGAAGGAAGACTACACGACAGTTCTGCGCGGACATATTGACCTTGCTACAGCTGAGTTTGCACCGGGAACTTTGGGTTCAGAAATCGACAAGATTGCGAGAAAGCCACTTCAGGAGAGAGGTCTTGATTACAATCACGGAACTGGTCATGGCGTAGGTCACTTGCTGAGCATTCATGAGGGACCGCAGTGTCTGAGCCCTAGAGGCGCTGGATATGGCGTTTACGAGGGCATGATTACGAGCAACGAGCCAGGCGTTTACCTCGAGGGTGAGTACGGCATCAGATTGGAAAATGAGACTTTATGCTATAGAAAAGATAATGGTATGCTTGGATTTGAGACTATTACTTTCTGTCCATTTGAGCGTGAGGCTATTGTTAAGGAAATGATGACTGAGGAAGAGCTGGCATGGCTAAATAACTATCACAGCCAGGTTTACCAAAAGCTAAGCCCATTCCTCGATGAAAGCCTGAAGGCGTGGTTAGGCGCTGCCTGCGCGGCGTTGTAAACGCCGCGAGGCCAAGTGTAAGGCGATTTAGGTGGCACGAAGCTGGACTTATGCCTGCGCCTCGCCTGCGGCGAGGCTCGGCCGCGATATGCTTGGCGTACGGCAAGCCATACGCCAAGTATACCGCCTTACTCAATCCACATTTCTATCATTTCGCGGATTGCCTGGTCCATTTCGTCTAGTGGAATCTGGTTATAGTAGAAAATTAGGGCAGTGGTGTCCTGCTGCGTCAGGCCGGACGTTGGAATAACATTTAAACCAAGAGACTCTGCAGCTTTGGAAAGAAGCTCAGGGTCTTTTTTTGTGCGGACCTTCAGGATTATATTGATTCCGGATTGAGTGTTCATAGGCTGAGCGATGCCTTTGGCATATTTATTAAAGGCATTAAGGGCCACCTGCAGCTTTTGGGAATAAAGCTTACGGAGCTTTTTAATATTTGTGCTGTAGGAGCCTTCCTCCATGAAGAGGGCAAGGGTTAGCTGCTCAGTTTTGGAACAGGTTTGAGTGTAGTCGGTTTTGATATCGGTCCAGATGTCCATCATTTCTTCAGGCAGTACCATGTAACTGATTTTTATTGCCGGAAAGAGGGTAGAGGAGAAGGAGCCCAGATAGACTACGCGGGAGTGCTTGTCAAGGCCTTGAAGGGCGGGCACCGGTTTTCCGAAGTAGCGAAGCTCGCTGTCGTAGTCGTCTTCTAAGATGTAGCTTTGGTTTTCTTTTGCCCACTGTAGCAACTTGTAGCGACGGCCAACCGGCATTACGGAGCCTGTCGGGAACTGGTTAGACGGGCTGACATAAACTGCAGATGATAAATTTGTAGGCAGTTTGCTGATGTCGATGCCGTCGTCGGCTACGGGGATTTTTGTAATGGAAAAACCGTGGTCTCTGAAAATGTTTTGGACTGGCAGGTAGCCTGGGTCTTCAGTAGAAACCAGGCCGATGTTCATTTTCCTCATAATTCTGCAAAGGTGGGAGGTCAGCTGCTGGGTACCGGCACCGATTACAATCTGATCAGGGCTTGCAATTACGCCACGGGAGGTGTACACATACTTAGAAACCTCATGGCGCAAAGCTTCCTCGCCTTGGGGATCACTTTCGTATAGCAGGGCTTCAGGGTAATTGTTCAAAACCTTCGCCATACATTTTTTCCATTTAACGAAGTTAAAACAGGACAGGTCGTAGCGGTATTTTGGACGCTCTACGTGAAATGTGTAATTAGTTGAAGACCCTTCCGGAGCTGCATCTTCGTGACTGGCACCGGGAACCAGCTCAGCCACATAGTAGCCTGACTGAGGAACGCTGTAGATATAGCCTTCCACTGAAAGCTGGCTGTATGCCAGGTCAGCCGTTGTTATGCTTATGGAAAGGTCCTTGGAAAGCTTTCGAAGTGAAGGTAATTTCTCACCGGAAGACATGGCTCCGCTAGTGATTCTGTCTTTCAGGTATTCGTATAACTGTATATATAAAGGTGATTTGCTATTGCTGTCAAAATCGGGTGAAATCATTTTCATAAGTAAAAAACCTCCAAACTGTATATGGGGAAATTATCGATATAGTTAATTTTGGCAAATATATTATATGGACACATTATAACATCGGTGAAGGCGTGAGACCATAGGCAATTAAAAATTTTGGGCAAAGTGTCACAATGCAAAGAGTTCAGAAAATGTGGTTCCTCACCGTTCCAAGGGAGACAAATCTGTGGTATAATACAGTGTTAGGGATTTTAGAAAAACAGGAGGTTTTGACCATGGATGAAAGACTAAAAAAAGTAGTTGACGAGAGCAATAATATCGTTTTCTTTGGGGGCGCCGGCGTTTCCACTGAGAGCAACATCCCGGATTTTCGTTCGGAGAGCGGGCTTTATCATGCGCAGCAAAAATACGGATATTCGCCGGAAAGCATGCTGTCACACAGTTTTTATGAGACCAAAACCAAGCTGTTCTATCAGTATTATAAAGAGAATCTGATTTACCCGGACGCTGAGCCAAATGATGCCCACAAAGCTTTAGCAAAACTTGAAGCAATGGGTAAGCTGAAGGCTATTGTAACCCAAAACATTGACGGGCTTCACCAAAAGGCCGGCAGCAAGAATGTTTTCGAGCTTCACGGTAGTGTTTTGCGAAACTACTGCCAGAGATGTGGAAAGTTCCACGACCTGGACTACATTATGAATGAGGAAAACTGTAAGGACGGCATTCCGTACTGTGAGTGCGGTGGCATCGTAAAGCCTGACGTTGTGCTTTATGAGGAAATGCTTAATGATGAGTGCATCAACGGCGCAGTTAGAGCCATTTCAAAGGCTGACACCCTTATTATCGGCGGGACGAGTCTGGCTGTTTACCCGGCGGCAGGACTAATAAATTATTTTAATGGGAAGAATTTGGTTTTGATAAATAAAACCGAAACACCGTATGACAACAGGGCGACCCTGGTGATTTACGATTCGATTGGAAAGGTAATGAAATTTTAGATGAATATACTTGTAGTTAACGATGATGGAATTAAGGCGGAGGGGCTGTTTCAGCTGGTGCAGGCGCTGAAGGCCAAGGGCGACGTCTATGTTTGCGCACCCGATGAGCAGCAGAGCGCCAAGAGTCACTCTATAACCTTAGGTAAAAACGTTTTTGCCCGCCCTGTAGATTTTCCCGGAGCTTGCGAATCCTTTGCTTTAAGCGGCACGCCGGCTGATTGCACCAAGTTTGGACTTCAGTTTTTCGAGGAGGCCGGCATCAAAATCGACATGGTTTACTCGGGCATTAATATGGGAAGCAATTTGGGAAGAGACACTCTGTACTCCGGAACCATTGGTGCGGCGGCAGAGGCGGCTCTGGACGGTTACAAGGCCGTGGCCGTTTCCGTGGATAGTCACACCCCTAAGCATTACGAGAAGGCATGCCAGCTGGCTGCAGACCTTCTGGACCAGGTTTACGAAAAGCTTGACGCAGGCTACGTGCTGAGCATCAACGCCCCGGATCTTCCCCTTTCGGAAGTCAAGGGAACAAAACTCTCAAATCTGGGCCCACGTTATTATGATGACAAATTCTATGAATGTGAGGACGGCGGCTACAAGCTGTCCGGCCGTCCTTGTTTCAATGTAATTTGCGAAAACCAGGATTCGGTTTATCTTAGAGACGGTTATGCAACCATAACGCCACTGCACTTTGATTTCACAGCCTACGAGCAATTCAAAAACTTGGGAGGTTGGGAAATTTAGATGAATATTTTAAAAAACAATTTTGACAATTTAACTGATGACGAGGCGGATCTTATTAAGGATTACTTCGCCTCTTACGACTATAACAGCTCGGGCTACACCTATTTGGCAAACTACGCCTGGCGCACGGGCTACGAAATTTACTGGGAAATCATAGGTGGATACATGTTTATCGGCGCCGTAAACCCTTTCGTGGACCAGCGCCACATATTTTTCTCAATGCCACTGACACCTGACGGCACATACGACCCAGCTTCGCTTCGTGAAGCCGTCCTCGAAATCAAAACCCGCTGCGACGAGGCATCTCTTGATTTCGAAATTTCCCTAGTTCCATGGCAAATGAAGCACTTCTTAGACGAGGCATTTCCCGGAGAAGGCGGGCGCGCTGAAATACTTTGGGAAAGTGACCCGGGGGACGCTGACTACGTGTATCTCAAAGAGAAGCTGATTACACTGAGCGGTAGGGCGCTTCACAAGAAAAAGAACCATATGAATTTCTTCAAGAAGAACTATTCATACAAGATTGAGAAAATTACCAAATATAACATAGATAAAATTATGGACTTTGTGGCCGAGCTGCGCGAGGCCAAGGAGGCTGACGGACCTGTTCGCAGTTTGCGTCTTGAAGAGGAAGCAATTCATGAATATCTTAAGCTAGTGGACTGTGACGGCAATCCACGCCCTAGTTGCCGTAAAAACCAGGACGTCAGCGAAGATGAGCGCTGCATTGGATGTGAGGAAACCTATTCCGTAGCCCTTTCCATAGATGATGAAATCGTTGCAATTGCTCTCGGTGAGCGCCTGAATGAAAACACAGCAGTTGAGCATTTCGAAAAGGCAAGGGATGAATACCGTGGCCTTTATCAGGTGGTCTGTAGTGAGTTTTGTCAGAGTCTTCCTGAGGAAATTGTCTATGTCAACCGCGAGGAAGACATGGGGCTGGAGAATCTGCGTCAGGCCAAGGAGGCGCTGAAGCCGGACCACATGGAGGAAAAGCTGACGTGTAGGTTTGAGTTTTGATAGAAAACCTATATATATGTAGGGAAAATGGGCTTTGAGGGTTGAAATTCCCCTCGGAAAGTAGTATCATTTATAGTGACGATTTGACAACATTAGACTTTGTTGAATAAATTAATAGTATAGCTTGCGTCCGTAGCGGCGCCATTTTAGGAGGTAATATAACATGAGAGACGTAGTAATCGTAAGTGCAGCTAGAACACCTATTGGTAAATTCGGTGGATCACTTAAGACAATTCCTACAAGACAGTTAGGAGCAATCGCAATTAAGGAAGCTATCGAAAGAGCTGGAATTAAGCCTGAACAGGTTGATGAAGTTGTTATGGGTTGCGTACTTCAGGGTGGATTAGGTCAGAACGTTTCAAGACAGATGGCTTTAGACGCTGGTCTTCCAGTAGAAGTTCCAACTTTCACTATCAATAAAGTATGCGGATCCGGTCTAAGAGCAGTTGCTTTAGCAGCTCAGATGATCAAGGCTGGCGACGCTGACGTAGTTGTTGCTGGTGGTGCTGAAAACATGTCTGCTACTGCTTACGCTATGCCAAGCGCAAGATGGGGAGCTAGAATGAACAACACTAACATGGTTGACATGATGGTTAACGATGGTCTTTGGGACGCATTCAACGGATACCACATGGGTATCACAGCTGAAAACGTTGCTGAACAGTGGGGATTAACTAGAGAACAGTTAGACGAATTCTCAGCTATTTCTCAGCAGAGAGCACAGGCTGCTGTTGACGGTGGTGTATTTGACGAAGAAATCGTTCCAGTAACTATTCCTCAGAGAAAGGGTGAACCTATCGTATTCTCAAGAGACGAACACCTTACTCGTGGAACTACTGCTGAAGGTATCGCTAAGTTAAAGCCTGCTTTCAAGAGAGACGGTGGTGTTGTTACAGCTGCTAACGCTTCTGGTATCAACGATGCTGGTGCTGCTTTAGTTGTAATGAGCAAAGAAAAGTGCGAAGAATTAGGTCTTACTCCTCTTTGCACAATTAAGTCATATGCTTCCGGTGGTGTAGATCCAAGCATCATGGGTGTTGGACCAGTTCCTGCTTCAAAGAAAGCATTAGAAAAGGCTGGATTAACTATCGAAGATATCGACTTAGTAGAAGCTAACGAAGCTTTCGCTTCTCAGTCACTAGCTGTAAGAAAAGAATTAGGATTAGATCCTGAAAAGACTAACGTAAACGGTGGAGCTATTGCAATCGGTCACCCAATCGGAGCATCCGGTGCAAGAATCCTTATCTCCCTAATCTACGAAATGAAGAGAAGAGACGTTAAGACTGGTCTTGCTACTCTTTGCATCGGCGGTGGTATGGGAACTTCCGTTATCGTTGAAAGATAATTCAACTCAATTCAATTTAATTATGAATTTAAACAGTGGCCTGCGCGTGCAGACTGCTGACCGCACAAACCCGGGCGAGGGAACCTCGCCCGGGTTTGGCTGTTTTTTGCGTTTGGAGCGCGCTGGCACTTGGAGCGCGGTGCCGCTTGGAGCCCGCTGCGTGCGGGGCCCTGGCTTGGCTGCGAGGTCTAGCAGGAGGGGCACGGCCGATTTATCCTATTTTCTGAGTATAAGGGCATGTAATTCGTAGAATCTTGAGTGCGCGCCCGATTAGTGCGAAAAACTGCAAAGGCGACCGGGCAAATGCCTGATATTGTGATTTTTAAAGATTTGTACCGTGAAACATAGATGTTTCACGGAGAGAAAGACAGAACAAATTAGAAAAATGGAACATAATGGCAATTCGAGACAATGTATAGGATGACCTGAGGTGATTTGTGACACAAAGTGAACCTCGATGAAAGTAAAGGTTAACTCGAGTCGTGGTTGAATCTTTAGTATGCGCCCACATTCTTAAAAAAGTAAAATAAAGGCCGTACACCCCATTAAATTACTGTAATATTATTACAGCACGCTGGTGTGGCGCGGTACTTATTTTGAAAAAAAGGAAAATGAGGCATTTCCCCGGCCGTTTGAGGTATTTTTAATGAATCCAGGGCACGTTCAAAAGCTCTGATAGTTATTTTAGAATTATTAGAGTTACCTAGATGGCATTATACTTTCTGATGGAACTTGAGGAGAACCTAGTTTTCTCTAGGGTTCTCTTGAGCTGCTGAGTTGTCCTTCAATTACGCAGACTCATCTGGTCAGATTCGCTCGGATTTAGAATCTATTGGCGAAATAAAGGGAAAAATAATCAATAATGGAAGAAGTTGACATTTAATTGATAAGGTGATAGAATTGATGCTGACAGAGTTAATCCAACTATAAATAGGTGAAAAGAGTTAAAGATAAACGAAGGAGGAGAGGATGAATCTTTTTGAGATTATTATTAAGCAGGAAATCGCATACCAAGTAACTAGGCTAGAACAGGCTAAAAGTGCACTGATTGGAGCGCCCGAAGGGCGACTTAAGGCGAGACAAAGAGCAAAAGAAGTTTCGTATTATCAAGTCATTAATAAAAGAGAGATTAACATAAACGGTAATAAGAGATTAGTTCAACAATTGATAAAAAAATATGTTAATAAATTCATCGTAAGGACTGCAAGTATAAATATTAAAGCACTAAGTAAAGCCGAAAAACTTTACTGTAGTAACGATATTGATAACATTTTTAAAAAACTCCCCAAATCTTATGCTACTGCTAATAAGGAGCTTTTGAAGAACGTCAAATCTGCAACGCAGAACACCTTTCTGTACAGCCCGGAAACTCACATTCACAACACTAAGTCTGGGGTGAAGGTGAGGTCGAAGTCGGAGGTTATAATTGCGGATACGCTTACAAAGTATGGGATTCCTTTTGAATACGAGCCTTTGTTTGAGGGGCGCACGGAGGAAGGAAAAAGAATGAATCCTGATTTTAGAATTAAGTGTGCTGATGGGTATGTTTTTATTTGGGAGCATTGGGGATTGTTAATGGAAATCAGTTATTGTATGCAGCAGGGGAAGAAACTCAATGCGTATCAGAAGCATGGCTATGTAGTTGGAGAGAATTTGATTCTTACGGCGGATGACGATAAAGGTGGATGTAATGCACAGACTATAGATGAAATTGTAAGAACTAAGATTTTGCCACATATGGGCTATTGACAAATTGGAGGTTTTGATTGAGAATTTAGGTAATAGATGAGTGAGAATTTTCAAAGGGAGACGTGAAGATGGGCGGAACTGTAATTGAAAATATGTGGACAGCAGTTGTTTTGGGCATAGTTGTTGTGCTTGCGGTGCTTGCTGTGAGAAAAATAAGGAAGGACAGGAAAGCCGGGATTCATTCTTGTGGCGGGAATTGCGGTGCGTGCGCTCTAGGCGAGCTTTGCGCAGGAGTTGGCACGTGCGACGGGGCACAAGACATCAAAACCAACAAAGCCGAGGCCTCGGCTGAAATCCAAATTCCGAAGCATGTGCGGGAGGCATTGAATACGTTGAACGATGCGGGGCACGAGGCTTTTATAGTTGGGGGATGCGTAAGAGACTCAATTATGAGGAAAACGCCAAACGATTGGGACGTGTGCACCTCGGCGAGTCCGGCGGAGACGAAGGTATGTTTTGCGGGGAAGAAAACAATAGATATTGGAATGCAACACGGCACTATTGGCGTAGTTTTTGCTCTTGGCGGTGATGCGACAAACGAGAGCGCGGCAGAACACCATGAGGTCGTTGAAATTACAACGTATAGGGTGGATGGTGAATATAAGGATAGCAGGCATCCGGAGAGCGTCAACTTTACGAAGAGAATAGAGGAGGATTTAGCGCGGCGTGATTTTACGATGAATGCCATTGCGTATAACCCGAAGATTGGAAACGTGGATCCTTATGGGGGTCAGGCGGATATAGAAAATAAGAAAATTAAGGCGGTTGGGAATCCGGAGAAGCGGTTTGCGGAAGATGCGCTGCGCGTTATGCGAGGGCTGAGATTTGCGGCCCAGCTGGGTTTTGATATAGATGGAGAGACTGAGGCGGCAATGGATGCGCAGGCAGAAACGGTGCGGCATATTTCGGCGGAGCGCGTGCAGGTGGAGCTGTCAAAACTCATAGAGGGCGTCTGGGCTGACCGTGTTTTTGGAAAGTACGGAGAGATTTTGGTTAAAGCGGTGCCGGGGATTGAGTGCGCGCCTGTGGGCCGGTTTTCCAATATGAAAAGTGTTCGGCTTGCGGTGGTTTTTCCAAAGGAGACAGAGGAGAGGCTGCGAGAATTGCGTTTTGATAACAAAACAGTTGCAGAGGCCACGGCGCTGGCACGTTTGTTTGCGGGAGATGTGCCGGAAGATAGAATTGCAATTAGACGATGCATACGGTCGGAAGGCTTGGAAATTGCTACTTTATACATGAGCGCCTTGGGGCGTGAGCAGGAAATTTATGACATAATTGCGAGGGGAGAATGTTGCACTTTAAGGCAGCTTGATATAACGGGAAAAGATTTGATTGATATGGGGATTACTGATGGAAAGAAAATCGGGGCGACTTTGGAAAAGTTGCTAGATGAAGTAATTGAAGAGCGGGTTGCCAATGAGAAAAAAGAGCTGATGGAGGTCGTGAAAAAATGGGAGCAATAAGAGTTAGTTGTGTGTTTTTTTCGCCGACAGGTGCAACAGAAAAGGCTGCAGGCGCTGTTGTACAGGGCATGATCGCTTGCGGTGATGCCATGGGCGTCACCGCCTTCGACGAGCGCAAACCCGCCTGCCGCTATATCGATGCCAGCAGGCCAGAGGTCCGCGAGGAAATTTGCGAATTCGGAAAAGAAGATTTTGTTGTCCTGGCCAGCCCGACCTATGCGAGTCGTGTGCCAAATAAAATTATGCCTTTTTTCAGGGATAATCTAAAGGGCAATGGCGCTAGGGCTGTGGTTATTGTGACTTATGGAAATAGAAGCTATGGGGATGCCCTTATGGAAATGGCGTTAATGGCTAAAGATAATGGTTTCACCGTTGTAGGCGCGGCGGCGGTGCCTAGCGAGCACGCTTTTGCGCCTGGATTAGGGACAGGCAGACCTGACGCCAATGACCTAGCGGAGCTACGCGCCTTCGGCCGAAGCATTAGCGAGGTCGCAGGCGAGGGCGGAGCGGCCGGCGCGGACATAGAATCAGGCGAGGATGGAGCGGCCGGCACGGATATTGAACCAGGTGCAGAAAAAGAGGCCGCGGGCTTAATTTCGCGACTACCGGGGAATAATCCGGTGGGGCCGTATTACACGCCTAAGAAAGTTGATGGGGCGCCTGCGATGTTTTTGAAGGCGAAGCCGAAGACAGATACAACGAAATGTCAGCTTTGTGGGTTTTGTTGGAGAGAGTGCCCTATGGGCAGCGTAGAAGCAGGGCATCCGGAGAACGTGAAAGGCGTGTGCATTAAATGCCAGAGGTGCGTGAAGGGGTGCATTGCGGGGGCTAGGAGTTTTGATGATGAGGACTTTTTGTCACATAGGCAGATGCTGGTGAAAAACTTTGGGGCAAGCAAAGTCCCAAGAAAAAAAGTTGAATTTTATTTGTAAACACAAGGGCTTTAGTATATAATAGAAATAATGATTAGAAAAAATTCTCTTTAGGAGGAAGACATGGGAGAAACAGTTTCAACAAATTTTATTCATAATATTATAGAAAAAGATTTGGAAAGTCATAAGTATGGAGATAAGGTGATTACTAGATTTCCACCGGAACCTAATGGATATCTGCATATTGGACATGCTAAGTCAATTACTTTGAATTTTACAACTGCCATGAAGTATGGCGGAACTTGTAATTTGAGATACGATGACACTAACCCTGTGAAGGAAGACGTGGAGTATGTAGACTCAATTGAAGAAGACGTTAAATGGCTGGGATTTCAGTGGGATAAGAGACTTTGGGCCTCTGAATATTTTGAGAAAATGTATGAGGCGGCTGTTGAACTTATCAAGAAGGGAAAGGCTTACGTTGATGACCTTACACCTGAGCAGATGAAGGAATACAGAGGAACTCTTAAGGAACCTGGAAAGGAAAGCCCTTGCAGAAACCAGAGCGTAGAAGAAAACCTGAAGCTTTTTGAGGAAATGAGAGCCGGGAAGTACGCTGACGGTGAGAGAGTTTTGCGTGCTAAAATCGATATGGCGTCCCCTAATATCAACATGAGAGACCCTATTATTTATAGAATCGCTCACATCACTCACCATAATACAGGTGACAAATGGTGCATCTATCCGATGTATGACTTTGCGCACCCAATTGAAGATGCAATCGAAGGAATTACTCACTCAATTTGTACTCTTGAATTTGAGGATCACAGACCTCTTTATGACTGGGTTCTTAGGGAAGTTGGCTGGTGGGAAACACCTCCTCAGCAGATTGAGTTTGCTAGACTAGATTTAACGAACACTGTTATGAGCAAGAGATATCTTAAGGCTCTTGTTGATGACGCTGTAGTTGAAGGCTGGGATGATCCAAGAATGCCAACCATTGCTGGACTTCGCCGCAGAGGATATACACCTGAAGCTATTCGTGATTTTTGCGAAAGAATTGGTGTGTCTAAGGCAAACAGTAAGGTAGAGGTTTCACTTCTTGAGCACTGCGTTCGTGAAGATCTGCAGGAGAAGGTTGGAAATAGAAATGTAATCGAAAAACCTATTAAGGTTGTAATTACAAACTATCCGGAAGATAAATCAGAAATGATTACTATAGAAAACCACAATAAGATTCCTGAAATGGGAACTCGTCAGGTGCCGTTCTCAAGAGAACTTTACATTGACGGAGATGACTTTATGGAAGTACCTGCTAAGAAGTACTTCAGAATGTTCCCAGGAAACGAAGTCAGATTCAAGGGTGCTTACTTCATTAAGTGCAACGAAGTTGTAAAGAATGAAGACGGAAGCATTAAGGAGTTGCTTTGTACTTATGACCCTGAGTCAAGAGGCGGAGAAAGCCCTGACGGTCGTAAGGTTAAGGGAACTATCCACTGGGTTGATGCAAAGACTGCAGTTAAAATCAGAATCAGAAACTATGATTATCTGATGATTCCAGACGAAGAAGGTAACAACCAGCTTAACCCTAATTCCGTTGAAGACACTTGGGGTTACGGGGAACCGCTACTGGCTGAAGCGCAGCCGGGCGAACGTTTCCAGTTCTTCAGACATGGATATTATGTGGCAGACAGCAAGCTGACTACAGACGACGAAAAGGTATTCAACAGAATCGTTGGCCTGAAGAGTTCTTGGAAACCAGCAAAATAGTATGGTAAAAATGATAGGCGACAGGCGTTAAGAGAGACGTTCGTCGCCTATTGTCATATGCCGTACGTCGTATGCAGCGAAGGTGCGTACGACAGGCGTATGACGGGAGCATACAGCTGCGCTGGATGCGACATATGATCGCGTATGACCAGGCATACAGCTCCGCTGGATGCGACACACGATCGTGCATACAAACAAAACTAACAGAAAAGGGGAACAGAGATGACTGCAACTATGGTAGTTTTAATAAAATGCTTGGCGGCAATTCTTCTCGGAATCTTCGAGGGGAACGGAGCCGTTTATATATTTAACAGAATACCGGCGGAGTGGCTTTGCGACTATGGGGAAAAGCCCTTGGAGGAGCTGCTGGATAGGTATTCGCAGAGGGTGAAAAGTACACCGTGGAAGTATGTTTTTACCATGCTTTTTGTGGTGCTTAATATAAAACTTGTTACAGAAGATTGGCGATTTGGAATCGCAGCATCCATATCACTTTGGATTTTGCTGGAAACTGCCATAGCAGATAAAAAATATAAGATAATACCTGATCAGATGGTGATGCTGCTGGCTGTCAGCGCAATGGGCTTCGTCACTTTCCACGATGGGTTCAAGGACTGCCTTTTAGGAGGGGTATGTGGCTTCGGTATTATGTTCGCCGTAGCATTAATCGGAAAACTCGCATCGGGACGAGAATCCCTAGGCGGCGGAGATATCAAGCTGTTCACAGCCCTGGGACTTATTTGCGGATTCACAGGGATACTGGTTGTGTATGCTTTGACGGCTTTGATTGCTGGCGGGCATATGGTAATACTTTTGGCAATGAAGAAAGTGAAAAAGGGAGATGCAGTGCCGATGGCGCCTTATATTGGAATTGCCACAGGAGTTTATATGGTTTTTCTATGGGGATTTGAACAATTTCTTTATCTGTAGAACTTCCTATGTTATAATGAAACGATGAAACGAAATATACTTTTAACAATCGAATATGACGGAACGGACTTTGCAGGGTGGCAGAGACAACCGGAGGTGAGAACCATTCAGGGAACCTTGGAGGAAGCTTTGACCAGGGTTTGCAGGATGCCGGTGCAGATTAACGGGACTAGCCGAACTGATGCTGGGGTTCACGCATTGGGGCAGAGAGCGTCCTTTTCGGGAGACTTTGGGATTCCGACGGACAGGCTTATGCTGGCTCTGAACAATATGCTCGACGGCGGAATGAACCGCCGGGGCAAGGGCAGCGACGTTAGGGTTATTGGAGTTGAAGAAATGCCTGAGGAGTTCCATGCGCGTTTTGATTCTAAGGGGAAAAAGTACAGATACATTTTGGACCTGAGCCCGAGCGTTGACATTTTCAAGAGAAACTACTGCTATCATGTGAAGACGACGCTGAATCTTGAAGCTATGCGCCGTGGTGCGGAGCAAATTGTGGGCACTCATGACTTTGCGTGCTTTCAGGCGGCTGGCGGAAATGTGCGCGAGACCACAGTGAGGACAATCCACTCTCTAGAAATCATTGAGGTGGAGGCTGCCGGCGGCAAGGAACTGCACATCGAGGTCAGCGGCGACGGTTTTCTGTACAATATGGTCAGAATAATTGTGGGTACTTTGGTTGACATCGGCCAGGGCAAAATCGACGCCGAGCAGGTGAAGCACATCATCGACAGCTGTGACCGTCAGAATGCGGGCCACACAGCGCCTGCACAGGGTTTGTATCTTGTGGAAATTTACTACTAGAAGAAAGGAATTACTATGGAAGCTAATAAGAGACCTAACTGGGACGAGTATTTTATGGAAGTTGCTAAGCTTACAGCAACTAGATCAACGTGCCTTAGAAGAAAAGTAGGAGCCGTAATAGTAAAAGATAGACATATTATTGCAACTGGATATAACGGTGCGCCAAGAGGTCTTGCGCACTGCGACGACAGAGGCGGTTGCCTGAGACAGGAGCTAGGCGTTCCTTCAGGTCAGAGACACGAACTGTGCCGCGCCCTTCACGCCGAACAAAACGCGATTATCCAGGCTGCAACTTTAGGCCAGAGCATTGAAGGTGGCACAATTTATATTACACACCAGCCTTGCGCAATCTGTTCAAAGATGATAATAAACTCCGGTATCGAAAGAATCGTAGTAAATGAAGGATATCCAGATGACCTGGCTCTTGAATTCCTTGACGAGGCAGGCCTGAAGGTTATTATGCTTGGAAAAGAATAGGAAAAGGAAAAACCTTATGAGTATAGAATTTAGTAGGTTGATGATGGTGTTTTTTACAGCCGTGGCTTTGGCAGCTTTGTCCACACCATTATCAATAAAAGTGGCTCACCGCATTGGGGCCATAGACATCCCGAAGGATGATAGAAGAATGCACACCAAGGCCATGCCCAGGTTCGGTGGAATGGCAATTTTCATTGGAACCATGGCGACACTGTGCATATACGCAGGAGAGAACAAAGCAATTTTCCCCGTTATAGTGGGAGGATGCCTAATTTACGCGCTGGGAGTGGCAGATGACCTGCTGTGTCTTAATGCTAAGGTAAAATTCATTCTGCAGATGCTTGTTGCAATCCTAATGTATTACATGGGGTTGCGCATAAAATTCATCGCAAATTATTTCGACGAAACAGGGGGCCATATCCATTTTGGAGGTGCGATATGCTTCATTGTTACTGTGCTTTGGATCGTCGGAATTACAAATACAATCAACCTTGTCGACGGCCTGGACGGGCTAGCGGCAGGCGTTGCGGCAATTGCGTCGCTTTCAATTGCCTACGTCGCGTACATTCATGGCACGCAAAACGGAATGATGATTGTCTGCCTTGCAATGCTTGCAGTTGCAGGAAGTTGCATTGGATTCCTGCCATTCAACTTTTATCCTGCAAAAACATTTATGGGCGATAGCGGCTCACTGTTCCTAGGCTTTATGATGGCAACTCTTTCAGTTGTTGGACCGCTGAAAAGATCCACGATTATTGCGGTGGTAGTGCCGGTGCTAGTCCTTGGAATTCCAATCTTCGACACCGCTTTTGCCATTATTAGAAGAGTGATAAATCGAAGACCGATTATGGAGGCAGACAAGGGTCATCTGCACCATCGTCTTATGAAGCTAGGCTACGGCCAGCGAAGAGCGGTTCTCATGCTTTACGGTATTTGCGGAATCATGGGAATGGCGGCTGTTTTGATGAGCCGTGAGCTCTATAAGGATGCTTTCGTGCTGGGGGCTATCGCGGCGGTTTACCTTTACGTCTTCATGACCGACCCTAACCACAAGATGCCACAAATCAAGGCGGTTAACATTGCCGAAGAAGAAAAGCGCGCATCAAAACTTGAAAAGCAGAAGGAGAAGAATTCACCTAATGAGTAAGAACTGTGATGCTCAACTTATTAATAACAAACAATTATATAAAAAGCTGGTTAAAATAGCATTACCAATATCAATCCAGGGAGTGGTCTCGGCCACTCTCGGGCTTATCGATAATTTGATGGTAGGCTTTCTGGGAGAAGCTGAGTTGGCTGCTGTTGGTGTAGCTACTCAGGTTTTTTTCATCCATTATCTTTTATTGTTTGGCTTTAACAGTGGAACGGGTACTTTTTATGCTCAGTTTTACGGTGCAAAAGAATACAAAAGCATACGCAAGACTGTTGGTTTTGCTATTGCGGTATCCTTTGTTGTGGGAGTTTTGTTCTTTTGTGCGTCGTACTTTGCAACGGATACGCTTTTGCATATTTACACTAACGACGAGGCAACACTTGAAATGGCGAAACCTTACGTGAAGATTGGAAGTATAACTTTCTTCTTCATGGCCGTGTCCGTGCCTTTGGAAATGGCTTTCAAGGCGACTCAGCAGACTAGAGTGCCAATGATTATTAGTGCAGTAGTTTTCTCTACTAATACCTGTTTGAACTATGTTTTCATTTTCGGGAAATTTGGCGCACCAGCACTTGGCGTAGCGGGTGCAGCTCTTGCAACTGCTATTGCAAGAAGCTTGGAATTCTTTATTACCTTGTTCTTCCTAAGCAGAAAAGACAACTGCTTCAGGGGTCCGCTGAAGGAATTTTTCGAGTGGAACAGAGAGATGGTTGTTCGAATTCTGAAGAATGCGGCGCCAACTACAGCCAACGAATGTCTGTGGAGTATTGGACAGACCATGTATGTTGCAGCTTTCTCGAGGATCGGAACTACAGCGTATGCGGCATATCAGGCGGCAGCCTCTATTAAAAGTATATTCTCCTTTGCGGGATTTAGTATAGGTGATGCGGCTTTAATTTTGGTTGGTGAAAAGTTAGGTCAGGGTAAAACCGAGGAAACTTATGAACTGGGCAAGAAACTCCTGAAGATTGGCGTCGTTGTTGGAATCATTATTGGTGCACTCTTAATGATTTGCGCAAAACCACTGGCTGGTTTATTCAACTTGACGGATCTTGGAAAACATTATGCATTTATGATTCTTTTGATTCACGGACTGGTAATGTGGATTCACCTTTACAACGGCATCAACATTACAGGAACCTTGAGAGCCGGGGGAGATACTACTTTTGCTATGATTGCAGAATGCAGCTGCGTTTGGCTTGTTGCGGTTCCTATAGCATTTTTCGCTGCATTGGTACTGAACGTGCCGATTTATGCGGCAGTACTCATGGTAAATCTTGAAGATGTAGTCAAATCAATAATTATAACCAAGAGATTTAAGTCTAAGAAGTGGGTCAATAATATTATTGGGGGCTTGTAAGGGATAGTTATAAATGATGAGACCTGGATATGGGTTTTGATGCCTGCAATTGCCGAAGCATAGTGCGTGACTGTGCGCATTTGAACAGAAACAGGTTGAATCTAGCAATATTTTTGATATAATGAATTGGAATGATTTCATAAAATAAAGGAGTGAAAATTAAATGTCAGACTTAGTGCTGTATTTAGGCGTTACGATCTGCGGATATTTTGTAGGAAGCCGTCTGAGAAGTCAGAAGGACAGACTGCATTGGACTGGAAATGTGCAGACCGTAGCAATTACAATTCTCGTACTTCTTATGGGAATGCGTATGGGAGCAAATCCCGAAATCACAGAAAACTTGAAAAACATAGGGGTTTCAGCATTTATTATTACAGTATTTACAGTTGTATTTTCAATTATTGCAGTTGTAATTACTCGTAGGTTGCTTGGATTTGACAAATACGGAAATTTGACTAAGAAAAGTAAAAGTGCTGATGGCAGTAATGCCGGAATGGCAAACGCTGTAGAGGCAGTGGAAGAAATTGAAGAGGAAGAAAAGAAGCAGGGCATGAGCATGATGACTGTTGCTATTGTCGTAGCAGTTCTAATCGGTATGCTAATTGGCTACTTCGCAATCCGCAAAATCTTCGCAGGCAATATGGAAACCTTCGACAACGGAGCAGGACTTGGAATCAAGATTGGTCTATGCGTTCTTCTTGCCTTCGTAGGTATCGACCTTGGAGTTGAAGGAACTGTAATCGGAAGCATCAAGAGTGCAGGCCTTAGAATCCTAGCATTCCCAGTTGCTACTATTATCGGAACCCTTGTAGGAGCATTTATCGCCGGCTTATTCCTAAAGCTTAGCCTAGTTGAATCTCTTTCAATCGGTGCAGGCTTTGGCTGGTACACTCTAGCTCCTGGAATTATCATGGACGCTGGATATCTGACTGCAAGTGCGATTGCTTTCCTTCACAACGTAATGAGAGAGTTGACTTCAATTCTATTCATCCCTGTTGTTGCATCTAAAATTGGCTACATCGAAACAACCTGCATGCCAGGCGCAGCAGCTATGGACGTATGTCTGCCAATCGTTGAAAAATCAACTAAGAGTGACATCGCAGTCTACTCTTTCGTATCAGGCGTAGTCCTGAGCATACTGGTGCCAGTCTTTGTACCGCTGATTCTTGGCGCACTAGGCTAGGCCGAGTGGCGAGGCGCGCTAGACTAGTTAGGATTTTATGGGGCCCTTTTCAGGGCCTCTTTTTTCGAGCCTTATTCCGTGCCCTGTCGTGCCCGATTATTCGATTTTTTCAGAAATGTACCGCGCGAATGCCCGATACTTCATTTTTCCCAATTTTGTACCGTGAAACATTATCGTTTCACGACTTAGCATCTCAGCATTTACATATTTATACATATATTCGGTGTTTTATTAGCGTTTTAGAAAACCATTCATTCGTAACTCACTCATAATCATAATTTCCTTAGCTTTCTGTCTAAAAAAACTAACTCTATATTTTGTGCATTTCCTTTATATGTAATTCTCCTCATATTTTTGTATTATCAAAGAAGTTTAACCTAATTCAGCTCGGTACAAATTTTGTTTTTTTCAAAAATCGGGCATTTGGCCGGCCGGATTTGACGAAAATGCTAATCTCCGGCCGCGCATCTCTATGCATCTTTATTAATTCTTCTTACAACCATAATTTCACTGGCTTAGTTTGCTGTGATCTGAATGATAGACATGGAATTTCCATTTTTCGTGTGGTCTGACCTTCTAGCAGAATATTAGTTAGACCTTCACCAATGGTACCCCAGATTCTCTTTCGCCGGCCGCGACCTACCGCGATGCCAGTGCCGTCCGCTCCAGCTCAAGCAGCCAAATTTTTTTATCGATCCCTCCGGCATATCCCGTAAGGTTACCATTGGCGCCAATAACTCTATGGCAAGGTATTATAATTGAAATAGGGTTGTGTCCAACAGCACCGCCCACAGCCTGGGCAGACATCCTTTTTCCGGGCTTATTTCTTTTAGGCATCTTTATAGTGTTGTTTTGCGGATATCTCGAGCTATTATCTTTAGGGTCACCGCTTCTGCTCACATCAGTGACCTTATCATCACCATCACCATTTCCACCACCATCTCCATTACGATTACCATCATCAGCAGCACCTGCATCACTATCACTAACAAGTATTCTTGCGATTTCTCCATATGTAATGGTTTTCCCATAAGGAATCTCAAGGAGAATCTTCCATACGGATTTTCGGAAGTCTGTGCCGATCATGTGGATTGGTGGCGTGAAGTCAGGCTCGCTCCCTGTGAAGTACACATCCAGCCATTCTTTTGTCATGCGCAGAATGTCATTGACTGTTCCAGGGATTGAATTATCCTTGAAAAGGGTGCTACTATCTACTCTTAGAATCTCATCCTCAAAATCATCTAGCAACTTCGCAAAGTGCTCTTGCCCTTCAATCCAAAGACCTATTAGCCCCTCTTCATCGGTAGCAATATAAATCTCTCCTAGCGGGGAGTCATAGTCTGTTACATATATCATGAAATCACCTCTTCACAAAATTTCGCAAATCATATAGGCCAAACATACCATTACTAACCAAGCTCACCAGTACCATACCCAAGCATGCACGTTCAACCTTTTCTAATTCTATTACGAATTCCAGTATAATAGATTCTACCATGACTCCATAACGAGCCACAAGTTGTTTAACGAGCATACAACGTCGTTCCACATATCGCCCCATCCGACCCCCAAAAATCACCTCGAGTTGTGCACCTAGTTGCACAACTAAAAAAACATGTAATTTAATTAAATTACATGTTGACAAAGCGCCATTTATGCCTTATGATTAAAGTGTAATTTAGCTAAATTACAGAAAGGAGCGGCGATGAAAATAAAAAAATTAGAAGACATTATCGAATTTACATTGGGAAAGAATCCCACAAGAATCAAAGAACCCGAATCGGATTTATATTCGCCTGACAACTTTGAAGACGACCTATATTCCATTAACAAACATGGGGAACGTTCGGAATGCATTATCAACCTTATCAAGTCAAAAGCTGCACCGGTTTCACTAGATAACGGAGATAAATGCATAACGTCAAATTTCTTAAAGTGTGAATTTGATTGTCAAATGTTAGACAAATGGTACTTTTGCTATCAGTTCAACGAGGGAAAAGATTTCGAACAACAGATTGCAATGTTTCATCAAGGAACAACACTTAGCGTAAAAAAACTTAATGTTAAGACCATAGGTGAACTAAGAATCAAATTACCAAAAATCGAGAAACAACGTGTAATCGGTGAAATTTACAGACAATCGCTGATACAGAATCGTTTAATGCTAAAACAAGCAGAAGAAATCAAAGAAATAACACTTGCTGTGATTAAGAAAATTGAGGAGGAATAGACATGGCAGAGAGCAAAGACTTATTACAGGTATTATGGAGTGGAGCAGACGTGTTACGCGGGAAAATGGATGCAAACGAGTATAAGACATATTTATTAGGACTGGTTTTCTACAAATATCTATCAGATTCATACCTTGCAACAGCATATGATCTATTAAACGATGAAATGCCCTATGACTTAGAAGAAGCACAGAGACAGTATGAAGAAATCATGCAGACAAGTGATGCAGAAGATTTATTAACAGAATTAAAAGCTTCAATGCATTACACATTAGACCCAGACATGACATATATCAGCATGGTAAAAGCAGCAAATAACAACGCATTTAACAGAGAAAAACTTCAAGCTGCTTTTAACCGCATTGAAGAATCTGATGAACTTTTCAATGGATTGTTCACAGATGTTGACCTATATTCAAATAGACTTGGAACAGGCGATCAGAAGCAGAGTGCAACTATTGCAGAGGTAATTAAGGTCTTGGATAAAGCAGATCTGATTCACGCAGAGGGCGACGTTCTTGGTAATGCATACGAATATCTAATCGGTCAATTTGCATCGGAAACAGGAAAGAAGGCCGGAGAATTCTACACTCCACATGGACCTGCACAGATTCTTTGTAGAATCGCAATGACCGGACAGGAAGACAAAAAAGGCCTGCAGGTATACGACCCTTGTATGGGATCCGGTTCACTTATGCTTAGCTGCAGAAACTATTCCAATGAGCCTGATTTCATAAAGTACTATGGACAGGAACTTATGCCGTCTACATACAATTTAGCAAGAATGAACATGTTCCTTCATAGAGTACATCCTGAAAATCAGCACTTGAGAAACGGAGACACTCTGGATGCCGACTGGCCAACAGATGAAGAAACAGAATTTGATGCAGTTACGATGAATCCACCTTACTCAGCAAAATGGTCAGCCGCAGAAGGATTCAAGCAGGACGAAAGATTCATGGATTACGGCGGCAAGTTGGCGCCAAAATCAAAAGCCGACTACGCATTCCTGCTCCACGGATTCTATCATCTGAAGCAGACAGGAACAATGGCAATTGTATTGCCTCATGGGGTTTTGTTCAGAGGAGCTGCAGAGGGCACGATTAGAGAAACGCTGCTGAAAAATGGTTCGATTTACGCCGTTATCGGTCTGCCATCAAACATGTTCTACAACACGTCCATTCCGACATGCATCATCGTGTTGAAAAAGCACAGAGACGGCAGAGACGTGCTCTTCATCGACGCATCCACTCTGTTCGAGAAGGAAAAGAAACAAAACGTAATGAGACCGGAGCACATAGACAAGGTATTAGAACTTTACAACGACAGAAAGTCAGTCGACAAGTTGGCATATCTGGCATCGTTTGAGGAAATCAAAGAGAATGACTTCAATCTCAACATTCCAAGATACGTTGACACTAGCGAAGAAGAGGTAGAGATTGACCTAACGGCACTCTCCAATTCCATCAAAACCACCAACGATGAAATCAAAACCGCTAACGCAAACCTGCTTTCAATGTTAGAAGATCTTACCTTTGGTTCAGAAGAAACCGCAACAGCGGTAAATGAGTTTATTGAAATCCTTAAGGAGGTGTAGAAATGTCAAATACACCGAATATAAGATTTAAAGGGTTCACTGACGATTGGGAACAGCGTAAGCTAAAAGAGATTGCCAATAAGGTGTCAGAGA
>JAUNMH010000035.1 GCA_030537495.1 Clostridia bacterium | reverse complement strand
ACTTCCTGGTTTTTCCCATAGAATCCACCTCCTCAGAAGGCATTTCTAGCCTTGCTGCGCCAAAGAAACACCCACATCCAAGGCATTTTACCAGTAAATGTGGGTATTAAGAGTCTTCTTCATATTTAGTTTCCGGAAAAATTGTACCCGCCACTTAGCGTTTTCTCGATTTATGACACATCCAGTAGATTCGTCGAAGTTATCTCACTCAGCCGCACCTACTCGTCCATCTTCGCAACGGCCACGGCCGAGAAAAGGATTAGCACTGTGCCGACGATGCCTAGGGCACCGATGTTTTCGTGATATAGAATCGCGCCAACGACAATGCTGACAATTGGTTCCAATGTACTCAGAATAGAAGCACTTTGGGCTCCGATCGCCAGAACGCCCTTCTGATATAGGAAGCTACCTGCGAAGGTTGCTCCAGTTGCAAGAGCCAAGATGCATGCCCAGGATACTGGTGACATGTGGACAACTAAGCTGTCTGTTCCTAGGGCCATTCCCAAGGCTATGAGAGCGGTTAGGCCATTAGCATAAAACAAGAATTTCAATCCGTTCATCTCACGTAGACTGCTTTTTTCATAATATATGCTGTAGAAGGCATACGTCATACCAGAACCAAAGGCAAGCAAAATTCCAACCAGATTAAAATCCGCCGAGCCTTGATTGAACAGCCCCATGGCAACAACGCAAAGAACGGCACAAATCAGTTTTACCTTATTCATAGGCGCTTTCAAAAACACCACATTAGCCACAATAATTAGTACTGGGTATATGTAGTGAATGGTAGTCGCCATGCCCGACGGTATAAAAGCATATGAGGAAAACAGCAGTATTGTCGTTCCCCCAAAGCCAAAGACCGTGATAAGCAGAATCTGCCAAAACTCCTGCAGGCTAATTCTAAGTCCGATCCCCTTATGTCTCAAATACGCATATATAAATGGTAACGAGATCAGAAAACGGAAAAATATTACCGATATTGAGTTTGCGCCCCCAAGATTTGCCCCCACAACAAAAGAAGGCATAATTCCAAAGTATGCTGCCGATCCGACAACATATCCAATTCCTTTTGCCTTACTTTCTTTCATATTTAATTCCTTTATTTAACTCTGCTAATCTTTCTGCATTCATAGGTTTCATTCCCGCCAATCTGTATTTAAGCCCAAGCTTTTCGTACTTGGACTCTGCCATATTATGATAGCCGAGGAGTTCCACCTTGTCAATAGTTCTGATTCGACGCAAAAACTCGTTTAACGCCTCAATGTATTCCGGCGTGTCGTTGTATCCAGGCAAAATCACCTGCCTAATCCAAACTTTTTTCTCTAGTCGGTTGACAATTTCTATCAAATCCAACAGAGTCGATTGATCCCTTCCTGTCAAAATCTCAAACTGTTCAGGATCTACGTGTTTTATGTCTAACAGAAGCATATCCGAAGCAGCAATTGCTGCTTCGGAATATTCATCTAAATAGGTTCCGCTAGTGTCAATAGCACTTCCGATACCCTTGTCTTTGAGAGCTTTGATCGCCTCTAGCAGAAATTGACCCTGCATGAGAGGCTCACCTCCGGAAAAGGTTACACCACCCTCAGTCCCGTAATATGGCACGCCGCGTCCAGCGCGAGAAACGATTTCGTCGATTTCGACGTCTCGGCCTCCGTCAGCAAGCCATGAGTCGGGATTGTGGCAGTACTGGCACCTTGCGGGACAGCCTTGCAGAAAGAATACAGTTCTGATACCTGGACCGTCAACGGCACCGAAGGTTTCGATTGAGTGTAGTCTTCCTTTAATCATTTTTTCACCTTATAAGCTTTCGTGGAATGTTCTGTCAATAACTTCTCTCTGGTGTGCCTTTGACAGAGCGTTAAATCTTACAGCGTATCCAGATACTCTGATTGTTAAGCTTGGGTACTTGTCTGGATTTTCGTATGCATCTTCTAGAACTGCTCTGTTAAGAACATTTACGTTCAGGTGATGTGCCCCCTGTCCGAAGTAACCTGATAGTAGCTGTACTAGAGTATCTTTTCTGCCTTCTCTGTCCTTACCCAATGTTTCTGGTGTAATGCTGAATGTGTTGGAAACACCGTCCTGGCAAGTTTCCCAGTCAATCTTTGCAACGGAGTTAAGTGATGCAACTGCTCCGGTGTTATCTCTGCAGTGCATTGGGTTAGCTCCAGGTGCAAAAGGTGTTCCTGCTCTTCTTCCGTCAGGAGTGTTGCCTGTCTTCTTACCATACATTACGTTTGAAGTAATTGTAAGAACTGATAATGTAGTTACTGCATTTCTGTATGCAGGCTGTTTTCTTAATTCTGTGATTGACTTTTCGCTGATCTTAACTGCTAGCTGGTCAACTCTGTCATCGTCATTTCCGTACTTAGGGAAATCTCCTTCAGTTTTGAAGTCTACGATGATACCGTTTTCGTCTCTGATAGGATAAACCTTAGCGTACTTAATAGCTGAAAGTGAGTCAGCTGCTACGGAGAATCCAGCAACGCCAAATGCCATTAGTCTCTTAACTTCTGAGTTAAGGAATGCCATCTGTGATCTTTCATAGTCATATTTATCGTGCATGAAGTGAATAATGTTCATGATTCTTGCATATACGCTCATTAACCATTCTAGGTAAATGTTGTATCTTCTCCAAACTTCGTCGAAGTCAAGAGGTCCGTCTCCCATTGGTTCCATCTGAGGTCCGATATGTTCGCCTGTTCTTTCGTCAACTCCGCCGTTAATTGCAAGAAGAAGTGCTTTAGCCAGGTTACATCTAGCTCCGAAGAACTGCATCTGCTGTCCCATCTGGATGGCTGATACGCAGCAAGCGATGGAGTAGTCCTCACCATATGAAGGTCTCATCTTGTCGTCGTTTTCGTACTGGATTGAATCTGTATCGATGGAAACCTGTGCACAGTATCTCTTGAATGGTTCAGGAAGATCCTTTGACCAAAGAACTGTCAGGTTTGGTTCTGGTGCAGGTCCTAAGTTGTAAAGAGTGTGAAGAACTCTGTAAGTGTTCTTAGTTACTCTGTGTCTTCCGTCAGCGCCAACACCTGCAAGACCTTCTGTAATCCACATTGGGTCTCCGCCAAATAATTCGTTGTATTCAGTTGTTCTCAGATGTCTAGCAACTCTTAACTTAAGAATGAAGTCATCTACGAATTCCTGAATTTCTTCTTCTGTGTATTTTCCGTTAGCAAGGTCTCTTTCAGCATAGATGTCGATGAAAGTGGATGTTCTACCTAGTGACATTGCCGCACCGTTTTCTTCTTTGATTCCTGCAAGGTATGCAAAGTATAACCACTGAATTGCTTCCTTAACGTCTGTTGCAGGTTTGGAAATATCAAAACCATATTTTTCTGCCATAATTTTGATTTCCTTAAGTGCTGCAATCTGATTCCAAACTTCTTCAGATAGTCTTACGTTTTCTTCTGTCATAATAGGTCTAGATGAAATTTCATCGTGGTCCTTCTGCTTTTCTTCGATTAGACGGTCGATTCCGTAAAGAGCAGCTCTTCTGTAGTCGCCGATAATTCTTCCTCTTCCGTAAGCATCTGGAAGACCTGTAATATATCCTAAGTGTCTTGCCTTCCTCATTTCTGGTGAATAAGCTTTGAAAACACCATCGTTATGAGAAGTTACATATTTAAACATGAATTCAATTTCTTCAGGAAGCTTCTCGCCGTATTCAGCAACTTCTTCCCTAACCATTTTGATTCCGCCAAATGGGCAGATACCTCTCTTTAGAGGTTCATCTGTCTGAAGACCAACGATAATATCCTTGCCCTTAATAATGTAGCCTGGATCATAAGCATTAATTCTCATGATTCTGCTTGCATCAACTTTAAGAGTTCCGCCGTTCTTTCTTTCTGCAACTAGAAGTTCCTTCACCTTTTCGTTACATTCAGTAGTTCTTGCAGTAGGTCCTGCAAGGAAGCTTTCATCACCATCATAAGGTGTGTAGTTAGTAGTGATAAAATCGTCAACGTTGATTGTGTCCATCCAAGCACCGGATTTAAATCCAGCCCATGCATTGTTCATGTCTTTTCCCTCCTAAATAATCGGTTACATAATACACTTTAAATAATAATACACAATGGATTGTATTGAAATGTATACAGAATACAATCCATTTCATTAACCACATCATATATCAAACTTCAACCCTCGTCAACAGTATTTTTTCAGTATTTTCTGTCTTTTTTTTAGAACATTTTTGTCAAGTTCTTTTGCCGCTCATTTGAAATGTTTTTTCTCGCCTTTTGAAAGAATTGGCAGCAAAAAAAACAATCTTTTATTCCATGGACGAACCCGGCGGTATGATGCGA
>JAUNMH010000034.1 GCA_030537495.1 Clostridia bacterium | reverse complement strand
AGTGCCGGTTCCCGGCACACTGGAATCGCGGTTTCCGCAAACAGGAATATGCACCACAGTAAGCGCTTAGTCTACCGATACCAGTTTTCTGATGAATCGCAACTAGATTTGATAAAGCTAAAGCTCGATATAGCTTTTCTTCGGATACACCAAACTCTTTTGCGTATTCAATAACCGGCAAAGAACAAGTCATTCCCTGGTTGCCGCTTCCAGAGTTTATGATAACCGGGAGTTCGCATCCATTCATTCTTGCATCAGATCCCGCTGCAGCTTTTGCCTTGGCTCTTGTTCGGATATTATCCCCTTCCATATCAAGGAGTACGCTGCCAATATTTGCACCATAGTCTCCTTTTAAACCTTCTTCTGCAATTGCAGTATTATATTCAATCTGACGCTCCAAAACTTCGTGAATATCTGCAATATCTACAGTCTGTACAAAATCCCAGATGCTTTCAATGTCTAATAGTGTTCTATCCGTTAGACCCTCTTCACCTTCTCCGTCAACCTTTACTTCTAGCAGTTTTTCCCCATTCTTTTCAACGAGAACAATATTTGTATGGTAATTTACAATGCGTACTTTTGCATAGGATTCACCACGGAAAACAGTTACGCCTATTTCAAAAGTAAGACCATTATCAACATGCTTTACTTCTATTGGAACACGAGAAAGAAATTCTTTCATAAGTTTGCATTCTTCAGGTGTTACAGAAGCTATAACTTCTAATTCTTTTTCTGCCTTCCCAGCAACAATTCCTGCTGTAACTGCTGCAGGAATTCCCTTTAAATGATCTGTATTTGGAACAATCACAGATTTAACATTTTTTATAATGCTTCCACTTGCTTCAACTTCTATTTTATCAGGCGTTTCCCCAAGCACATCCCTGGCTTTTGCTGCTGCATAAGCTAATGCTATTGGTTCCGTACAGCCCATAGCCGGCACCAGTTCTTCCTTCAGTATCTGGATATATGCGCTATACTTTTCGTCTGTCTTCTGCATCTTCCGTTCTCCTATTCTGTCTATACTAAAAATTTAACTCTGCTTAATATTCTATCAGAATTAAATAAATTATCAAAACTTTTTTGCTATGCATAATAACGCAGATTACAATAAAAAATGGTACGAAATTGCACAAGCGCTATAACAGGCAGAGGATTGTAGGACTGATTAAACGTAGGAATATGCAATAATTTTCTTTATTGTTCTTTGACTATTTATCCTCGTCATCAATGGAATTTCTCCCTGAGAAATACCCGTCAGCGCAGTAGATTGCAGCCACTGGATTGTGTCCGGTTACTCGATCCTTGGCAACTAGAGTGGTTACTGGTGCCTCGCAATAGCGATAGAATAAGGAATCGTGGCCTACGCAAAGGCCTAGGCAGATGTTGAATTCTGTTTTTGACTGATTGAGTAACTTAGCTTGAGCTATTGGATTGCAAATTGACTCTTCCACCAGTTCCTTTTGAAAAGGCGTGCACTCTATGTGATGGCCTGGTGTGGACAGGTTCTCCTCAGTAAATCCAACCTTGCTTTTGGGGATATTGCCTGTTTTACAACCCACAGAAATCACCTGAAATCCTTGCTTACGCAGAATCCGATCTACTATTGCAGCTTCTTTATGTAATCCCATACAAAACCCCATTCCTAAACGCTTATACCCCCTGCGATGAGCAAATTCCGCCACCTCACGCAGGCGTGGCCATTGACAATAGCCTAACACTTCAATGGCTGAGCTAGTCAGAAAAAATTCATGGTTCTCAGGTTTAGCGTATTCTTCTATTATCTGCTCAAAGAATTCATTGTCTCGCATAGGACAGTTCTTTGGCATTTTTTCTTTATCGCCTGTCTCGCAGGCATTGATGGTACAGCTTGCACAAGTAAACATCAGTTCCTCCTCAATATATACTTTTATCTCTGCAAGATCATTTTGTGCTTCTAGTATATCCTATCTGCTGTAAAATTCAACAGCAATTTTTACAACACCTCTAATTTGAATAATCATATGAAATTATTAGGAAAAGTGGTAGAATGTAAATAAGCAAAAATTAAATTTAGATTCATAAGGTTTAGAAAGGCTTCAAATTATGTGTAAATACAAAATTTTAGATTTGGACAAATGGCCTCGTAGAGAGCATTACAAATATTATACGGAAAAGCTAAAGGTAGAATTCAATGTAACTGCTAATGTGGATGTGGGGGCTTTGACCGAGTTCTGTCACAGCCGGGGGTATAAGTTCTACCCGACCTTTATTTACTGCGTGAGCAAGGCATTAAATCGCATCGAGAATTTTCGCATGTTCAAGAATGCGGATGGGCAGTTATGTGTATGGGAAAAGATTGTACCTAACTACACGATTTTTCATAAGGATGACTGCACTTTTTCTGATTGCTGGACGGACTATACGGAGGACTTTGAGGCTTTTTATGAGGCGATTACGTCTGATATGGCCAAATATTCCGATGTGAAAGGAATTAAGGTGAAGGCCAACCAGCCGCCAAATTTCTATTGCGTTTCCTGCGTTCCATGGATTGCATTTACCGGATGTAGCAGCAAGGTGGCTGACGGCGTACCTAATTTTTTCCCTATAATTACTGCCGGAAAGTATGAGGAATGTGGTGGCAAAATTAGCATGCCTGTCAATATCAGTATTGGCCATGCAGTAGCTGACGGCTACCACACAGGTTTGTTTTTCCAATACTTACAGGAGGAAATTGAAAAATTCTCGTGAAAAAATACATCCTTGCAATTACCATCTTTTTCCGATATAATATCCGAGGTATAAGTCTGCAAAAGGGGCAGACGTTTCTACCAACCGCCAAACAGGTTGACTACCGCTTGTGTAGTCAACTTTTTTTGAGGAGGAAACAGAAATGTATGACGTATTAATTATCGGTGCCGGTCCCGGAGGCATATTTGCAGCCTACGAATTACTAGAGAAGAAACCCGGCCTAAAAGTTGCAATCTTCGAAATGGGCAACGAACTAAAAAAGCGTCACTGCCCTATCGACGGCGACAAGGTAAAAACCTGCATCCATTGCAAAAGCTGTTCAATCATGAGCGGTTTTGGTGGCGCCGGCGCATTCTCAGACGGCAAATATAACATAACCAACGACTTCGGCGGCACGCTGCACGAGTACATCGGCAAGAAAACAGCCCTGGACCTGATGCGCTACGTCGATGAAATAAATCTAGCTTACGGTGGCCAAGGAACCAAGCTCTATTCGACAGCCGGTTCCGATATCAAAACTTCCTGCATCCGCAACGGCCTTCACCTGCTTGATGCCTCAGTCCGCCACTTAGGAACTGACATCAACTACGTCGTTTTAGAGCACCTGTATGAACACCTGAAGGATAACGTAGACTTCTATTTTAACAGCTTAGTCGAAAAAGTCGAAAAAACTGCAGACGGCTACATGGTCTACGCCAATGGTAACTCCTATGAAGGTAAACAGTGCATCATATCTGCCGGACGTAGCGGTAGCAAGTGGATGGAGAAAATCTGCAGCGACCTTGATATTAAGACCAACTCGAACCGTGTGGACATCGGTGTTCGCGCGGAACTTCCTGCCGGAATTTTCGCTCACTTAACTGATGAATTATATGAAAGCAAAATAGTTTATAGAACATCTAAATATGAGGATCTTGTGCGTACATTCTGCATGAATCCAAAAGGTCAGGTTGTAAATGAAAACACCAACGGAATCGTAACCGTAAACGGTCACAGCTACGAAGATCCTGCTAAGCAAACAAATAACACAAACTTTGCCCTCCTAGTAGCAAAGCATTTCTCAGAGCCATTTAAAGATTCCAATGGATATGGTGAAAGCATTGCAAGACTAAGCAATATGCTAGGTGGTGGAGTTATCGTTCAGCGCTTCGGAGACTTGATCAGAGGCAGAAGAAGTACAGAAAAAAGAATCAAGGAATCCTTCACTGTGCCTACACTTAATGCAGCAGCCGGTGACTTGAGCCTTGTACTACCAAAGAGAATCTTAGATGGCATAATCGAAATGATTTATGCCCTTGACAAAATAGCTCCTGGAACTGCCAACGACGACACCTTGCTATATGGAGTCGAAGTAAAGTTCTACAATATGGAAGTTGAACTAGATGACAATCTAATGACTTGCCACGATGGACTTTACATTATAGGAGATGGCAGTGGAATCACCCATTCCCTATCCCACGCCTCTGCCAGTGGAGTATACGTAGCAAGACAAATTGCTCAAAGGCTTTTATAGCTACCTCCTCTCGGAGTACCGTGTCACGAGGCGGTGTCGTGCCGCGAGACAAGGTGATGGCATTTGCCGAGGCATAGCTTATTTTCGTGACTTTACGGCACCCATCTGCCGAGACACGCCTTATTTTCGTGACTTCCCGGCAAATTA
>JAUNMH010000019.1 GCA_030537495.1 Clostridia bacterium | reverse complement strand
GAGCACTTGACTTTTAATCAAGGTGTCCGGAGTTCGAATCTCCGATGGGTCACCACTATATAACAGAATATAATTTCGGGGTGTAGCGCAGTTTGGTAGCGCAACTGGTTTGGGACCAGTGGGCCGCGGGTTCAAATCCTGCCACCCCGACCATTTTTTTAATAAGAAGATGCCCAGATAGCTCAGTAGGTAGAGCAGAGGACTGAAAATCCTCGTGTCCCTGGTTCGATTCCGGGTCTGGGCACCATTTTTTTATCTAAAATCATATGCCGGATAAGGACTGAGGAGCAACTGTTAGGTTGTTTTTTTTAGTTTTTTGTGATAAAATTTATGGGATATTAGGGAGGATTAATATGGCGCAATTATATTATAGATACAGCACTATGAATGCTGGAAAATCAACAGAACTTATTAAAGTAGCATATAACTACGAAGAAAGAGGAAAGCATGTTTTGACACTGGTGCCTTCGATTGATAATAGATATGGCAGCGGTGTCATTACTTCAAGAATCGGTCTGCAGAGAGATGCAATGGCAATAGATGAGGATACTAACATACTGGAACTTTTCCTTAGAGAAAATGAAAAGAAAACTATTGACTGCGTTCTTGTAGATGAATGTCAGTTCCTAAAGAAACATCATGTACAGGAATTAGCGGAAATCGTAGACAGCCTGGATGTACCTGTACTTACTTATGGATTAAAAAACGACTTTAGAAATGAGCTTTTCGAAGGTTCATATTATATGCTAATTTACGCAGACAAAATCGAAGAGATCAAAACTATCTGCTGGTGCGGACGAAAAGCAACAATGGTAGCTAGAATAGTTGATGGAAAGTTCGTTAAGCAAGGTGAACAGATTGTAATCGGCGGAACAGATATGTACATATCACTGTGCCGCAAGCACTATAATGATGGTCGTATCGGCCCAGATAAATAATTTAGTAAGGGGAAGACGAGAACATTATGGAAAATAGGGGAAAGAGATTAATTATAACTATAATAATACCGATTCTTGTAATGACATTTGCATTTATGCCATTGCCAATGGAACCGGTTTTTGCTGTGTCAGCGCCGACTGCGAAGGGCGTCGTAGAAACTGCTGACGGAGTAAATGTGAGAAAGTCATGCAGTACAAGTTCGGCAAAGGTGAAAACTATGGGAAAAGGTACTGCTTTTTCTATTACAAACGAAAAATTTACAACTACCAGCAGCATTTACCTAAAAGATAGATGGTATTACGTCTCCGCATGCAAAGGATATGTTAGGTGCGATTTGGTAAAAAGAACATATAAGACGGCTGTAAAAGGTACAATTAATGCAAACGGTGTCAGCGTTAGAAAAGGCGCTGGAACCGGCTTTAAGAAGGCCTATACGTGGAACAAGGGTAAGAGTGTGGACGTGGTACTTACGGCTTACAGCAAGTCGGGCGACAAGTGGTACAAAGTTAAGAATGGCAGTTCATATTACTATATCTATGCCAAATATGTAACTCTAGGAAGTTCAAATTCTGACATTTCTACCAAGCCTGGCGACACGACCAAGCCTGGCGACTCGTCAAAACCATCAGACACGACCAAACCTGACAACAAGGTAGACATTATGGGTGAGGGAAAAACAACTGACGATGTTAATTATAGAACTGGTCCGGGTACAAACTTTCCAAAGGCAGGAACCCTGGCAAAGGGCAAATCGGTTGATATATATGATAAGGCCAAGGATTCCAGCGGAAGAATTTGGTACAAGGTTAAGATTAACAAATCATATTATTATATTATTTCAACCTACGTAAGCCTAAAGGGAAATGATAAGCCTGCACCAAGTCCAGGGGACTCTGAAACTTCTAAATATCCTATGAACGGATGGGTTACAGACAATGGTGTTAATATTAGAACTGGTCCGGGAACTTCTTACTCGGTAAAAACCAGCTTAAATTATGGAACGAAATTATCTTTAACGGGAACAAAAAAAGATACATCAGGAAATGTCTGGTACTCTGTAAAATATTCAGGAGGCACATATTATATTATTGCGCAGTATGTGACTACTACAGAGCCAAACAAGCCTTCAGATGAACCATCAGAATCACCAAATGTAACAGCTGCGGAATTTAAGGTAATGCTTGCCCAGTTTCCTGAAAGCTATAGGGCAGGGCTTACAGCCTTACATGAGGCTCATCCTGCATGGAGATTCACTGCAAAAAATGTAGGTATATCATGGAAGAGTGCACTTGCAAAACAATGTAGCAACTATAAGTCTAATTTGACAACCTTTGGTGGAGCTTACAGAAAAGTTAGTGAGGAAACATATAACTTTGATAAGGGAACCTTTGTGGGGTTTGATGGTCCTTATTGGGTAGCAGCCTCAAAAAAGGCAGTTGCCTTCTACATGGATCCGCGAAACTGGCTGACCGAGTCGGGAATCTTCATGTTTGAGAGCATGTCCTACGACGAGGGCTCTCAGAAGGAGAGCGTTGTAAAATCCATACTTTCCAAGAGCGCGGTGCCTGCGTCTAAATCGTCGGTGTACATGAGCGCGGGCAAAACCTACAACATTAATCCGGTTTACTTAGCGTCAAAAACATACCTTGAACTAGGTGCATCTGACTATATGGTAAACGGCAAGTACAATGGTGCATATAACGTTTTTAACATCGGAGCAACTGACAGTGCTGACGGAAGTGCGGCGCAGAAGGGCCTGGATTATGCAAAGAGCGTAGGCTGGACCACTCTTAATAAGGCTATTACTGGCGGAGCTGCATATATTGCTGAAAGCTTCATTGGTAACAACCAGTATACTCAGTATTATGAACGATTCAACGTTATTAATGGATATAGCAATATTGGCACGCACCAGTATGCTACAGCTATTCATAATGCTGCAACTCTGAGCAGTGTGACTCAGAGCACATACAGCGATTATGGAATGCTTGCAACTGGTTTTTCCTTTGAAATTCCTGTGTATAACAACATGCCGGCAAGTAAGTGCAAAGCACCTTCGGAGCTGAAGAGTAATAACAATTTCCTTGATTCTCTCAAGGTAACAGTTAATGGCAAAACTCTCAAGTTTACGGAAAGCTTCCAGCGCAGCAAGCAGGCTTATGTTATAGCTGATGAGCTAGATCAGAGCGTAAATCAGGTTACGGTAACGGCAAAGGCTAATGACGGCGATGCGAAGATTACCATTAGTGGCACTGACAGCCTGAAGGGTGGAACTAATCTTATAAGCGTTAAGGTGAAGTCGACTTCGGCATTGACAAGGACTTATAAGATTACAGTTACAAGGCGGTAAGAACTGAATGTTTTGAAATTTATAAATAACTAAAAAAGAGGCTATCGTGTTAACGGAAAAAACCGTTAGGGCGAAGCCTCTTTTAAAATACATATTACTTCTCTCTATTTCTCGGCCTTGCAACCCTGGTAGGAGCCACGAAGATGCAGTTCTGAGTTGATTCCATTAAGGATAGTGCGCTTTCTATAGCTCCATTCTGGAGTAATCAGAATATTTCTAGGAGCGTCGCCTGTAAGGCGGTGCATTACTATCTCTGGTGGAATAATTTCCAGTAAATCGCAGATGAAACTTACATAATCGTCAATGGATGGGAAGGAGTTATAGTCCGAATAATCCTTTTCCATACGGGAGCCTCTAACTACGTTTAGGAGATGGAGCTTAAGACCCCAGGCGCCAGAATTACACACGTATTTGACGGATTCAATCATATCAGCCTTGGACTCACCAGGAAGGCCAAGGATTAGGTGAACTACAACCTTGATTCCGCGCTGGCAAAGGGCCTGGATGGCTTTATCGAAGACAGATAAATCGTAGCAGCGGTTAATTAGCTCAGCCGTATCTTCGTGAATTGTCTGAAGACCTAACTCAACCCACATAAAATGATTTTCATTTATTTCCGAAAGCAAGTCAAGAACCTCCTCATTGATGCAGTCTGGTCTAGTTGCAATGGCGATTCCGGATATTAGAGGATTGTTAAGAGCTTCATAATATTTTTCGCGCAAAACATCTACAGGCGCATAGGTATTAGTGTGATTCTGAAAATATGCAATGTACTTAGCCTTAGGCCATTTTTCTGAAAGAAGATTAATCTGATCTTCAATTGTTGAGGCGAAATCTCCACCGCCTCCTTCGGAGCAGAAAAGACATCCTCCGGTGCCTTTAGAGCCGTCTCTGTTAGGGCAGGTAAAACCGCCGTCTATGGCTAATTTTACAGTCTTTTCACCGAACTCTTTTTTTAAGTATGAACTTACTGAATTTATTAACTGATTCATGGTAAACCTCTTTTTTTAAAGCTAATAATATGGTATAATATTTTGTCATGAATGTGAAGACATTTTTGCATAAAGGAAGGTAGATTTTGTGAAAAAAATGCTGTTACATAGCTGCTGTGGACCGTGCAGCACTTCTGTAACTGAAAGACTTGTGCCAGATTATGATATAACTGTTTTTTATTATAATCCTTGTATTACCGACAGTGACGAATACGAGAAGCGCAAGGAAAATCAGATCAAATTTATAGAAGAATATAGCAAGGAAGAAAATCTTAATATTAAGTTTGTGGAAGGCAAATACGATCCAGAAAAATATTTCGAACTGGTAAAAGGCTTGGAAGATGAACCAGAAGGGGGAGAAAGGTGCACTGTCTGCTTCAGACAGAGACTTGAGGAAGCTGCCGCATATGCGGCTGGAGAAGATTTTGATATATTCACTACAACCCTTACGGTGAGTCCACATAAAAATTATCCTTTAATCGCCGGAATAGGTAAGGAGTATGGGGAAAAGTACGGAGTGGAATTTCTGGACCTTGACTTTAAGAAGAAGGCGGGCTTTCAGAGAAGCATAGAGCTTTCCAAGGAACATGAATTGTACAGGCAGAACTATTGTGGCTGCGTGTATTCAATATATTAAACCATTCAAAAGGAGATGAGAGAAATGGCAGAATTGATTAAACCAAAAGATTACTGTTCAGTAATCAGTCCAATGGAGACTCAGAGGGCAATTAAGAAGATTAAGGACTATTTCCAGCAGGAGCTGGCTTATGGTCTGAACTTGAGAAGAGTTTCTGCACCACTTTTTGTAACACCTGAGAGCGGCTTAAATGATAACTTAAACGGAGTGGAAAGAAGAGTAACGTTTACTTTAAAAGATATGAACGAGCAGTCAGTTGAAATCGTTCAGTCTCTTGCAAAGTGGAAGAGAAGTGCCCTTGGCAGATATGGAATCAAACCGGGACACGGAATTTATACTGATATGAATGCCATTAGAAGAGATGAGGAACTGGACAACTTGCACTCTGCATATGTTGACCAGTGGGACTGGGAAAAGGTTATTACAAAGGACCAGAGAACAGAAGAATATCTGCATGAAACTGTAGTGACTATTTACAATGCAATTAAGAACCTGGGTGACTATGTGAACAGACTTTACAGAGACATTCAGACAGAACTTCCAAACGATATTTACTTTATTACAACTCAGGAATTAGAGGATTTATATCCGAACAAAACTCCCAAAGAAAGAGAAGACCTGATTTGTAAGCAGCACGGGGCTGTTTTTATCGAGAAAATCGGTAAGGAATTAAAATCAGGGGAAAAGCATGACGGAAGAGCTCCAGACTATGATGACTGGGAATTAAATGGAGATATTATTCTTTGGAATGAAGTTTTAGATAGAGCTTTCGAAATTTCCTCCATGGGAATCAGAGTAGACGCTGAGGCTATGGACAGACAGCTGAAGATAGCAGGCAATGACGATAGAAGAGAACACGCTTTCCATAAGGCAATCTTAAACGACGAACTGCCATACACAATCGGCGGCGGAATCGGTCAGAGTAGACTTTGCATGTACTTCCTGAGAAAGGCACATATCGGAGAAGTACAGGCATCAATCTGGCCTGAATCAATGATTGAAGAATGCAAGAAAGCTAACATCTTCCTTCTGTAATAGATTCTGAAATTATAATATGAAGAGGTTTTGATGAAATACGTAAATGTGGTTATTGACAACAAGAGCAGATATACAGACACCTTCTACACCTACAGCGCAGGCGATGAAGTTAAGAAGGGCGACGTTGTATATGTTCCTTTTAACAGGGGGAACAATCTGAAAACCGCATATGTGTTTGAGACCGACGTGACTCCTGATTGCGAGCTGTCTAGGATAAAAGCCGTGGAATCTGTTGACCCGGTTATTTCCCTGACGGACGAGATTATGGACACCTGCGTGTGGATGAAGCAACGTTACGGTATTACCTATCTTGATGCGGTGAAGTGTTTTCTCCAGCCCGGCAAACCTGCAAAGGCCGGCCGTGAAAAAGAGCCATACAAGGATGAGGCCGGCGAGGTTCAGGCCATAGAAGCTCTCACTTCCGAGCAGGAGCAGGCGGTTAGCCGTATCGGCAGTTCTATCAAAACCCACAAACAGGAAAATTTCCTCTTACATGGTGTGACTGGAAGCGGCAAAACTGAAGTCTATATGCAGGTGATACAAAAGACTTTAGATGAGGGACGAACAGCGATTATGCTTGTTCCGGAAATTGCCCTTACCAAGCAGATTATCGACAGATTCATCGGAAGATATGGTAAAGATGCTATCGCAGTACTGCACAGCAAGCTTACCAAAAGAGAAAGATTCGATGAATGGCAGAGAATCAGAGAGGGAAAAGTTAAAATAGTAATTGGGGCAAGACTTGGCGTATTTGCCCCTCTTGAAAATATTGGACTGATTATTCTTGACGAAGAGCACGAAGCTACGTATAAGTCAGATAAGACACCTAAGTATGAAACTGTGGACATTGCAGTAAAAAGACTGATGGCTTATAACGGAGTTTTGGTTTTGGGAAGTGCTACGCCTTCTGTTGTTTCATACAGGAGGGCTCAGGAGGGAATATACAGTCTTATTGAGCTAAAGGAAAGATATAATCAGGGACCACTTCCTAAGGTTGAGCTTGTTGACATGAAGGAAGAACTTAAGTGCGGGAACCAGACTGTGTTCAGCAACAGGCTTTATGAGGAAATGAAAAAGACCTTAGATGAGGGGCAGCAGATTATTCTTTTCTTAAACAGAAGAGGTTATTCCACTTTTATTTCTTGTAAGGAATGCGGGGAAGTAATGAAGTGCCCGGAATGTGGAATTTCCCTTACATATCACAAACAGGAAAACGCTGCCATTTGCCATTACTGTGGTAAGCATTTTAGCCTGGACAGCAAATGTCCGGAATGTGGCAGCGAATTTATGAAATATTCAGGTGCAGGAACGGAAAAGGTGGAGGAATTCACCCAAAAGATGTTCCCGGACCGAAAGGTTGAAAGACTGGACCTTGATACGGCAAAGAGCAGCAGGGAGATTAACAGAATCGTCGGAAGCTTCTCTAAGGGAAAGACAGATATTCTAGTTGGAACCCAGCTTGTTGCCAAGGGTCTGGATTTCAAAAATGTAGGCCTTGTGGGAGTTATTTCGGCTGATGTAAGCCTTAATATTCCCGATTACAGGTCCACAGAAAGAACATTCCAGTTGGTAACACAGGTTGCCGGTAGAGCAGGAAGAGGAGATAGGGAAGGTCGAGTTATAGTACAGACATTTACTCCTGATAATTTTGCACTTAAGAGTGCGGCGAAGCATGATTATAGGAGTTTCTATAATACAGAGATTCAGCTTAGGGAATATATGAACTATCCGCCGTTTACGGATTTGATAATGGTTGAGTTCACTTCATCAGATGAGAAGCTGGCCATGAGCGTGGCCGCAGACTGCAGGAAGTACTTACATTTATGTAATCTTGAGGATGGGCATGAGACCATATTTGAACCAAAGGAGTCATATAACTTTAAGGGGAAGGATAGTTTCAGGTACTATATTCTTATTAAATGTCCTAAAGGACTGAGAAACAGATATGTACATTGCATAAGGGTCTTTGGGGACCATCTTATGAAGAATAAAATTGAATGTAACATGATAATTGATGTTAATCCATATAGCAGTTTATAACTTATTATAATTTAGTTTACAAAATGAGAGGTAGAAAGAATGGCAATTAGACACATTGTAACTGAAGGAGACGAAATACTTAGAAAGAAATGCAGAGAGGTCACTGAGGTTACTGACAGAATAAAAATGACCCTGGAAGATATGCTTGAGACAATGCACTCCGAATTTGGAGTGGGAATCGCAGCACCACAGGTTGGAGTAATGAGAAGAATGTTCATTGCTGAGCCTGAAGAGGGAAGAATCTATTACATGATTAATCCAGAAATCCTAGAAACTGAAGGATCACAGATGAGCTGCGAAGGATGTCTTTCAGTGCCTGGTCTAGTTGGTGACGTGGAACGTCCAGAAAGAATTAAGATTAAGGCAATGGACTTAGATGGAAATGAACAGGTTTATGAATTTGAGGGTTTTGATGCTACTGTAATGTGTCATGAAAACGACCACCTGGATGGAATTTTGTACATCGATAAGGCGGAGAACATTAGAAAGCCTGAAGCACCTGAAGAGGGGGACGAAGAATAGTGAAGACAGTTTTTATGGGAACACCTGATTTTGCAGTGCCGGTCCTTGACGCAATGATTAAGGCCGGGCACGAGGTGGGATATGTCATTACGCAGCCTGACAAGGCGAGAAATCGCGGCAAACAGGTTCAGTTTACACCGGTTAAGGAACTGGCTGTTGCCAATAACATAGAGGTGCTACAGCCTAGAAAAATTAAGGAAAGCCCTGAGACAGTGGAGCTTCTTAAGGCATATAATCCGGATATTATAGTTGTTGTAGCATATGGACAGATTATTCAGAAGGAAATTCTGGAGCTTCCTAAATATGGATGCGTAAATGTTCACGCTTCACTTCTTCCTAAGCTAAGAGGGGCATCTCCTATTCAGCATGCAATTCTTGTTGGAGAGGAAAAGAGCGGCGTAACTATTATGCAGATGGGCGAGGGCCTTGACACTGGCGATATGCTGACTAAGGTTTCCACTCCTGTTGGTAATAAAAACGGGGAAGAACTTCATGATGAGCTTAGTCAGCTGGGAGCAAAACTTCTGGTGGATACTCTTACTTTAATTGAAGAGGATATGGTAACACCAGAACCCCAGGACGACAGCTTATCTACTTACGCGGGAATGATTTCTAAGGCTGATGGCAAAATTGACTTTAGCAAAAAGCCTGTTGAAATTGAGAGACAGATTAGAGCTTTTGATCCATGGCCAGGAGCATATTGCGATTTTAACGGTGCTACTATGAAGATTTGGAAGGCTCAGGTTCCCGGAAAGAATTGTGAAAGTCCGGCAGGAACTATTGTTGACTTTGGTAACGATGGAATCGATGTAAGCTGTGGTGGTGAAATCTTACGCATAACTGAGCTTCAGATGCCTGGAAAGAAGAGAATGACTGCAGATGCTTTTTTAAGGGGCAATAAGATTGAAAAAGATACAGTATTAGGTTAAAATACTTTAAAAGAGTAAAAGGGAAGAGAAAAAGAGGAAAAAATATGTATTATTATGATCCAACCTATATTATCCTTATTCCTGCAATACTATTTACGTTGTTTGCACAGGCTAAGGTAAAAGGTGCATTTGGAAGATATTCAAGAGTTAGAAATCAGAAAAATATTACAGGGGCTGAGGCAGCTAGAAGGGTTCTTGACTATAATGGGCTGACTCATGTGAGAATTCAGCAGATTAGAGGAAGTATGACGGATAATTACAATCCTGTTAATCAGGTTTTGTCCTTGTCTGAGACTGTTTATGGAGTTAATTCTGTTGCGGCAGCAGCTGTTGCCTGCCACGAAGCAGGTCATGCTATTCAGCATGCAAGGGGATATGCGCCACTTAAAATGAGAAATGCAATACTTCCTGTAGTTAATTTTGCATCTAATCTCTCATGGCCAATGATAATAATTGGAATTTTTCTTTTAGCCGCAAGTAATCCAAGTACTTATGGTATCGGAAATAATATTTTTAATATAGGAATAATTGCCTTTATGGCAGTAATTCTTTTCCATCTGATTACACTACCTGTTGAAATTAACGCCAGCAGACGTGCAATTCAGCAGATGGAAGAACTTAGCTTGGTTGCAGAGGATGATATTCCAGGAAGTAAGAGAGTTCTAAGCGCGGCGGCGCTGACTTATGTCGCAGCTCTTGCTATGGCAATTGCCAACTTGCTTAGAATACTTGCAATAAGAAATAGAGATTAGTAAGACGCTAATTAAGGATTAATTTAAAGGTGATTTTATGGATATCAATAGAAAGACAGCTTATAATGTCTTATTTGAAATTGAAAAAAATGGGGCTTACTCCAATATAGAATTAAATAAACAGATAAGCCTCTTGAATCCAGATTCACCGGCTTTTGTAAGGGAATTGGTATATGGGGTTATAGAGAATAAAATTTATATTGATTATATTCTTTCAGCCCTCGTTACTAAGGGTCTAAAAGGAATTAAGACGCAACCTTTAACCTTACTCCGAATGGGAATTTATCAGCTTCGATTTATGGATTCTGTGCCTGAGTATGCAGCTATAAATGAGACTGTAAAAATGGCAAAGAAGCTTGCTAGGGGACGAGATGGATTCATAAATGGCGTTCTTAGAGGCTATTTAAAGAGAAAGAATGAGGACTTTCTTCCAGATAGATCAAAGGACAATGTAGCTTATCTTTCAGTGAAGTATTCTTATGTGCCGTGGATTGTAAGTCTATGGATTGAGCAATATGGTGAAGTAACAGCAGAGGCTCTCCTTTCTGCCGGGAACAACACACCGGAGCTTTCAATAAGGGTGAATAACCTTAAGGTTGATGCAGGCGAGCTAGGGGAAAGGTTAGCGGAGAAAGGTTTTCATGTAAATAAGGGAAAACTTAGCGAGAGAGTTTTGTTCGTAAGGGGAGCAGGTCTCCTGAAAACGGAGGAATTCCTGGAAGGCATGTTTTCTGTTCAGGACGAGTCCTCAGTTCTTGCTGTTGAGATGCTTATGCCTAAGCCTGGTGAAAAGGTAATTGACATGTGTGCAGCGCCGGGTGGCAAGACCTTAGCAATGGCTGAGCTTATGGAAAACAAGGGTATTATTAGGGCCTTCGATGTATATGAACATAAGCTTGAGCTAATAGACAGAGAGTCTGCGCGCCTTGGAATTAGCATTATTGAGACCGGCGAACAAGATGGAACAGAATTTTCTGAGAAGCTTGTAGGCTGGGCTGATAAGGTGTTAGTTGATGGACCTTGTTCGGGCCTTGGAGTTGTAAGACGAAAGCCGGAAATTAAGTATAAGGAAATTGAAGATAACGGCAGAGAGCTGGCGGAGAAACAGCTAGCTATACTTAATAATGCCGCTGAATATGTAAAAAATGGGGGCTGTCTTCTATACAGCACCTGTACTGTAAATAAAATAGAAAATGATTGTGTAGCAGAAGAATTTATAAGTTCTCATCCGGAGTTTGCCAGGGTGTCTCAGAGGCAGCTTATGACGGGGAAAGATGAGACTGATGGCTTCTTCATAAGTCTGTTTAAGAAAAAGTAAAAGGAGTTTTTTGATGGAGGTTGGTTTCAAAACTGACAAAGGTGTAAGGCGAAGTAACAATGAGGATGCCTGTTTCGTCATGAAACGAGATAAACTGTTCATTGTGGCTGATGGAGTCGGAGGTAATAATTCCGGCGAAATTGCAAGCAGAACAGCTGTGAGTGAGGTGACTGAATTCTTTCAGAAGAATCCTCTAAAGCAGGGAGCCTCAATTGACGAAATAAGAGATTACTTTCACCTTTGTGTCAATGCTGCAAATGTGGCAGTCGTAGAAAAATCCTATAGAATTCCAAGAAACAGAGGGATGGCTACGACGCTGGTTGCAGCGTATATAGAAGGCGATAAAGCATACATTATCAATGTGGGTGACAGCAGAGGATATCTTCTGCACGAAGGTAAACTGAGACAGATTACCGACGACCATACTTATGTAAATACATTGATCAAAGCCGGATTGATTACTGAGGAAGACGCTCTGACTCATGAGAACCGAAATATGATAACCCGTGCCATTGGGGCCGATGCACAGATTGAGGAAGATTTGTTCGTCGTACCTATTGAGGCCGGAGACATGATACTGCTTTGTACTGACGGATTGTATGGCGAGGTTTCCGACGAGGAACTTACTGAGATTCTACAGATGAAAGCAAGCGTTGGCAATATTTGCAGTGACCTTGTAGATTTGGCCAACAAAAATGGTGGTAGCGATAATATTACCATGATAGTCTTGAAATTTACGGAGGAAGATATCAATGAGTAAATTACTTGCAGGCAGATATGAATTAATAGACCGAATAGGTGAAGGAGGAATGGCAGTCGTTTATAAGGCTAAGGACAGACTGCTGAACAGATACATTGCTGTGAAAATCCTTAGACCTGAATTTACTAAGGACGTTCAGTTCGTAGAAAACTTCAGAAGAGAATCACAGGCAGCTGCGGGATTGCAGCACCCTAATATTGTTAGCGTATACGATGTAGGAACTGAAGGGAACATTCACTATATCGTAATGGAATTAATAGATGGAAGGCCTTTGAGCGAAATAATTAAAGAACAGGCTCCTATGAACTATAAAGAGGTTGTAGACATTGCAAAACAAGTAGCCGCAGCTCTTAGCATCGCCCATAAAAATCATATAATTCACAGAGACGTTAAGCCACATAATATTATGATAACAACAGACGGAATCGCCAAGTTGGCAGATTTTGGTATTGCCAAAGCTGTTAGCGACAGCACCATGGTGTCCGAGACAAGTAAGATTATCGGTTCTGTGCACTACTTCTCGCCAGAGCAGGCAAGAGGCGCTTACGTAGATGAACGCTCAGACATCTACTCCTTAGGTATCGTCATGTACGAAATGCTTACAGGTAAGGTGCCATTCGACGGAGATAACCCGGTTCAGGTGGCTTTGATGCATATTAACAATGAGATTACGCCACCATCAAAACTAGTTCACGGCATACCGCCGGCACTAGAGAAGCTGGTTATGAAGGCTACTGATAAGTATCAGACCAACAGATATTCTTCTGCTGAGGAGCTTCTTTCAGCACTGGATAATATAGAATTTGTCTCAAAGATGATGGGTCAGAAAATCTTTGTGGGCAGTCAGGATGAAGAATATGTTGATGCTGAAACTGCAGAAGAGCAGTTTGATGACATTAAGCCTAAGAAGGAGAAGAAGCAGGAGGCCAGAAAAGAAAAGAAGGTTAAGAAGGAAAAACCTGAAAAACCTAAGAAAACTTCAAATTCTGATAATAAGAAAAAGAAAATTATTATTGGAGTAGTAGTTGGCGTAGTTGCCGTTGCTACAGTTTTGGGAGTTTTGTTCGCTACAGGCGTTCTTGGCGGAGGCGTTGTTGTTCCTGATTTAAAGAACAAGACAATTAAGGAAGCTAAGGCAGAACTTAAGGAACTGGATCTGAAGCTTGAGGAAGGGGAAGAAGTCCCAAGTGACGATGTAGAAGAGGGAAAGATTGCTTCTCAGACTCCTAAGAAGGGAACCAAGCTTAAGGCTGGTGAAACTGTAACGGTTATGGTAAGTTCAGGTAAACCAACAGGTCAGGTACCTTCCGTTGTAGGAAAGATGTATGATGAAGAATCAATTAGGGCGTACCTGGAAGCTAATAACTATAAGCTGGGTTCTGTAACCACAGAGGAAAGTGAAGAAGCGGAAGGAACTATTATTCGCCAGAGTCCAGGCGGTGGAACAGAGGCTGAAAATGGAACTGCTATTGATATTGTAGTCAGCAAGGGATCTTCCAAGGTGCAGGTACCTCTGGTTGAAGGAAATACTTTAGACGCAGCAAAACAGGCAATTATAGATGCAGGCTTGAAAGTTGGTAAGATTAGCTATGAAGAAAGTTCAGTCTACAAGGCAGATATAGTAATTGACCAGAGCTATGCTTCAGGAACAAAGGTTGAAAAGGGTACGAAGATTAATCTTGTCATCAGTAAGGGCGAGCCTGATCCAACACCTGAACCAGAACCAACACCGACACCTGATCCAGGCGATGGTGGAGATTCGGGCACAGAAGAGGCAGAATAGGAATATATTTAATGAATGGACTAATAATTAAAGGAATCGGAGGTTTTTACTATGTAAAAACCTCCGAAGGAGTTTTTCAAGCAAAGGGAAGAGGCGCTTTTAAAAAGGAAGGCATAGTTTTATGTGTAGGAGATTATGTTTCTATAGAGGTTTTAGACGATGGAGATGCGGTTATTAACAGCATCGAGCCGCGCAAGAACCACTTTATAAGGCCTCCTATTGCCAACGTTGATGCTATGATTGTGGTATTTGCAGCAACGAAGCCGAAGCCTAATTTTACTGTTATTGACAAGTTCTTAATTTTGGCTGAGCAAAATGGCATAGAGCCCATTATTTGTATAAATAAATGTGACCTTTTGTCAGAAGAAAAGGTACAAAAGCTTGCTGAAATTTACGAGGGCGCCTATAAGGTTGTAAAAACAAGTTCAGAAACAGGCGAAGGCCTGGATCGACTAGAGTCCCTTATTAATGGCAAAAAAGTTGCCTTTGCAGGACCTTCTGGTGTAGGTAAATCCACAATAACTAATGCGCTAATTCCTGAGGCTAATATGGAAACTGGAAAAATCAGTGACAAAACCAGCAGAGGAAAGCACACTACTAGGCACGTAGAAATTTTTGAGACAGCTGAAGGGGGCTATGTCTTTGACACTCCGGGATTCACTTCTTTTGAAATCCTGGATGCTGACGAAGATAATTTAAGAGATTTTTATCCGGAGATTGCAGAATTTACAGGTAAATGCAGATTTGATAACTGCAGGCATGTTAAGGAACCCGGATGTGCGGTTATAGAGGCCGTAGAAGAGGGACGTATTAATAAGCAGAGATATGAATCATACTTACAGCATATGGATGAAATAAAAAGGAGAAAAAAGCAATGGGTAAAATAGCACCATCAATTCTTTCAGCAGATTTTGCTAGACTGGGAGAACAGGTTGAGGCAATTAGCAGAGGAGGAGCAGATTTTGTTCATGTAGACGTTATGGACGGTCATTTTGTTCCAAATATCAGCTTCGGAAGTGCAGTTATGAAATCATTAAATAAGGTGGAAACAGCACCTTACGATGTACATCTGATGATAGAAAATCCAGATGCATATCTTGGAGATTTTGTTACTGATAAGACAGAATACATTGTAGTTCACCAGGAAGCTTGCAGACACCTTCACAGAACAGTTCAGAATATTAAATCTCATGGAGTGAAGGCAGGAGTTGCCCTAAATCCAGCTACACCAGTATCTTCGCTGGAATGCATTTTAGAAGATCTTGATTTAGTTCTTGTTATGTCAGTAAATCCTGGTTTTGGAGGACAGAAATTTATTCCTCAGGCAGTGGAGAAGATAAAGGAGCTAGACCAGATAAGAAAAGAAAAGGGCTACGACTTCCAGATAGAAATTGATGGAGGCATTAATCTAGACAATGCTAAGATGGTAATGGAAGCAGGATGCGATATTTTCGTTGCAGGATCAGCAGTGTTTAAGGCAGAGAACTTAGAAGAAAGAATGCATGAGTTTAAAAAAATTCTCTCGGAATAATCCGAGAGAATTTTTTTATCTAATCAATTGGATTTTTTAGTTCAATTTATGCAGCCTGAGCATCCTCACTATCATCTGGATTGTCTGGATTATCAGGGTTGTCCGGATTATCAGGATCTGGTCCCTCTGGATTATCCGGTTCATCTGGTTCTTCAGGCTCTGTTGGTTGTTCTGGCTTAGATGGTTCTGGAACTACCAACTTTTCATTTGGACTGATAGGGTACTTTTCAGGGTTACTGTTATGTTTGTAGCAGTAATACTTAGGTACATTTGTCATTCCAAATAAATCCTTTTCTTCTACATGTGGGCAGTCAGGAGTTGCAATATATCCTGTATCTGCGCAAATCTTAATTGTTTTTTCTAAATCTTTAATATTACCTGTTCCGCCCTGGGTTCCGCTGATGTAATATTCTCCACCGGAAGATATTACATTGGAAGGCATGGACTTATAGGATCCTTTCTTAGCTCCAGGAATCTGATTCATTATTCTTCCCCAAAGTCTTGCAGCGTAATCACTGAGACCTGTAAGTTCGAAGTTCTGGTCATTTCCTATCCAAAGAGCAGCTGAGTAGCTTGGTGTAAATCCATCGAACCAGATGTCAACTTCGTTATCTGTTGTACCTGTTTTACCTCCAGCCTGTACCCCTGAAATTGATGCAGGATTACCAAGACCACTTGTAACTACGGATTTTAACATATCTGTCATAATCCATGCTACGCCAGGATCTAGTACTTTGTGACTTTCCTTATCTGAATTATTTAGTATAATCTTTCCACTATTATCTTCAACTTTAATGTAAGAAGATGTGTCATAGCGGACACCGTTATTAGGAAAGGCTGTATATGCACTAGCCATTTCCAGTGGTGTTACACCATTAGTCATACCTCCTAGTGCAAGGGCAGCAGCATTAAGGTCATTCGTATCGCCTTCAGTGTCAACAGTTGTAATTCCGAATTTCTTTACATTTTTTGCAGCGTAATCTGCGCCGACCTGCATGAAAATCTTTACGGCACAAGTATTAAGTGACTTCTGAAGTGCAGTTCTAACTGTCTGAGGACCTGAGTATCCGCCACCAGCGTTGTATGGCCACTGCTGACCATTGATTGTTGTTACTTCGTCTATTACTATGGAACCGGCAGTTAAGTAATTACCCCAGTATTTTGCTCCCTGTTTATCAATATGGAAGTCTGTGAAGTTATGCTTCTTACCTGCAGCGTGTTCCTCAGCACTCTGCTGTAGAGCTGCTGAATATACACCAAGAGGTTTAATTGATGAACCTGGCTGTCTAGGACTAGTAGCTCTATTATGAAGCTTTCTTCCAGATGTTTTTCTTCCTCCCACTAGGGCTTTGACATAGCCTGTGGAGTTTTCTACGATGGCCATTGCAGCCTGAGGCTGACAAACCTTCTGTTCTAAGGTATATGCACCTGACTGAAGTGTTACAGTTCCGTCGTCATTAAACTTGAAGTAATCTTTATACTGTTCTTCTTCGAAGAAGTCAGCAGAGATAACTATGTTGTCATTTTTATCTCGCGATTTGTACTGCTGAGGAACATTGATGAATCCTCCGTTAATTGAACATAACTCGCCATTATCATATACGTACATCGGCTTAAATTCTAAGCTGTAGTCCGTTTCTCCGTTAACTTCTGTATCATAGAAGTTAAGTCTTTTTCCTGTTTTCAGAACAAGATTTCCTTCAGAATCTAGCTTTGTCTCTGATTTCTTAAATTTGAAATTGCCATCATTGTCAAAGAAATTGTAATAATCGTAAAGTGCAATTCCTCCATAAGTATTAAGAATATTTCCGGCACTGTCCTTAGATGCATATAGGCTAGGGAAGTTTCCGTTGTTTTCAAATTCAGTTTCAATTACGGACTGAGCTGTGGAATCCATTGATGAATAGATTTTTAGTCCACCGTTATATACCTTTTCAAAGGCCTTATCGTAATCCCAATCTTTTTCTTCCATTAAATCATCAATTACTTCATTGATTACATAATCAGCAAAGTAAGCTGATTTACCTGCAGAAACATTGTAATTAGGTTTCAGAACCTTTCTTAAAGGCTTAGCAGAAGCTTTTTCATACTGTTCTTCTGTAATATATCCCTGGTCCTTCATTAGTTTTAGGCATGTAAGTCTACGATCTTTGCTGGCCTCATTAGCAACCCAATAACCATCGAAGGTTGTCTTAAGAATATTTTCATCGTTCTTCTTGATTTCGCCCTTGTTATAGAACTCTACTAGCTGGAATTCTGTAGGCATCTGAGGTAAAGTGGCAAGGGCAGCACACTGTGCTAGAGTAAGCTTGCTGACATCCTTGGAGAAATATGCCTGAGATGCTGCTTGAACACCACTACTGTGATAACCGAAATAAATAGTATTCAGATATGCTGTTATAATTTCTTCTTTACTCAGATTCTTCTCTATGATGACTGTATAATAAGCTTCAATTATTTTACGTCTATAGTCATAATCGAACTGAGAATCTCTAAGATATAGATTTCTTGCAAGTTGCTGAGTGATAGTACTTGTACCACTGATTCGTCCGCCGCTTATCAATTTATCTTTAATTGCTCCGAGAATTCTAACAAAGTTAAATCCATGGTGCTTCCAGAACGTCTTATCTTCTAGTGCAACTACAGCATTAACCATATTTTCTGGAATTTGATCGTATTCGACGTTCTCTCTATTGGATTCGGAGTACACCGTATCAATTTCATCGCCGTCCTGATCGTAGATAACTGTACTTTCTGAAAGTAGTTCGTACAAGTTGTCAGGATCAATCTTAGGTGCACTGGCAATTGTTCTCCATGCGAATATTCCTAAAGCGGCACACATAATTATGCCTATGAGGAAAATTATCAAGATGACTCTCTTAAAAGTCACACGCTTCTTTTTGCCGTTCTTTTTAGTCTTTTTATTAACCGGGGCTTCCATTACAGCTTCACTTTCAGAAACTGAACTGCTTGCTCCTTGAGCATGCTTGCCCTTGGGTTTAAATAATCCCTTTTTCTTATTATCGCTGCGCATAAGTTTTACCCTTTCTTAAATCATATAATCTACACGATTATACCATATAATTATAGAAAAAGTAACAAAAAACAGTACTATGAACAAAAAACAATAAAAAAGTGGGGATTTACAAATGAACACAAAAATGGTATATTGTGTAAATGAGAAGGAAACTATTTGTGTATGTAACTATTCTATTGATCGGAATGGCATTAATGTACCTGTATCAGGAGAAAACGCCAAACGGACCATTAGAATACCGTATAGGAGAAGAATTTCAATGCCATGGGACTGTAACTGAAGTTAAGAAAAAGGAAGATAGCTATAAGCTTGTCGTTAACACCCATGAAGGAAAGATTCTTTGCCGTTATTATGGAGAAGTGGACAATCCAACAGATTTATATCTTTCAGATGCGCATTTCGCAGCGGTAATTGAGAAACCGGAAACACCTGGAAACCCTAGGGTTTTTAACTATGCCCTGTATCTGAAGAGCAGAGAGATTTACTATGTCTGTACACCTGCGTATATGAAGTTTAAGGAGGGGAATCCAAGTCCTTATAACAATATACGAATTTGGATATATAGAGCAAGGGAAAACTTTATAAGAAATCTAGGGCTGGGCTCTGACACAGAAAGTTTTGTTAGAGGTGTTCTGTTTGGGGATACCGATGAGTTAGACGATGAATTATATGAGGAATTTCGAAAAAACTCCACTGCTCATGTTTTGGCAGTTAGCGGTCTCCACGTAGGAGTGCTTTACAGCCTGTATAAGGCTTTGCTTAAGAAGAGAAACAGCCGTTTAATTACAGCAATATTTGTCTTCTTTACATTAATATATGGATTTGCAACCTTATGGTCTGTTTCTGTAACGAGAGCCATACTTCTTACTTATATAATGATAGTAGGAAATTATTTGGATAGAAGGTATGATTTGATTACAGCGGCGGCCTTGGTAGCAGCTGGTTTTGCTGTAAAAAACCCCTACATAATATTTGGTGCTGGTTTTCAGATGTCCTTTTTAGCTGTTATGTCCATAGCTTTTATAACCCCCGTATTGGAAAAGTTTCTTCCACAGACCTTATCAGGGGCTGTGGCTGTTCAAATTGGAATGTTGCCATATATGATTTATAATTTTAATGGATTTTCGCTTGTAGGGCTCCTGGTCAATATTCCTATAGTTTTTCTCATATCATTACTTGTGCCAGCGGGGGTCGCAGCTTATTTTGTTTATCTTATGGGTGGAACGATTTTGCCTGTGGCACCGCTGGTTTTGCAGATAATTACAAAGGTTACTGTGGCCGTCAATCATTTCTTTGCTAAAGGGGAAATGTTCTATGTGACTATGCCATCCATGAAACTTGGAATTCTGATACTCATATACGGTTTGATTTTTTTCTGCTGCTCAGAATTTTTCCAAATTCAGGCGAAGCGTAGAAATTTCAAAATAATTGCCTTATGCGTAATTCTCATAGGAGCAACATCTTTTGCTTGCTATATCGGCGATCGTTCTCCCTTTGACCGGGCATCTGCGGTTTTCATCGACGTGGGGCAGGGAGATGCTGTTCATGTCAAAACTCACAGCAATAAGAATATCCTCATAGATGGAGGCGGCAATATTAATTATAATGTAGGAGATAAGACACTTAAGCCGTATTTACTAAAAAATGGCTTTGCTCATGTGGATATGGCTTTGGCGACTCATTTACACGCAGACCACTATCTAGGACTGGAACAGTTGAAAGAAGTATATCCTGTGGATAAACTGGTTATTGAAGGAAGGGCTGGTCAGAAAATAGATTTAGGTAACGGCGAATTTATAGAAATTTTATGGCCTATAGAGCGAAATGATGATATAGATGATGAAAACCTTAATAGTATGATATTTAGAGTTCGAGTTCGGGGCCTATCGGTTTTGATAACTGGAGACATTACAGCAGAAGGCGAGAAGATGCTACTGGAGAGATATGCTGGAACAGATATGCTGAAGGCTGACATATTGAAGGTTGCGCACCATGGAAGCGCCTATAGTAGTAGCGAAGAATTTCTTGAGGCAGTAAAGCCGAAGGTGGCGGTTATATCTGTGGGGAAAAATAATTATGGACATCCGAGTCAGGATGTAATTGAAAAATTGAAAGAAAAAGGTATAATTGTATTCAGGACTGATCTAGATGGGGCAGTTGGGATAATAAAGAAAGGCGAAACTTTTTCGGTATGTACAAACAGAAACAGGAAAAACATGCTTTTCAGGCCTTTGCAGAAGACCTGAAAATGGGAAAAACAGAAAATGTTAACCTTATGTACGGTGTGGAGCAGTATTTGGTAAATTGGGCTGTAGAGTCATTTGTAAAAAAATATGTGAACCCCGCTTGCATTTCTATGGATTATGTTGTCCTAGATGAAGGCGAGGCATCAGTAGATAAAATTATAGAAGCGTGTGAGACTTTTTCCATGTTCTCCGAGAAGAGGGTTGTTTTAGTTAGGAATTTCAAGCCTTTGAAGAACGACAGTGCGAGAGGATACGGACAGGCAGAGATAGAAAAGCTATGTCAATATATTGAGTCACCTAATCAGGGAACCATAGTTATATTTACAGAGGAAGAAGTTAAAGCATCCACTGCAATGGTAAAAGCCTTGAAGAAATATGGAAAGGTCTATGACTTTGCCCAACTGGGGAAGGCAGAACTCACATCTTTCGCGCGTAAAAGGTTTAAGGCAGCAGGCGTAGATATCAGCCCGAGGATGCTTAGCCTTCTCATTGAGACTACTGGTTATAGAAATAGGGAAAGTGAATACAGACTTTTCAATTTCGAAAATGATATTGCTAAAATCATTGCTTTAAGTGATGGAATCTCCATAGTTGAAAGTGATATTACCCAGACTGTAAATGGAGATATGGATAAATTCGTATTTGACATGCTTGATGGAATAAGCAATGGACAGAAAGATAAGGCGTTTTCTATTTTGTACAATATGATGCATTCGGGGGCCTCTGCCTTTGCAATTGTGGGTGCTATTGTGTCTCATTTTGAACTTATGCTTGCTGTGAAGCAGTTGAGACAGGATGGCATGGATTTAGGTTCCATTCATAAGAGGCTTGGTGGCAGTGAATTCAGGTTGAAAAAAATGATTCCATATGCTAATAAGTACTCTGTAGATAAGTTAAAGAGGACTTTGTCGGATATATATGAGGTAGAACGAAATATAAAGATGGGAATTTTAACAGAACAGATGGCTTTGGAAATGTTTATAGCTCGTATGTAATAAGAATACACAGAAAAAGTGGAGAGCTAGTGAGACCGTGGATATTTATTCATGGTCTCTTCTCATATGGAAAAATAATTTCAACTATCAAAAGTGATATGTGGATAACTTGCGTATTGACAAAAGTTGTAATGCGTGCAATTTTTGAAAATAAAGGGATGCGCGGTTTCAAGTTATCCACAACAGGTTGTGGAATAAATTGTATACGATTTATGACTTTATGTTGAGAAGGTGTGCAAAGCCCTAAAATTAGGGTTTTTACGAGTGTGGAAAAGTAAAGGTTATGTAAGTGAAATTTTTCAATGTAAAGCAGATGTAAAAAATTTTGATTTTTTCCGAGAAAAAATGATTTGTTATACAACAACAAAAAAGTCTAAAGCGTTATGTATACTTTTCTAAGTGTACTTTTATTTGAACATTTCTATGCTATAATTATACTACGAAAAATTTGGAGGTTTGAGGAATGGACAGATTATTAATGAAGTCTAAGGACAGAGCTGAATTTACAGTTGAAGGCTTATACAAAGACCTGGAAAGGAGAGTCGTATCCAGTCCGGCAGGACAATGTCCTGTAGATATGGCCGCAGCTTTTCTTAAAATGTGTCATGCACAGAGTTGTGGTAAATGCACTCCCTGCCGTGTAGGGTTAGGTCAGTTGCAAATCATGCTAGATAAAATTTTGGCAATGGATGGAGAAGAGGATCTTAATATTCTTGTTGTTTTGAAGAGAACAGCAGAAGCTATAAGAGTTTCGGCAGATTGTGCCATAGGTACTGAAGCTGCAGCAATGATTCTTCGCGGATTAGAAGGATTCAGAAGTGACTATGAATCACATATATTAAATCATAGCTGTGATGAAACAGTTATTAACAAGAGACAGGCAGTACCTTGTAGAGGTGGATGTCCTGCAGGTGTGGACGTTCCAGGCTACGTTGCACTAGTTAGAAGCGGAAGATATGATGACGCTATTAAGCTAATTAGAAAGGATAATCCATTTCCATCAGTATGTGCATTAATCTGCGAACATCCATGTGAAGAAAAATGTAGAAGAAATATTATCGATACACCGGTTAACATCAGAGGTCTTAAGAGATTTGCTGTGGATAACTGCTCTAAGACAGTTGAAACTCCTCATAGAATGGACAGCACAGGAAAGAAGATTGCTATTGTTGGAGGTGGACCTTCAGGCTTATCAGCAGCATATTTCCTTTCAATTATGGGTCACGATGTAACAGTATTCGAAAAGAGAGCTCAGCTAGGTGGTATGCTTAGATATGGTATTCCAAAGTACAGACTTCCAAGAGAGAAGCTGCAGTGGGATATTGATGCAATTGCAGCAGCTGGCGTAGAGTTTAAGACTGATGTAGACATCAGTTCTGATGGAGCTATTAAGGAAATTAAGGAAAACTACGATGCAATGTATCTTTCCATCGGTTCTCATAACCATAAAAACCTCGGAATCCCAGGTGAATTTGCTAAGGGAGTTGTTCCTGCAGTTGAGATGCTTCGTAGCATTGGAGATGATGCAATGCCTGACTTTAAGGGTAAATCTGTTGCAGTAATCGGCGGAGGAAATGTAGCTATGGACGTTGCAAGAACTGCTAAGAGACTAGGCGCAAGCCAGGTTTCCATTGTTTACAGAAGACGTCGTGACGATATGACAGCACTTCCTGATGAAATTAATGGAGCAGTTGCAGAAGGCTGTGAACTATTCCAGCTTAAGGCTCCATCAGAAATTATTGTAGACAAGGGCGGCCATGTAAAGGGCCTTTATGTTCAGCCACAGATTGCTTCAGAAGCAGACCGTTCGGGAAGGCCTAGACCAATTGATGCGGACCAGCCAAGAGAAAAGATTCCTTGCGATATCGTAATCTCTGCTATTGGCCAATCCACAGATATTGAATTCTTTGAAAAGTACGGTATCCCAGTATACAGAGGGACTATTAAGGCAGAAAACACCAGTGTTGTTGATAAGGTTCAGGGAATCTATGCAGGAGGAGACTGCGTGACTGGTCCTTCAACTGTAATTAATGCTATTGCTGCGGGAAAGGTTGCAGCTGCCAATATCGACAGCTACCTCGGATACAACCATGAAATTTCAGTTGACATCGATATTCCAGAGCCTGTTGTTGAAGACAAGCTTGCTAGAGGAAGAATCGAGCTTAAGGAAAGATATGCTGCAGAAAGAGGAGGAGACTTTGAAGCCGTTGAACTTCCAATGACAAGAGAAGAATCTTTAGCAGAATGCTCAAGATGCTTACGCTGTGACGTATGCGGATTCGGATCACTGAGAGGAGGCAGAATAGAAAAATGGTAAACTTAAAAATAGACGGAAGAAAAATTCAGGTACCAGATGGTACTACTATAATGGAAGCTGCTCAGAAATCCGGAATAGACATTCCGCACCTTTGCTATCTGAAGGATATTAATGAAATAGGTGCTTGCAGAGTCTGTCTCGTAGAAGTTATAGGAATGGATAAGCTGGTTACGGCCTGTAATACAATAGTAGAAAATGGAATGGAAATCCTGACAAATAGTCCTAAGGTCAGAATGACAAGAAAAATCAATGTAGAACTGCTATTGTCAGATCATGACTGCAAGTGCGTTCAGTGCGTAAAGAGTGGTAATTGTACACTACAGAAGGTTGCTAATGACCTAGGCATAATCAACCTTCATTATGAAAACACAGCAGAAAAGAATCGATGGAATTTCAATCTTCCACTAATTAGAGAAGCATCCAAGTGTATTAAATGTATGAGGTGCGTTCAAATTTGTGACAAGGTCCAGGGATTGAACATTTGGGATATCAACGGATCAGGATACAGAACCAACGTTGGTGTCTCAAGGAACAAGCCACTTACCGAGGCTGACTGTGCACTTTGTGGACAATGCATCACCCATTGCCCGGTAGGAGCACTGAGAACTAGAGACGATAGGGACATTATTGGAAGAGTTCTTGCCGACCCTGATAAAATTACTATGGTTCAAATTGCACCAGCTGTTAGAACGGCTTGGGCTGATGAAATCGGAATGCCGAGAGCTGAAGCTACAACAGGTAAGTTAGTTAGCGCGCTGCGCCGAATTGGTTTTGATTATATTTTCGACACTACTTATGCCGCAGACCTAACCATTATGGAAGAGGGCTCAGAATTCATAGAAAGGTTCACACATAAAGAACAATATAGCTGGCCGATGTTCACCTCATGCTGCCCTGGATGGATAAGATTCGTGAAGACTCAGTATCCTGAGTTCGTAAAAAACTTATCAACAGCTAAATCACCGCAGCAGATGTTCGGTGCAATGTCTAAAACATTTATTGCTGAAAAGCTAGGCGTAGATCCTGAGAAGATTTATTCTGTATCAATTATGCCTTGCATAGCAAAAAAGTATGAGCATAATGTTGAAGCAGTAAATGATGCTGGATATGGAAATGATGTTGACCTTGTTCTAACAACAAGAGAGCTTGCCAGAATGATTCGAGCAGACTACATCAAACCTTCTGATTTAAAGGAAGAGGAGTTTGACAACTTCTTCGGCGAAGGTTCAGGAGCAGGCGTCATTTTCGGCGCAACAGGTGGCGTTATGGAAGCTGCACTGAGAAGTGCGTATTATCTAGTAACAGGAGAGAATCCAGAACCAGATAGTTTCAAAAGTGTAAGAGGTCTCGATGGCTGGAAGGAAGCAACTTTCAATATTAAGGGCCTACAGGTTAGAGTGGCTATTGCCAGCGGCCTAGGCAATACAAGGAAGTTAATGGAGGCTATCAAAGCCGGCAAAGTCCACTATGATTTTGTTGAAATCATGGCATGTCCAGGTGGATGTGTAGGTGGCGGAGGCCAGCCTATGAAAGATGGACTGGAATTTGCAGGAATAAGAGGAGAGGCCCTTTACGGCTTAGATAAGTTCTCTAACTTGAGATTCTCCCATGAGAACAGTGCAGTTCAGATAACTTATGAGGAATTTTTAGGAGAACCAAATTCTCATAAAGCTCATGAATTACTTCATACGAACCTCGAAGACTGGTCCATAGAAATGAGAGTTGTTGACAGGATGCTAACAGAATAGCATCTAGGTAAAATAATAAGCAAAACATTGAGAGAATAGGTAAAGGCTGAGGTTAATGTCCTCAGCCTTTCGTTGAATTTAGAAGCTCTAAAGCGCTTTTTCTTGTTGTATTAGTTATGTTTTCTCCTCCGAGAAGGCGTGCAATTTCGTTTACGGTATCCTCGTTATTGAGTCTATCGACACTTGTATATGTCTTCTCATCTCTTACTTCTTTATAGATTCTGTAGTGAGACTGGCCACAGGCAGCAATTTGAGGAAGGTGGGTGATGCATATAATCTGATGATGATTTGCAATTTCCTTGAGTTTGCGTCCTACAATGCTTGCTGTTATTCCACTTATACCTGCATCGATTTCATCAAAAATCATAGTAGGAATGCTGTCGTAGGTTCCTGTTATATTTTTGATTGCCAGCATAATACGTGAAATTTCTCCGCCAGAAGCTATTTTGGTGAGTGGCTTAAGTGGTTCTCCTCTGTTAGTGGAAATTAATATTTCTACTAAATCATTGCCATTTGCTGTAATTGATGGCAAAGTATCAAATGAAATTGAAAGCTTCGCTGAATCAAAGTTTAAGTCCTTAAGCTCTTTTTCTATAGATTCTTCTAGTTCTGCGGCACTTTCTTTTCTTGCTTCAGTAAGGAGAAGAGCTTTTTCTTCTAATTCCTTAAGAGCCGCTTCGGTTTCTACAGTTAATTGCTCCTTAATATCGTCGTAATTTTCAATATTAAAGAGATCTTCTGAAATTTTATCAGCATATGCCATGATTTCTTCAATGGTATTTCCATACTTTTTCTTTAGATTGTCGATGGTATTTAATCTTGATATGGCATCATCTAGCTCATGAGGCGAAAAGGTTACCTGTTCACTTATATCTCTAAGTGAAGCTGATATGTCCTCAAGTCTGTAAACTAGATCTGAAAAATCTTCCGAAACTGCGGTTAGTTCTTTAGAGTATGAGGAAATTCCCTGAAGTGATGCCATGGATGCACTGAGAGCGTTCATAATATTGTTTTCGCTTCCGTTTAACATTTCATAGGTGCCTTCCACGGCAGAGAAGATTTTCTCGCTGTTCTGAAGTAAAGATATTCTTTCTTCAAGCTCTTGATCTTCTCCTGGACGAAGGTCCGCAGCACTGATTTCGTCTAGTTCAAACCTATAAAAATCTTTTTTTCTTAAATTTTCCGCTTCTGCTGAAAGCAGGGCAGTGAGTTTTGACCGTAGGGATGTGTATTTCTCATAGCTCTTGGTGAAGCTGCCTTTGACATTGCTAATCGCCTTGCTGTGAAATTTATCTACAAGATTGATGTGGTTGTCGCTGTTTAAGAGAGACTGGTTATCATATTGACCGTGTATATCAGCCAGCCTTCTGCAAGTCTGCAACAGTTCATTTAAGGTGACGATTTGTCCGTTAAGTCTACATAGATTTTTGCCTGCAGATGAGACTTCGCGGGTTATTACCAGTTCTTCACCGTCTAGCTCGCCAGCTAGCTGGACTATAGCTTTGTCGGCACCAAAACGCACAAATGCAGAATCAGCCCTGCTCCCAAGAGCAAGGCTAATAGCTTCGATTACTATAGATTTTCCGCTACCGGTTTCACCGGTAATAACATTTAAACCATCGTCAAAATCAATTTCAGTATTTTCTATAATTGCAAAATTACTGATACTAATGTGGTTTATCATATATTCTTTGACCTCATAATAAGCATTTCATTAAAAATTGAAAGAATACTTTCTACATTATCTTCATGATCGACAATAATCAATAGGGTATTGTCACCGGCAATTGAGCCTACAACATGAGGAAGACCGATACAGTCAATAGCTTCTCCCGCAGCAGGTCCGCAACCTGAGAGAGTTTTCACAACAATAAGATTTTGCGCAGAGGCAAATGAAGTAATTGTCTCTCTGAAAATCTTAACGAATCTGTCCGAAATCGGCGTATCCTTGTTTGTGCTAACGGCATACTTGTACTTACCGGAACTTGATAATGTCTTAATAAGCTGAAGCTCTTTAATGTCTCTTGAAATAGTAGCTTGTGTAACGTCGAAACCTTCTTCTTTTAACATAGATACAAGCTTGTCCTGAGTTTCAATGTCGTTGTTAGTGATTAGCTCCAAAATCTTATTCTGTCTGGAATAACGCATTTAATTTCTCCTTTAATAAATCAATAATCTGTATCATACAAATTATAACATATAAAGAGTTTTGAAACAATCGTTATGTTTATAAATTTTACTGAGTAGTTATAAAAATTCAAACTGAATTTTTATTTGCGTTTACCACAGTTTTGAAATAATTTGTACATGTAAGGAACATATAAGGAACAGGGAGTTTTCATGTCAAGGGATTCTGAAAATGTCCCGAAAATTTTTAAACATTAGCACCGGTTTC
>JAUNMH010000033.1 GCA_030537495.1 Clostridia bacterium | reverse complement strand
AATGTCAGTTTTTTATTAGGAATAGGAAATGCCGATATTTCCTATTAAATGAAAACAAGCTCTGATAGAGCTCAGGCTTACATCTTTGGCTTCCTTGGAACTGTTTACGGTTTCTGGATGCTATACTCATCTGGCTTAAGCAACTTGATGATTTCAACTATATTATATTTGCCTGGTCTGATTGTCTATGCAATCGGAAGAAAAGAAAAGGGACTGAAGCTGTTCGACAAAACTTACGAAGCTATTATTGCTGTCGCTCTTATTGTTCTTGCAGTTTACTCACTGGTTCAGCTTATTCAGGGCAATATCTCATTCTAATTATTACGAAATCTAGTTATAATTACCTATACAATCATTACATGGAGAAGGCCTCAGTCGAAAGACTGAGGTTTTCTCTTTTTTGTTTTTGAGAACAAAAAATTGTCATAAATAACAAAGTTTTTTGTTGTGGCTACAAAATCCCTAAAAATGAACATTTTTGACTTTACAAACCAAAAAAACTTGTGTATAATCACAACATTGACACAATTTTTTAATGAGGGAGAACTAAAAATATGGAACATCGAAAGAAAAGAAGTACGTTTAGCGGAACAGTAGGTTTTGTTCTGGCGGCGGCAGGAAGCGCCGTTGGACTGGGTAATATTTGGAGATTCCCATACCTCGCAGCAAAAGACGGCGGCGGAGTATTTATCTTAGTATATATTATTCTAGCACTAACCTTTGGTTTTGCTATTCTTACTACTGAGGTAGCAATCGGAAGAAAAACAGCTCACGGACCGCTGACAGCATACAGTCAGTTAAATAAGAAGGCCGGATTCATTGGCTTCTTCGCATGGGTCGTTCCGATTATTATCTTACCTTACTATTGTACAATCGGCGGATGGGTACTTAAGTACCTAGCGGAATTCCTTGTAGCAGGTTCTGGTGATGCTGCTCAGGACGGATTCTTCACAGGTCACATTACAAGCCAGTACTCACCAATCATTTGGATGGTAGTGTTCCTTGCAATGGTTGCATTCGTTGTATTCAATGGTGTAAATAAAGGTATTGAAAAATATAGTAAAATTATCATGCCGGCTTTGGTGGTTTTGGTAGTGGGAATTTCTTTTTTCTCATTGACACTGTCACACACTGATGCTGAGGGCGTGACTAGAACCGGTCTTCAGGGACTGAAGGTGTACCTGGTTCCGGACTTCTCCGGAATGGGAGTAAAAGATTTCTTTGTAGTTGTAATGGACGCTATGGGACAGCTGTTCTATTCAATTTCCGTAGCAATGGGTATCATGGTTGCTTACGGTTCATATGTTAAAAAGGACGTAAATCTAATGAAGTCCATCAACCAGATCGAACTTTTCGACACTGTAGTTGCTTTACTTGCAGGTCTAATGATCATCCCAGCAGTATTCACATTCATGGGTGCTGAAGGTATGACAAGTGGTCCAGGACTTATGTTCATTTCGCTTCCTAAGGTATTCGCTGCTATGGGAAGCTTCGGCAGAGTTATCGGCGTTTTATTCTTTGTAATGGTTACTTTCGCCGCTGTAACATCTGCTGTATCTGTTCAGGAAGCTGTAGTTTCCGGAATTATGGACAAGTGGCATTTCTCAAGAAAGAAGAGTGCTACAATCGTAACTGCTTACGCTACAATTCTTGGTATCGTTGTTTGCCTAGGATACAACCTATGGTACTTCGAATTACCGCTACCAAATGGCGCTACTGCACAGATTCTTGACCTTATGGACTACATCAGTAACAACATCTTCATGCCGATCGTTGCTATTTCCGAATGTATCTTAGTTGGTTGGGTTCTGAAGCCGCAGACTATCATCGACGAGGTTACTCTTGGCGGTTGCAAGTTCAGAAGAAGAGAGCTTTACATTGCAATGGTAAAAATCGTTGCACCTGTACTTCTAATCGTTCTGCTTGCACAGGCACTTGGAATTTTCTAAGGAATACCCTGGGCAAACTGGGAAAGCACGGGCGTGCTGTGAAAATCTGGGCGTGCTGCGAAAAGCTTAGGTGGACCGTGAAAGCACGGGTGGACTGTGAAAGCCTGGGAAGCTCTAGGAAACCTTTAGATCGATACTCCTCCTAATTACGAATAAAGCTTAATATGTAAAAAATGCACCTTTAGGCTCTGAGCATAGGCTTGAGTTTGCAGGTGCATTTGTTTTACGTTGTTTAATTGTGGCTACTTGCTGGCAGTGCGGCTAGTTGCTGGCAGTAAGCTCTTTAAGCAGAGCCGCGCAGCCTTCTTCCACATCACGCCATGTGGCCTCGAAGTCCCCTGTATACCACGGATCCGCTACATCGCCGGGGTGCTTGGTATGGTCCATGAGAAGAGAAATCTTGTTGTCAACGTCCGGTCCACAAATCCTCTTCATGTTGCGGAAGTTTGCGCTATCCATGCCTATCAGATAGTCGTAATCCTCATAGTCCTCTTTGGTCATCTGGCGCGCCGCGTGTCCGTCGCACTTAATGCCATGCTCGGCCAGCTTCCTGCGTGCAGGCGGATATACGGGATTGCCGATTTCCTCCCTGCTCGTTGCCGCAGAAGCAATCTGGAAGTCTGCCTCCAGACCTGCCTTTTTTACCATATCCTTCATTGTGAATTCCGCCATCGGGCTGCGGCAGATATTGCCGTGGCAGATGAAAAGTACTTTTATCATGCCTTAAAAACTCCTTGAAAATACTGATTTTCCTTGATTTTACGCCACTTTCCGGCATTTCTACGACAGAGGCAATTCAACCATTTCTTAGTATAACTACGCTTATTTTAGCTTGTTTTTGCCATCATTTATCGTAAATTCTGTCGTAAATTCAAAAGATTTACGACACGCGCTTTTTACGGTGCGTTGTCGATTTCTTAGAAGTAATCTCTGTGATCTTCTGCATTTCTTCTTCAGCATCTTCATATCCCAGATGCGTATAAGTGTTCAAAGTAACACCGATCTCACTGTGCCCCATAATATATTGAAGCGTCTTTGGATTCATTCCCGACTTCGCCATATTGGAACAGAACGTGTGTCTGCAAACATGCGGAGTGACTTTCGGCATCTGTACTTTGTAAATGTTGTTGTACTTCTCACGGATATGCTGAAAATACTTTTCCCAGTGAAGTGCTACCATCGGTCTGCCATTCTTGTCCAAGAACAGGAATCCGCTGTACCCATCTACCATCGGCTCAACCTTGGGATTCTTTCTGTTGGTAAGAATCCGCTGAAATGCTTCTTTCACTTCCGGTGTCATCGGCACCATGCGTTCGCCGCTCTCTGTCTTCGTATCTTCAATCACATATTTCATATCTCTGGTTCTCTGAAGCTGATGATCCACAATGATCCTGTTGTTCTCAAAATCAAGATTTTTCTTCGTCAGCCCTACAAACCCTGAAATACGAAGTCCTGTCTTAAATAGGATATAGATTCCGTCATAATACTTGCAGAAATGTTTGTCATTCTCCACAAACTTCAAGAAATCTCTTTCCTGCTGTCGTGTGATAGCTTCTCTTGTGACGCTATCGTTCACAACAACTGTGTTCAGCTGAAACTCAAATGGATTTTTTACCAGCAAGTCATCATCCACCGCCATTTGAAATGCAGGTCTTACAACGCCTCGGATTGTGTGAATGGAACTGTATCCCCGTCCGTCCACCTGCTGCATCTTGATCAGCCATTCTTTGGCATCGGATACTTTGATCTTGTCAATTCGTTTCTGCCCAAAAGCTTCTTTCTTGATTACATTGACTACAAAGTTGTAATTTGACCTTGTGTTATGGCGGACACCTGTTTTCTGGGAAATGTACTTTTCTACCAGTTCCAGTACTGTGAAATCACCGCCATCCGGTGTGATATTGCTGTTTAAGTCCTTTTGAATCTGCTTGATTTTTTCTCTCAGGGAAATATCATCACGTTTTCCTGCCGGAACCCGATCAGCCGGAGTCAGTTTCCAACTGTAAACCGTCTTTCGTCTGCCCCGTGCATCCTGATACTTATATTCATATTTCCCGTCTTTACGCTGGCTCTCTCCGTTCAATAACTTGCGACCCTTATGATCTCGTCTAACTTCTGACATTCAGTTCTCCTCTCTATCAACCTAACTGCCATAGAAAAGAGCCAAGCTATGATACCCACATTGTACCATAAACCTGGCTCTGAATCTATCGTGTATTTGCCGTTTTTATATGGCAGATAACTTTTCGTCAACAAACTGTTCAAACACTCTGCGTTTAATCTGAGGACGAGAACCATTCCACAAAATGAAGTCAGCATCCGGATTCTCATCAATCAGCTTTCGTAACTTTTTATCGCCAATATGAAAATACTTAGCTGCTTCCTGTACGCTCAACGTATATTTTCTCCAGACAGGAATCTCATACTTTTCTGCATTTTTCCCGAAAAACTTGATTCGTCTGTTAGGAAGGGCAAAGTCACTGCTCGTAACAGATTACTTTTTCCGCTATTGTTTTCGCCTATCAAAGCAACAGTCTCTCCAAGACAAATATCTACATCTTTCAGATTTCTATAATTTTTTATGATTAATCGTGAAATTTTCATAGGCTCCTCCTGAATCAACTTAATTCTTCCAGAATATTATACCA
>JAUNMH010000018.1 GCA_030537495.1 Clostridia bacterium | reverse complement strand
TGTCATTTTAATTGTCTAATTTCTGCTGGTCTGACTACATTGGCCTGTAGGAAGCTGTTTGTTTTGATCTGCTTGCGTCATAGTTCTTCAGGAGGTCCACACTCCGAACTAAACCTTAACGTCAACTACCCATAAATTGAGCTGGCACAAAATTTGCAAGTTTTCATGTGCAAAGTCATTTTTATTATTGACAGCCGGTCCATTATTTTGTATAATAAATAAGTCGTCACGACAAGTGACATTTAAGTGTTCCGAGGTAGCTCAATGGTGGAGCAACCGGCTGTTAACCGGTAGGCTGTGGGTTCGAGCCCCACCCTCGGAGCCAATTTTTTTGCAAAATCAATAGGAATATTACAAAGCTAATAAAAGCTGCTACAGTAATGAGTATTTTCATTATTGTAGCAGCTCTTTTTATTATATCATCTCACGCAGGCTATGAACACGCCCGCGATGCAAAGTTTCTTTTAAATGCGGCCAGGCAAATGCCCGATTTTGAATTTTTTTAAAATTTGTACCGGTGCCACCTCTATCAAAGGCTAATTTTTGCTGTAAGATAATGGAAATATGCCCGTCAAACAAAATATTTTCATTATGCGGGCGAATAAGCGAGTATAATGCGAGAAAATCATAGCTCGGATTCCGATACCCAATCAGTCATTGACTCGAAATTTCAAGAAATACGGCCGCCTTCAAAATTTTCGTGACATAGAGGGCGTGAAACAAAATTGTTTCACGGTACTTTTTTTAATAAACTGCAATATCAGGCATTTGCCCGGCCGTTTTTGCCATTCTTCACATTCATCAGGCGCGGCTCATCCCATTACATAATCAATATACTACTATGCCACTCTTCCCAGGGTTAGGTGTGACAGGACTCTTCGGCATAACGAAAGAGTCTTGGACATCTGGTTGCGTGTGCTCGATGCCAACGTTTGCCGGAGTGGGTGGAAATAATATGGGTTTGCGCCAAATTGAGATTTTTTTAAGAAAAGGTGCAGATTTTTTACGCGATTTCTCAAAAAAGGCTGATTGGGTGCAAGTTAGCGTTGCCTAACTGTAATTTAACTAAATTATATCGTTCAGATTCCTTACATTAATGTAATATATAGACAGTAATCACACTATATGTAAATAATGACATGCCGTATTTTCCAAATTTAGCCCCTTACCACGGTTAGAACAGACTAACTTTGCACCCAATCCTTCAAATTTAGCAAATCGCGTTAAATTCGCGTTAAAATCCCGCACCCGATGGCTCAAAAAAATAAAATCGCGTAACTTTTTTGCACCCATCTTAATACTTATAAGAAATCTTGCCAAATCTGCCTCGATATGCTTATTTTGAAGAAAAAGGTGCAGATTTAACCGTCGAACCTGCAGGTTAGTTCTGCGGACTGGGCCAGCGGAACCTGCAGATTAGGTCTACCGGTTAGACCGCAGGGCCGCCGTGTGCCCAAGCTCAGCCGGATCAGCCGCGCCCCACCACTAGCTCAGCCTAGCTTTGCTTTGCCTAGCCCATCCTAGCTTAGGTTGGCGTTCTTCTCGGCGCGGTCCATTTCCATGTTGCGCTTTACAAGTTCAATTTTGCTTTTGTACTTTTCGGCTTTTTCAGCGTTTCCACATTCTTCGTAAAGGCCTACAAGTTCTTCCATGGTTTCAATATTGCTTGGTGAAAGCTTTAGAACCTGAAGGAAGTCTTCTTCAGCAGTAGCGACGTCGCCTACTGCCTTGTGGGCTACGCCTAGGTAGTACCATAGAGGCCACCAGTTGTTAAATCTGTCATCCTCAATATAGCCAGAAAGCACAGCAATGCCCTCTTCATATCTTCCGCTAAGGATGTGGTTGTAGCCTTCTTCGATTTTTACAGGCTCTTCCAGCTTGGTAAGCCATTCTCTTACCTCTTCCTTCTGCTCTTCATTTTCAGAAAGCTCCAGGAAAGATTCCCAAGTCAGCTTAGCCTTAACATAAAGGCCTAGGTTTAAGTAAGCATAACCTAAGAAGTAGAAACCCATATCGAAGTCAGGTTTCTTTAGAGTCAGTTTTTCGAAAGCTTCTAAGGCTTCGGCCTTGAAGCGTCCAACATATTCTTCGCCTTCACCATTTTCGTAAGCGTCCTTGCAAGCTCTGCCATAGCAATAAAGAGCGTCCACTGATTCAAGATCAATAAGAAGAGCCGCTCTGAAGTTTACAATAGCTGTTAGGAAGTTTTGATTTGCAGCTTTCTCTACGCCTTCGTTAATAAGAGCCTTGGCAAATTCATCAGTAAACATTCTCTTAATGTATTCAACGTAGCTGTCTCTGTGTTTGAAGTTGATGTCACAGCCGACGATAAAAGCCATGTTTTTTGCAATTGCCAAAGTAGATAAGCTGCTAAGTTCAGTCTTTCTAATAGGCACAGGAACACCGCTTAAAATATCCTTCATTCCTGCCTTTTCTAAATAGTTGTCAGATAATTCGTCAAATAAAAAATCATCTAAAAGAGGTATAAAATATTCTCCGATTCTGTCTTGTAGAATTTGTTCCATAGTTAAATGTTCCACCCTTTTCTGTAAAATTTCTTAACAGCATCAAAGTTCATAGTCGCCTCAAGGTCCTGCCCCAGGCACTCTTTGATGCGCTGACCCAAGTTTTCCGATTCAGCAAACTTGTTCATTATGCGATACAGATCTTCCTTCTTATGAGAGCGGTGCTGATATCCCGACTCATAGAAAAATTCACTGAACCTTTCATAGAATTCAAACGGCTCCAGCTGTAGCTCCTCCATCAAAACCTTCAGGCTCAAACTGAAGCCTCCTTTATTATCATATAAATCTAATAGATTTTCAATCATTTTCAGCTGCACAAGCTCCCTAGCCGAAATCCATTTATTAGAAATGATTTCATAAGGAGCCAGCGCACCATATTTGTACTGTCCTGGCTCCACATAGTCCCGAATTGCAGTTCCCTTCAGAAGTTTCAAAAATCCCAGTTGAAGATTATCTGCGCCCAAGGCATAGACATCATTAAAAGACTGCCCAAAGCGCTTATAATCCTCATATGGAAGCCCTGCAATAAGGTCCACGTGCATGTGAATATTTCCCAAAGCAATAACCCTACGGATATTCTCAAAAAGTCCGACAGTTTCACGACTTCTATTCACAGCAGCTAAAGCCTCCTCGCATGTGCTCTGGATTCCAACCTCAAACTGGAACAACCCCGGTCTCGCTCTTTCTAATAAAGATAATAGCCTATCATCCAGTAGGTCCCCGCAGATTTCAAAGTGGAAATTGGTTTTCCCATTGTCATTATCTATGAGAAATTCCCATATTTCATAGGTCCTATTTCTGTCATAGTTAAAAGTTCTGTCTATGAACTTAACCTGCTTCACCTCTTGCTCAATGAAAAAGCTCAGCTCTCTCTTAACGCGTTCTAGTGGCAGGGTTCTAATGCCCTTATCAATAGACGACAGGCAGTAGGCACATCTATAAGGACAGCCTCTCGATGACTCGTAGTATACCACCTTGTCCGGCTCCACAGGAAGCTTTTCATAAGGAAAAGGGATGATCTCAGGGCGCACAGGGCTCACAAGGTTAGCAGTGTTCTCTGGACTCGTATTTCGAATCACCTGTCGCTCTGGCAATCTCTCTCCTGCCGCCAGCATCTGACAAAACTCACCGAAGGCTTCCTCGCCTTCTCCGCAGAGCACATAGTCCACGTAAGATTCCGTTTCCATTAATTCCTCAGCGTTAAAGCTGACTTCGGGTCCACCCATTAGAATCTTCACATCTGGGCAGGCATCCTTGATTTTAGCTGCAAGAGCCTTGGTCTTCACCACATTCCATATGTATACGGAGAAGCATACCAAATCATAATCGCCACGTACGATTTCTCCATAAACATATTCCTCAGGATTGTTTATAGTAAACTCCTGCAGGACCACCTGGGCCTCATCTAAATGAGAAACTGCCACGTGATACATGTATTTTAGAGCCAGGTTAGAGTGCACATATTTTGAATTTAAAGTAGTAAGTAATATCTTCATCTTATAGTGCTCTGAACCTTTCGTCCTTTAACATGCCAGTGTTCTCCATGGCCAGTTTCAGTTTTGATAGCATAAGCTCCTTGTCACGAGGTAAATCGCCTCGCAAGGAGACATAGTTAGACGCGTGATTACTTCTGAAAACACAAGGCTTGGTTGGATTTGCGTTCTTCAGCATCAGGTAGGTTTCTGCCACAACCTCTTCGCCGGACAGAAGCTCCAGCTCACCGCTGCGAATCTGCTCCGTAATTGGTGCGCGAGGGTCAAGCATTAAAGTTAGAAGACTCACGTAAGAAGCGTTCATCTCAGTGATCATCTTGCCGGTTTCCACGGCGTGCTCCTGCCAGCCTGCTTTGCCGGCAAGGCCTGAAATGAAGGTTACAGAGGCTTTGATGCCGCTTGCTTCGATTTTGTGCACAGCCTCTATTAGCTGCTCTGGGGTTACGCCCTTGTTAATAGCCTCTAGAACCTTTGCGCTTCCTGATTCGGCGCCTAGGTAAATCATTTCGATTCCCTTATCGTATAGTTCTTTCAGCTCCTCTGGAGTTTTTCTAAGCACGTCCTTGGCTGAGCCGTAAACGCTTACGCGCTGGCACTCAGGGAAAAGTTCCTTGATTTTATCTAAGATGGCAACTAGCTTGTAGTTTGCCAGGCACAGAGCGTCACCGTCACATAAGAAAATGCGGTCCACGCGTCTGTAGGTTTTGCGCGCCATTTCAAGATCTTCCATAACCTCGTCTACATTGCGCACTCTGAATTTTTTATCCTTAAACATGCTGCAAAAAGTACACTTGTTGTGCGAGCAGCCAATAGTGACCTGAATAAGCAGGCTGTAAGCCTCACTTGGCGGTCTGTATATATCGCCCTCATATCTCATAATTCATACCTCCCCTAATTATCTATCGCCATCCAGCGTAGCTGTATGTCGACCGTCGTAACCGCGAAGCTGGGTTACGACCAATTATCTATCGCCATCCGGCGAAGCAGTGTATCTGGTCGTAAAGGGGACTGCATTTTGCAGTCCCCCCTTATTAATTACATTCTTTCAGGTGCCTTCATTCCAAGTAATGCAAGACCATTCTTAATAGCGTCCTTAGCCGCAATAACAAGAGCAACCTTAGCAATCTTTTCATCTTCGTTGTCTACCAGAATGTGTTCATCGTGGTAGAATCTGTTGAAGGCCTGAGCCATGTCAACAATATGTCTTGTAACAATTGAAGGCTCATATTTTTCACCTGCATCAATGACAACAGCAGGGAACTTGTGAATAAGCTTAATTAATTCATAAGCACTTTCACTGCAAAGATAACTGCAGTCAACATTACCCTTTGATGCCGCTTCAACTACAGCATCTCCAGCCTTACGAAGTACTGACGCACATCTTGCGTGAGTGTACTGAACATAAGGACCTGTTTCACCGTCGAAGTTAAGAACCTTGTTCCAGTCAAATACGTAGTCCTTGATTCTGTTGTTGGATAATTCCTGGAATACAACAGCACCGATACCTACTGCCTTTGCAACCTCTTCAACGTCGATATCCTCAACGCCCTGGCTCTTTTCAGCAATGATTTCTCTTGTCTTTTCAACAGCCTTATTAAGAACGTCCTCTAAAAATACAACTCTTCCGTGTCTTGTGGACATAGTACCTTCAGCCAGACTTACAAGTCCAAATGGTACATGCACGCAGTCCTTAGCATATTCATATCCCATGCGCTTCAGGATTTCAAACCACTGCTGGAAGTGAAGGTTCTGCTGAGATGCTACAACGTAAATATTCTTGTAGAAATCATAAGTTTCCTTTCTGTAAACAGCAGCCGCAATGTCTCTTGTAATATATAGAGTTGATCCATCAGACTTAGTAATAAGAGCTACGCCCAGGCCTACATCTTCAAGGTTTACAACCTTTGCTCCCTGAGATTCTTCAAGAAGGCCCTTGTCTTCAAGTTCCTTAACGAATCTAGGCATCTTGTCCGAGTAGAAGCTTTCACCGTTATATGAGTCAAAAGTAATTCCAAGCATGTCATAAACTCTTGTGAATTCCTTTAAGGATTCATCTCTGAACCACTGCCAAAGTTCAACTTCTTCTGGTTCGCCCTTTTCTAGCTTAGCAAAGATTTCTCTCGCTTCATCTTCTAATTCAGGATGATCTTCAGCTTCAACGTGGAACTTAGTATAGTACGCTAAGAGAGTTTTGATAGGGTCGTTGATAACGTCTTCTTTGTTACCCCAGTGTCTGTATGCACAGATCATCTTACCAAACTGTGTGCCGTAGTCACCTAGGTGGTTGATTCTGATAACGTCATATCCTAAAGCATCGTAAATCTTGTATAGAGAGTTACCGATAACAGTACTTCTGATGTGTCCGATGTGGAAAGGCTTAGCAATGTTAGGTGATGAGTATTCTACGATTACAGGCTTGTGTTCACCAAGTTCGCACTTACCGAAATCATCTCCCTTAGTAAGAACCTCTTCAAGAGTGTCCTTAACAAAACCTTCTTTGGAAACAAACATATTTACGTATGCGTTAACCTGCTCAACTTTTTCGAAAAGCGGGTTGTCTGCGATTCCTTCCGCAATACCCTTTGCAATTAGCGGTGGTGCCTTGCGAAGAACCTTAGCCAGCTTGAAACAAGGGAACGCATAGTCTCCCATTTTGCTGTCCTGAGGCACTTCTACCATGTCCATGATTTCTGCAACTTCTAGTCCTTCAACCTGCTGGGCAAGAACTTTCGCAATCTCTTCCTTATAATTAATCATCGTGTTCTACAACTCCTTTTCTGTTATTACCTTTATTCCCAATTCTTTAAGTAATTCTGCAAAACAGCCATCTCCTGCTATCTTATTGCCTGAAAAAGTCCCGTCATATATGATATTGCTGCCGCAGCTTGGGCTATTGGCCTTTAAAATTGCGCCTTCTATGCTCTCTCCCCTCTGCTCAGCCTCAGCTAGAGCCAGGCAAAGAGAACTTCTCGCGCCGGCAAGAAACATAGCCGTAACATCTGAACCATCCTTACTAATAACCTTGTCGCCAACCCTTTCAGCCGGAGGCCTAGGTGTAGTCAAACTGCTTATCCCTTCCGGACAAACAGCGTAGATGGAATGAGTTTCAGCAAACCTGAGACAAGCTTCATGCCTGTTGTTTCCGCCATTGTACTTAGTGTTTTCTCCAAGGAGGCATGCACTGATAAGATACATACTTATTCCCCCTTCAATTTAACTATAGTGACACCGTCGCCACCCTCATTATAGTTACCTTTTCTAAAAGATGCAACATGTTTGTGTTTCTTCATCATATTACGAAGCCCCCTGCTAAGAATCCCCTCTCCACGACCGTGGATAACAGTAACCTCTGAAAGCCCCGCCACATATGCATCATCTAAATATTTATCAACATCCATAACCGCGTCGTCCAGGTTTTTACCCTGCACGTTAATGGTAATAGATACGTTTTGCGCCTTGCTCTTGTACAAGCTGCCGTATGATGTCTTAGCCTTAGTCTTCGGCTTTTTCTTTTTCTCAGTGCCATCCACTATCAAAACCAAATCATCCAGATTCAAATTGGCTTTCATCATACCGATCTTGACCATAAGGTTTCCATCTGAATCAGGAAGAGACATAACCTCTCCGTTTTGATTAAGGGAAAGAACCTTAACCCTGTTGCCAACCTTGATTTCGCTGGCCTTAATAGGGTTGCTATTGACCTGTCTAATAATCTTTTCGGCATATTTGTCTTCCGACTCCTTAATTCGTCGTCGGTTCTTGTCGAAGCGCTTGTTTCTCTCTCCCATGCTTTCCAGCTTGGACAGCTCTTTAAGTTCCTTCTGAACCTGATTAGCTGTTTCCCTTGCGCCTCGTACAAGTTCCCTGGCTTCTTCTCTGGCATCAGCAATGATTTTCTCCTTGCGTCTTTCCAGATCGGCTAGCTTTTCATTTAGTTCGTCAGCCTTAGCCTTCATGGAAGCATTGATTCTAATGGCCTCGTCTCTTTCAGACTCAGCCTTTTTCTTATCTGCCTCAATGGCACTGATAACATCTTCAAATTCAATGTCCCCACGCTCTATAAGCTGCGAAGCTCTATCTATAAGTCTATCCGGAAGTCCCAATTTCCTTGAAATTTCAAAGGCATTGGACTTACCCGGTATGCCTATGGAAAGTCTATATGTAGGACTTAAAGTCTCCACATCAAATTCCATAGAAGCATTTTCAACGCCCTCTGTTGAAAGAGCGTATTTCTTTATTTCATTGTAGTGAGTTGTGGCAACAGTTGTTGCGCCGCTTCTGTATAAATTCTCCAGTATGGATATTGCAAGGGCTGCACCCTCTGTCGGATCAGTTCCTGCTCCAAGCTCATCTAAAAGTACCAGTGAGCCGCTGTCAGAAGCATCGACAATTCCAACGATATTTTTCATATGAGATGAAAAAGTTGAAAGACTCTGCTCTATGCTCTGCTCATCACCGATATCAGCAAAAACCTCTGTATAAACAGGAAGCTTACTAGTTCCAAGAGCTGGAATATGAAGCCCGCTCTGTGCCATAAGCGCCAAAAGCCCTATGGTCTTAAGAGTTACTGTTTTACCACCTGTATTAGGCCCTGTAACAACTAGAGTTCTGTAATCTTCTCCTACAGCTACATTAATCGGAACTACCCTCTTCGGGTCAATAAGAGGATGTCTTCCCTGCCTTATGCTAAGACTTCCGTCCTCGCTAATTGCAGGCTCCTCGCCTCTCATTCGTCCCGACAGTTTTCCTTTAGCCATAACGAAATCCAGCTGTATAAGCAACTTCTGGTTATTTATAATATCGTGATAGTGCTCAGAAACTCCCTCAGAAAGTTCTGTAAGAATTCTTGCAATTTCTGCCTCTTCAGCGATTTCCAGTTCCCTCAGCTCGTTGTTCAAGTTGACAATAACCTGAGGTTCAACGAAAAGAGTTGCTCCAGCCTTAGACTGGTCGTGAACAATTCCCGGAAATCTGCCTCTGTGCTCCTGCTTTACAGGAATTACATATCTGCCATCTCTCATAGTAACTATGGAATCCTGCAGGTAAGTCCTGTTCTCCGATGAGTTGATAATGTGGTTAATCTTTGCCTTAATGGCATCGTTTTGCCTTGCAATGCCTCGCCTGATGCTTCTTAGCTCGGCAGATGCGTTATCACTCATTTCATCCTCGGAAATGATACATCTGTCAATGTCATCAGCAAGTCTAGGCGCTGCCACAATCAGCTCAGTCATGGATTTAATCAGAGGTAGTGGCGGCACATCGCTGCCCTTCATAAAGGAAATTACCCTCGATGCAATAGAAAGGTTATACTGAATCTGAAGCAGTTGCTTCATGTTCAGGGTTCCGCCCTTTCGAGCAAAACCAACAGCCCCTTCAATATCGTATATTCCCCCTGTCGGCAGTGGTCCTTTATGCACAATAAGGTCAACTGCTTCTGTAGTTGACCTTAGCTCCTCTGAAATAATACGCACATCTGTATAAGGGCGCAGCTCGTCAACCAGCTTTCTAGTCATATCCGAGCCCGCCTCATTTGCCAAAAGCTCAATTATTTTGTTGTATTCCAAAACATCTAACGCCTTTTGGTTCATTAAAATACCTCGTACTTTTCTATTGTTTCAGTTTATCTAATTCGCTTTTCAGACGGATGTTTTCCATCTGCAAGTCGAAGAATGCATTTTCATATTCGTTGCACTTAGTCTGAAGCTCCTCTACCTTGGAGTTTTCCTCTTCATGCATAGACTGCATATTCTTCATGCTTTCCTGATACTTAGCATAATTCTGCTTAGCATCTTCCCACATCTTCTGGTAGTATTTGGAGTCGTTTTCCAGCTTGGTCTTAGCCTTAGTAAGCTCATCAACCTTAGCCTGAGCATCGAAATATTCTTCAGCAATATTTATTGCGGAAAGAATTCCAATATTGCCCTGACCGGATTCTCCTGCAACTCTACTTATAATATGCATCTTCTCATCAACGTATTCGGCAATTTTTCTGATAGTCTCTTCAGACTCATCTCCTGCTATGGTATATTCCTGACCATAAATTTTAACAGTTACTTTGTTTGCCATAGTATTCTCCTAATTAAGATTCACGAATAGCTGCACCGATTTTTTCAGTAAGCGCATCTACAATTGCCTTGTGTGCACTGTCAACTTCTTCATCAGTAAGAGTTCTGTCATCGTGTCTGTAAGTCAAGCTGAATGCAACGCTCTTCTTGCCCTTTTCTACCTGTTCTCCTCTATAAACGTCGAATAACTTAACATTCTTAAGAAGTTCATTTGAGGCAGTTTTGATAACGTCTTCCATATCACCTACTAGAACGTCTTCATCTACAACCATTGCGATATCTCTTGATGATGCCGGGTGCTTAGGAAGCTGCTGGTACTGAATTTCCTTGTGTGCAATTTCAACGATTAGGTCAAAGAACAGCTCTGCACCATATGCTCTTGTACCGATTCCGAAGTTTTCGCAAACATCTGGGTGAATTTCTCCCATGATGCCAAGCTCAACTTCCATGCCGTACTGGTCATGGGAAACGATTCTTGCGCATCTTCCCGGATGATATGTTCTGTATTCTGATTCAGCAACGAACTTAAGATCTGTAATTCCAAGTTTTTCAAGAAGTGTTACAACCATTCCCTTAAGTGCGAAGAAGTCTTCTTCCTTACCATAAGTTCCGATAACCAGATTTCTGGATTCATCAGGAAGCCCCTTAGGGTCAATGATGTTCTTCATGAATGTAATCCCGATTTCGTAAGCTCTTACCTTTTCTACACCTCTGGAGTAGTTTCTTCCAAGAACTTCTAGCATGCTTGGCATCAGAATAGTTCTCATAGCGGAAGTATCTTCTCCCATTGGGTTAATAATTTCTACGAAGTTTCTTTCCCATGAATCTTCTTCGATTCCAACAGCATCTAAAATCTTGTTGTTGGAGAATGAGAAAGTCATAATTTCATTTGCGCCCATGCCGCATAGAATGTCACGAGTCTGGTTTCTCATAGTCCAGCTCTTTGACATTTCTCCTGTAGTTGCAACGTTAGGAAGAGTGTTAGGAAGGTTGTTATATCCATACATTCTTGCCACTTCTTCAACGTAGTCAACTTCTTCAAGAAGGTCCTGTCTTACAGTTGGAGGTGTTACGAACATGTCATCTCCTTCTCCTGTTACCTTCATTTCAAGTCTGTGGAAATACTCTTCCATCTGTTCTCTTGAAATTTCAGTTCCTAGAACCTTATTGATTCTGCTTACTCTTGCGCAAACTGTAGGTGCCTCTTCTGGGAACGGATAAACGTCAACGCTGCCGTTTAATACCTTTCCGCATCCAAGGATTTCAATTAGCTTGCAGACTCTGTCAGCAGCTGCTTCGCAAAGGTTAGGGTCAATTCCCTTTTCATATCTTCCGGAAGCTTCTGTTCTTAAGCCCAGCTTCTTTGAAGAAGATCTAACATTGGATCCTAAGAAGTTTGCTGATTCGATTACTACTGTATTTGTATCTTCAACGATTTCTGAATCTAATCCGCCCATGATACCTGCAACGGCAATTGGCTTTTCAGCATCGTTAATCATTAATGTGTCTTCGAAAAGAGTTCTTTCTACGCCGTCAAGAGTAGTGAACTTTTCTCCTGCCTTTGCAGTATCAACGATAATCTTATTTCCTGCAATGCTTCTGATATCGAAAGCGTGAAGAGGCTGACCATATTCAAGCATTACAAAGTTAGTAATGTCGACCATATTGTTAATAGGTCTCATGCCTGCAGCCATAAGTCTCTTCTGTAACCACCAAGGTGACTGTTCAATTTTTACGTCCTTGATAATTCTTGCAGTATATCTCTTGCAAAGGTCTGACTTGATTTCTACATCGATGAAATCTGCAGCATTTTCATCTGTCTTTTCACATTCGATTTCTGGATAGTGAAGTTCAGTGTTAAATGTAGCTGCAGCTTCTCTTGCCATACCTAACATTGACAGGCAGTCAGGTCTGTTTGGTGTGATTTCAAAGTCAATTTTGTAATCGTGAAGCTTTAGAGCATCTGTGATTTCTTCGCCAAGGTGTCCATCCCAGTCACCTGGCAGTAACCAGATTCCGTCTTTGGATACCATTGGAGCAACCTTATCCTCATAACCTAATTCCTGTGGTCCGCAAAGCATGCCTTCGGACTCAACGCCTCTCAGCTTGCCCTTTGTAATCTTCACTCCGCCTTCAACCTTTGGCTGTCCGTGAAGAGGACCTGGAATGTGACTGTTGTGAGTAGCTACAGGAACATATGCGCCTTCGTACACATTAGTTGCACCTGTAACAATCTGAATTGTTTCTTCACCTAGATTAATCTGACAAACAACTAGCTTATCAGCATCAGGGTGCTTTTCAATTTTATCTATTCTTCCAACCTTAACGCCTGAAATTCCTATTCCTAGCTCTTCGCAAGTTTCCAGGTTGGAGCCCGACATAATCATACTGTCGCAGAACTCCTTAGCAGACACGTTAACGTCTGTATAATCCTTTAACCATTCTAATGATACTAACATTTACTACTGAACCTCCCTATTTGAACTGATTGATGAATCTCATATCGTTTTCTGTAAGAAGTCTGATATCGTCGATTCCGTACTTAAGCATTGCAATTCTTTCTACACCCATACCTACAGCGAATCCTGTGTACTTTTCAGTATCAATTCCGCCTGCACGGTGAACATGTGGATGAGTCATTCCGCAGCCTAGGATTTCAATCCAGCCGCTTCCCTTACATACTGGGCAACCCTTGCCTCCACACTTGAAGCAGGATACGTCCATTTCAGCACTTGGCTCAGTGAATGGGAAGTGATGTGGTCTGAACTTAGTTCTTGTTTCAGGTCCAAAAAGTCTCTTTGCCATATAGTCCAAAGTACCCTTAAGGTCAGCCATTGTGATTTCTTCACCAACAACCATCATTTCGATCTGGTGGAAGGTGTGTGAATGAGTCGCGTCAGGTGTGTCACATCTGTAGCATGCACCCGGCATCAAAACCTTATAAGGCAGTGATAATTCTTTTTCTGCCCTGATTTCGCAAGATGAAGTATGTGGTCTCAGACATATATTATCCTTTTCAACATAGAATGTATCTGTTAAATCTCTTGCAGGGTGAGTTTCAGGTGAGTTAAGAGCATCGAAAGTATTGTAAACAGTATCGATGTCCGGTCCTTCATAAACTGAATATCCCATGGAGTGGAAGATTCCTACAACCTCGTCAATAACCTGAGTTACAGGATGCTTAACTCCGTAAACTATTTCCTTACCAGGTTCTGTAACGTCGATTTTTTCTGCCTTAAACTTAGCCTCTCTTGCAGCCTCCTTAAGTTCAGAAACCTTTTCCTTAAGAAGTTCTTCAAACTCAGCCTTAGCCTTGTTCGCTGCCATTCCTAGAGCCTTCTTTTCCTCAGGAGAAAGCTTACCCATGGAACGAAGGATTTCTGTAAGCTGGCCCTTCTTTCCCAGAACCTTAACTCTAATGTCCTCTGTATCTGCTGCTGTTGTAGCCTTAGCAAGCTGTTCTCTGGCTTCCTGCAGCACTGAATTTAGTTTGTCTTGCATTTTACTAACCTCACATTAATTTATATATATTTCACTATTTGCCACGCCTTTGCGTCTCATACATGAGTATGGCCGCCGCCACGCTGGCATTTAAGGATTCCAAATGCCCCAGCATAGGAATCTTAATTTTGACATCAGACATTTCCATAAGTTCATCAGAAACTCCGTTGCCCTCGTTACCTATTACAAGAGCCGTATCACGGGATATGTCCTCGTCAAAATAATATTTGTCGGTATCAAAGCTTGTAACCACCATCTTCAGATTCATCCGGTCACAAAACTCTTTCAGCTCCCTATTATCCTCGACATGAATAATAGGGTTCCTAAAGACTGCTCCGGCCGCCGCCCTTATGGTCTTCGGTGAAAAGACATCGGCCGTTCCCTTTAGTACAACAATTCCCGAGTACCCTGCACCCTCAGTGGTTCTGATTATGGCGCCGATATTTCCGGGATCCTGCAATCTATCTAAAACAACGTAGTTGTTGTTTCCCCGTTTAAGATTTTCCCCATTCTCCAGGCAAAATTCATTTTTTCGTACCACAGCAAGAATGCCCTGGCTCGTTTCCGTATGCGCCAAGCGTTCAAATAGCCCGCTTCCCAGGAAGAAACTCTTACCATCATTCTCTGAGTTTAATATGCCCATTTTCTCATAGGCCTCTCTTTTATCAAAACTCACAAATATTCGTTCAACCTCTGCGTATCGCAAGGCTTCCTCAACTAGATTCTCTCCTTCTACCAAGTAGAGTCCCTCTCTGTCTCGGTACTTCTTCTGAGAAAGCTTCAGAGTTTCTTTGTATATTCTATTGTCCTTTGAAGCAATCTCCTTCATAAATCTTTCCTTTGCTTTTGATGATTTTGCGATGCATTTTTGACTTTTTTAGCGCATTTTTATCCCTGTCGATAAAACTACGAAAAAGCCGGTGGTTTAATACCGGCTTTTGAATAGCTGCGCTCAGTTATTTTGAAAGGAATGTTGGGATATCGCCGAAACGGTTATCCTCTTCCTTTTCTCCTTTTGTTTCTTCGAAGATATCGTTAAGTGTAACGCTTCTTCCTACCAGACCGTCTTCAGTAACAACTTCTGGAGCATCCTTTTTCTTAGGAGCTGGAGTGGAACTGATAACGCCCATTGGGTCTTCGTTTAGCCCTTCGCTAAAGCCTGTTGCAATTACAGTAATAGCAACTTCATCATTCATTTCTTCGCTTACTGCAGCACCGAAGATAAGAATTGCATTTTCGTCAGCCTGTTCTTCAACCATGCTTGCAATTTCATTAACTTCAAGCATTCCCAGGTCATAACCACCGGATACATAAAGCAAGATTGCTCTTGCACCAGCAATTGTAGTTTCAAGAAGAGGACTTTCAATAGCGGATGTAACTGCATCCTTAGCTCTGTTGTCTCCCTTTCCACGACCTGTACCCATGTGTGCAATTCCTCTGTCAGTCATTACTGACTTAACGTCTGCAAAGTCCACATTGATAAGTGCAAATTCTGAAATTAAATCTGAGATGCCCTGAACACCCTGACGAAGCACGTCGTCAGCCATATTGAAGGCTTCAATCATTGTTGTATTCTTTTCACAGGTTTCCAGAAGCTTGTCATTCGGAACAACAACAAGGGAGTCCACGTACTTCTTTAAGAAGTTAAGTCCCAGCTCTGCCTGTGTCTTTCTCTTTCTTCCTTCGAAGGCAAATGGCTTGGTAACTACACCTACTGTTAGTATACCCATATCCTTGGATGCTTTTGCAATTATAGGAGCTGCTCCGGTTCCGGTTCCGCCACCCATACCTGCTGTAATGAAAGTCATATCTGCACCTTCAAGAAGTGCCTGAATTTCTTCCAGAGTTTCTTCTGCGGATCTCTGTCCAACTTCCGGATTTCCGCCTGCACCAAGTCCTCTAGTTAATTTTTCACCAATCTGTACCTTTGTCTCGGCTTTACATCTATTAAGTGCCTGCTTATCAGTGTTCACAGCAATAAACTGAACACCCTTAAGGCCGGCTTCCATCATTCGATTTACAGCGTTGCATCCACCGCCGCCAACACCAATAACCTTAATTACGGCTGGCTTATCTACTCCTGTTTCAAATTGCAACATATTTCAAATGCCTCCTTGCATCCCATAATTTATAATATTTTATCATAAAAATAATGTCATTGCAAGGCTATTAGAACGTTGGCGAGAAAGACATATAGCCATAATCACCAAGGTTTAATGTGCCTCGTTTCATTTTATTTTTTATGAATGAATTAACTACTTTTTGAAGCTCTCCTGACTGAATTGTTTTGCTCATCTGCTTCAATGTTCCCTTTACTACAAGGGTGTCATAGATGTAAGCTTTCACAATGACGCGGGATACGTCAACCTTCTTGAAATACATATCCCCCTTCTTCATTACGGAAAGCATATTTAATGCACTGGTTAAAGTGCTTTTTTCCTCTACTCCAATGGTCTCTCCAACCTTCATTTTGTTAATGGTAAGACCGGTTATAATCGTAATCTTCGGGTCTACCGTACTCTTTCTCAAAATAGTCCCCTCAGAATCTACGACAATATATCTATCCCCATACTTAACTGCTGCTGTCTGATCTCTTTCAGTAACTGCAATTACAAGGGTATCCGGAAGTCTTCTTTTAATTTTTACATCAGTAAAATAAGGGTCATCCTTAAGGTTTTTCTTGATATCTCCGGCGCCTGCGCCCCAGAATAAGTTATTCCCCTTAACTGCTCCTCCCATGTTAATAACCTGGGAGTCAGAGTAATACCTATTGCCCTCGACTTCTATATTTTTAATGTCAAAAAAAGGCGAGTTTAAAAAGACCCCAATGGCCACAATTACAAGCACGAAAATGAGAAAACGCAAAAGGTAATTCTTCTTCTTTCGCTTTTTTTTCTTACGCTCAACGTGATTAAACTCTATGTCCTCATAATCATTGAGATAATCTAGATTATCACTCATCGCTCTTTATCCCCTTATAAATCTGTTCGCAGGTATCTACCGGCGCACACTCAAGAGCCGCCTTGCTCATAGTAGCAAGAAGCTCCCTATCCTTATAAAGTTTCATTATCTTTTCAATTACATCTTCTGTATCCAGCTTATCTTCCTCGATTAACCAGCAACCACCGTTATCAGCCACAGCCTTGGCGTTGTAATACTGGTGATTTCCTGCTGCCTCTGCAAAAGGCACCATAATGGACGCCTTGCCACAAACTGTAGTTTCAGCCACAGATAAAGCTCCGGATCTACTGATTACAAGGTCTGAAGCAGCCAGGTAATCTGGCATATTGTCGATGTAATCCTTAATCATAACATTCGAACAGGCCTCTATGAGTTTTGATGCGGCCTGGTCCTTGACGAACTGACAGTGTCTCTTGCCTGTGCCGAAGACGAAGGTGATGTCACTATGCTGGCCCACGGTCTTCAGAAACTCGATGCCGATATCGTTAAGAATCTCGGAACCCTGGCTTCCGCCGAAGAGGAAGACCACGAAATTATCCTTTGGAATGCCCAGGCGCTCTCTAGCCACCGCGCCGTCAGCTTCGTAGAAGGCCTTGCGGACCGGGTTGCCCACGTAGGTCAGTTTGTTTTTGTCTTTGAAGTAGACTGCCGCATCTTTGAATCCCAGGAAGATGCGCTTTACTCTGCTTTCCAGCATTTTGTTAGCAGCTCCGGCGAATGCGTTTTGTTCGTGAAGGTAGCATCTCGCGCCGTAACTGTGCGCTGCAATGACCACGGGTGCGCAAACAAAACCACCTGTGCCCACAACAACGTCTGGTTTGAATTCTTTCATTATTTTCTTTGACTGCCTGATGCCGCGAAGGATTTCGCTGCAGGAACTGATAAGCTTCTTAAGGCTACTTCTATCAGGACTTGTAGCCTCCACAAGTTTCAGTTTATAGCCTGCCTTTGGCACGATTTCCTCCTCGATGCAGCCGTAATTTCCAATATATAAAACCTCTGAATCAGGTTCTTTTTCCACAATTTTATCTGCAATGGCAATGGCCGGATAAATATGTCCTCCTGTGCCTCCACCTGTAACTATGAGTCTCATCTGCGATTCTCCTTATCTGATTTTTTAGAAATGTTCAATAGCATTCCCATAGAGCCCATGAATATCCACAAAGAGTTACCGCCGTAGCTTATAAATGGCAGGGCAATTCCTGTCGGTGGCATACAAGAAGTAACTACTGCCACATTTAAAATAACCTGAAGCGTCAGCATTATAGTAATGCCTCCTGCCAAAAGCATTCCGAAGTAGTCCGGCGCATTGAGGCATATGTGGAAGCATCTCCAGATCAGCAACATGTAAACAATGAATAGTGCCATTATGCCAACGAAGCCCAGTTCTTCACCAATAATTGCCAGAATAAAGTCATTCTGCGGCTCTGGAAGATATAAGGTCTTCTGAATGCTGTTTCCAAGGCCCATTCCGAAAAGTCCGCCGGAGCCTAGTGCCAGCAAGGACTGTACTACCTGATATCCTTCTCCTAAAGCATCCTCGAAAGGATCCCAGAAACTAGTAAGTCTCTTCTTCCAGTGAGAACCACCGATTTTATCACCTAGGGTTATTATCCCCAGGATTCCAGTGCCGCCGGCTATTAATGCTCCAATAACATATCTCCACTTTAGTCCGGCAATGAACATAATTCCCGCAATAATTCCGCATACAGTTACGGCCGTAGACAGGTTGGGCTGAGCAATAATCAGACCGCCAAAGGTTCCCATAAGTATGATTAAAGGAAGCACCCCATCCTTGAAAGAAAGAATGATTTTGGAATCCGTCGACAGAAATGCCGCTGTAAAAATAATTACGGCAATCTTTGCTACTTCCCCTGGCATGATACTAATAGGCCCAAGTCTAATCATTCTAGACGCACCACCTACGCTCTCCCCAAGCGGAGTCAGTACAGCAAATAGCAAAAGTAAGCTGATGACTATGATGGGTATGGATAAGCGCATGTAGGTTTTGTACGGTATTCTTGCGCAAATGGCCATAATGACGAATCCGATTACAGCATAAATCACCTGTCTGGTAAAGAAAGCAAAGGGCGTCCCCGCTACGTTAATAGACTTATAGTAGCTGGCGCTAAAAACCATAACGACACCGAAAATGACCAGAATTGTCACCAGGATAACCACAGCAAAGTCACTGTAGCCAGAAAACCTGCCTCTTTTTATTCTATTGAACGTAAGCTTGTCTTTTCTCATTCATCAATCCCCGAGACCGCTATTTCCAGTAACTACAACTTGCTGACGCAGTCCTTAAAGTGGTCCCCTCTAACTTCAAAATTCTTATACATATCCCAACTTGCACATGCTGGTGAAAGTAGTACACTATCTCCCGGCTCCGCTAAGGCAAAAGCCTTTTCCACGCATTCCTCCATGTTTTGTGCAAAAGTGTATCTATCAAAGCCAACTTTATCCGCTGATGCGGCAATAATCTTGGCATCTCTTCCTAAAAGTATCATATGTTTAACTCTGCCGTTAAATTCCTCAAGAAATGGATCGAAATCCTGGCTCTTTCCGTCGCCTCCGGCAATGAGTATAATGTTTTTTTCTAAAGCCTTAAGCGCTGTAATTGCAGCATCTACGTTGGTTCCCTTAGAGTCATTGTAATATCTCACTCCATTAAGTTCCCTGCAGAACTCAATTCGATGTTCCACTCCTTTGAAGCTGCCAATAGCCTCTCCAATTACCTTTGCATCTATTCCTGCGCAGTAAGCCATAGCTGCCGCCGCAAGAACATTTTCCAAATTATGAGTGCCGAGAACCTTAATATCCTTTACACTGCAAATTTCAACGGGTTCATCATTTTCAAGGTCCGTAACAAAAACTTTTCCTTCCTTTACGAAAGCGCCTTTCTCCAGTTCCTTCGTTCTGCTGAAAGGATATACCTTCGCCTTGCATCCATGCTTAAGAAGTTCATAGGCCTTTTCGTCGTCTATGTTGATTACAGCATAATCATCTTCTGTCTGTGCTGCAAAAATCTTTGCCTTTGCCGCGCCATAGGCTTCCATGGTGTGGTGTCTGTTAAGATGGTCCGGCGTTAAATTTAAAATTGCAGAAATCATAGGCCTGAAGTACTTTGTAGTTTCTAGCTGGAAGCTGCTTGTCTCTGTAACCAGCCATGTTTCTTCATCGGCATTAACCGATGCTGAAATAACAGCAGTTCCAATGTTCCCCACGGTATGTGCCTTTCTTCCTGCTGCTATAAAAATCTCACCAAGAAGGGTTGTTGTAGTAGTTTTGCCATTAGTTCCTGTAAGGGCCACATACTTTCCATGACCTAATCTATAAGCCAGTTCCAGTTCACCGATGATTTCAGCGCCTTTCTCTTTAGCTTCCTGAACGAAGCCAAGTTCTGGGCTTACGCCAGGACTCAGAACTACCATGTGGAAGCTTTCAGCTTCAGGCTGACAACCAAAATAGCAGACAGCCTTGTTATCTTTTAAAAATCTTAGCAGGTCAGCATCTATTTCGGATTCCTTCTTGGAATCCTGCACAAAAAGTTTTGACCCTTTTTTCGCTAGGGCGTGACAGGCCGCAATGCCGGATTTGCCCAAACCTACAACCAGTATTTTTTTGTCCTTTACTTCAAAGTCCTTTAAATCAAAAGCCTTCACAGCCATATCTCTAACCCTGCCTTTACTTCACAAATATCATTAAATATTCATAACTCCATAAGCTAATCCGCAGCTTATTAGAGCAACTATCCAAAACATCAGTACAACCTGTGTCTCCTTCATTCCACACATTTCAAAGTGGTGATGAATAGGCGCCATTTTGAAGAATCTCTTCTTTGTCTTCTTGTAAACTCCAACCTGGATAATTACAGATAAAGCTTCAAGAACATAAATCAGTCCGGCAATAGGAAGTAGGAATTCCACCTTCATAATAATTGCAGCTGTTGCAACTGCAGCGCCTAAAGCCATGGAGCCTGTATCGCCCATAAACAATTTGGCCGGATGCTTGTTAAACGCCAGGAATCCTAAGCATGTTCCGCAGAGCACTGCACTGAACACTGTTGAAGTTTCATGTCCGTACTTAATTCCTGCAATGGCAAAGAAGGCAGCAACTACTGCTGTTACACCAGATGATAATCCATCCAGACCGTCTGTAAGGTTAACGGCATTAGTCATAGCAACCATTACAAAAACAACAAAAGGAATGTAGAGCCATCCAAAGTCAATGTACTTGTCTATAAACGGAATCCACACTTCAGTTCCGTAGCCGGAAAAATGTGACATATAAATTGCCAGTCCTCCTGAAATCAGAAGCTGAATTATGATTTTCTGAATAGGTGTAAGTCCTAGATTGTGCTTCTTTGCAACTTTAATATAGTCGTCTAGGAAACCCATACCGGCAAAGGCCAGGGTGACTACAAGCATTACGATGATATCCGTATTGAAGCCACCATAAATAAGTGACATTACAACAAGAGCACTGCAAATTGCAAGGCCTCCCATAGTAGGAGTTCCCGCCTTGGACTGATGGGACTCGGGTCCTTCCTCTCTGATAAACTGTCTGAATTGTCTCTTTTTAAGAATAGGAATTTCAATAGCCGTGAAAATCCCTGAAACCACTGCTGCCAGAGCAATTATAATTAATATCTGATTAGTCTCCATATTCTCCTAGCCCTCCACGATTCTTTCTACGATTTCTTCCAGTTCTCTTCCTCTTGAAGCTTTCACCAGAATCACATCTCCCTCAGCAAAGATTCCTTCCATTTCCTCAAAGAAATCCGCCTTAGTATTATAGTGACGCACCTTATCAGGGTTTCCGCCCTTATCAACAAAACCTTTAGCTATGTCCTCAGCTGGTTCTGTAACTGTATAAAGCATGTCAATAGGCTGAGTTGCAACGAATTCCCCCACCTGACGATGGCCCTCTTCGCTCATATTACCCAGCTCGTTTATTCCACCTAAAATTGCAATCTTTCTCTTACCCTTTGTGTTAATAAGAGTTGTCACTGCCGACATCATCGATTCAGGAGAAGCATTATACGTATCGTCTATTACCTTTATGCCCCTGCTCTCTCTGATTTTCAGTCTTCTACCTGTCAGTTCAATCTTTGAAAGGCCTCGAGTGGCTTCTTCCACGCTGATCCCCATCTTGCATCCTGCCGCAATGGCAAGTGCAGAATTCAGTGCATTATGTGCGCCCGGAATATTCAGGCTCACATCATATGCCTTACCATCAACGGATAGAGTATACTCTATTCCATCTTCTCCATAGTCTTTAATATCCGAAACTCGGTACTGAGCCTCTTCACCTGTACCGGCTTTAATCACCTTGTATTCCCTGTCATCTTCCACAGTTGAAAGCAGGTCGTTATCCCCATTAATAACCAAGGTATTCTCTGGTCCAAAGTAATTGGTAATTTCCATCTTCGCCTTAAAGATATTTTCTCTACTACCCAGGTTCTCTATATGCGATGTGCCGACAAATGTGATGATTCCAACGTCTGGTCTGATAACATCTACAAGTCTGTCTATTTCCCCAGGCTTGTCCATTCCAGTTTCCAAAACAGCTGCTTCCATGCTTTCATCAAAAGAAAAAATAGTCATGGCAACGCCTACATCGGTGTTGTAATTCTTCTCAGAACATCTCGTGTTGTACTTTTCTTTTAAAATAGCGTGCATCATATCTCTGGTGCTGGTTTTTCCAATGCTTCCTGTAACGGCCACCTTCTTCAGTCCCAGGGACTCGAGGTATGACTTAGCAAGCTTCAAAATACCCTTAGTCGTATCCTCCACTAAAATGGCGTTACAATCCAGGCCTTCAATGGCTGATGGTTTTGATATTAAAAAAGCGTCGCAACCTCTTTCTGCTGCGCCGGGTATGAATTTGTGCGCATCGTGAACCTCGCCGACAACGGGCACGAAAAGTTGGCCCTTTGTCGCCTCTCGAGAATCAAAACTAACTCCGCTTATTATAGTCTCAGGATTTCCGGCAATAACCTTGCCTCCTGTAATTTCCGCAATTTCTTTAAAGGTGTAATTTCTCATAGTCCTTCCTCTCCGGGCCGAAAAGTCTCACCTCTCCGCAGATTTCTTTTGCTTACTCTCGCAGACAGCATCCCCAAAGATCCGCTTAAGTAGCGCCAGAAACCTGTTGTATACTTTTCGGCCGTTTCCAATCCCTAAGGCGTCAGTGCCCTAAGGAAAATATTAAGTTTTTTAAGCTACTCTCTGTAAAGATATACCGTGCCTCCTTTTTTTATCTTTTTACCTTTCTTAGGGTACTGGTCTACGACGGTAAAATCTTCGTCATCGGTAGCCTCTGGAACTATTTCATACTTTAGTCCACATTCTTCTAGTATCTGTATTGCCTTGCTCATCTTCTTGCCTGATACCTTAGGTACGTAAGCATACTTCGATGAAAGGTTTTTGTTTTCTGATTTACTGTAAGATGGTGCAATGTTCAAATATGGAAGTGCATTTTCCATAAAGTCCTTTGCAATTGGCGCTGCAATAAGACCTCCGTAACGAACACCCTGAGGGCTGTCAACTACTACGGAGCAGACGAATCTCGGATCATCCATAGGCGCCATTCCTATAAATGAGGAATAAGTGTTTCCTCTGTATTCGCCGTTTTCTGCCTTATCCGCGGTACCTGTTTTACCACCAATTCTATAGCCTGCAATCTTAGCTTCGCCACCACCGCCTTCTTCAACAACGTACTCCATGATTTCCTTCATTTCGTTAGCTGTCTTAGTAGAAAGAACCTTTCTTACTTCCTTGGTTTCATAGGTTTTCACCGTTTCACCCTTGGAGTTTGTCAATTTCTTTACTACTCTAGGCTGCATTAGAACGCCATCATTTCCGATTGCCGCAACAGCTGTTGCAAGCTGTATCGGAGTGATTGCAATACCTTGACCGTATGCCATAGTACAAAGTTCAACGGGTCCTATATCCGACTGAATAATCGCACCTGACTCTGCTTCTAAATCAATTCCTGTTGTCGTTGTAATTCCGAACATATCCAGGAAATCCATATATGTCTTCTTCCCCATAGCCACAGCCATCTTCATCTGTGCTGGATTACATGAGTTACCTACTGCCTTAGAAATGCTCTGAGTTCCGTGGTTGCCTAAGCAGTGAAGAACTTCGCCATTAGCTCCTGGCACAACATACGAACCATTGCAGAAGAATGTGGTGTTCATATTAATGGCGCCTGATTCTAAAGCTGCCGACGTGGTCAAAAGCTTCCAAGTCGAGCCTGGTTCATAGACGTCACTTACTATAGGATTTCTCCACATTTTGCTAAGATATTCCGACTGCTTCTTGTCGCTCATCTTGTTGAAAGCGATTCTCTCAGGCTTACTGTCCGGCTCTGTAGCATTGTTCGGATCAAAACCAGGATTGGTTGCCATAGCAAGAACATCTCCCGTCTTTACATCAAGAACCAGCATCATAATCTTTTTTGCCTTGGTTTTTCTCATACCTTTAGCAATAGCATTTTCCGCATAGTGCTGAAGAATTTCATCAATAGTAAGCACCACATTGAGTCCATCCTCTGCCTGATAATACTCATCTTCACCATATGAAAGATCATTGCCGTTAATATCAGTGTTCTTAATCCATCTTCCTGCAACACCTGAAAGATATTCATCGTACATACTTTCCACACCCGTACGACCTACTCCGTCGTCATTTACACTTCCTAGAAGCTGGGACGCAAAGTTGCCTGATGGATAAAATCTCTTAGTATTTTCGGCAAGCTGAAAGCCCGTCAGATCAAGTTTTCTGATTTTTTCTGCCGTTTCTTTTTCAAGTCCCTTTGCAATTCGAACAAGAGGCTGATCCGCAGTAAGGTTTTTCTTGATTTTCTTGCTGTTCATATTGAGTACTACTGCCAGTTTTTCAGCCACTTCATCAATCTTAGCATCCTTCTTATACGCTTCCTTAATCTGTGATGGCCATACCCACAGTGAATAGCAGGTTGCACTACTAGCCAGTTCCTTACCATTCCTATCTGTTATATTACCACGTTTTGCCTCAATTGGCACGTCACTGGTCTGCTGTGCTACAGCTTTTTCTCTGTACTCATCTGCTCTAACAATCTGTATCCATGCTACCTTAAAGATGAGCACTAGAAATAAAGCCATGAGTATGAGATATGCACCTAAAACTCTCTGTTTATTTTTTCCCGAAATCCTCGACATTAATTTTCCCCTGTTTTTTACTGCCTAATTTAACAAAACAAGCCAGACTGTCCTTTTATGAAATTGTCTGGCTCTTGCTATGCAGTTTATCTACATACAGCTATTAATATTTTCCCCTAATTATACGCTTTTTCTCTGATTACCATAGCGAAGTTTTCCTTAGGCGCTGCAGTATCAGAAACATAAACGCATTCATCCTTTGTTGGATATACCATACCAAGTTTGGTAGTGGCAATCTTTTCAATGTGTTCTACATTATTTGCACTTTTAATCTTTACGTTAAGGGTATCAATTTCACCCTGCAACGCTTCGTTAGCGCTAGCAAGTTTGTTATTTTCAACCTTTAACTCTGCACTATAGGCAGATAAAACAACTATTAAAATACTAATAAGTCCAACAACAACCAATCCCAATAGTATCTTCTTGTTTCCTTGTGCTCTCATTACAACCGTTCCTCTAATTCTTAAATAAATCCACAATAATACTCAAATAAATCCTTAAATCTTTTCTGCAACTCTTAACTTTGCACTACGTGCTCTGGGATTAACTTCCAGTTCCTCTTCTCCCGGTAAAATCGGCTTCCTGGAAACTTTCTTGATATCAGGCTTCTTTCCGCAGATACAAACCGGAAATTCCTTAGGACATGTACATGGGTTGTTTCTCCTTGCAATAATATCCTTTACAATTCTGTCTTCTAAAGAGTGGAAGGAAATTACGCAAAGACGTCCGCCAGGATTAAGAACATCGCAGAAATCCTCGATGGCCTTTTCCAGTTGTCCAAGTTCATCATTAACTTCGATTCTAATTGCCTGGAAAGTTCTCTTTGCCGGATGAGGCCCATCTCTACGAGCCTTAGCCGGAATAGCACTTTTAATAATGTCCACTAATTCGAAAGTACTTTCAACAGGTTTCTCTTTTCTTCTTTCTACAATGAAGGATGCAATTCTCTTAGCCCATCTTTCTTCACCGTAGGTAGAAATAATTCTTGTAAGTTCTCTCTCGTCATATTTGTTCACTACATCGTAAGCAGTGAAATCATCATCCTGACTCATTCTCATATCCAGAGGTGCATCGTTCATATAGGAGAAACCTCTTTCAGCGTTATCTAGCTGAAAGGATGAAACCCCTAGGTCAAGTAAGGCCCCATCTATGCCCTCTATGTCCAGTTCATTAAGAACATCCTTAATGTCAGAGTAGTTGTTCTGAACAAAAATTTTTCTGCACTCATACTGTTCCAATCTCTTCGTTGCCGCTGCAAGGGCATCCCTGTCACGGTCAATTCCAATAAGAGTTCCTTCTGCAGAAAGATTCTCGCATATGACTGAGGAATGACCACCTCCGCCTAGAGTGCCATCTACATATATGCCATTAGGTTTAATATTAAGATTTTCTATGCACTCATCTAGTAGTACGGAAGTGTGTTTGAATTCCATCGTTTCCTCTTTTTTCTATATCAGTCTATCTAGTATTCTATCTGGCATTTTTAAAAATTGTATTTCGTCAATGTCTCAATGTATTCTGTCGAATCCATTGTATTGTCGTTGTCTGGATCTTCCCAAACTTCTTTGCTCCAAATTTCGATTTTTCTCATAGCACCCATAGTAACAAGTTCTTTATCTATGTGCGCTCTCTTTTTCAGCTCCGCCGGAATGACGATTCGACCTTGCTTGTCAAATTCGCATTCCACTGCACTGGCGAAACTGTTTCTTATGAACTTTCTAACATTTGGATCGGTTTCAGGAAGCTGCGACATTTTCTCAACCTGTTTCTCCCATTCAGCCATAGGATATATATATAAGCAAGTATCCATACCCACGGTCAAAACGCATCTGCCGCCAAGCTGTTCTCTATGTTTGGAAGGCACAATCATTCTGTTCTTGGCATCTATTGAGTTGTAATAAGTACCCATGAACATAACGATTTTCGTCCTTTCCTATAGTTACAGCTAGTCCTTTTAATTTATCACAACCATTTTACACCACTTTACCCCACTTTACAATATTTTTTCACCACTTTTATTATATTTTTTGGGCATTTTCACCCTGCTTTGCCATTGGTTCCACCACAATAAATTAGGGCGCTGAATGCTCAGCGCCCATGAAGGGTAAATTATTATTCCTTTATCAATTCATATTCCATATACACAGCTTTGTCTAGCTCTGCATATATTTTTTCCTTGTCAGTTTTTGAAGCAAAGATGCGCACTCCCTTGTCTACTCCGTTTGAAACAAAGTTTTCATGAACCATAGGTTCCAATGATGACACCTTTTTTTCAATTTCGCCTTCAAAGAAGAACCCCGTTGGGATCTCCTTGCACGCGATACCATCTTCACCGTAGAGTTTATCATCATAGCATATCATCGGTCTGTATGTGAAGGTTTCCTCCTGGTGTATGGATGCGTAAACAATGGCGACTCCCAAAAGAATTGCCAATCCGATCAATATCAGTTTCCTTAATCGACCACTCATAATCAATAATTCCTCCATCCATAAATAGAAACATCTTGCTTGTATTTTGTCCCTGCTTTTGTTACATAGAGACTGTTCAGTGCATCCATTTTTTCGAAATGATTATACCATGGGTTCCAAATTGAGAAATGAGCCTTATCTCCCGTGTTGTCATAACCTCTACACATCAATGCATGCCTGTCATCAGTATTTTGGGTATTTTTACAGCCGAAATATATCGGACTATTATTGTCCAGTTCTAGTCTAATAGTTACCGCAGACAATATACCACCTTTACTTGGTGAAAGATGCTTTGATTTTCCATATGCAATCGCCTGTGATCTACTTAGGGACTTTTTCTTCAGAGCAGCATCCGATAACCCCGGAAATGCATGTTCCATAACTTTTCGTGCTTTTATTGTAGAGTCTTTTGTGATATGTCTACATATTGACGCAGTCACATATGCTGCACACCATGGTTCTCCACCTTGTGTTTCTGTAATTTTCACATCTATATTTTTAGAATATGCTGTTCTAGTTTCGTATGGTACGGAAAAGTGTGTAGCAGTTCTTGCATTTACTAAAGTAAAATACTTTCCAACTTCCGTTGAAGTAATATGAGAATTTCGGAGTTTTCTTCTAATATGCCGTCATTGCCATTTCTCAAAACAACTTGATATGGTTGAAATTCTAACAATTTCTCATAAAATCAATTTCAAAAGAGTCTCTTCATTCCAATACTCGTTCGGATATATTGACAATGCCTCTTTATGCTTCCGAATAATTCGCGTAGGCCTCTTGGTATTGTCATATACATGCATAATATCGCAAATTTCAATCAGTCTCTTTATATTGTTAATTGATTTATAATATCGTTCTATAACCTTTTCAGTTTCTACGAAGTGTCCACCAGATGCCACGCGCATATCTATTCGTGCCACATTGATTTGTGGGTCATTGGTTAAAACAAATATACATTTAATAAAATATCCTTCGCTTTTAGCTCTCCTTAATATTTCAATTTTGTAATCAGATGAAAGCACCGTTTCAAATGTAAAATCTTCTTTTTTCTCTATTGACGCATACCGCATTCTGTCAACTAGCATTGCAGCTTCTCTGTTATCCATGCCTGTAGTTGCAACGACATCATCAGCGTTTGTATATTTCCCAACTTTATCAAAATAGGTTGTGATAGTGCTTTTCCCTGAACCATTTGGTCCTGCTAAAACAAGTACCATTGGCTTTTTACTCTGCATACTTTCTTTCTCCATTTGCGTACTCAACATAAGCCTTCTTCTTCTCTTCATCATATCCAGCTATTGGTTTTTTACATACTTTTGCTCTGTGGATAGCTGCATTAACCGCTTCCACGGCCCTCTTATCCATTTCAATGTCCGAAGCGGTTAAAATGTCTTTTTCCTCTTCGCGAGATACAACGTCTATTTTTTTTCCATCTTTTGTTACTATAGTTGTCATTTCCGTCTCCTCCCTTTTTATTGATTTTAGCATATTTCACCTAAAAAAACACCCCTGAAAACATTCCTCATATCAAATTGGGTATCCAAACTTTTGGGTGGGATGACGAGCTGGTGGGCCGAGCTGG
>JAUNMH010000008.1:42645-84906 GCA_030537495.1 Clostridia bacterium | reverse complement strand
TTTAGCGTAGTGCGCGCTACCGCTCATCGCGACAGCTTATTTAGTATATCGCATCTGACTGCTTTTGTCAACAACTTTTTTCGTTTTATTCAAACTTTATTTTGTTGTTTTTTCAAAAGCCGTTTTCGTTAGCGACTTGTTTATATTACCATAAACCACTATCCTATGCAAGCATTTTTTTCTGTTTTTTTAAAGTCAATTCTACTGGATGTGTCACTGATTGAAAATTCAAGGCTTCACGGGTACAACTTATATCTGAAGGAAACCGTTCGGGACAACATTTCTTGGTTTTTCCCATAGAAGCCTCACCTCAGAATACATTTTCAGCCTATCGGCGCCAAAGAAATACCCACATCCAAGGCAATTTACCAGTAAATGTGGGCATTAAGAGTCTTCTTCATATTTAATTTCCGGAAAAATTGTACCCGTCGGCCATCGTTTCCTCGATTTGTGGCATGTCCAGTAGATCAGGCACATCCAATTAGAACAGCGACAGCTGGTCGGTCTCGGGCAGACCTTGGAACACGCCGTGGTTACGCAGTGCTTCCACGGCGGTCTTGTTTAGCTTGGATCTGTTGACTGCCTCTTCAATTGTATCAAAAGCCTTTTCTTCAAAAGCGTCGGCAAAGGCTGTAGCTGCATTATCCCCCACCCCATCTAGAGCTACGAAAGGCAACAACACTTTGCCTTCGTCGGACCAGAACTTTAGAGCCTTGGATTTACCAAGGCGGGCCGGTGAAAATTCGAAGCCGCGTGAATACATTTCGTAAGCTACTTCGAATACTAAAATATCACTCTTTTCCTTGGCAGTTGCGTTGTCCCCCATATCGTTAATCTGCTTGATTCTGTCTAGGCACGCGTCGGGGCCTTTCATTATAACTTCCGTGTCGAAGTTGGCAACAGTACTGGAGAAATAAGTAGCGTAGAATTCTACCGGATAGTAAACCTTATACCAAGCCATACGGAATGACATCATTACATAGGCAACAGCGTGGGCACGTGGGAACATGTACTGAATTTTGATGCAAGAATCTATGTACCAGTCCGGGACTCCGTGCTCCTTCATTACTGCAAGCTGTTCTTCCTTTAGAGGGCGATTTTTACGAACGTCCTCCATGATTTGGAAGGAAGTTTTGTTCTCGATGCCCTTAAGAATAAGGTAGTTCATGATGTCGTCACGGGTTGAGATTACTTCACGCATGGTAGCAGTTCCGCTTCGGATGTAGTCCTGAGCGTTGTTTAGCCAAACGTCAGTACCGTGTGAGAATCCGGATATACGAACTAGATCCGCGAACTTGTCCGGTTTGGTGTCATCAAGCATCTGTCTAACAAAACTTGTTCCGAATTCCGGAATCGCATAGGAACCGTGAGTATATTGATAGTCAGGATTCTTTATATCTAAGGCTTCGATACCGTTGAAGATGCTCAGCACCTTACGGTCGGTAAGGTCAGCCTTCATTGGGTCGATGCCGGTCATATCCTGCAGCTGTCTGATCATGGACGGAATATTGTGTCCAAGGATATCCAGCTTCAGCAGGTTTTCATCGATTTTATGGTAGTCGAAGTGCGTTGTGACTATGTCGGTTTTCATGTCGTTTGCCGGGTGTTGCACCGGACAAAACTCATAGATTTCGTGATCGTCTGGCACGATGATAATTCCTCCCGGATGCTGACCAGTGGTTCTTTTTACCCCTGTACAGCCCTGGCTCAGGCGCTCAGCCTCGAATTTGTTAATGGGACGATTGAACTCCTCAGCGAATTTTTTAACGTAGCCGTAGGCGGTTTTGTCCGCTACGGTACCTACTGTACCTGCTTTGAAAACGTTTTTTTCGCCGAAAATCTCTCCAACATATCGATGGGCTACAGGCTGGTATTCGCCTGCAAAGTTAAGGTCGATATCTGGTTCCTTGTCTCCGTTGAAGCCTAGGAACGTTGCGAATGGAATTGTGTATCCGTCGCGCTTCATCATAGTTCCACACTCTGGGCATTCCTTTTCTGGCATGTCGATTCCGCAGTCGTAAAGCTGCATGTCTCCCCATTCAAGGTGCTTGCAATTTGGACATATATAATGTGGATCCAAGGGATTAACCTCTGTTATTCCTGCCATAGTTGCAGCAAAAGATGAACCTACTGATCCTCGGGAACCTACCAGGTATCCGTCTTCCATAGATTTATGTACTAGCATCTGTGCGGAAACATACATAACCGCATATCCATTGTTGATAATGGAATTAAGTTCCGTTTCCAGTCGCGATTGTATTGCCTCAGGCAGCGGATTTCCATAGATGCCATAGGCCTTTTCCATACAGCTCTTTCTCAGAGTTTCTTCTGCACCGTCAATTTTTGGTGGGAATTTTCCCTTTGGTACAGGAAGTATGCTTCCATCTACCATGTCAGCTATTTTATTGGTATTTTCTATTACAACTTCCTTGGCAGTTTCTTCTCCTAGATAACTGAATTCCTCAATCATTTCATCTGTAGTTCTCATGTATAGGCCTTGGCCATTTTCGGCATCCTTAAAGCCCATTCCTGCCATGAGAATGTTTCTGTAAATTGCAGACTCCGGTTCGTCGTAATGAGCATCCGTAGTTGCTACTACGGGTTTCCCCATTCTCTTACCCAAAGCCACAATTCGTTTATTGAAGGTTCTAATATCCTCTTCGCCGGAAACCATGCCCTTATCAATCATAAACTTATTGTTTATAACAGGCTGGATTTCCAGGTAGTCATAAAACTCTGCGATTTTCTCAAGTTCCTCATCTGTTGCGCCATTTACCATGGCGTGGTAAACCTCGCCTGCCTCACAGGCGGAGCCAATAATTATGCCTTCTCTGTGCTGTGCAATTACCGACTTAGGCAATCTCGGCCTCTTATAGAAATATTGCAGGTGTGAGTAGGATACGAGCTTATAAATATTCTTAAGCCCTTCCTGAGTTCTTGCAATTAAGATGATATGGTTTGTCTTTGGAGTCTTATAATCAAGATTTCCATCCTTGTCATACCAATTTTTATCGTCGAAGACATAGCCTTCCATGCCGTAAATTATTTTTATGTTAATAGGGTTTTCCTTGTCTCCTGCTAGCTTCTTTGCAGTCTTGGCTGCGTCAGGGAAACTCTGCACAACTCCGTGGTCAGTTACAGCGACCGCCGGTTGCCCCCAGGCTGCAGCTGTTTTTACAAGGGTTGCCACTTCGTTTAGACCGTCCATGGCGCTCATCTTAGTATGGGCATGAAGTTCAACTCTCTTACCACCCTCGTAAGTATCCTTACGCTTTGCACGTTTCCCCTTATTAATGTCCTTAACCATAACTACTAGACAGTTGTCGTATCTGTCCCATTCAGTATCGCCTCTTACCTTAATGTAGTCGCCACTTTTCAGCAGTTTGTCAATTTCTTCCCACTTTTCATTGGAGCAGAAACATTTCAAACATGTTGAAGTTTTCTGGTCAGTTATTAACAAGGTAACAAGTTTTTTCTCATTACGTATCGGCCTGGATTCCTTTTTAAAGAGGATTCCCTCAATGGTAACCTTTCCTGAGTCTGCAGCAAGACTTGACATGGATACCGAAGGCGTATCAATGTTCTTACCCATAATGCGGTTTCCTTCAGCTGGCGCTTCTTTCTCCCGTTCACGGCGCTTAAAGCCTCCGCCATTTCCGGCCCCGTTTCCGCCGCCACCAAAACCTCCAAAGCCGCCCTGGCTCTGCACTGCTGGTCTGGATGCAGCCTCACTTCTAGCCTTAGCTGCCATAGCACGAGCGTTAGAAAGGGATTCTTTAATATCTTTTTCCTCTGATTTATGCCATTCCTGAGATGCCAGCTCATAATGCTCTTCATCGTTAATAAACGAAACCTCTACATCCATATCAAAATTTTTCTTAAGTAAATCTTTGAAGAGCACAGCTACCTTCTTATTAAGCTGAGCCGTAGCAAATTTTCCCAAAGTATTGATACTTAGTTTTTCCCCGTCAAAACTATACTTGTCCTTTATTATGCTCTGTGTCCAAACTAAGTAATCCCCATTTACTATATCTATCATATGAGGTATGAACAGGGGAATAATTTCTTCCTCTGTTAAGATAACCTCCTCGTAATTAAAGGTAAACTTAACATCCTTTAATTCCCCAAACTGGTGAGCTATTATTCCCGCTATCTTATGAACATCTACATTGGGCATAATAAAATTGAGCCGAAGTGTTACTGATAACACTCCGGTCTCGCTGGATATTACCGCTTCCGTAATCTCATACTTATATTGACTTTTATCATGGGAGTTTAATTTATCCCATTCTATACTTTTGTCAATTAAATCTCTCATTCTGTATTTTAAATTCCTTTTATTGTCTTGATTAACTCATCAACGATTTCATCTTCTCTGACTGTTTTGATAACCTTACCTTTGGCAAAAATTACGCCCTTGCCGTCTCCGCCTGCTACGCCGAAGTCTGCTTCCTTTGCCTCGCCTGGGCCGTTTACGACGCAACCCATTACGGCAACTTTAAGATTGTCAGGCAGCTGCTCCTGTTCTAGGCGACGGTCAACCTCTTCTGCTAACTTTTCCAAAGCGATTTTAGTTCTGCCACAAGTCGGGCAGGAAACCAGGTTCACTTTCTGGGGACGCATGCCCAAAGTCTGAAGTATTTCTTTTGCATATCTTACCTCTTCAAGAGGATCCGCTGTCAGTGAAACGCGCATAGTGTCGCCGATGTCATCTAGAAGCAGGGCCCCGATGCCGATGGCAGATTTTACCTTACCGCGCCTTAGAGTTCCTGCCTCAGTTATGCCGATGTGAATAGGGTAATCTGTTTTCTCCGCCACGATTTTGTGGGCTCGGTAGTTCATCCTTACATCCGAGGATTTCAGGGAAACTACTAGCTGATTGTAACCCATTGATGCAACTAATTCAAGGTTGCGTAGAGCGCTCTCGGCTAAGCCCTCTGCCGTTACGCCTCCATATTTTACCACGATGTCCTTTTCAAGAGATCCGGAATTGACTCCGATTCTAATTGGAATATTTCTAGCTTTAGCGGCTTGAACCACGGCCTTGACTCTATCGGCAGAGCCAATATTTCCCGGATTTATTCTGATTTTGTCAGCGCCGGCCTCAATGGCACCGATTGCCAGTCTATAGTCAAAATGTATATCTGCAACTAGGGGCACATTGGTTTTCTCCTTAACTCTTCCGAAAACCTCCACAGCCTCCTGGTCTGGAACTGCAATTCTAACGATTTCGCAGCCTTCTGACGCCAGGGCATTAACCTGTTCAATAAGTGCCTTCTCATTATGAGAATCCACATTGGTCATTGACTGAATGGAAACAGGTGCGTCTCCACCAATTACAACATTTCCGCATTTCACACTTTTTCTCATGTAAACAACCTCACAATATCATTCCACGTCACAAAAACAATCAGCCCCAGCAAAAGCATCAGTCCAATGCCGTGAACTTTTCCCTCATTTTCGTCGGTTATGCGATTGCCAGCAATTTTTCTGATTATGACAAAGAGTATACGCCCTCCGTCAAGTGCCGGTAGCGGCAACATATTAATTACGGCTAAATTTAAGCTCATCAAAACTACCAAATTTCCAAAATAGATCATGCCATAGTGAACTGTTTCGCCCGCCATGCTGATAATGCCAACAGGACCGGATAGGTCTGACACTGGTACCTTCCCTGTTATTAGCATTCCAAGTGACTTAAACATTAAATCTCCCAAATACCATGTAGCCTTACAACCAATGGTAAAGGATTTATAAGTTATTGTGGCCACAACAATTGCAATGAGCAAATTCATGGCCGCTCCTGCAATAAGAATTGCGATTTTTCCCCATGCCGACTGATTCCCAAAAGAACGACTGTCATCGGAATCCTCATCCTCGCCTTCCATGGCACAGTATCCTCCTACAGGTACCAGTCTTATTGAATAAGTAGTTTCGCCCTTCTCTTTCTTATAAATTGCAGGTCCCATCCCAAATGAAAATTCATTAACCTTTACGCCCACAGCCTTAGCTACAATGAAATGCCCTAGCTCATGAGGAAAGATTAACAAAACAAACAGAATTATTGCATAAACTGCTGTCATATATTTTCTCTAATCTCCTTACGAATTTCCTTATCGATACTTAAAATATCTTCTAATCCTAAATCATATATAGGATTATGTTTTTCCAATGTTTTTTCAAGTGTTCTCTGAATGTCTATGAAAGAAATCTCTTTCTTTAAGAACATATCAACAAGAACTTCATTTGCTCCGTTAAGAACAACTGGATAGCTTCCCCCTGCTTTTGATGCCTCATAGGCAAGGCCTATGCAGCGGAAAACTTGTGGATTCGGTTCTTCAAATGTAAGGTTTGCACCTTCTTTGAAGAAATCCAGTCCTTTGCCACCATACGGAATTCTATTAGGATAGCCTAGGGCAACGCTAATAGGAATTCTCATATCTGGAAGTCCTAGCTGTGCTATTATGGAGGTGTCTTCAAATTCAACTGCAGAGTGAACGATGCTCTGTGGATGAACTAGAATTTGTATTCTGTCAAGATCTACGTCAAATAGCCACTTGGCTTCTATAACTTCTAGGCCCTTATTCATCATAGTTGCAGAATCTATGGTAATCTTACGTCCCATAGTCCACTTTGGATGTTTAAGTGCCTGTTCTAAAGTCACTTTTTCTAGTTCCTTCATGGTATATCCTCTGAATGGTCCGCCTGATGCTGTCAGAAGAATTTTATTGATTTTCTTTCCCTCATTTCCCTGAAGGCACTGAAAAATAGCACTGTGCTCACTGTCTACAGGAAGCATCTTTACCTGGTGTTTTTTTACCAAATCCATTACTACCTGTCCGCCTGCTACCAGTGTTTCCTTATTTGCAAGGGCAATGTCTCTGCCCTTTTCTATAGCTCTGCATGTAGGTACAAGTCCTCTCATACCCATTACTGAATTAAGCAGAACATCACAGTCTGATTCTGCAGCTGCAATCTGTCCTTCTTCGCCATAATGCACGTCTAGCTCAGGGAACTCTGTCTGAAGTACTTTTGCATCTTCTTCACCAGCAACTGAAATCATTTCTGGTTTAAATTCTTTTATCTGTTCCCTTATGCGCTCCACATTGGAACCACATGTTAGGGCCGTAATATGAAAGTCTTCTCTATTTTCTCTTATAACATCCAGGGCCTGGGTGCCGATAGAGCCTGTGCTTCCTAGTATTGTAACTTTTTTCATCCCATTCCTCCAAAATGTTCTCTGTTGGTTTTGATAGATTGCCTTAGTTAAGAACTAGGGCAATGTAATAATATACTACGGGCGCGGTGAACAGCACGCTGTCGAATCTGTCCATGATTCCGCCGTGGCCGGGAATTAGATTTCCGTAGTCTTTGATACCCATTTTTCTCTTGTAAGCGCTGGCTGTAAGGTCGCCACACTGTGAAAGAATTGCTGCGATGAAGCCCATGATGACGCAGTGCCACCAAAGTGACGGCTCGATAAAGTAACCGAAAAGTCCGCAACAAATTACAGCACCAAGGGTTCCGCCTACTGCGCCTTCGATGGTTTTTTTCGGGCTCAGATGTGGGCAAAGCTTGTGCTTTCCAAAGAAATATCCGCTAAAATATGCGAAAATATCTGTACAGAATGCCGAAATCAGTATCATCCATACAAATGCTGAATATTTAGGATCCTGGTCTACTAAAACCACGTGATATGAGAAGAATACCACATAGATGATTCCAACCATTGTTGCCATTGCATCCATAGGTGTTCTTTCGGTAGTTTTGAACATGTACAGTGAACTTAGCATAATGCTGCCTGCAAGCCATGCGCATATTAGCTGGAAGTTGCCAGGAGCAACAAAATTAAGCACATAAAGCACTGCAATTGAAACGTATCCAAGTGCATGGCACGGATTGATGCCCATTGCCTGAAATCCATTGTAAAACTCTCTAACTCCAATGGCAGCTATAACTATGCACAGCGCCAAAAGCGGGTATCCTCCAAGATATACAAGGGCCAGAAATGGCACCATTGCGAATCCTGATATTACTCTTGTCTTCATATTATTTTCTTCCTCCAAATCTACGGTCACGGTTCTGGTAAACTTCGATTAAACGCTTAAATTCTTCCGGTGTAAAGTCTGGCCAAAGCACATCTGTAAATGCGAATTCGCTATATGCACTTTGCCATAGTAAGAAGTTTGATAGTCGTTCCTCGCCGCTGGTTCTGATAATAAGGTCTGGGTCCGGAATGTTTCCGTTTTCGTCGCCAGTATAAAGGTATCTGCTAAGAAGTTCTTCTGTAACTTCTGTGTCAGCCTCCAGCTTTCCGCCTCTTATATCTTCGTTAATTCTATTTACTGCTCTTACTATTTCTGCTCTACTTCCGTAGTTTAATGCTATGTTAAACTGCAACCCTGTATTTTCTGCAGTGGTTGCCAGTGATTTTTCGATGCTATTTTTTGCAGCTTTCGGTATAATGCTGTAATCTCCTAGTATTCTTACTCTTACATTGTTCTTGTGAAGTTCATCGAGCTCACTATCGACGTATTTTACCAAAAGCTTAAATATTCCGCTGACTTCTTCTTCTGTCCTCTTCCAGTTTTCCGTGGAAAATGCATATACTGTAAGGTGCTTTACACCTATAGTTGACGCTGTTTTAATTATTTCCTTCATTGCAAGCATCCCTGCATTGTGTCCGGCAACTCTTGGCAAGAATCTTTTCTTCGCCCATCTGCCGTTTCCATCCATAATGACAGCTATGCTTTCTGGAATTCTGTCCATATCAATCATAATTTCTGACCTGCTTATTTTTCCCTTAACCTATTGCAGGGCTGTTCCACATTGAAACAGCCCTATAATATTGTTATTCAGTTTATACTTCTAGGATTTCCTTATCCTTAGTTGCAACGATTTCATCGATTTTCTTAACTGCAGCTTCGATTGTCTTCTGAACCTTATCAAGTTCCTTCTTTAAATCGTCTTCAGTAAGTTCTCCGTCTTTCTGATCCTTCTTAAGATGTTCATTAGCATCTCTTCTTAGGTTTCTTACTGCAACCTTTGCCTGCTCACCCATTTTCTTTGTAGTCTTAGTAAGCTCTTTTCTTCTTTCTTCAGTTACTACTGGAATTGCAAGTCTGATGCACTTACCATCGTTAGTTGGAGTGATTCCAATATCAGCAATGTTAATTGCCTTTTCAATATCTCCAATGCTCTTTACATCAAATGGTGAGATTAAAAGAGTTCTTGGATCTGGAACTGAAACGTTGGAAAGGTTCTTAAGCGGTGTAGGTACTCCGTAGTATTCTACCATAACCTTATCTAATAATGCAGGGTTTGCTCTTCCTGCTCTTACAGTGTTCAAGTCTTCCTTAAGAAGTTCGATACTTCTTTCAATTTTATCTTCTAATGATTTGTGTGAATGGCTCATGTTTTCCTCCTAAAAATTAAGTCTAAATCATTTTGGGAACTTATCTGATGATTGTTCCGATTTTTTCTCCGCAAACTGCCTTAAGAACATTTCCTTCTTCAGCAACTCCGAATACGTGAATAGCAATATTGTTATCCTTGCATAATGTAGCAGCAGTTAAGTCCATAACCTTAAGATCTTTTTCAATTACTTCCATATGTGTAAGTTCATCGTACTTAACAGCCTCTGGATTTGTCTGTGGGTCGTCGGAATAGACAGCATCTACGTTCTTGGCAAGCAGAATAATATCAGCTCCAACTTCAACTGCTCTAAGTGCTGCAGTTGTGTCTGTTGAGAAGAACGGGCTTCCTGTTCCTGCTCCAAAGATTACGATATCGCCCTGCTCTAACTGGCTGATAGCCTTTCTACGAGCATAAGGTTCTGCAATTTCTCTCATTTCAATTGCAGTCTGTACTCTTGCCTTCACTCCGGCTGCAAGCAGTCCGTCCTGAAGCGCCAGTGAATTCATAACAGTCGCCAGCATTCCCATATAGTCTGCTGTAGCTCTGTCCATATCTCCACTGGTTCTACCTCTCCAGAAGTTTCCGCCACCGACTACTATGGCAACCTGAACTCCCAGATCGTGAATATCTTTAACCTGTGCAGCAACTTTTCTTACCATTGCTTCATTAATTCCAAATTTCTGTTCTCCTGCCAGTGCTTCGCCGCTGATTTTTAGAAGAACTCGTTTGTATTTTGGTTCCATTTCAATCTCCTTCTGCTCATTGTTATGTTCCTTCGATTATAGCATATAAACGAAAAAAAACAAAGTGCTTTAATCCAAAAGCACTTTGCTAATTTTTATCGATTCTATAGTTTAGGATCTAATTTAGTGACAATGTCCGCTTTTCTTAGCGCACTCTTTGCAGGACGGGCATCCTATGCATTTCGTGCCTTTCTTCTTTTCCTTAACAATGTATCCAATAGCGGCAGCCACTATGACACCTACAACCACAATTGCAATTATACTTTCCATATCTCTTCCGTCCTTTCCCCCATTTTGTATTTATATTACTACGCTTTCTTCATATTGCCATCTAACTTATAGTCTACAGCAACTTCTCTCTGACCTCTGATAATCAAAACTGTAATAATTGCTGCGAAAACAAGCACCGCAATCAGTCCGCCAAGGAAACCTGCTCCAAGGCTTCCTGTTACAATCAATGTACCAATCTGATATACAAGGAATCCTACAGTAAATCCTGTTCCAAGCTGTAAGCAGATTCCTGCAAACAACCACTTACCGCTCTGCATTTCTGAGTTCATAGCTCCAAGAGCCGCAAAGCATGGAGGTGTAAATAAGTTAAACATTAGGTAAGCAAGAGCCGCAACCTGAGTAATTCCCATTACAGCAGCAACGTGATTTCCATCGCCTACTAAAGCAAGTTCATCAACATCGATGAAGTTTGTCATTGCATAAACTGTTGCCAGTGTACCTACAACATTTTCCTTAGCAATGAATCCTGTAATAGCCGCTGCTGCTAGTTGCCATGCTGCAACGCCAACAACTGGAATAAGAAGCACTGCAAATGGGGATGCAACAGCCGCTAAAATTGATGTGCTTTCCATTCCTTCTTCAACTGGCTGGAAGCTTGTGTTAAATGACTGCATAATCTGAACTACAGTATTGCAAACAAGAATTACAGTACCAGCTTTTACGATGTACGCCTTACCTCTCTGTAGCATTGACATTGTTGCCTGCTTCAGGCTAGGTGCCTTGTATTCAGGTAATTCAATAATGAAGAATGATTTTCTGTACTTCATACCCATAACTGCTTTTACTAGAAGTGCGCCCAGAAGAATGAGGATAATACCTACGAAGTACATCATAGGGCCAACCCACTTTGAACCTGGGAAGAAAGCACCAGTGAATAAAGCGATAACTGGAAGTTTTGCTCCACAAGGCATGAATGTTGCCAGCATAGCCGTCGTTCTTCTTTCTCTTTCATTCTTAATTGTACGGCAAGCCATAATTGCCGGAATTCCGCAACCTGTACCGATAATCATTGGAATAACTGACTTTCCTGAAAGACCAACTCTCTTGAAAATCGGATCAAGAACAACAGTAGCTCTTGACATGTATCCGCAGTCCTCAAGCAAGGCGATTAGGAAGTACATTACCATTACCAACGGCAGGAATCCAACTACTGCACCTACACCACCGATTATACCGTCTACTAGAAGTGCATAAACCAGAGGGTTAGCATTAGCTAACTCATCGCCAACAAAACCTTGGAAGGTTTCAATCCAGCCTACTAAAATATCAGCCAAGTAAGTTCCCAGTGTAGACTGAGAAATGTAGAATACAAGGAACATTACTGCTGCGAAAATTGGAATACCAATAATAGGGTGAGTAATTACTCCGTCAATTTTATCACTTAAGTGAACTTCCTTTGCGGCCTTTTTGCGTTTTTCTACTTCTGCTACAATTCCGTTTACAAAGTCAAATCTCTTTCTGTCCTCTGCTTCAACTGCTACCTTATCAGTAAGGTCGATTTTTGCTTCTCTGTAAGGGGCCTTCTGACCTTTGCCGTACGCGCCAATGGCTGCATCCACAACTTCCTTTAGCCCCTTATCATCTGTTGAAACAGTCTTCACAACAGCACATCCAAGTAGCTGAGATAAATGAGTCTCATCAATAGTCTTCTCATTTTTCTTATTGATATCGCTCTTGTTCAAAGCAACAACTACAGGAATTCCAAGTTCAAGAAGCTGTGAAGTCAGGAAAAGATTTCTACTTAAATTTGTAGCGTCAACGATGTTTACGATGACATCTGGGTTCTCCTGCAAAATATAGCTACTTGTTACGCTTTCCTCCTGAGTGTAAGGTGACATAGAATATGCTCCCGGTAGGTCAACAGCGATCAAAGCTTCCTCACATCGTTTATCCCCTGCAAAGTACTTATCCTTAATGTGGTATTCCCTCTTATCAACTGTTACCCCCGCCCAGTTGCCTGTTTTTTCATTACGACCCGTCAGCGCGTTAAACATTGTAGTTTTACCACTGTTTGGGTTACCAATTAGTGCAATTCTCATTATACATTCCTCCGTTCCCTTATATCTTAAATAATCTTGCAAATAATTCCATAAGTTAGTTTTGCCTAACCTATTTTCGAAAAAAATGGCAGTATTAGACCAATATAGCCTCTGCCAGATTTCCGTCGATATTATATCGACCGTCTTTTATAGCGATGACATGGTTTTTGCCCTTATGTGCAATAACTGTAACGTTCTCACCGCTGTAGCATCCCAATGTGAGCAGAAAAGCTTTCAGCTCCTCGTCATTAGTTGTAATGTCTTTTATAGTGTATTCTACACCTTCTTTTGCATTTTTTAGTGACATCATCAAATGGCCCCCTTTCGAGTTAGTCTTTTCTAACCACAAATAGGTTAGCATATACTAACTCAAAAATCAAGGCTTTTTTTGAAAAAAATTCTCATTATTTTTTATTTCTGAAGGTTGTCATCATTTCTCTAGTCAAACTGATGCCATCGTCCTCCACATTCATTTCATCTCTGTGGAACCACTCAGCTACGGAAAGTTCCTCTTCATCAAGAGTTATATGATCGTCGCCATCTAGGTCGCAGAAGTATCCTAGAAGCAAATCGCTCTCACTGCCCCACGGCTGACTCTTGTAGTATCTGATATTCTTAACCTTCAGGCCAACTTCTTCCATAACCTCACGAGCAACGGTTTCCTCGGCAGTCTCACCAATTTCAGTAAAACCAGCAATAAGCGCATATCTAGTGTAGTCGCGACCGCTGTACTTAGTCATAAGAATTCTGTCTCCGTCAGTTACACCAACGATTACAGCCGGCGCAATTTTGGGGTAAACTCGGTTTTCACAACTGTCGCAGTGCATCATTCTCTCCATGTGACTGTGAACCATAGGCTTTCCGCATCTACCGCAGAATCTATTGTCTCTGTACCACTGATATAGGTGGTATGCTGTCGCCGCCGCAAAGGCCAGTTCACGGCTACCCAGGGTTCTGATTTCTCTAAAAGTTTTTCGAACAAAACCATCAGGGATGTCCTCGTCCATAGCAAGAAAATATCTCACCTCATTTATAGAAAACAGATACTGTAGTCTGCAGTCATTAAAATCAGAGGCCATAGGAATTGTAAGCTCCCCATCTTCACCCTCTATAAGTGCAAACTCCGGACCGTGAAAACAGAACACGAAATCGTGTTCTGTCGCCTTTAGATCCTTGAATTCATTATATAATTTCTTACCATCTAAATCTTGTATCATTTCAGTAAAGTCTCCACAACCTTCTCAAGTTCTTTTACAATTTCAATTTTCTGAGGACAAGCTTCCTCACACATTCCACATTTAATGCATTCTGTAGCCTGCTTGCGTCCGCGACGTGAAACCTGCCAGTCCTCTGTATCCTTAGCACTTTCCAAATCCCCAAACTGAGTATATTCGTTAAGGGCGGTAAATGAGCCTGAAATACCAACGCCCACAGGACATGCCTTTGCACAATAGTCACAGGAAGTGCATGGAATAATCGGAATCTTCTTGAACGCTTCCTGTGCCTTTTCTATAACTTTTTTCTCCTCGTCGTTGAAACCATGGAAGTCCTTCATTGTTGCCAGGTTGTCTTCCATCTGTTCCACGCTACTCATGCCCGAAAGCACTGTTATTACGTTGTCTAAATCTGCCGCATATCTTACTGCCCACGATGCTGGTGTACTACCTGGTTCGCCTACGGATAAAACCTCTTCAACTGCCTTAGGTGGTTTTGCTAGAAGGCCGCCTTTTACTGGTTCCATGATTACGACTGGAACGTTGTGTTTCTCTGCGACTCTATAGCATTCTCCTGCCTGAATAAGCGGGTCATCCCAGTCAACATAGTTAATCTGTAGCTGAACGAATTCCATTTCAGGGTGATCAGTCAAAAGCTTGTCTAGTTCCTCAGGGGTGCTGTGAGTTGAAAAACCGATATGCTTTACCTTGCCCTCTGCCTTCTTTTCTTTAGCCCAGTCCCAAAGGTTAAAATCATCGTAGAAATGGCTTCTTGGACCACCAAAATTATGTAGAAGATAGAAATCAAAATATCCTGCACCAGTTCTTTCCAGTGATGTTTCGAACTGAGCAATTGCCTCATCTCTATCCTTGCAGTTTGCCCACGCAGATAACTTAGTTGCCAGCTGATAGCTTTCTCTAGGGTATCTTTCTACAAGAATCTTTTTTGTGGCTTCCTCGCTGCCTTCATAAACCCATGCGGTATCAAAATATGTAAATCCGGCTTCCATAAACAGGTCAACCATTTTCTTTCCCTGCTCAATGTCGATTTCATCCCCAATCTTAGGGAGTCTCATAAGACCAAAGCCTAATTTCTTTATATCTTCTCCTAAATATGACATTACTCAACCTCCTTGTGAGAATCTTTAGTGTATCTGTCTAAATTATACTATATTACCGCTTTAAGATAAACCCAAAAAATGAAACCAGGTCATGTCTGACCCGGCTTCACATACAGTTGATTTATTATTTGGTTTGACTTTATATAGCTTATCTTAGTCTACAGCGTAGAACTTCTTTGAAATTGTCTTGTATTCTGATGCAGTTCTTGCCTTAACGCCGCTAATCTTGCAAGTATATTTCTTGCCGTAGCTTAGGCTCTTGCTTAGGCGAACTTCGATGCCATCGTTGTCCTTTTCCAGGATTCTTCCGCTGCAGATATAATCTCCGCTTGCGCTGTAAACCTTTACATTAGGGTTCTTCCAATTAACTTTTGTCTTAAAGTCTACTGAAAGTTCTCTGTCTTCTGCATCGTATTCAATTTCTTCGATTTTTATTGTAGTAGCCTTTGGGACCGTAAAATATCCTGAAACTGAAGTGTATGAACTTGCTCTGTATTTCTTAACGCCTGAAATGGTGTACTTGTACTTGCAACCTGAAGTGTAGCTAGGGCTTATGAACTCAATGTCATCAGAGTCTTTCTTTATGATTTCAGCGTTGTAGGTTTGCCCAGTGCTAAGTTTTGTTACTGTAACCTTAGTATTGTAGTACTTAACATCTCCGTAGAACTCGACTTCCACCTTACCCTTACCATCGTAATCTGTCTTTTCGATTGATGGCTTGCCTGAAGCTGCATAAGCATCCTCGCTATCCTTTGCACCATAGAATGCAAATCCAGATCCAACAACTGTAACTGCCAGTGCTAAGCTTAAAAGCTTCATTCCTAATGTATTCTTTCTCATCTCTATTCCTCCTCATATTGTCTGTTTCTCTTAACTTACCTGTATTATATATGAGAAAGATTAAAGGAAGATTAGAAGAAATTAAAAAGTTGAAATTTCGAAAATAAATTTGCTTCCGTGATTTAATCTGCTTTCTACCATAATTCTTCCTCCGTGGAACTCTGCTATTTCTTTTACCATATAAAGGCCAAGGCCACTTCCTTTATCATTACGAGAAGAATCCACCTGGTACATACGCTTGGAGATCTTCGGAATTTCATCTTCAGCTATACCTATTCCATCATCTTCAACGGTCAGATATGCTTTTCCCTCTGCTACTTTCACCTTAACCCAAATATGCCCTTCGTCTTTGCCGTATTTGTAAGCATTACCAATGAGATTAACGATTAGCCTAGACAAAAGCTCTCTATTACCGTTCACAAATACATCCGGCTCAGCCTCACATTCCAGCTTGATGCCTTTTTCCTCAATTAATGCCATGTCTTCGCTTATGGATTCCACTACTTCAGATAGATTCATCTTGATTTTCTCATACACACCAGAATTTCTGCCAAGCCTAGCGAAAGTCAGCATATCATTTACTAGCTTGGACATTTTTCCTGCCTGACGTTTTACGGTCTCAAGGGCATCGATATAGTCGTCTTCCTTATTGCTGTTTTCCAGGGCAAACTCGCTCTGAGCCATAATAACAGAAATTGGAGTCCTCAGTTCATGGGAAACATCTGAAGTAAACTGTTGCTCATCTGCAAAGGCCACTTCCAGTCTTTCCATCATTTTATTAAATGAATCGGCTAACTCATGGACCTCGTCCTTGCCTTCGCCAATGTCGATTCTTTCCTTTAAATCATTTCCTCTACTTATTTTAGAGGCCGCCTTTGTGATACTGCTAATTGGATTCAGCATTCGTCCTGCAATTATATTTCCTCCAAGAATGGCTATAATGAGAATTGCAATGAGAATGATTATGGTAATTTCAGCAATAGTATGGACATCTCCTGCATTTTGTTCATCAGAAATTACGCCTCTTATCCATACATTCTTCAGTCCTTCGGATCTGACTTTTCTATCATAAATATGATATTCCACGCCATCTGTCACAATTTTCTGAAGATCACGGTTAGAAAATTCGCATGCTTTGGTAATATCTGCAATTGGATTTTCTCCATATATAAGTTCTGGACATCCCGGGCTGACATCATATACTGCACAATAGACGCCGTTAACACTTGAAAGAAAATCGTCATCAATTTCGAGCCAGCCGTCGCTGTATTTCATATAATAGTCTGAATCCTGATCCATTTCATCGTTTATAATTTCATCGTGAAACTCCACCTCGTCCAAGTTATTTTCAACAGCATCACGCAAAATATTTAGAGTTGTCTTCTCCACAACAGTCCTGCTGACAATCATAAAAGATATAAAAGACAGCAAAACAACAATAATCAGGGACACCGAGAACCACAGGGTCACCCTGGTCCTTATTGATCTACCTTTCATCTTTACTCTCCATCTCTAATAACATAGCCTCTTCCCCTTACAGTTTCAATCATCTTCTTACTGAAACCATCATCGATTTTCTTTCTCAGATACCTAATATACACATCCACCACATTGGTGCCCCCTTCATAATCAAAGTTCCAAATATGATTTTCAATATTATCTCGAGAAAGCACCTTCCCCTTATTTAGCATCAAATACTCTAGTAGAGCAAATTCCTTAGCTGAAAGGTTAATATAAGTTTCACCTCTTTTTACCTGGTGAGATTCCCTATTTAGGTGCAAGTCACCTATTACAATTTCATTGCTAGTATTGCCATAGAAGTGTCTAATCATTGCTCTTACTCTCGCCGATAGTTCCTTAAGGGAAAAAGGTTTTACCAGGTAGTCATTGGCTCCGCTATCAAGACCCAGGACTCTATCCTCCACAGAATCCTTAGCAGTCAAAAACAAAACAGGTGTCGATTTACCTTTATCTCTAATGGATCTTAGAACCTGATAGCCATCAGCCTTAGGTAGCATAATGTCAAGAACCACCCCATCGTAGTCCGTATAGTCTAAAATGTCTATGGCCTCTTCTCCATCGAAGCAATTATCTACGCTATAACCGTCAGCAATAAGCTGCTTACCGATAATTTCATTTAAATCTCTTTCATCTTCTACAACAAGTATTCTCATAAGTTTGCCCCCCTTATATCAATGACTTTCCCTAATTATACTATATAAAAATGAAAATATGGTTAAAAATTAAGAAGAAAAAAGCACCTCCGACTCTGTGAGTTTTGATCGTCGAAAGTGCTCAAACATCTTAACTTATTTTTTCTCCGGCACGATGAAAATGTAAACAAGAGAGCTTACAAAGAGTAGAATTGGGTAGAACAGCAGTGGAATAACCTGGAACGCTGTCATTTCAATTCCTGCTTCAGCTGCAGCTGCAATTGCAACTAGCATCTGCGCGCCGTACGGAATGATACCCTGCATTACGCATGAGAAAGTGTCAAGAAGTGAAGCTGTTTTTCTTGGGTTGATTCCATATTCATCTGCCATTTCCTTTGCAATAGGGTTTGTCATTACAATGGCAACTGTGTTATTAGCTGTAGCGATGTCGATAATTGCAACTAAAAGTCCGATACCAAACTGGCCGCCTTTCTTGCTCTTGAACATTTTCTTAGCCATTGCAAGCAGGTAGTTGAATCCGCCGTACTCGCTTACTAAAGCGCCCATAGCAGAAACTAGAATTGCTACCATAGCTGTTTCAAACATGCCTGATGCTCCTGCTCCCATAGATGCCAGCAAGCTGCTTGCTGTAGTTGCGCCTGTTGCAAGCATAATAATTGTACCGGAAACTATACCTATTAGTAACACGATAAATACATTTATTCCAATAACGGCACAAATTAATACTAGTAAGTAAGGAATAATGTGAATCAGGCTATAATCATTGGAAATTGTGCCTGAAATCTCTGTTCTCATTGAAATTACAAGAATCAGAACTAAAGTAACAATAGCTGCAGGTAAGGCAATTTTAAAGTTTTCCTTAAACTTGTCCTTCATAGGCACGCCTTGTCCGTTGCAGGCCGCAATTGTTGTATCTGAAATAAATGACAGGTTATCACCGAACATTGCACCGCCCATTACTGAAGCAACGCAAAGTGGTGCGGAGAAACCTGAAGCTTGAGATACTGCCAAAGCGATTGGTGTAATTAGGGTAATTGTACCTACCGATGTTCCCATTGCCAGGGATACGAAGCACGCTGCCACAAACAAAACAGCCACCGCGTACTGTGCAGGGATAATGGAAAGCATGAAATACGCTACGCTTTCAGCTGAATCTCTTCCAACAACGCCTACGAAGATTCCGGCTGTCATAAAGATCAGAAGCATTGTCATAATTAGCTTGTCTCCGGCGCCTTTCCCCATAAGCTCAAGTTTCTTATCAAAACTCAATTGTCTGTTCTGGAAGCATGCTACCATAATTGCAACCATAAAAATAACGACAATAGGAATGTTGTAGAATCCCATACCTATTTTTAGTACATATTCGAAGATAATTCCCAGTCCAAGATAAAGGACCAGGAACACCGCTATAGGCAATAACGCCTTTCCGTTTTCTTTTTTCATTCACTTACTCCTTAATTACTGCTTTAATAGCGGCTAGTAACTCGTCATATTCCTCATATGCAGGAATGTCTGGATAGTCCGCTTTAATCTGTTCAGTTGATTTGAACAGGAATCCCGCCTTGCTGGCCTGAATCATGCCCAGGTCGTTGAAGCTGTCACCGCTGGCAATAGTATCATAACCCATGCTCTGTAACGCTCTTACTGTAGTGTATTTGGACTTTTCACATCTCATCTTGTAATCTGCAATGCTTCCGTCTTCTGCCACAACTAGCTGGTTACAGAAAATAGTTGGGTATCCCAGCTTCTTCATAAGCGGTGCAGCGAACTGTTCAAAGGTATCGCTGATAATTACAACCTGTACCTGGCTACGAAGTTCATCTAAGAATTCTTTAGCGCCTGGCATAGGGTCTAAAGTTGCAATAACGTCCTGTATTTCTTTAAGTCCAAGACCGTGCTCTTTTAGGATGTCCAGTCTGTACTTCATAAGCTTATCGTAATCCGGTTCGTCTCTTGTTGTCTTCTTAAGCTCAGGAATGCCCGTTGCTTCTGCAAATGCAATCCATATTTCAGGAACTAAAACACCTTCTAAATCAAAACATACAATGTTCATATAAGAATTCCTCCTTTAATCAAGTATTTCCATTATACAATGTTATGAACTGATATTCCATAAATTTTTCACCGAAATATCACTGAAATTTGCCAATTCTAAGGGTTTTGCCGTCTTTTTTGTATTCCCATAGGTCGCTTCTGTTATAATAATTGTCCCATGTGGTCACAGCTATACCGGAAACACCTTTATTCTTATGTCCCCAAAAACTGTAACAGGATTCCACATAGAAAACATAAGCCTCATCTTCATCTTTGTCTTCCACTACCCACAGCTCTCCATTATATAATTCATCTCTCACGCTGTACTTCTTTTCCGTATTTCCCGTCATAGCGCTTCCCATACTTCTTGCCTTGCTGAAGTCGTAATTACCCCAGTCAGCAAATTCAGCAAGCTTTGCATAATCGTTAGACCCCGCCTGGATTTTCTCATATACTTCCTCAAAGTTTTTCTCATTGCCTTTTTCCATAGCATATAGGTCTACTTCACCTTTATTCTCTATATCACATACCATAAAAGTAATCAGCATACTAGCAACTATTACTGCTGCAACGAGACAAATTGCACGGATTATTTTAAAAATATTACTAACTCTTTTTCTTCTAATCTCTTCCATTTTACTTTAACTTTCCATATCCAAGAATGCTTTTACTGTTAACTGGATACACCTTTCTCTTACACTTATCCCTTGAATTTCCTTCAATGGTGAATACAAGTCCATTCTTATATCCTGCTACAATTCCAACGTGATCTCCTATGCCGCTTTCATCCCAGTCAAAGAATATGATATCACCTGCCTCAGGCTTTTCTCCTCCATCAAGCCACTGATCATTATCCACAAACCAGTTCACACCACTTGGTACGTAGCAAAAACTATCCATATCGTTCGCATATGCATCCTCATTCTCGTTTACACACCAAGACACGAAGCACGCACACCAGTCAACGCGGCTGCTGAAGCCATACCAGCTCCAGTACTTTTCCCCGTACTCGGTTCCGATCTCTTGAACTGCTGTTTTTACCAAAGGCACACTGGTATCCGCAAAAGCATTTGTACTGAAATATCTAAAAATCTCAGTCCCCGCTCCTGCGCCTATTATAATCGCAATCAAAATTGCACATATCCGCATACATCTAATTTTTCTTGATTTATTTTGCCTCATACTCTTCACTTCCTTTTGGTTCACATATTCATCGGGATTATTCCAAATAGCTTTCCCCTGTTTCATAATCAATAATCACCCCTGGTTGCACATTAAAGCAGTACACGCAGGTGCATATGCCCTTACCTTCATCTTCCACAGAATAAGCTTCCATGAGGACACCACTAGCAACTAGATTATGATCCTCAAAAATAGGAGTCACCCTGTATAAAACATGGTTTCCCGTCTCTCTAACATAGTCTAAAACAGCTTCCTCCGTCGGAAGCATGCCCTCGATATTCAAATATCTGGTTCCCGTTATTAAATTACGTCTATTTGCATTTTCTCCAGCCAGACACCAGGCAATTAAATGACATCTGTTATAAAGATATCTGTCTGAAATTACCTCAGGATAGGTGGCCGTATGCCATCCGCTAGGTTTAACTGAACCGATAGACTGGCGCTTTCCCGTGGGCATAATTTCCTTTGAAATATTAGCAAAGGCTACCCCGCACCTTCCCAAGCTGTCAAGCTTGCTGTAACTCTCAAAGCTGCCCAGTTCCAAGTCCGATTCGCTAAAAAACGGCACATTATTATTAATTTCCACATAAGGCTGACCATCATACTCCGGCAATCCCTCCGATATATCAAAACCAACTTCGGCGCCGGTCCCCAGCGCAGTGGACTGTCCAAAATCAAATGATTCCAATGCTTCTGGGCCAAAAAAAACTGAAATTGCAAGCATAACAACTATAGCTATTGTACCTGTAACTTTACCTTTTTTCATAAAAAATTACCTCATAAAAATCTCTATCCAAACAAAAACCTCGAGAAATATTATACATCATTTCACTGGTTTAGTCATTAGAAAGATGATACAATTACTTACATGTATAAACATAATCAGCTTTATATAAGAAAGAAGAATAAATTAAAATGAAAGCATATATTTCGAAAAAAGCAAATAATAATTTGCGAAAATACCTTGATGATTTAGGCTACACTCCTGTTTCTGTAGCTACTGAAGGCATCGTTTACGATGCCGTATCATGCCACCCAGATATTTTCATGTGCAAACTTGGCGCAGGAGATGATGCACCCATTGTCTTTGCTGAGGAAAAGGAAATAGGCTATGAGTATCCAGGTGACATAGCCTTTAATGCGGCATGTACCGGAAAATACTTCATCCACAACCTAAAATATACAAATCCAAGGCTTCTTAAAAAAGCTAGAGAACTAGGTATGACTCTTGTCAATGTGCGACAAGGTTATTCCAAGTGTAGTATAGTCATCATCGATGAAAAATCTATAATAACTTACGATAAAGGAATAGCCAAGTCCTGCGCCCAGTACGAAGACCTTGCTGTTCTCCTTGTAGAACCAGGACACTGCGTCCTTGAAAGTTTTGATACCGGGTTCTTGGGCGGATGCTCTGGGCGGGCCTGTAACAAGGTTATATTCAATGGTAATCTAGAGTCGCACCCTGATTTTGAAAAGATTAAAGCCTTCATAGAGTCCCGAGGCCTCGAATGTGTATGGTTTTCGGAGTTCAAGCTGACCGATATTGGTTCTATTATCATAGAACAGTAATGAAAAAAAGTGTAACCCCAATTCAAAGGTTACACTTTTAATGTTAAAGCTTGTTATTTTCAGTCAGAATAATTATTTCTGTGCAGCTTCCATCTGCTTTGCAACTTCTGCAGCGAAATCTTCTTCCTTCTTTTCGATTCCTTCGCCTACTTCGAAACGAACAACTCTAGCGATTGAAAGATTCTTGTCTACAGATTCTAAGTACTTAGCAACTGACTGCTTACCATCTTCAGCTCTTACATAAGTCTGGTCTAATAGACAAATGTCCTTTAACTGCTTGGAAACTCTTCCTTCAACAAGTCCAGTGAAGATCTTGTTTCCGGAGATTTCAGCCTTATCAGCAACAGCTAATTCAGCTAACTTAGCCTTAGCATCTTCTGATAAGAAGTTTGGTAAGTAGTTAAAGTTGAAGCCCTTGTCGTTTCTCTTTTCTTCAAGAACTGCAACGTCTTCTGTAGCCCAAATGCCATCAACAGCCTTGTCTAATAAAGCGTTTAGGATTGGCTTAGGAAGTGTGAATGGATCGTTTAACGCACTTTCAAGTGTGATGTCGTGCATCTTAGCAAGTTCTTCACTTGAAATATCGTTTCTGCTTACGTACTGCGGATTCATTGCAGCAACCTGCATAGCGATGTTAGTTAAAGCTTCTCTTACAGCATCAGTGTCTTCTCCGTTACCGGCAACGATTACACCGATTCTTCCGCCACCGTGGATGTATGATGTAACAACGTCAGCAGAAACCTTTTCGATTCTTCTTACGGACAAGTTTTCGCCGATCTTAGCAATCTTAGCAGTTAAAACTTCCTGAACTGTGGAGTCTTCAAAGCTCATAGCCTTGAAAGCTTCAATATCAGTAGTTTCAGCAGTTAATGCTAACTTAGCTAAGTCTTCTACGAATGTTACGAATTCTTCGTTCTTGGAAACAAAGTCTGTTTCAGAGTTAACTTCTACAATTGCAGCAGTCTTGTGGTCATCTGAGAATGCGATTTTTACAAGACCTTCAGCAGCAACTCTTCCTGCCTTCTTTGCAGCCTTTGCAAGTCCTTTTTCCTTTAAGAAATCAACTGCGGCTTCAATGTTACCGTCAGTTTCAACAAGAGCCTTCTTGCAATCCATCATGCCAGCGCCTGTCATATCTCTTAATTCTTTTACCATCTTAGCAGTTACAGCCATCTTAATTTCCTCCTATGAATTATTCAGCTTCAGTTTCAGCTACTTCTTCAGCTTCTACAGCTGTAGTTCCTTCATCAAAGCTTTCTCCCTGGTTAGCTTCGATTACAGCATCTGCCATTCTTCCAGCGATCAACTTTACAGCTCTGATAGCATCGTCATTAGCAGGAATGATGTAATCAACATCATCAGGGTCACAGTTAGTATCTACGATACCGATGATTGGAATACCTAAGATTCTAGCTTCCTTAACTGCGATTCTTTCTTTCTTAGGGTCAACGATGAATAATGCTCCTGGCATTCCCTTCATGTTTCTGATTCCGCCTAAGTACTTTTCAAGCTTTTCTCTTTCAGCCTTAAGCTTGATAACTTCTTTCTTGGAAAGTTTTTCGAAAGTTCCGTCTTCTTCCATTCTATCGATGTCGTTTAATCTCTTAATTCTTCCACCGATAGTCTTATGGTTTGTAAGCATTCCGCCTAACCATCTTTCGCTTACGTAGTACTGTCCGCATCTGTTAGCTTCATCAACGATAGCGTTCTGAGCCTGCTTCTTAGTTCCTACGAAAAGAATTGGCTGTCCGGATGCTGCAACTTCCTTCATGAAGTCGTAAGCTTCACCAATCTTCTTTACAGTCTTCTGTAAGTCGATGATGTAGATTCCGTTTCTTTCAGTGAAGATATAAGGAGCCATTTTAGGGTTCCATCTTCTTGTCTGGTGTCCAAAGTGTACACCTGCTTCTAGTAATTGTTTCATTGAAATTACTGCCATTTTTTCTTTCCTCCTGGTTTTACCTTCCACTCGATCTCTCATGCACAAAACCTCGATGCGGGCAGTATCAAAACTCGCAGCCTCGGGGCACCTCGTGCAAAACAATCGGGTGTGCTAAATTAAAATATTCAGCTGAGAAATCAGCCGTCAACAATTATATACTGAAATCACTGGAATTGCAAGACTTTTTTCATATTACAGATATATTATTTATTGATGTTTAAAAAATTAACGAATGCTTTTTTCGTTTTGATAAAATTGTCTCGGCCTAACCAGTAAACATTGCCGTTTTCGAATACTATGTGTTGATCCTCCATGAGCACAACCTTGTCTAAATTAATATAACACCCTTTTCGGCAAAGGAAAAAGGTGTTATCTAATAAGTGCTCAATATTACTCATTTTCTCGTAGTAACTGTATTCTCTTGCATCAGTCACTACTTTAAGCTTACGTCCGTCCTTTTCAATGAACAAAACAGTATCAACACTAACATTTGCAACCACTTGCTGGTTTTTTATGCTTATTTTCATTACGCATCCTCCTACGTCTTGCAATTCCAACTATGGGAGAATGACAAAATGAAAATATTAGTATTCTTATTCTTCTTCAGCATCCTCATCTCTTGAGTAAGTGATAAGGTCTTCTGCAATTTCATGAGCAGCGATAGAAACCGGTCTGTATGAATCGCAATCAGTCAGAATAGGCTTGTTGTCAATAATATCTCTTGCTCTCTTAGCAGCCATAACTACAATTGTGTATCTGCTGTCAGCTTTTTTTCTGATTTCATTTACTGATGGGTATAACATTATACTTCCTCCTTATATTTATCTAGCATCGCTTTAATTTCATCCTTAACTATTCTTCCGTGTTCAGCAATCATAATAGCTTCAGTGCGAACTACGGCTTCTTCAAGATTATCATTGACTACAAAATAATCGTAGTTTTCCATATAAGACATTTCTTCCAGTGCCTTAGATAATCTCAGATTTATAACATCTGCAGTTTCTGTTCCTCTGCCTTCTATTCGAGCACGAAGCTCCGTAAGTGATGGAGGAAGAATGAAAATAAGAACACTTTCAGGATAAACCTTCTTAGCATTAAGTGCACCCTGAACATCTATTTCCAAAATAACATCTCTGCCCTGTTCTAGCTTTTCTACAACCATGGCTTTTGGGGTTCCATAATAATTTCCGAATACATCTGCATATTCTAGGAAACCACCTTCTGCAATAGTCTTCTCAAATTCTTCTCTTGTTGAAAAATAATAGCTTACTCCATGAACCTCTCCCTCTCTAGGGCTTCTTGTTGTCATGGATACTGAAATTTCTATATCGTTTCTGTCCAGCAAAGCCTTGCAGATTGTTCCCTTACCTGCTCCCGAAGGACCTGATATGATAAACAGCTTTCCTCTGTGCTGTGCTAACGCCATATAAATCACCTCTAACTAATAATGTAGCAATATATTATATCACTTAAGCTGTGCCGATTCAAGGCAATTTGCAATTATCCAAGCTTAATTATCTAATTATCTATTTTTCTATTCTATATTCTGCACCTGTTCTCTGATTTTTTCGATTTCAGCCTTAACCTGAAGCATCAGATTAGTTACAGTAATATCGTTGGCCTTAGAACCAATTGTATTAGCTTCTCTATTCATTTCCTGAACCAGAAAGTCCAGCTTCTTTCCATCAGGCTCCTTACTCGTTTCAATTATATTTTTCATCTGGTCCATATGGCTGTTAAGTCGTGTAAGTTCCTCCGTAATATTGCACTTATCTGCAAATACCGCAGCCTCAACCATAATTCTATCCTCTGGAATAGTTACATTTCCTTCAAGAAGCGCTTCAATTCTTTCCTTTAACTTAATGGCATAAGCCTTTGGAACCTCATCTGCTCTTTCTTCGATTTTATCTACAAGATCCTTAATGATACCACCTCTCATAATAAGGTCCTCAGCCAGCTTGGCACCTTCAACGCTTCTCATAGCCTCAAGGTTGGCAGCTGCTTCTCTTACCGGCTCAAGAATGCACTTTGTCATTTCCTCTTCATCTTCAACATCTGGAATTGCCTTAAGAACATCTGGCATTCCTGCTAGCATATTTAAGGTGATTCCGCCACCACCAATGGAGAAGTCAAAAGTTTCCTGAAGTTCCTCAAGCTTTTCATAGTACTGCTTTGCAATCATAGTATTCAGCTTAATGTTAACATCATTTTCAGTAAGATTTTCTACCATAATGGAAACATCAACCTTACCTCTCTTGATCTTTTCCTTTACAGCGCTCTTAACCTTATCCTCAACAAATGAATATCTGCGCGGCATTCTTACAGAGATGTCTGAATATCTGTGATTTACAGACTTGATTTCAACTATGATATTTCTCTTTCCATCGTTAAATTCGCCTCTTCCGAAGCCTGTCATACTTTTTATCATCTAACTGCTCCTCTTCATATTTTATAAAATTAATGATAACAAAATGATTATAACACAGGTCCCATAGCGTTGACAAATGATAATATTTCGAGGTAAAATTATTAGATGCATTTTAATTGAAAAGGGGTAACACTATGGCATTTGACGGCATAATCACACTGGCAATGGTAAAAGAACTGCAAGACACCATTATGCTGGGAAAAATAGAAAAGGTTTACCAGCCCGAAAGCGAGGAGCTGGTTTTTAACATACACACAAAGAAAGGCAACGTGAAGCTCTTCGCCTCGGCGGCAAGCTCAAGCCCAAGACTTCACTTTATACATCAAAACTTACAGAACCCGCCTGCTCCCTCAGGTTTTTGTATGCTTATGAGGAAGCACCTGCAGGGTGGCAGAATTGTGGACATTTCTCAGAAGGATAGCGAAAGAATTATAGAAATTTCTCTAGAAACTCTTAACGACCTGGGATTCTCAGTAAGTAAAAAGTTGATTTTCGAAATCATGGGTAAGCACAGCAATATCATCCTTGTAGATATGACTACTGGAAAAATCATTGACAGCATCAAGAGGGTTTCCATAGATGTAAATAGGGCAAGACAGCTTCTACCTGGCCTAGAATACAAATATCCGCCTGCTCAGGATAAAATTCCTTTTAAGGAAATCAGCAGAGAAGAACTTAACGCAATAGAACCAAATAGCAAGATATATCTTTCTAAAGTGGGAGGAATCTCACCTGCTGTTGCAAGGCAGCTGGAAAAAGAAAATGACCCCTATGGGGCTCTGGAAGTTTTGATAGAGAAAATCGACAAAGGTGAAACCGTGCCTCATGTGTACACTGACGAAAAGAACGTGCCTCAGGAGTTTCATGTTATGGACTTATATGAGTTTGAGGGGGCGGCTAAGCGTGTGGATTTTGAATCGCTGAGCCAGGCTTTGACGTATTATTTTGACAATAAGGCAAGTTCTAACCGCGCGAGACAAAAGTCTAATGATTTGGTTAAGGCTGTTTCAGCGGCTCTTGATAAACTTTATCTAAAGAAGCAGAGACTGTCTGAGGACCTTTTGAAGGCTGAGAATTCTGAAGATTTAAGATTATTCGGCGAACTTTTGACTGCCAATATTCATATGGTAAAACCGGGTGCAGATTCTGTGAATGTGCTTAACTATTATAATGGGGAAACGGTTACGATTCCTCTTGATAAGAGATACAGTCCGTCGAAGAATGCTCAGCACTATTTTAAGCGCTATGGAAAGTCTAAGACAGCTGTTAAAGAAAAGCAGATTCAGCTAGAGGAAACGGGGGCAGATATTGATTATTTGGAATCAGTGCTAACTTATCTTCATAATGCCGAGGATGTGGAGGCAATCGATGCTCTGCGCAGTGAGCTAGTAGAGACTGGATATATGCGTAGGCGCAAACAGGCTGGCGGTTTTAGGGAAAAAAAGTATAAGGCTAGTCCTTTGAAATATACTACTTCTGAGGGTTTTACGGTTCTTGTAGGAAGGAATAATAAGGAAAATGATATTCTTACCTTAAAGACTGCGAGCAAGAACGATTTATGGCTTCATACCAAGGATATTCCTGGTTCTCACGTTATTGTTCAGATGAAAGGTCGTGAACTTACTGAGACCCTGGTTTATGAGGCTGCGGCCATTGCTGCATACCACAGCAAAGCTAGGGATTCGGAAAATGTGCCTGTAGACTATGTAGAAGTTAAATATGTAAAAAAACCAGCCGGTGCTAAGCCCGGCATGGTCATTTTCACTAATAATAGAACTGTGTGGATTAATCCTAAGCTACCTGATTAATTTGGAATAATTAAAATTAATTTGGTTTGATTGCTCGGATTTTTTCCCTGATAATCATCATTTTTGTATCTGTAGCCGCAATGTTATCTGCGCACTCTTTGAGTTCGTCTATGATTTCATCTGCGGCTTCTATATCTTTTTTGTACCTCATTCTGTGTTCTAAGTTAGCCCAGAAGTCCATGGCGATTGTTCTTATCTGAACTTCAACCTTCATGGATTTCTTCTCATTTGAAAAGAACACAGGAACTTCAACTATCATGTGATAACTGCGGTATCCATTTGGCTTTGGTTTGGCAATGTAGTCCTTAACCAAAAGCACAGTAATGTCATCTTGCTGCTGAAGCATCTTAGCAACCTTGTAGATATCGTCCATAAATGAACAGATTATCCTGATTCCCGCTACGTCTGTCAGGTTTTCTTCTATGGACTCAAGTGTCAGTGGGAATCCTTGTCTCTTTAATTTTTCTAGGATTCCGCTAAGAGTTTTTCTTCTTGAGGATATGGACGCAATTGGGTTTTGGTGCCCTGAAAGAGAAAGTTCATCGTTAAGAATTTCAAACTTTGTTCTGATTTCTCTTATTGCTGACTCATATCTCATTAGTAAAACATCTAAATCTTCTAAAGCTTTCGTTCTTTCTTCCGGGTCTGCCGGCAAAAGCTCATCCAGTAGCTCTACAGCTATTTCTTCTTTCATGTCTATTTACCTTTGCTAAATCTTTTCTTCAATATTTTTCTTACTTCAATAACTTCTTTACGAACTTATTTATTTTAGGATGAATTCTTTCATCTTTTCTATTACATCATCACCTGTTGCTTCACGTCCACCATTATGGATTTCATGATAGTATCCTGGCCATTCCACATATTCAAACCAAGGTTCATCCTTTAGTCTTTCTGCAACCTGACGGCTTCCTCTTACGTCACAGATTTTGTCTTCATCGCCGTGCATAAGGAGGAATGGCTTTCCGTAAGCTCTACCATTATCCTCATTGGTTCCTGCATAAATAGCATTACCGATGTCGAAGCACTGTGCAGCGCAGCGCAGTGTAATCTTATCATGAACTAGCGGATCATCATTATAAGGTCTTACATTTATAAGATTTCCTAACTGATTTTCCGGAAAGCTTTGGGATATGCTTGCAGTCGGGAACACATGTGAAGCTGCTTTTACAGTGCTTACTACAGGCTTAGGAATGTCCTTAACTAGTTTAATCCATGGTGCAGACACAATATACTTATCTGGAATATGATTCATATTTCCTCTTGCTCTGTAATCTAGGCAGACATTTCCACCCATGCTATGTCCGTAAAGAACAATAGGAACTCCTGGATAAAATTCCTGTGCACGTTCTATTAAAGCATCTACATCTCCGAGAACTAGCTCTCTAGGTGCACAATCTCCTCTTTTTCCCTTTGTAATGCCGTGGCCTCTCTGGTCAAAAGCAACGCAGGCAATTCCTGCCTTTTTCAGTTCTCTTGCCACTCTGCCGTATCTTCCTGCGTGTTCGCCTATGCCATGAATTATGCAAAGAACCGCTTTAGGGTCCTCACATGGAAAATGGTAACCTACATTAAAATCATTATCTTTATGTAATAAAAAATTTTCATACATATTTTTACTATTTTCTGACATTATTCTACCCTCCTGTTACATCCTTATTGTATTGTTCTCCTCTAATGTTGTAAAGTGGTCTCAATCCGAGGCATTAAGCTTCGTTCGAGAAAGGAGGAGATCATATGGAGAAGGTTCACCGTACTGGATGTAACTGTTCTATTTGTGAAAGCAAGCGTTATAACGCAATTGCTTTTAAGTCCGGCTACGTCTGCGAAGACTGTCTAGATTTTGTCAAATCCTATGATTCTGACAATAAAACTGAAGTCAAGACAGAGTTGCATCCTCCGGCTAAGCTGTAAGCCCTCGGATTTCACTTTTGTTCTGCAGGATTGTTAGGTTTTACTTCTTCCTCTTCTTTCCTGCAGAGCGACTGTGCCTTGCTTTCTCGCGATTGATACGCTTCTTCGTCTTTGCCTTCATAATGGAATAACCAAACTTTCCGATTGGCTGCTTCTTCAGTCCAAAATATTCACCGTGATTGTAAGCTAAGAGACCTGCTCTGTCAAGTCTTATCCTATCAGTCTTATCATAAAGAGCCTCGTCTGCGTGAACTCTTACTATTTCAGCGATAAACATGTCATGGGTTGGATATTCCTTAACCTCTATAACCTTACATTCTAGATTAACTGGTGATTCCGTAATCATTGGGCAGCTTACTTCTTTAGCAGGCTCAAAAGTCAAACCTGTATCTTTTATCTTATTTACATCTCTGCCTGATTTTACTCCACAGTAATCAGTAGCTTTAGCCAGTTCCTCAGTTGTCAGGTTAATGACAAATTCTCCGCTTTCACTTATAAGTTTATGGGAATGACGTGATTTTCTTACTGAAACATACGTTATAGGTGGATTGGAATTAATTATTCCTGTCCAAGCAATAGTGATTATATTTGCTTCCTCACCACTGCCGCATGTAACCATAACGGCAGGTACAGGGTTCAGCATAGTCCCTGGTTTCATTTCTCTCTTTGCCATTGACTTCCCTCCTGTTTATTCTATCTTAATTTTCTTAAAATTTCTTCAAAATACTCAGGCAACTCATTGTCAAACTCCATATATTCTCCTGTGCTAGGATGAACAAAACCCAAAATCTTGGCATGTAGCATTTGCCCTTCCACAGCTATACTCTGTTTCTTAGGTCCATATACCAAATCTCCAACAAGCGGATGCTTGATATATGACATATGAACTCTTATCTGATGGGTTCTTCCCGTTTCCAATTGTGCCTGAATTAAAGTATATTTTCCAAAGCGTTCCAATACCTTGTAATGGGTAACTGCTCTCTTACTGTTTAAGTCAGTTACAGCCTGACGCAACCTGTTCTTTGGGTCTCTGCCAATAGGCGCGTCTACAGTGCCCTCATCTTCTTTAATATTGTCGTAAACTAGAGCAATATACTTTCTTGTTATTGAATGCTCTGCAAGCTGCGCAGATAAAGACTCGTGAGCCTTGTCATTCTTTGCAATCATTAAAAGTCCACTGGTGTCTTTATCGATTCTGTGAACAATTCCCGGTCTAATTACACCGTTAATAGATGAGAGTCTGTCGCCGCAGTGATACATTATTGCATTTACCAAAGTCCCAGTGTAATTTCCCACTGCTGGATGAACAACCATGCCCTTAGGTTTATTTACAATAAGCACATCATCGTCCTCGTAAACAATGTCTATGGGAATGTTCTCAGCTTCTACGGTAAGCATTTCCGGTTCAGGTATAGTGATTTCGACCATATCATTTTCCGAAACCTTATATTTTTTCGAAGTGCAGAGTTCTCCGTTAACCTTGATATTGCCTTTCTCAAAAAGCTTCTGAATAAAGCTCCTTGAAGTGCCCTCCAGGTTAGTAGAAAGAAGCAAATCTATCCTTGTTCCCTTCTGGTTCTCATCTACATAAAATTCATATTTATTTTCATTTTCCATATTAAATAATTTCCGTTTTTTTAGTTCTTCTTCAGCTTATCAGTTTTTCTTCAGCTTATCCTCCAAAAGGATATATATAACTAAGAGGCCACATCCTATGACAACTGCTATATCTGCAACATTGAAAACTGGTGAAAAGAAACTGAAATCAAACATATCCGTTACCTGACCTGAAGTGGCTCTGTCAATTAGATTCCCTATGCCTCCGCTTATTATCAAAGCTCCCGAAGTATACATTAACCAGTGCTTGCCCTTATGTGTATGCATATACCATATGGCTCCCGCAATAATTGCCAGAGTAACTATCATAAGCAGTCCAGTCTTGCCTTCAAGTATACTAAAGGCTGCTCCTCTATTCTCAACATGAGTAATTCTAAAAAGTTCACCAAGGACATTTACGGAGCTTCCCACAGCAAGCTTTGCCCTTATAACAGCCTTAGTTAGCTGATCCACTGCAAGCAATATTATGCCTAATAAGTAATATCTCATATACAAATTACGGGGCAAAAAATGCCCCGCCCCCAAATTATAAATATTTTGAACTATTTCATTACAATGGTTCTAGAAAGGTCTCCTTCTTCAGAACCAAAGTCTTCCATAAGCATTTCCTCAAGCGATTTTTCTTTTACGACAATTGTATCCTTACTTCTGTCACTTGAAGGTCGTTCACTTGAAGGTCTTTCCTTCACAGTTGTTTTTTCAGCAACCTTCGTTGCACTACCCTTATCCTTACCTGTCAGAAATTCCTGCTCCAATTCTGCAATAAGATCTTCTGTTGATCCGTCGATTTCACTTAACTCGTCTCTTAGAAGTTCCTTATATCTGTCTTTAAACCGCTTTACCCTAGCAGCTAGCTTCTCACCTTCCTCAGTCAATTTGCTAATTGACTCTCTCGCTTCTCTCTGAATTGCATCGGCACTGGCATTGGCATTGTTAATGATAACCTCTGCTCTTTTCTCAGCACTTAAAGAAATATCTCCCATGAGTTTCTTCGCCGACTCAAGAGTATTAAGCATAGATGACTCTGACTTCTTATACTGTTTCAGGTCTGCATCCAGTTCCTTTACAGTTTCCTGTAATCTTCTGTTTTCTTCAATTAGCTGCTGAAAATCAAGGATAATCTCGTCCAAAAAAGTATCTACATCTTCTGTCTTATATCCTCTTACTGCTCTTCCAAATTCTTTAACCTCTATATCTCTTGGTGTAAGCATAACTGTTCCTCTCAAGCTTCAAAATTTCAAAACATCTTAAAAAATATTATAAACTAGCAACATAAGCACGCGCGCCAGTATTCTTACTAAAAAGAATGCAAGCAACACTGAAAAATCAAACATTCCAGTATTAACATTAAGTCTATATAGCAATTCTCTACATGGCATAACAACGGGCTCAGTAAGTCTTACCATTACGCGGTAAGCCTTTCCTCCCGGTGAGTATGGATCCCTTGCAAACCAGCTAAAAATCGCACGTAAACATAAGGCCATTACAATTAAGTCTGCGAACCAGCTTATGGCTCTCATCAAAACTATTTTCAAATTTATACCCTCCAAGGATTATCAGAATCTTCTGCGCCAAATCCTGATGGTTTCTGTGACTGTGTAGCTGCAATATCCACATTTTCTGGTGCAAAAATAAAGATATTGTTAGCTACCTTCTGTACAGTTCCCTGAAGCGCATAAGTTGCACCACTCATGAAATCAAAAATCTTTCTTGCAACTTCAGTTTCAAGTTTTTCAAGGTTGATGATAACAGGGCGTCTTCCTTTTAAGCTATCTACCAGCTTAGTGCACTCGTCGAAGGACTTAGGCTCAATAAGAACCAGCTTGAAAGCACTTGTTCCAGTCATTGAAAAGCGCTTGTCGCTGCCTCTTGAAGAAGAAACTGACGGTGACTTTGGTGCGCTAAGTGACTTGCTGTATGATGGCGTTTCACGTTCTAATGATTTCTTTGATTCCTGAGTAATTTTCGCCTTTGCAGCGCTAATTTCTTCCTCGCTAATCATTTCATCATCATCGATTTCTTCAATTCCAATCATCTTTTTAATTGATTCGCTAAAACTCATGATAATCTGTCTCCTTTATTTTTCTTCGCTTCTGTAATCTCTATACCCGAAAATGGCTGTGCCTACTCTTATCAGGTTGGATCCCTCAAGAATTGCAACCTGAAAATCATGAGTCATTCCCATTGACAGATACTTAAAATCAACTCTATCAAGGTCAGAATCACTGTACTTATCATACAATGTCTTAACCTCTGCAAAATATCCTCTTATTTCATTAGGGTCTTCAGCAAAAGGAGCAATACACATCATTCCCTTAATAGTAACATTAGGGCACTGCTCTGATATGTCCTTAATAAGCTGCTCTGTTTCCCCTGTAGTGATTCCAAACTTAGATTCTTCCTCAGCAGAGTTAACCTGAATAAGAATATCCATATTAATCCCATGCTGGCCTGCTCTCTTATCGATTTCCTTAGCTAGTTTCAAAGAATCTACAGAATGAATCATTGAAACTTTATCAATGATATATTTTACCTTATTCGTCTGCAGGTGTCCGATAAGGTGCCATCTTACCGGTTTAACCTTATCATACTTGTCCATAATTTCCTGGACCTTGTTTTCCCCAATATCTGTAATCCCTGCATCTATTGCTTCATTTATCTCCCCAGGACTGTGTAACTTAGTTACGGCTACAAGAAGTACATCCTCAGGATTTCTACCTGATTGCTTAGCAGCTTCTCCCTTAAGTTCCTGAATATATTCTATATTAGTTTTGATTGACATAGCAATCGCCTTCCTTTCCTGGTTTTAGGTTATGATTCTGGTTTTCTCAAAACTTCATCATAGATTTCTACAGTATAGGTTTCATTTCCCTTATCATCGTAAAAAATTGTGTCACAGACAAGAGACATTTCCCCATCACTTTTTATAACCTTAATAGGCACAAATGAGGCTTTTCCAACCTTATCTTGAACATAAACACCTTGCTGCCCCTTCTTTTCGGTGATGCTCTTATTTTCCACAAGGAGCCCTCGCTGATCGTAAGTTATAAGTTCAACATTTTTTATAACCCTCAGCTTACCGAATTCATCATAAAAATGATCTGTAGTCAGAATAATTCGATATTCGTCGTCCTCTCTCTTTATGGAGCACACTGTAGCATCAAGTTCAGTGCCATCAAGTTCAACTGTAACTTCTCCGCCTATGTCATAGCGTTCCCTGTGATCCTTAGGAACATAACAAACCAAATACCACCTGGTTCTATCCACAATTTTAAAAACAGGCTCGCCTTCGTTAACGTCCTTTCTATTCAGAGCGATAACCGAGTTCTGGCTCAGCTTACTATAGAACTCCTTATCCTTTTTTCTCATACTCTTTGAGCTGAGCTTGCTCTCGTATCCATCGGCATAATAGCACACTACTCCGCCTTTTTCGACGTTGTAAGATTCAGTAGTTATGGCATCGTCACCTATGTTCTCAAGAATATCAGAATACTTGCCTCTAGCCTCGCCTTCGGTGCTTCCCTCAACATTCATTACCGTGGTTCCTGCACGAAGCAAATCCCCTTCCTTGATGTAGTAATTTGTGCTGCCACCGTGACCTGATACATACAGCTGCTCGTTCCTGACCACGTAACCCGTCGTCTTGTCGCTAAGCTTCATTTCCCCATACGTTATATTGTACGTAGGCTGAAGTGCTCCCGACACCTTAGGAATAATATAAATAATTATATACAAAACCACCAGTATCAATAAATAAATCGCGACTACCGGCTTCTTTTTCTTCTTTTTCATAGCTACATTTTACATCATTTCAGTATTTTTTCCAATACCTTCTGCTCATCTTTTGTCAAATTGTCACAAGATTTCACATACTCATCAAAGAGGTCTGGGCGAACTTCCTTGGTCAGCTTCAGCGACTGTTCCAACTTCCATAAATGAATGAGTTTGTGGTTGCCATTAAGCAAAACCTCCGGCACATCCATGCCCCTATAGCTCCTCGGTTTAGTGTACTGTGGGTATTCAAGAAGCCCAGAGTAAATGGACTCCTCCACGGCCGACTCCTCCCCAGCAAGAACTCCCGGTATCAGTCGTGCTACCGCATCGATCAAAACCATTGCAGGCAGCTCGCCGCCAGTAAGCACGTAATCCCCTATGGACACTTCTTCCATATTCCAGTAATCGATTACTCTCTGATCCACTCCCTCGTAATGACCGCAGAGAATAGTCAGTTCGTCGTCCAGTTCAGAAATTTCCTTAATCTTATCCTCATCTAGAATTCTTCCACGTGGTGACATATAAAGAATCTTCTTTCCTTCCACATTTAAAGATTCCAAAGCGTTAAAAATAGGGTCCGCCAGCATCACCATACCTGGCCCTCCACCAAAGGGATATTCGTCAGCCTTGTCTCTTTTTTCCTTACTGAAATCTCTTATATTAACAAAATTAAGCTCAATAATTCCTTTTTCCGCTGCCTTGCCTAGAATACTTCCAGTTACTGCAGTAAACATTTCAGGAAAAAGCGTTAATACATTAATCTTCATCATTATAATTTCCTATTGTTCCAACATTCCTTCAATAAGTTCAACCTTAACATATCCTTCCTTAAGGTTTATTTCCTTAACAAACTCCTTTACCGCAGGAACCATGAGTTCCTGCCCTCCGTCTGTTTTGATAACGTAAACATCCTGGGCGGAAGGCTGCAGAACGTCCTTCATAACGCCTATAACCCCGGAATCGTCAACAACCTTTAGTCCAATTAAATCTCTTATATAAAAGGTGTCCTCAGGAAGTTCTACTAGGTCTTCTTCAGTAATGTAAACATCCCTATTTTTAAGAGCTTCTGCGGCATTTCTGTCGTTTACTCCCTGGAGCTTTAGAATTACCATTTCCTGCTGATACCTGACTTTTTCAATTTCATATTCTTTATCTTCAACCAGAATACTGTCCAGTTCTTCATATCTTTCTCTGTATCCTGAATAATTGTAAACCTTTACTTCTCCGCGAAGTGCTACAGCGTTTACTATTCTGCCTATTTTTATCTTTTCCATCCTCTTCTCCTAATACGAATTCGGCACATGAAGAAATCATAATAAAATGATAAGTTCATGTGCCTGAATTAAACCATATTAATTATTCGTCTTCTGAACGAATCTCTACGGATACTTTTTTGTTCTGTTTTGTAGCTGCAGCTTTAACAACTGTTCTAATTGCTTTTGCAATTCTTCCCTGCTTGCCGATAACTTTTCCCATGTCGTCAGTAGCTACTCTCAGTTCCAATACATTGCCCTGGCCTTCAGCCTGCTCTGTGACAACCACGTGTTCAGGATTTTCAACCAGTGCCTTTGCGATAGATTCAACTAACTTAGTCACTTGGCCTCACCGCTTTCTACTATTTTACAATTCCAGTTTTCTGGAAAAGACCCTTAACTACGTTTGTAGGCTGTGCACCGTTTTCTAACCATTTCTGAGCCTTTTCGTCGTCAATCTTAATTGTAGGTGGTTCAGTTAGTGGATTGTAATATCCGATTTCTTCGATGAACTTACCGTCTCTTGGTGTACGGGAATCTGCAACAACTACTCTATAAAAAGGCTTCTTGTGAGCTCCCATTCTCTTTAATCTAATCTTTACCATAATTATTTCCTCCTTAAAATCTTTCCTTTAATTAATTAAAATAAACCTCTGAATAATTTGTTTCTCTTAAGTGCTTTAGGGTTGTTAAACTGTTTCATCATCTTCTTAACTTCCTCATAGCGCTTAATCATATTATTTACCTTGCTCACCGGCTGTCCTGAGCCTGCGGCAATTCTCTTTCTTCTGCTTGCATTAAGCAGGTTAGGATTCTTACGCTCTTCTATTGTCATAGACTGAATGATAGCTTCCATCTGGCGGAATTCCTTTTCTCCCGCTTCCAGATCTACACCCTTCATCTGAGCAGCTGACATTCCCGGCATCATTTCCATGATTTTCCCGAGTCCGCCCATATTTTTAACCTGTCCCATCTGGTCCAGGAAATCCTCTAATGTAAATTGATTTTTTTTAAGCTGTTTCTCCAGCTTCTCTGCCTTTTCCTGGTCAAAACTTGCTTCCGCCTTCTCAATAAGTGAAAGCATATCTCCCATTCCAAGGATTCGGCTTGCCATTCTTTCAGGATGGAAAGGTTCAAGTGCATCGAACTTTTCTCCCATACCCATGAATTTAATTGGCTTACCTGTAACCTTCTTCGCAGAAAGTGCAGCACCGCCTCTTGAGTCACCGTCCATCTTGGTCATTACTATTCCATCGATGCCCAGTCTCTCATTGAAGCCTTCAGCAACATTTACTGCATCCTGACCCGTAAGTGCGTCTACTACCAAAAGGATTTCATGAGGCTTAACGGTTCCCTTAATATTCACAAGTTCATCCATCAAAGCTTCATCAATCTGCAGTCGACCGGCTGTATCGACAATAAGAACATCGAAGCCTTTCTTTTCTGCTTCCTTCTTAGCTGCCAGTGCAATAGCCGCAGGATCCTTGCTATCACGCATTGTAAATACAGGCGTGTTAACAGATTTTCCAACAACCTCTAGCTGGTCAATTGCCGCAGGTCTGTATATGTCACATGCCGCCATCATAGGCTTCTTGCCGTGCTGTTTCAAGTAGTTTGCAAGCTTTCCGCAGGTAGTAGTTTTACCAGTACCCTGAAGACCTACCATCATTATTGTAGTAAATCCTGACGGTGAGTATGTCAGCTTGCTATTAGTACCGCCCATTAATTCAACGAGCTCTTGATTTACAATTTTAATTATTTGTTGCGTAGGCGTCAGACTTTCCAGTACCTCAGATCCCATGCACTTTTCTTTTACATCGTTAACAAAGCTCTTTACGACCTTAAAGTTAACGTCTGCTTCCAAAAGTGCCAGTTTAACCTCTCTCATAGCGTCATTAATATCCGCTTCGGTTAAAACTCCTTTTCCCTTCAGCTTCTTAAAAGCACCTTGCAACTTATCTGCTAAGCTTTCAAATGCCATATTCTACTCCAAACTGTTAATTACAAGTTTAATTGATTCAAGTTCTTTTGCCAGTTCCTCGTCCTTATCTCCATGCTCTTCAATAAGTTTATCTATGACACTGTCGATTTTTTCAATAGCGTTCTGAGACTTCACAAACTTTTTCACCAGCCCCAGCTTTTCCTCATACTCTGCCAAGGATTTCTCAGCAGATTTCAGGGATTCATGAACTGCAGCCCTGGAGATTCCAAATTCCTGAGCTATTTCCGCAAGAGATAAATTCTCTTCGTGATAAAGCTCCATAACCTGTTGTTTTCTCTCAGTCAAAAGCTGACCGTAGAAGTCATACAAAAGACTCGCTTCCATTATTTTATCCATCATAACGTGCTATATGATATCATAACGTGAAACAGCTGTCAAGGTTTTTTCCTTAACAGCCGAATTAATTTTCATTTAATTTTTTTATTTAAAGCCTTGCGCCTTATTTGCTGACTTCAGACATGTATGTAATGGTGAATTTATTGTTCTCGTCCATTAACTTCATCAGTCCATCATACTCACCTTCTGCCTTGCTCTTTTCCGCATCTGTCACCATGCTAAGTATGGACTTCCAGTTAAAAGGTGCGTCGTATTCCAGGTTTTCCACGCTGCACTCCTGAAGGTTGCAGTCTTTCTTCATGTCATCAACCGCGTCATCAAAACTTTCAACGGCGTCTACTAAATTAAGTCTTCTTGCCTGCTCAGCAGTATAAACTCTTCCGTCGGCAATCTTTTTTACCTTCTTTTTTTTCATATCGCGTCCATCTGCAACGATTTCTACAAACTGTTCATAAGCTTCATCAACCAGGCCCTGATAAATTTCCTTTTGTTCCTTTGTGAGCGGTTTAACCATACTTCCCATAGCCTTGTTCTTGCCTGATGTAATGGTTACCGTCTTTATTCCTGCCTTCTCCAATAAACCTGATATATCATAAATAGTTCCGATAGTAACACCGATAGAGCCTGTCCAGCAGTTTCTATTGGCAATAATCTTGTCACATGGAGCCGAAATATAGTAGCCTCCTGATGCAGCCATTGACTCCATATAAGAATAAACAGGCTTGTTTGTAGTCTGATAGTCCTTAATTGCAAGATATAGCTCATCAGATTCATATACTGAGCCACCTGGGGTGTTCAGGCTCAAAACTAAGCCTTTGTTATTTTCATCATTTTTCATCTGCTTGATTCTTTCAAGCATCCACTGCTGGTTATATTCGTCGCTGTCCTCGCCTATGGTTCCATGAAGCTTAAGTACTCCTATATAATTGTGATCATATTGATAGAGATCACTGTTGCTTTGGCTTCTAAATAGGCTTGTTTTGTTAATCAATATACCTGCAACAACTACAATTACCACAATAATTGCAAAAATCATCAGGGCTTTTTTTAATCCGCCCTTTCCGCCAGGTTTACGCTTTGGCTGAATATCTTTGGGATCATAGGTATAAACTACTCTCTGGCCATTGTTATTGTTAACGTTATTGTTATCTTTATAATCCATAATTTCACCACCGTTTCATAATCTCTGAGATTCCATTCAGTCTCTTGTATTTTAACATCTGCCCTTTCTTATGTCAATTTCGGCTGTTCTATCGGTGTTTTTCTACTACAGAATTCAATTACTTTTGCAACTTGCCCTGTACTATGATATAATTTCATTGAAATATGACCATTTGAAAGGATGAAAACATGGTCTACGATTTAGTTATTATTGGCGGAGGAGCCGCAGGGCTCTTTGCCGCATCAAACATAGAGGTTCATAGTGGTCTAATACTTGAGAAAACAGGCCAAATCGGAACCAAGCTTCTTATGAGTGGAGCCGGTCAATGTAATATTACCCATGCAGGTGATATAAAGGACTACATTACTCATTATGGCTCCAATGGGAAGAAAATCCGTAGCTGCCTTTATAAGCACAATAATCTTGAATTAATAGAATTTCTACATAGAAATGATATAGAGACAATTACAAGAGAAGATGGCAAGGTTTTTCCAAAATCTATGAAAGCCTCTGACGTTCTAAATATGATGATTGAGAAAGCTAAGATCAATGGGTTTACTGTTAAATTAAATTCGCCTGTGGAGGTTTTGATGCCTCATATTTCAGATGATAGCGCTAACCTTTGGGAAATTGTCACGAATAGAGAGAATTACCTGGCGAAGCGCGTGATTATCGCAAGTGGTGGATGCTCTTACCCGACGACAGGGTCTGACGGAAATTTCTTCAAGGTTCTGAGTGAAGGTTTAGGCGTTGAAATTACGAAGCTTTACCCGAGTCTTTCTCCTGTAAATGTTTATGATTACGGTTTTGCTGAACTTTCTGGCATTTCGTTTCCTCATTGCCAGCTAAGTCTTTGGCGAGATGGACGGAAATTATCAGCAGCTTCAGACGATGCCCTATTGCTTACGCATACGAATTTTTCAGGGCCACTTGTTCTTAATCATTCACGCTATATGCGTACTGGTGATACAATAAAATTTAATTATATCTATCCGGTTGATTACGCCGAAGCGCTTAAGAAGATTACGACTGCTATGAAAAAGAACAAATCCTCTGTTTCCAACGTAGTATCGACCCTATTCAATCTTCCGAGAAGCTTCGCCAGGGAATTATGCACCTTGTCGCAAGATAAGCCAAAGGCAATTGCCAGAAAATTAACCGAAGATACCTACACAGTTAAATCCACTGGTGGTTTTGATACTGCTATGGCCACCTCAGGAGGGGTTTCACTAAAAGAAATTAGTTCCAAAACTATGGAATTGAAAAAATGTCTGGGAATTTACGTAATCGGCGAATGCCTGGACGTTGACGGAGATACTGGCGGATACAACCTGCAATTCGCATATTCTTCCGCTATGGCTGTCTCAGATGCGCTTAAATCTATTTAAGCTTAAATCTATT
>JAUNMH010000008.1:0-42635 GCA_030537495.1 Clostridia bacterium | reverse complement strand
AAAGGAATGGTTCACATGTTAAAGAAAAGAAACTTATTTAAGAAGCTCGGTGTTCTCTGCCTTGTAACGGTAGTCACTCTCGCTTCAACAAGCACCGGGGTCTTTGCCTACACTGCAAAGCAGTTGAAGACTTCCAAGGCAACTAGTGAAATCGTTACCGGTAATAAAATCGCCGGCGACTATTTCAAACTAACTACTGAGGGTTCCAAAATAATGGTAACTTATAAGCACCAGGCAGAATACAGAAGCGGTTTTTCACCAAGACTTGTTGCATACCCGCTTCCATCAAATTATATCCGCCAGGATACAGTTTTGGGCACTAAATATGTAACAGGCATCGATGGTTTGGAGGCAGGCGGTACAGCTAGTTTTTCTTATAACTGTTCCTACATACCTGATGGTTCCTATTATTTCAGAATATGCGAAAACAATAGAGCGGATCGCTACCCTGCCCTGTTCCCAGGAGTTAAGGTAGTTATAAAGAGTGGTAAACCTACTCTTCACAAATTCAGCAATATTTCTGCAGCTAACAAGAAGCTGGCAGGTACTGTAAGCTATAAGAAGGCGACTACAAAGAGCCTGTCAGATTACAAGTATCAGTTGTTCAAGAAAAAGGGTTCAGATGCCACAAGAAATATTTCGGCAACTGCAGAAGCTAATTACTACAAGAAGGTTTCTAACAAAATTGTAAATAACGCTGGCGCTAAGACAAATTACGAAAAAGCCTTTGCTATCTACCAGTATGTTGCAGAAAACTTCTACTATGATAACAATGCAGTGGCTACAGGACGTACAGCTTACGACGATCCTTACTACAATCTGAAGTATCAGCAGACGAAAACAGGAAACAGCTATAATGCTTTTAAGGGTAAGGTTGCCCTTCACTGTGACGGTTATGCCGGCATATTCACAGCCTTGGCAAGAGCTCAGGGAATTCCTACTAGAATGATTTACGGAAAGAAAATTGTTCAGGGCAGAACATCATGGGAAGTTGAAAGCGCTGCAGACCTTAATAAGAGAACACATACTTGGGTTCAGTGCTACATCAACAAGCGTTGGGTTAACATCGATCCACAGCAGGCAAGTTCCAACACATATGGAGCAAGGGACAGCAAATCTAACAAAACTTGGACAAAGGTATCAACTATTAAGAACTACTATTTTGACATTTCATATGATCAGTTCGCAGCAACTCATAAATTTATAAAATTCGCAGGTTAACTTCTCATATCTGCACCTTTCAAAAAAGGAACAGCCAATCCGAGAATTCTCAGATTGGCTGTTCCTTTTTTGAAAGGTCTAAAACGAACATTATTCATGTATTTCGTACTCGTTTTACTTTATACTTCTTTTTGTTACTTCTTTTTTTATACTGCTTTTGTCTTAATCTCTTCTACAAGCTTAGCAACGAACTCATCAACTGGCATTTCTCCCAGTTCTCCCACCTTATTTGAACGAACTGTAACAGTGTTTGCATTAGCTTCCTTTTCACCGATTACACAGATGTAGGAAACTCTTTCGTTACGTGCTTCTCTTAGCTTGTAACCGATTTTTTCGTTTCTAATATCAAGTTCTACACGGATTCCTTCAGCTTCAAGTTTCTCTGCAACTTCCTTAGCATAGTCACCAAATGTTTCTGCAACAGTCAGAAGCTTAACCTGAACTGGTGCTAACCATAGTGGGAACTTACCTGCAAAGTGTTCTGTCAGAATTCCGATGAATCTTTCAATTGATCCGAAGATTACACGGTGAATCATGATAGGTCTGTGCTTTTCATTATCTGAACCTACGTAAGTAAGGTCAAATCTCTGTGGCATCTGCATATCTAACTGAATAGTTCCGCACTGCCATGTTCTTCCAATTGAGTCTTCAAGGTGGAAGTCAAGCTTAGGACCATAGAAAGCTCCGTCTCCTTCGTTAACTACAAATGGAACTCCGATTTCTTCCATAGCTTCACGAAGAGCGGATTCTGCTGTATTCCATTCTTCATCACTTCCCATTGAATCTTCTGGTCTAGTTGAAAGTTCAATATGATACTTGAATCCAAACATCTTATAAACATCGTCGATGAATCTTACTACACCTACGATTTCATTCTTAATCTGTTCAGGAAGCATGAAGATATGAGCATCGTCCTGAGTGAAAGTTCTTACTCTCATTAGTCCATGAAGTGCTCCTGAAAGTTCGTGTCTGTGAACCTGGCCTAGTTCTCCCATTCTGATTGGGAAATCTCTATATGACCACATCTTTCTCTTATAGCAAAGCATTGATCCCGGACAGTTCATTGGCTTGATAGCATAATCTGCTCCATCAATCTTTGTAAAGTACATGTTATCCTTGTAATGATCCCAGTGTCCTGATGTTCTCCAAAGCTGTTCATTAAGGATAAGAGGAGTCTTGATTTCTTCATATCCTCTCTTTCTGTGTTCTTCTCTCCAGAAGTTTTCCAGCTCGTTTCTGATAATCATTCCCTTAGGCATGAAGAATGGGAATCCTGGTCCTTCTTCAAAGATAGCGAAAAGATCCATTTCCTTACCAATCTTACGATGGTCTCTCTTCTTTGCTTCTTCAAGTCTTGCAATATATGCATCTAATTCTTCCTGTGTAGGGAAAGCTGTTCCGTAGATTCTCTGAAGCATCTTGTTGTGTTCGTCGCCTCTCCAGTATGCACCTGCAACGCTCATTAACTTAACAGCCTTTATCTGCCCTGTTGAATCCATATGAGGTCCTGCACATAGGTCAACAAAATCTCCCTGTTTGTAGAAAGAAATTACAGAATCTTCTGGTAAATCATTAATAAGTTCTACCTTATAGTCTTCATTTCTTTCAGCCATGTATGCTAGAGCTTCTCCTCTTGGAAGCTCGAATCTTTCCAGCTTATAGTTAGCATTAATAACTTTCTTCATTTCCTTCTGAATCTTAAGAAGATCCTGATCGGACAGCTTGTGTTCCATATCGATATCGTAATAGAATCCGTTATCAATTGCAGGTCCGATGGCAAGCTTTGCATCAGGCCAAATCTGCTTAATTGCCTGTGCCATAATATGACTTGCTGTATGTCTGTACTTTAGCCTTACCTGTTCGTCCTCGAAATTAATTTTTTCCTTAGCCATTTTAGTTTTATCTCCTACTTAATTATAATTTAATTTTATTTTATACATATTAATTATACTACTCTGTATTACCGCCACCGTTGTCCGGAGTTGGATCAGGTGTTGGATCCGGCGTGGGTTCCGGTTTAGGATCTGGTTTCGGCGTGGGTTCCGGTTTAGGATCTGGTTTCGGCGTTGGAGTCGGTTTAACATTTCCGCCACCGTTATTGTTGTTATTATTCTTGTTGTTATTGTTATTACCGTTATTATTACTATTATTGTCTTTGTTATTATTCTTGTTATCAGACTTGTTATCATCTGTAGTCTCCGGCTTATTAGGATTATCCTTATTCCCTTCCTCTACAGGATCAACAGTCTTCTGATCTGCTGCTCCACTCTTATTTCCTTCAATTAAAGCTGCCACATTTTGCGCTGTAGTGGAAGGATCGTAATTCTTTTGACCGAAGATTTTTTCATGTAACTGAACCACATTATCAAGAACATTATCAGCAAATACATAGGATACGCTACCAAGCATTCCCGTAGTTACTGCATATGGCCATCCTTCGCCCTGAGTAATCTTAAAGTCCTTAAGCTTAGATGCTAGAATTGCCATATCCTTCACGCCAAGATTTGTCTGTACATTCGGAAGCACAGCGTCCATAACCTTATTAAGCTGACTCAGACTATCTAGCTGAAGTTTTTCCATAACAAGATTCAGAACAGTTCTCATTCTTTCTGTTCTCTTAAAGTCATCACCTACGCCCTTACGGATACGTCCATAAGAAACAGCCTGTACACCTTCAAGAGTCTGTTCTCCAGCCTTGCTTACAGTATTATATTTTTTCTGTCCAATATTATGAGCAGTCTGTCTGGTGTATTTGTTAAGCTGTTCAATTTCATAGTCTTCTACGTTTACTGTAATTCCATCAACAGCATTTACCAGGTCTGCAACAGCCTTAAAGTTAACTACAGCATACTTACTGATATTAAGGTCCATAGCCTCATTTAAGGTCTTCATCAGTCCTTCTGGCCCCTGAATTCTGTTAATATCAGTTATCTTATGACATTCATCGCTGTCAGCCATCTTCAGGTAGGTATCACGGTAAATTGACGTTAGAGTCATCTCACCGGTCTCCTCCTTCAGGCTCAATATCATAATAGCATCTGCTCCGGTGCCCTGAATGTCATCCATGTTACGGCTATCCACTCCGAGCAAGAGAATATTAACATATCCATCTACGTCTACGCAGGACAGTTCTCCTTCTGATAAAGAGTCCAATTTGTCCAGCTTACTGTACTGGTATGCTGCATATCCCCCAACAGCAAGACCCAAGACAAGGACTATAAGTCCGATTACTATCAAAACTTTCTGCCACGTTTTCTTTCTGCTAAACCAATTGGGTTTCTTTTCTCTAAAATCAAGCTTTTGCTTTTTACTTCGCATAATCTTTCTCCCATTTTTAATCTAAGCTAAAACTAAAATTCACTTATGTAATAGCTAAATTATTATATCACAGTTGCTATGTGCTTTTCAATACTTACATGGAGTTCGTCAAGGATGTCGCTGTCGGATATAAGTTGATAAAAGCCTTAAAAAGTAGTATCATAACAAGGACAGATTTAGATAAATAATCAAAAACAAAAGGATGAAAATATGAATAAAAAAACTCTGGGACAATTGAAAATTGCCTATGCAAAGGTAATGAGCATTCCACCTGTGCAAATGGCATCAGACAAATATAAAGAAAATAAGAAAGCGAAATCAATAAAAAAATATAAGGATCATTTATCTAGGCTTTACCGTGATTTTAAATCATGGAATATGGAGATGACCACTTTCTGTAGAGTTGATTTAGGTCAAGGCAAGGAAGATTCGGAATTTGTGGGTTTTGATATATGGGGATATTTAGACAAGGCGGGACGTGAGGCTCTTTCTGCCAATGCACCAAAAGATTTCGGCCTGCCTAATGGCGATGAAATAGCCTTTGGACTTGCCATAACTGATACAGATGCCTTGGAAAATCTGAAGAAACCTGAAATGTCAGGACTGTATTTTCTTTCGGACAGCCAAAGTTATATTTTCAATGTAAACGGCTTTTCTGTAGGGGCTGTCGGTTTTTCTGTTGACGAAACTATGATAAGTGACGAGGGAAAAATCAAAATTCCTCGTCAGGCGCTCATTAATTTGGCTTATGCTAAAGAGAATTGTGACTATATTATTGTCTATGTCCTTAACAAATGCCCTGCAGGATGTGAGAAGGTTCTCATGAGGAGCCTTGGAAATCTGGGTGCAGATTATGTGTTTGCCACTGACATGAACTCAATTAACGTAGGGACGCCTGTCAGACGAATGGATGGAAATTATGTTTATGGATGCACTTCAGTGGGTAGATTTCCTTCTGAGAATACGGATTCTGCGGTGGTTTTGCGCCATAAGATTATGATAAAAACTATGGGGAATAAAATGGGCGAGGATTTTTTGATTAATCGCAGTTTCTACCCTATGGTTAATGGCAAGGTTTCAACTTATGCAAACTGTAAGGATGCAACTGATAAGCTAGAGGCATATAAAGAAATTATAGAGGGATGTCGAGGTTATAGACACTTTGAAGACCCTCTTACAATTGGGGATATATGCAAAATCATTGATGTTCAGTTACCGGAAAGGTATTCCTATATGGAGACTGTCAGTGTAGGCAAAGTTACAACTCATTGGCCTGACTCGGAAAAAGGCGACGTAATGTTTTTCCACGAGCCATATAAAGATGTAAATGACGTCATTGAGAAGCCGCTAAAAGTCAGACTTTTAGTTGTTGAGAAGGCACTAGAAAAAGGCATTACCTTTGTTTTCAGCCACGTGCCTCTTAATCCAGCAATTCCTCACGTAGTCGTTCCCGGTGCCATGGAAGCTCATATAAAGCTTTGTGCTCATTTAAGAAAAAAGTACAGTTTGAAAACAGTAGGTATAACGGGAAGTATTGGAAAAACAAGCACCAAAGACATGCTTTACAATGTCCTTAAGCAGAAATACGATACAGACAGGAATCTACGAAATACCAATACTCAGGTAAATATAGGCCTTCATATTCAGAATTTCAAGGAATGGCAGGAAATATATATTCAGGAAATTGGCGGTGGTCGTAAAGGTGGCGCTTCCAGGCATTCCAGAATGATTCTGCCAGAAGCTGCCTGCGTTACAAATATTGGGGACGCACATATTGGAAATCACGGGTCCAGAGAAGCTTTGATGGTCAATAAACTTGGGATTACTGACGGCTTAGCTCCTGGGGGTATCCTCTATCTAAACGGCGACGATCCGCTGCTTTCAAAGGCTCAGGTATCTGCGCCAGTAATATATTATGCCCTGCACAATGAAAAAGCAGATTATTATGCATCGGATATTTCTACTGATGGAGAGCATATGGATTTCAACATCTGTCACGATGAAACCAAAGTGCCTGTACATTTAAATGTTCCAGGAGAACATAACGCCCTTAATGCAGTTTGCTGCTTTGCCATAGCCAAGCAATTTGGACTCAGCAATGAGGAAATTCAGGCTGGCTTGGCCCAGTTCCGCACCAGTGGCGTCAGACAGAATTTTGTAGTCGTAAATGGATATAGGCTTTTTGTCGACTGCTTTAACGCTTCTCCGGACTCCATAGATTCTTCCCTTTCAGTTCTGGATTCTGCTGATGCCGGAAAGGGAAAGAAAATTGCCGTTATCGGTGACGTAACAGGTGCTGCCGGTATGGCTAAGGATGTTCACCGTAAAATTGGTCAGATGGTAATAAATCATAAACCAGATGTTCTTCTATGCTATGGTAAAAACTCCAAAGAAGTATATAAAATTGCCAAGGCTGCCGGCTTTAACGCATATAGCTTTACCAAACCAACTGAACTTACTAGTTTCCTTAAGAAGAATATGAAGAAAGAAGATGTTATTCTCTTTAAGGGCAGTTCTAAAATGAAGTTAGCTCAGATAATTGATGATATTTTTGGCACTATGTTTTCGGAGCAGATGTTTGCTGACTCAGCCAAGAGTAAGAAATATACTGAAAAAGGCATAGACTATATTGTCTGCCCTGCATTTGCAACTGTTAAAGGTTGTTCATCACTGGCAAAGAAGATTTCACTTCCAGATAAAATTAAAGGGAAAACACTTAGAAATATCGATCAGGAAGCATTCAAAGGAAATGCCTTCCTCAAGGAAATTCACCTTGGCCCTAATGTTAGACATATCAGCGATTATGCCTTTGCAGACTGCCATAAGCTTACAGATGTCTATCTTCCAGATAATCTAAAATATTTGGGCGAAGGAGTTTTCCAGGGTTGCCAGAACCTAACCCTTCACTGCAAAGAAGGTTCATGTGCTGAAGCAATTTGCAAATCCAAGGGACTTATGTAGCGAAATAGGACAGTAAAAGAATCGAAACAAAGAAGCCGCCGGAGCGGCTGACCTCAAACTCAGCTGAGGTCAGTTTACTTTCCGGCGGCTATTTTTCTACCTTCTTCGAGGCATTTTTTCTTTTTTGCTTTGCGCTTTGCTTCCATTGGATCCTGAATCGCTTCTGCAAGTTTATTCATAAAGCTTGATTTTTTAACAGCGTCAGGCTCAATAGCATTACATTTCTCAAGGACTTTCTGTTTTCTAGCAGCTTCAGATGGCCAAAAGTCTGCGTATTGGATATCAGCCAAATTTACAAAGTAGTCATCATCATCTCTGACTTCAATCATCTGAGTTTCTCTGTTAATTCTTATAGGACAGAATTCTAAGCCCATGGACATACTGTCTTCGTCAATATCCATGCAGAGAATCATTCCATCCTCTGAATCGTCCTGAACTCTCTGATAATCTGTATCGAAGATGAAATTACCTAGTGAATAGAAAATATATTTTCCATGGTATTTTTCATATCCCTGTACTGTATGAGGGTGATGAGCTACAACAGCATCGGCTCCAATGTCAATGTACTGATGCAAATGACCTCTTGTGTATGGCATTGGTGTATGAAGGAATTCCTCTCCTCCATGATAAACTACAATTACCATATTTACGTATTTCTTCAGTCTTTTAATCTGCTTTCTAATAAGTCTGTCATACGATTCATGAAGAACTCCCGGACCCTTTGCAGTTGCCCTTATATCTTTCTTATACTCAACTGATAAAATGGCAACACCTAGGTTTCCTGATTTAACAATAACAGGTCTAATAGCTTCTTTTAAGTCCTTACCCGCTCCTGTTCTTGCAATCTGCGCATCATCTAGAGCTTCCATGGTATCGTAAAGACCTTCTACGCCATAGTCCATAATGTGATTATTAGCTAGAGTAACAACGGGATAGTTAAAGTTTTTCTGCAAAAAATGTATTACTCCTTTATCACATCTGTGTGCAAGTCTTGCCTTCTCTGTAGTCTCACAGTCAGTAATTGGACTTTCTAGATTAACAACTGTGCACTGGCTACGCTTTAGGAATGCTTTTACATCGTGTGAAAGGATTTTTGACCTTTCCTTTCCCTGAAAATATCCGGTAAACGAAAGGTCTCCTGTAAATGTTATTCTCATAGCTTTTATACCTCCAAATCCTTTGGTGAATTAAAATCTCTGGTTTCGTCTTCTATAAATACTAGGTGTTCAGTCGGTGACTTATCTCCAAATTCCAAGCCTGCATAGGACTGATATACCTGCCATCCCTTACAAGTATCCAGCTTCTCATCTAAATATAGCTGTCTGACTCTGTTTACATGACCACGGAATAGTTCTCCGTCTGCAACCTTTACGGCAACAATTGATTTTCCATTTCCGAAGAAAAGGATTTCCTTAGTTTCAGCACCGGTAATAACATCCATAGCGCGGTCTGAATAAAAGGTATCTCCATATAAGAAGCAAATATTATCTTGAATTAGCTCTGCTGTAAATCTATCGATTTCCAGAACGTTATTCTTAGGCTCATACCTTCTTGCTCCCTCAATTTCATATTGCGGATTGTGGCTGGTGATTATAATTTCAGCCTCAGGCTCTCTTTCCTTAATCAATCTGACTGTTCTGGCAAGCAGAGACTCACCTTCTATTGTAATTAAATGCTTAGGTATATGATTGTAATTATTCCATCTCAGGCCCTTACCGTCAGCCATTATAATATACAGCATTTTTCTTCTCCTGTTATTTCTTAATGCATTTATGATATCTATAGAAATCGCCTAGCTCTTTGTTGCGCTGTCCGCCCCAAAGCTGAATAATGTTAACTCCTGATGAAGTATTGGCTTCTATAATGCAAACCTCTCCATTTTCAAGAATCAAAACATCCCAGGCTATAAAGTGCATATATGGCAGATTCCTAGTTAGTTCAAGCATTTCCTTCTTAATTCTATCCCATTCAGGAACCTTAACTCCCTCAATAGGATTTCCTGAATCTGGATGAACCTTGTAAACATTTCTGTTATGTAGACATCTTGCTTCTGACAAAGTTCCTGTTTCCAAATCGATTTTTGCAACTAATCCGCCACGACTTCCGTTATCTACAGGAATTGTCTCCTTGGTTCCTATTCTCTGAACAGCAAAGAATATCTTAAACTGATGAGTTTCAGGGTCTTTCAATGTAATAAGTCTAATTGTATTAACTGTCTTGTCATAGATGTCGTTAAGGAACTGGTGCTGATGCATAGCCTCTGATATGAACCAGTCATCTCTCTTTCTAAGAAAATCTATGAACTCTTCCTCACTATATGCGGTCTGGTCCACATATATAGTATCATCCTTATAAATCAGGATATTTACACCCATGCCCTTTCCAACGCCATAAGGCTTAATGAAAAGTTGCTTCTTCTCCTTTAATAGGTCAACAGCGTAGCCGTAGTCAAGCTCCTCACTTTGGAAACTTGATAGGAAACCGTCATTTTTTATCATATAGCTTTCCGGAGTTCTAACATACTGCTTCAAAATCTCCGCAGCTGCAATCTTATTATTTAGCAGGAAATCGAAAGGAGCATTTATATATCTGGAGCGATACCAGTCAAATTCAGACAGGTACTCCGACTTATCATTATGATCAAAATCGTACAGCATCCACTGGTCGGCAGTAAATCCTCCTCCAAAATTTGCTCGAAGCTTCTTCCAGAAAGAACATTTAAAGTGATTCTTTACGAAAAGGATTCTGTAAAAGAAAATTACGAACAATTTTACTTTGTTCATTCGTTTTTTTAATGATTTAAACATATAAAATATCTCCTAACGAGTAAAGTTTCTCTATTTTATGAGTTTTGATAGCACCAGAGACGCCAGCTTTTCTGTTGACGTGCCTAGGTGTTCAGGCAGGTACATCTCCCTATAATGGTCCAAAACTCCCTGGTCGTAAGCCCCTGACTGCAGGTGGGCAATGAGCTCTCCGCCGTCTCGGAACGCACAACCCGGCATAGAATCAAATGGGTTCAGATTAATGCCGTTTTTCTCCGTGTACTCGTCGTAGTCGTACAGGAAGTAGTAAGTCTTCTTGTTCAGCACAGCCCCCTCAAGAGCAATGGCCGAATAGTCTGTAATCAGGTAATCGCAAGCCGCAAGCATTTCCACTGACTTAAATTCAGGGCACATGTAGACTCCCTCTCCCTCACAGCTAATAGCCTGGTTAGGGTGGCCCTTGATTACAAGAACGGCATTTTCAAAATCAAAACCATCAAGTAGCGGTTCCCACTTTAACTCTATATTTCTTCTGAAAGTTGGTGCATAAAGCACAACTGTCTTTTCTTTAAATTCCGGATATTTTTCCAGAATCTTTTTTTTATTATCTTCTTCGGTCTGAAGAAGATAATCAATTCTCGGCAAGCCAATATTCACTAGCTTATCCTCAGTTGTATTAAATGACAGACAGTAGAACTTATTGAAAGCCTTTCCGCCTGCAATTATAATATCGTAGTTTTTGTGCATATCCATAAGTTCAGCGATTTTTCTGCTTCTACCAGATTCCTTATCCAAGGTCTGATAACCAGACTTCTTAATCTTGCCTATGGCATGCCACATCTGAATTACCGTTAAGCTTTTCTTGTGTTTTAACATGGAAACAGCCGGCCAATAAGCGTCGAGAACAACAACTTCACTAGTTGCCAGATGATACATACTCTTAAGTACATCCATCCCGAATTTTGCCACACCGCTTTTTCCATCCACCATGTAATTACAGATTTCTATAATTTTAATATCCTTTTTATTATCATTTTGCGGTTCCTTACCTTCTATCTCAGCCTGTCTAAGAATTTCGTCCTTCAACATTCTGAAGTCCAAGCTAAGAGTGTCAGACTGCCTGCTGAGAAAAAGGATTTTGCCCTTCTGGGTTTTGAAAAGTTTAAGGATTGCGTAAACTAGCCTCATGAAAAACTTTCCAATTTTTACAATACTACAAAACATCATCGTAACCGTCCGAATCTCCTCCAAGTTCATCCATTGGATCTTCTTCGTCTTCTTCTGCAGCTGCCTCTAACTTACCCATAATCTTAGGAAGCACTGTCTGCTTATAGAACTTACAAGCTTCATCTATAGGACCATCAAATACCAGGCGACCATCATCAAGAACAAGTCCCCTATCGCAGAATTTCCTTGCTAGGTTTACCATTGACGTGGAAAACACAAGGGTTACCTCGGGGTCCTCCTTAAGTTCCAAAATTCTATCCAGGCACTTCTGTCTTAGCTTAAAGTTTCCTACAGAAAGAGGATTATCGAAAACGATAACGTCCGGCTTCTTATATGTCTGAATATAGAATCCAAGTCTACCTGCATCACCTTTTTCATAGGTTTTCATTGACTTATCTATTTTGTCTTCCAGTTGGCTCTTTCTGATTATTTCATCTTCAGCTTCTGCAATTTCACTTTTGCTCCAGCCTAAAATATTAGCCTGAGTAATATAGTTATATCTGCCTGTAAAATCATTTACAAAGCCGCTTCTCAGATCAAGAACAGCAGTCACATCGCCTCTTATGAGTGCCTTACCTGATGTTGGATAAAGATATCTTGACATCAGTTTGGCTGTTACACTTCGTCCGGCTCCGCTTGCACCTATTATAGCTACATTCTCGCCCTTATTTATTTTGAAACTAAGTTCTTCCACACCCTGTCGTACATCTTTAACCTTCCTTACGTGAAAGATTAGGTTAAGCATACGATGCTTGTTGTTTCGGAACATCTTAAATTCTTTCGAAACCTTTACGAATTCTATAACCGGTTTGTTCAATTTATTTCCCCTTACTAATTATGATTTATACAATGTCTGGAAGCTGTTTCCTCAATCCTGAATATAGCTTAGTTGCAACAAAAATCATTATTGCTGAAACTGCCAGGAAGTAAAGTAAGCTTATACGATCCTCAAAGAACCATCTGTGATAACACAGCGCATCTCTGTATCCATATACAATGTAGGTTACAGGATTAAGTCTAAAGAATGTCACTGCCAAAGGATTATGCACATTAGTCTTATTGAAAAGTATAGCTGAAAGCCAGAACATTGCTGCATTCATAGTTCTAAGAATATTCAAAAAGTCTTCGCTGACTACTGATAAAAGTCCTGAAGCCAGTGACCAGAAATAAGTGAATATCAACATCATTGCCATGTAAATTGGAAGCTGAATCCAGTATATGGATGGCTTATATCCCATTAGTGGGAACAATAACAGCATGCAAAAGAACACTACAATATGAACCTTGAAATTAGACAAAGTAACTATTGTAGGTATGGTTGTCTTAGGGAAAGATGTTCTTTGAATCATCCCCTTATATCTTCTAAAGCAGGTCGCACCACCTGTAAGCATACCGCTCATATAAAACCAAGGTACAAGTCCTGCTACAAGCCACAGAAAATACGAACAATAAATGCCCTGCATGTTTCTCGATGCACGGAAACCTACAACCATGGCAAAATAGTAAACAGCGATTCTCATGGCAGGCCTAAACAGAGCCCATACCCATCCTAGGTCTGAGCCCTTAAAGGCACGATCCTTGTCCACCTTAGCCATTCGTAAAATCTGAGTTCTGTATTCAACATGATCATAAAATATTTGTTTCAATATTTTAAACAAAACTTCAACTCCCTCTATTTTTCAAATGCTAATTCAATCAGTCTGCTGATAATTTCAGTATAGCTGATTCCTACCTGATTCATCATCAGTGAGTAGATGCTTGTTGGCTGGAATCCAGGCATGCTGTTGATTTCATTGAATACAAGCTGATTATCTTCTGTTAGGAAGAAGTCGATTCTTGAGAATCCTCTGCATTCTAAAGCCTTATAGATTGCAATAGCTCCGTCCTTAATCATCTTTTCAGTTTCTGCATCAAATTCTGCTGGAATCTTCTTCGAAGAGCTCTTTGCAACGTACTTCGTCTTAAAGTCATTGAAATCTCCATCAGCATTAAGTTCGCAAAGTGCTCCGATTACAGGCTCATCATTACCTAGTAATGCAACCTTGATTTCAGAACCAACAATTCCTTCTTCAAGGACAACTTTTTCACCAAAGCTGAAAGCTTCATCAAGAGCTGGTCTAAGTTCATCTTCATTGTGAACCTTTGAAATTCCAACGGAAGATCCAGTTGAAACAGGCTTAACGAAGATTGGGAATCCTGCTCTTGCAACTAAGTCAGCCTTAACATCAGCAATTACAGCATCCTTATCAGCTAAGTATTCCTTTGCATTTAAGTTCTGTGTCATAGGTCTTCTCATTCCGATGCTATCAGCAAACAGATATGAAATTGCCTTATCCATGGAACATGCAGAAGACATAACTCCGCATCCTACATAAGGAATTCCAGCTAGTTCAAATAGTCCCTGAAGCTTTCCATCTTCTCCTGTATTTCCTGCAATTCTTGCAAATACACAGTCTAGAGGTTGCTCTGTAATCTTTCCGTCCTTTTCAAAGATAAGAAGCTTCTTTGAGCCGTGGTCAATGTCAAGCATTGCCTTCTTATTTGTTTCTGAATTTTCCCAGTCCTTAGCTGAACGGATTTCATCTGTTGTAGCTTCTGTATAGAACCACTTTCCATCGTTAGTAATTCCAACTGGAATAGGATTATATTTTTCTCTATCGATATTTTCAAGAATTGTTGCCGCAGAGATGCATGATAAATCATGTTCAGGTGTCATGCTTCCAAATACGATTAATACGTTTTTCATAATTTCCTCCATTTTGTCCATTAGATTTTATTTAAATTTGTACTGTACGCCATTCTTTTCACAATAATCGGCTGCATAGCTTCCTCTTTCGCATATTGCAGTCAGATTATCGCAGTTAGCAAAAACATCTTCTCCCATTTCTGTAATAGTAGCAGGAAGATAGATTTCATTAAGAGCACTACATTCTGCGAAAGCTTCCTTTGCAATGTGCATCATTCCTGTGCAAACAGTAATCTTTTCTAGGTTATTACACTCTGCGAAAGCTCTTTCGCCAATATATTTAACACTGTCCGGAAGGTCGATGCTCTTAATCATTCCGCATCCGTGGAAACAAGCATCTCCAATATGTCTTATATGTCTATGGAGTTTAACGCCTGTAATGTTTTCCTTATCGGAAAATGCACCATCGCCCAGGTTATAAACTACACGTCCTCTTACATTCTTAGCAATGGAAATCTTTCCATCATAGTCAACAGCATTTACAACGGTTGCATAATCAGGGTATAGGTTGTATGTAACTCTGTTCTGCTTTGCTGTCTTAAACTTAACGCCGTCAATGTATCTCTGGTCCGCAAGCATAGTTCCGAACATAGAGTCAATTCTTTCCGCTAGAAGCATCTTGGAGCTTCCCTTAAATAGGATTACATCTCCTACCTTAGCTGTTTTCTTAATGAATCTCTCTAAATCACTTGGTTCTAAGAAGTGATATGCATTGTATCCTGCTTCTTTTGCCATATCATACACCTGCTTAGACTCTTCTCCATAGCAAATAAGCACGTCCATTGTGTGAGTTTTGACAATTTCGCCAACCTCTTTGTGTATTTCTGATGACAGTTCTGCTGCACCTGTAATGTCGCCGATAACTGCAATCTTCTTCTGGTCGCCCTCAACTTCAATTTTGTCAAGAACTGAAAGTGATGAGTCAACTGACGCAGGTGAAGCGTTGAAGCAGTCAACGAAAAGGTTGTAGCCTGCTACACTAATCAGGTTCTGTCTTACACCGCTAGTCTCGAACTTAGAGATACCCTCAACTATATCGCTGTCCTCAATTCCGAACTTTCTTCCAATAGCAAAACAACCTACGGCGTTCAGCACATTGTATTCGCCAAGTACATTAAGCATTGCCGGAATTCTTTCGTCATTGTGACAGATTGTAAAGTAAGTTTTTCCATTGTCTTCCCTTACATCTTCTGCATAATAGTCTGCATTCTTATTGTGTACTGCGAAGAAAACAGTCTCCGCTGCTGGTTTTGCTGTTACTAGTAGCGGGTCATCGCCGTTAAGGAACAGTGTGCCGTGTTCGTCCATGCCGTCGATAATGCCCAGCTTACTTTCCATAATAGCTTCCTGAGTTCCGTAGTTACCGATGTGAGCATGTCCGATATTTGTAATAACAGTAGCTACAGGCTTGATCATTCTTGAATGTCTGGACGCTCCGCCTGGACGGCCTCCACCGATTTCCTGAATGAAGAATTCATATCCTCCACGGAAGTTCTGAATATGCATTCCAATATTTACCTGAGTATTTGAATTTCTAAGATTTCTGTAAGTTGCATACTTTTCATTAAGTACATTGTAAAGCATGTCCTTAGTACTTGTTTTACCAACACTTCCTGTTATACCAACTGTCTTAACTTCATAGAAATCTCTTAGTCTTGCACATACTGCAATATGACCTTCTCTTGCATTTTCTACCTTTACATGTGGAATTGATTCATCCAAATCAACATATGAGAAAATGAATCTCGCACCTCTCTTAAGAGCGTTATCTACAATTCGAAGTCTAATTTCAAGAGGTTTAACATCCTTATCGTTAGGATCCATAAATGGTTCTCTGAAGAAAAGCACGTCCCCGCTGTTAACTTCAAAGGATCTTGCACATACCTTACCTACACTGGCATATCCAAGATATGCGTATTTTTCAGGCAGTTCCACATTTAAAATATCACAGATGTCTTTTATAGTAAGGATGTTTCTGATATCCCTTAGCTTGTATGTTTCATCCTCAATATATTCAAGAGCGCGCATCATTTCCTTATTGCGTCTGTGCTCGCTGTTATGATAGTCAATTCTCATAACGTTCTTGAATTCTTCTGTTTCAAAGTCGTTATATAGTGGGATGTAGCCCTTGTTTGTAATATACTCGCCCTTAGTTTCGCCAGGTACAAGCTTGATTCTTATTGCAAGAGCTGATCCTGGTGCATCTTCATGCGTACCTGCAAGAGTACCCATGCTGGCAACGGTATCTGAGAAGCTTCTGTCAATTCTCATTGTGTTACCACCGATGTGAATACCTTCGCTATTTGTTGCAAATATTGAGTCAACACCCATATTAGCAATAAATCTTACATAAGCACGTTCATATGGAGTAAAAGCAGTACTCTTATGCGCTTCTCTTCTCAGGTAAACAATAATGTGATTTACATTTTGTTTCCTTGCGTAAACTATATTTTTTACCAAATTTTCATCAAGGATGATTCCATCAGTAATCTCTTTTTCTCTTTCGACACTGCCACCAATAACGGCCACCTTGAAATCGCCAACAGTTACTAAATAGCTTCGATTGTCAGATACTGCATATAGGCTCATTGTATTCTGCAGATATTTAAGAGCTTCTGAATCGATGATGCTGTCATCTGCATATCCGATTTTAATATCAATGTCTTCATTGTCTAGAATTGCAGCTAAATTTGTGCCATACTCTACATAATCACATTTTTCTATTCCGTCAATTGAACCTACAACGTCGTAGCCAAAAATCGCTACTCGGTTATCGTCCTTCTCTATATTGACACTTTGGAAAGACGTGTCCTCAATGTCGCAGCTTTCGTACTGTTTCATAACCTTTTTCTCAAAACTAGCAAGGTTATGTTTTCTTATTTTTCTTACAAGCTTATTGATTTTCTTTCTATTACTCCATACTATCTTGAACCTCAAAAGCCTTGCATATACTCTTTTTAAAAAATTGATTAACTTTCTTTTCATTCTTACTTTTATCTCCTAATTTCTTATGCTACATCTAGTCCTGGAATTTCTTAAACTCAATCTTTACATCCTGAGCCTCGTTAAATACCTTGTCTATCATATTTCTGAAGTTCTCAGATGTGTCACTGGCATAGCAAATATTTTCCGCCTTGTTATTTTCATCTGCTAGCATATCTTTTTCTTTCAGAATACGCGCCACTTCATTGATTACTTCCTCAGACGGGTTAAGCAGCTTGATTTCAGGATATAGGCGTCCAAAATTTTTCTTAAGATAAGGGTAATGGGTACAACCCAAAACTATCTTTTCTAAATTATTATCTACGATGAAATCATCAAGATAATACTTAATAGTCAAATCCATGATTTCATTGTCAATTATTCCCTCTTCTATAAGAGGTACGAAAGCCGGGCAGGCTTTACTAAATATCTTAACTTTTTTATTTTTGCTTGTGATTATGTTGGAATAAGCTCCACTAGCAACTGTTACCTTAGTAGCTATTACTCCAATTCTCACCTCTTCTTTTTCTTCCTCTGCAATTCTATTTGCAATAGGTTCAATAACACCAATAATAGGAATATCCGGATGTCTTCTGCGAAGTGATTCCAAGCATGTTGCACTAATTGTATTACATGCAATTACAATCATCTTCACGTCATGACTCACAAGATAGTCTGCAATCTGGTTAGAGAATTTCTTAATTGTATCTATAGATTTCGATCCGTACGGTGTTCTTGCGGTATCCCCATAGAAAACTACCCTTTCATTAGGCAAATACTTCTGCAATGCGGGAATACATGTTAATCCCCCTACGCCGGAATCGAAAACTCCAATGGGTCTGTTATCCATTAACTAATTCCACCTTTCGTCACAATAACTTGCGTCTGTGCTCAGAATCCAACATAGTACCCTTCTTTACGGATAGGGCATCCTCTGCGCACATATACATTCTGAATTATACTAAATTCTACGACAAATTACAATATTTCACCGCTTCTTTATGATTTTATATTTGGAAAATTCACAAAAATATGCAATAATGATTACAAATAATAAAGATACTTAGTAGAAACTTGAAATATTCTAAATATCGGAGGTTCAATATGAGGAGAATTGTTCTCGCGTCCGGCTCACCTAGGCGCATAGAAATGATGAAAAAAAATGGATATACCCCTGAGATTTTTCCCGCAGATATAGATGAATCCCTTCCTGACGGCATAGCCATGAAAGAGGCCGTAATGTTCCTTGCTCTTAAAAAAGCTTTATGGGTTGAAGAGCAGCTAACAGGACCTGCATCTATCATAATTGCTGCCGACACCGTAGTATACAAAGATGGAATTCTCGGCAAGCCAGTAGACAAAGAAGACGCTCGTAGAATGCTGGAGCTCATTAAAAATACAGATCACTATGTGGCCACAGGTGTTGCAATTATTGACCAGGAAACAGGTATAAAGAAGCTATTCTGTGACGCAACACGTGTTTTCTGTAAGAACTACTCTCCGGCAGAACTAGAGGCATATCTTAATACAAAAGAGCCTTACGATAAGGCCGGCGCTTACGGCATACAAGGAATCTTTGGAAAATACATAGATCATTACGAAGGCGCCTTCGATACAGTTGTCGGCTTCCCGTGGAAAATTGTCGGCAAGGAGCTGGAATCTTTAACAAAGAAATAGCAACTTTCTAAAGAATAAAATCTTTAAAAAGCCTCGGCATTAATTGATATGCCGAGGCTTTTCTTAAGTCACAATATTCATCCACTTTTTCTTCCTGAAATGTGGAATATTAATAGCTATACGGAATAGGTCGCTTACTTCTACCAGCAAGAATGCCATAGGTAAATCCACCTTAAGCACAAGAACTGCAAAGAAAGCCATAGGTACCTGGAAGCACCATGTTGCAATAAGTTCGACAATCATACAGAACACTGTGTCCCCGCCTGCACGGAAAATACCGCAGATGTAAATATAACCTAGCATCTTAGGTAAAATAGTCAGAGACATCATCAATAGAGACTTAATAAGCAATGTATTCGTAGGTTCATCGAATCCATATATCATGGCAATTGGCTTAGCTACAGCAGCCATAATTGCCGTCATAATTAAAATAAGAACCCAAACCACACGAATAGTTCTCTTTCCGAATATATAAGCCACTTCAGGTTTCTTCTGGCCCAATTTCTCGCCGATCATCATGGCAGACGCGTTACCAACGCCAAAGAAAACAGACTGAAGCAGGTCACAGACTACATTGGCAATCTGAGAAACGGCCAAGGCAGAAGTTCCCAGCTTTCCGAAAGCCGCAAAGGTCATGGAAGTTGTTACTGCCCATGAACCCTCGCTTAGAACTACTGGTAAGGCGGTTTTCATAACCTTCTTATACATATCGAAATCAAAATCAAATAGTTCCTTAAAACTTGCCCTTAGATAATGATCCTTCTTTATGTAAACGATGGATAACATCATTATTAATTCAAGCACACGTGCAATAAGAGTTGCAATAGCGGCACCCTCTACTCCCAGTCTCGGGAATCCTGCAAGACCGAAAATCAAAAGCAGGTTAAAAACAGCATTAATAGCAATCGCAATTGCATTTACTGTAGTTGGGCCCTTAAGCTGCTGAATAGCTCTTGAATTGTATGAAATTGCAAAAGATAGAGCTGCAAACGGGTAAGTTTTGTTCGCAATGCGCAGGTAAGATGCACCGTAAGCAATTACCTCTGCATCCTTAGAGAATAGCGAGATTATAGGTTCTGCCAAAATGCTTGTTCCAGTAGTTACCACTATGGCAGATAAAAAACCCATCATGTAGCATATTCCCACCATTCGGTGAACCCCTGCCCTATCCCTGGCGCCAAAATATTGCGCCGTAAAAACAGCCATGCCGCTGAAAAGTCCAAACAACAAAACCGTAAATATAAAATAAACCTGGTTGGCCGCACCAACAGCTGCCAGTTCCTTTTCCCCCAGTTTACCAATCATCAGCGTGTCTAGTAGGTTAAGACTCATGCCGATTAAGTTCTGAATAAGCACCGGAACGCCTATGGCAAACATTTTAGGATAATATTCCTTCATTTCCTCAGCATATAGCTGCGTCTGTACACCCCTGTTAATCTTTTCCATTAAAGTTCTTTCACTCCCAAAATCGCTTCAACATTTAACCGACCATCTACATAAGTTTTGAAACAGTACTCATTTTCAGATTTCTGAGCCATCTGAATCTCCATTTCGCATCCCAATGCCGCTTCATGATGAAAATGAAGATTAATTCCCGTAATCTGCTTATGCATTACATCTGGAATGTAACTCCACAAAACATCTGCATAATAAGTATTATTGAGGTGCATATTGGTATCAACCTCGCTGTAAAGCACCTTCTTCTTCCCCACTGTTTCAAATTCCAAATCCTTCGGCAATTTAAACCTTACCGGCAAGTGCATTTCAAGTAAGTCGCCATATTCATAGGCCGAAATGTCTATTTCAGAAGGTCTGCACACCTTCCCAGTATCCATGTCGATCAAAGCCCACATGCTCTCAGCCCTTGCCACAACTTCCCCGCCTCTGCAAATATTGAAGCATCTTAAGAAAGTTGCAGCCTTTTCGCCGCAGCACCAGGTCTGTCCTTCAATTTCATCATATGCGTGAAGATTGTCAGCAACCTCTATGGTAACTCTAGTCATAATAAAGGCCTTTCTGGCCACCAGCATATCCTTGGCAGAGGGACGTCTCATTCTCATCTGCTCGTGAGCTGTATCCATCATATATCTCTGAATCAAAGATGGCTTAATATTGTCGTTTACGTCTACATCGTGACTTCCTACTTCAAATTTCTTACAAAATTTCATTTAGCTATTAATCCAATCCTTTCTGTAAATTCTAACAAGACATTATAGCATTTATTTTATTTCATATCTAGTCATCTTGCTTTATTATTTTCAAATATTTATACATTTCTTTTTCTATTTACTACTAACAATATCTATCCTAAGTCAGGGCCATTGTGTTATAATATTACTATCATGTAAACAAAAGCAAAACCAATAAATTTATACCAAAGAAAATATGGAGAATACTTTAAATGAGTGCATATGTAGAACTTAGAAATGTTAGAAAAGTATATAAAATGGGCGAAGTTGAAATTGAAGCCCTCCACGACGCTACTTTTGATATAGAAAAGGGTGAAATCTGCGTAATCGTCGGAGCCTCAGGTGCTGGCAAAACAACCCTTCTAAATATTCTAGGAGGGATGGACACACTAACATCAGGCAGCGTTATCCTAGACGGTAACGTAATTTCAGGATACTCAAAGAAACAGCTGACAGACTACAGGCGTTATGATATAGGCTTCGTCTTCCAGTTCTACAATTTAGTCCAGAACCTGACAGCCCTAGAGAACGTATCCCTGGCAACCCAGATTTGCACTAATCCATTAGATAGCAAAACCGTCATGGAAGAAGTTGGACTTTCTCATAGACTGAACAATTTCCCTGCTCAGCTTTCTGGAGGAGAACAGCAGCGTGTAGCCATTGCAAGAGCTCTAGCTAAGAATCCTAAGCTCCTTCTTTGCGATGAACCAACAGGTGCCCTGGACTATAACACAGGAAAAGCAATCCTCAAACTTCTCCAAGACACAAGTCGCCAAACAGGTATGACCGTTGTTATCATTACACACAACAGCGCCCTGACCGCCATGGCAGACAGAGTTGTCCACATCAAGAATGGACACGTTTCCTCTGTTGAAAAGAACGAAAACCCAACGCCTGTAAAAAGTATAGAATGGTAATAGAGTGGTAATGATATGCTAAAAAAATCGACTTTTAGAGAAATACGGTCAAGTCTGGGCCGTTATATTGCAATCCTTGCCATTGTCGCCCTAGGGGTCGGCTTCTTCTCCGGCCTAAAGGTAACCCAAGAGGCAATGGTAAAAACTACAGACAAATACTTGGATGCTCACAATATGTTTGACTACAAGTTAGTCTCCACCCTAGGCTTCGAGGACCAGGATATCAAAACCCTCAAAAGCTTAGACGATGCTGAAGCCGTGGAAGGCTCTAACAGTCAGGATATGCTCTATCACACGGATAAGGATTCCGAAGATAGAGTCCTAAGCATCCATACAATAACAAAGTCAGTGAATACCCTGGGTCTTATGGACGGACGCATGCCAAAGGCAAAGAATGAATGTGTAATAGATCATAACTTAGGCAAGAAAATGATAGGAAAATACATCATACTTTCCTCAAAAAATGACAAGGATTCTCTGAAAAAGTTCAAGTACAAGAAGCTTAAGGTTGTGGGAACTGTTGTATCCCCTACTTATCTGAACTTTGAGCGAGGCACTACAACTCTTGGTAATGGTAATGTAAACGGCTTCGCTTATGTGAACTCTGGAAGTTTTGATGTTGACTACTACAGCGAAGTGTACATCGCACTTAAGGAGAAATACCCGATTTACTCCGACGCATACAAAGACTATATCGACGAGACCGAGGACCGCATCGATGCAGCCCTTACCGCTGCAGGAAAAACCCGCCACGACCGAATCGTAAAGAAGGCCATGGATGAGTGGAAAGATGGCAAGAAAGAATACGACGACGGCCTTGCAGAGTACGAATCTAAACGCGCGGACTCATTCGCCAAGCTGGCAGACGCCCGTAGCGAGCTAGATAACGGCTGGACCCAAATTGACAACGGCTTTGCTCAGCTCGACTCCAAGGAAAAGGAGCTGAGCGCTGCAATCCCACAACTTAAGGCAGGTATCGCCCAAGTTGAAGAAGGCATTAAGGCTGCCCAAGCATACGGCCAGCCGACTACAGAGCTAGAGGCAAAGAAGGCTGCCCTTCAATCAAAACTCACAGCGGCAAATGGCGGTCTTTCTGAAATCAAGAAAAGCCGCAACACTTTGAATTCAAAGAAGGCCGAGCTCAACTCCGGCGAAGCTGAGTACAAGGCAAATTACGCAAAAGCCGTAAAGGAATTTAATGCAGTCAAGGCAGATTTAGATGATTCCAAGGCGGAGCTTGATAAGTCATTAAAGGAAATAAAAGATATTAAGAAGGCGGATACTTATCTCCTAGATAGAAATACCAATGTGGGGTATGCTTGTTTTGAGAGTGATTCGCAGATTGTTGACGGTATCGCCAAGGTCTTCCCATTATTCTTTTTCCTAGTAGCTGCCCTTGTTTGCATGACTACTATGACCAGAATGGTAGATGAACAGCGAACACAGATTGGGGTGCTTAAAGCCCTCGGATACAGTAATCCTGCTGTTATGGGAAAATACCTGTTCTATTCAGGCAGCGCTTCATTAATTGGATCTATAATTGGATTCTTCGCAGGTTCCTACATCTTCCCTCTTGTTATATGGAAATGCTACGGCATGATGTATGACTTCAGCGCAAACATTCTTTACGTAATCAACTGGAAGCTGGGATTTGCAACAACTGCTGCTGCCCTTGTTTGTGCCATGGGTTCTACCCTCTTCTCAATTATCGGGGAAATTAGGGAAACTCCTGCTCAGATGATTAGACCGAAAGCTCCTAAGAGCGGAAAGAGAATTCTTCTTGAAAGAATTCCTTTCATCTGGAACAGACTAGGTTTTCTGAAAAAGGTTTCACTTAGAAATGTTTTCCGCTACAAGAAGAGATTCCTTATGATGATACTGGGAATTAGTGGATGCACAGCCTTGCTGGTTGCTGGTTTTGGTATTCGTGACTCCATACAGAATATTGTAAACTATCAGTTTGACGAAATCCAGACCTTCCAGTACTCAATTACCTTCGACAAGAATATGACTGAAGACAGGCAGAAGACCTTTGAAAAATCAACATCAGATGAGTATAATGATATCCTTTATCTGGGTCAGAGCAGCGCAGAAGTTCTAGTTGGTAAAAATGTGAAATCCGTTTCACTGCTGGCAATGAATCCTGATGACTATGACAGAGCCGGAGAATATGTGGATCTTCACACTAAAGCCGGAGATCACGTGGACTTCCCTGAATCCGGAGAAGCCGTAATCTGTAGCAAGCTGTCAAGATTGTATAAGCTAAAAATTGGCGATGAAATCACCTTAAGAGACAGCAATATGCACAAAATGAAGGTTAAGATCAGCGGCATATGTGAAAACTTCATCTACAATTACGTTTACATTTCAGCGGATACTTACAAAAATGGCTTTGGCTCCGCACCAGATACAAAAACAGCATACGTCCTTTGTGACGGTGATGGCGATGATGCTCAGGCCTCTGCTACAGCAATCCTTGATAATGACAGGGTTGCAGCAGTTTCAGTAAACGATGAAATGCGTGATAGAGTAAACAATATGATGAAGAGCCTGAATTACGTTGTGATTTTGGTAATCGTCTCCGCCGGTGCCTTAGCTTTCATTGTGCTTTACAACCTGACTAATATTAATATTACTGAAAGAGTCAGAGAAATTGCAACTATTAAGGTTCTAGGTTTCAGGCCTCGAGAAACCTCAGCTTATGTGTTCCGTGAAAACATCATTCTTACAGCAGTCAGTGCTATTGTGGGACTCATCATGGGACGAGCTCTCTTAGAATTCATTATACGTCAGATTAACGTAGACATGATTTCCTTCGACGTTCGTGTAACTGTAATAAGCTACTGCTTGGCAGTAATATTTACCTTCGTATTTGCATTTATTGTAAATCTGGTAATGCACCGCAAGCTGGAAAACATCAGCATGACAGAGTCTCTAAAGAGCATTGAGTAAAGCTAAACAATTAAATAAGCCAAAAAATAATTTAGCCGTGTGCTCAGCCATTAAAGCACACGGCGTTTTTTATTTCCCTGCTAAATAATCTAAAATTGCATCTGTGGTATCATCCTCAACCTCAATGAAATGAATGGGTTCCTGAATATCATTTAAGGTATGAGCATCTGAGTTTATCAGGAGCCTGCACTTCTTTAGATATGGATGTTGCTCCTGAAGTTCTGAAGCCAAGCTCTCAATGCTACTCGTTTCACTATCCACAGCTCCAGCCGTCAGCTTAATTTCTGCGCATTTAAATTTGCTGTCTTCAGGAATGAGTCCTAAGTTAGATAACACGCTCGTGGAGGTTTTGTTAATATGAGCGGGAACCATAACCCCGCCGTAATCCTCCAAAATATCAGAAACCTGGTCGAAGGAAATATCCGTTGCTGAGACCAGGAGTGTCTCCTCTTCGTAGAGCACATTGTCATCGGTGTCCACAGTGTATTGGTGGCCGAAAATTGACGGCTTGTTCTTTATTGGAAGCAGGTGGTCGTGAACGTAGTCGCTGAACCTCATGGCCAGGTCCAAACTGTGGAAATAGCAAAGAACATGGACTTCCTCAGCGGTGGTCAGCTCCATGCCACAGATGGCTTTGATGCCGTAGTGTTCCGCCGCCTCCAAAAAAGCTGGGCAGTTGGCACAGCTGTTATGATCCGTGAGTGCTATGATATCCAGGCCAGCCACTTTGGCCAGCCCACATATCATAGCGGGAGTCATATTATCATCCCCACAGGGTGAAAGGCAGGAATGCAAATGCATATCATATGCAAGTCTCATCTTATTTTTACTCATGACACGTCCTCATATACGCGCTCCATTACAGGGCCTCGTGGATTTTGAGAGCGGCATCAAATACAGGCAGTTCCGTTTCAAATACAGTAATTCCCTCAGTCTTTGCTTTCATAAGCATGTTATCATCACATTTTACGCCTGAGCAAAGAACGATGCAGGCGCAATCGGTCAAAGCAGCCACAGCCAATGTGTTCATATTGGCCATAACCGTGCACCAACAACTTCCCTCAGGCGCGTGTCCCATAGCAATACTTAGGAGATCACAGCAGTACATTCCGCTGATTTCCCTGTCCATGGATTCGCCTTCTATGACGGTTTTGATGCCGTCCAAATTGGCTATATTTCGTACAATCATCTTAGTTCTCCTTACTATTCTTCAGGCATTTTAAGCTTCATAAGCTTCTGCCCAGCAAGCAGCTTCTGTTCTTCCTTCTTTTCTTCTTCTATTTTCTTTTCTCTGTCCTCAGCCTTTTTCTTGTTCAAGAGCTGACTTCTCTTAAGCAGTTCCTTGTACTCATTTCTCATTAGGTAAATGCAGTCTTCCTTCTTAGCAAAACCTCTTACCACGTCTTCTGCAAAGGTTTTGCAAGTTGGAGCACCGCAGGAACCGCAGTCCAGTTTAGGCAGGTCCTCAAGAATTTCTTCTCTTTCAAGCATTTTTGCCATACTTTCAGTGATACTTTCACTAAGCTGATAAACCGGAATGTACTCAATTGGAGTCTCCCAAGCGAAATCCAGCTTGTAATCCGCTTCGTAGTCCTCTTCACAGGCCACGGAAATCGGCATGTCCTTGTTGATATAGTGGTTCTTGGATGTTGCAATATATGGATTTTCCACGTTTAAGGTTCCGCCTACGCAACCCCCGCTACAAGCTGTAGGCTCAATGAACTTAAGCTGGTTGGATATTTTTTCATCCTCTAAGTCCTCAAGAACATTTATAACATTTTCTATTCCATCACTTGCCAGATAATCGAAGGTGAACAGCCCTGCACTCTCGCCTCCACTGATACCCCAGCCTACGCCAATTCTTCCTGAGATTGCAAGGTCTTCAACCTCATCTTCATCTAATTCTTTTAAGGCTGCAAGTAGCTTAGGATAGATGTCCTTAATGGCAAGACCAACGTCAATCTGGCTTTCTTCTAAGCCGATTGGGTCAACTACGTTTGCTATTTTAGAAGGACAAGGGGAAATGAAGAAAATTCCAATGTCTTCAGATGGCAAACCAGTTTCTCTCACAGCCTTCTGTCTAGCTAGCTCCGCGGCCACATCCTGTGGTGATCTAACAGGCAAGAGATGCTCAACTAGGCTTGGGAAACGTACCCTAATAAGCCTTGTTACACTTGGGCAATGAGTACTGATAATTGGCCATTTATCCTTATTATTTTTTACATATTTTCTTGTCTCCTCTGACACAAGTTCGGCAGCTCCGCTAACCTCAAACACGTCGTCGAAGCCAATTCGCTTCAAAGCCGTCAGTATCAGATTTGTGTCTCTCACATTATTGAACTGGCTGTACAGTTCTGGAGGTGGTAATGCCACCTTATACTTGAACTGATCCAGAGTTTCCAGTCCTTTTCTTCTTGTTTTCTTGGCGTTGTGCGGGCAGTGCCTTATACATTCACCACAGTCTATGCAATACTGTGATATGACACGCGCCATTCCATTTCGCACTCGCAAAGCTCTTGTAGGGCAACGTTTAATACAGTTGATACACCCCTCACAATACTTCGGATCCAAGTAAACAGAATGATAGAATTGTGTACTTGTTTTCATTTCGTCTCCCTAATTACCATAAAGTAATTACTTCGAATATATTGATCAAACTCGTTGATTAGCTTTATTAATAGTAAACCGTCATTGTAATCTTAGTTCCAACTCCGACTTCTGTTTCAATATTCATTTCATCAGAAGAACGTTTCATATTAGGCAGTCCCATACCTGCGCCAAAACCTAATTCGCGCACTTCGGGCGATGCCGTTGACCATCCTTCCTGAATCGCCAGACTTACATCCTGAATGCCGGGACCTACGTCATTTAAAATCATGGTCAGCTTATCAGCGTAAATATATACGTCAATTACTCCGCCGTTGGCATGGACAACCATATTAATTTCACCTTCATACATGGCGATAGCGATTCTTCTAATGGCATCCGCAGGAACATTAAGCTTCTTTAGCTTATGCTTCACGTCACTGCTGGCTTCACCGGCTCTTGTGAAATCATCCCCATCCACATCATAATGAAGGTGGACACTATTCTCCATATCCTGTACCTCCTCTTATTCCAGCTTCATATAAGATTCCACAGCAGTTAAACATACTCTGTGAAGAAGCCAGTACGCAGATACCTTTCATCTGTGCCATTCTTACCATTTCTTCACTTGGCTTCTTGCCTCTTACAAAAATTATAAGAGGAATATCCATCATTTCGCTGGTTCTGATAACCTGCATATTATTCAATCCTGTAATGAGGACATCATTTTCATGAGTATTGGCAAGAACTTCACTCATTAAGTCAGATGCATATGCATTTTTGATTACGTGTTCCATTATTTCTTCCACTTCTTCTGTCAGAAGTGTGGCGCCTAGCAATGTCCTAATTTCTCCGACCTTCATTCTTTTTGTTTCCTCCATAATATACAAATAACCACTGCCCCCTAAACATAGGCGACAGTGGGTGTATTATTTGTTTAAGTCTTTACTTATTAACCTTACGTTTTACATAAGAAGTGTGCAGCAATTTATGTGCCCTATGACTTCCCGGTTCTCCAAGATACTTTTCATATAGCTCAATTATTGCTGGGTTCTCATGTGACTTACGGATTGTCTTATTCTTATCGATATTGTAAAGAACCTCTGCTCGTTTTGATCTTAGGTCAACAAAGTTTCTTACGCTGCCTGGCTGCTGAGGCTGTCCACCACCGTTTACACAACCGCCTGGGCATCCCATGATTTCGATGAAGTGATATTCTGCCTCACCATTTTTGACCATGTTAAGAAGCTGTCTTGCATTAGCAAGACCTGATGCAACTGCAACCTTAATGTCCATTCCAGCAACGTTATAAGATGCTTCCTTAATGCCTTCCACACCTCTTACATCAGTGAAGTCAAGGTTTGCAAGTTCTTCACCTGTTAGAGTTTCAACTGCAGTACGTAGAGCAGCTTCCATTACGCCACCTGTTGCTCCGAAGATAACGGCCGCACCTGTTCCAAGACCTAGAGGCAGGTCAAATTCTTCATTTTCAAGATGTCTGAAGTCAATGCCAGACTTCTTAATCATTCTAGCAAGCTCACGAGTTGTAATTGCAATATCTACATCAGGTACGCCGTTAGCGTCCTCGTCATCTCTTCCAATTTCAAATTTCTTAGCTGTACATGGCATTACGCTGACAACAACCATATCGTCCTTAGAAATATTTTCCTTCTCAGCATAATATGACTTAGCAATTGCACCAAACATCTGCTGAGGTGACTTACAGCTTGACAGATTTTCAGTCATTTCAGGGAAGTAATGTTCGCAGTACTTAATCCATCCTGGTGAGCATGATGTGATTAGTGGAAGTGTTCCGCCGTTCTGAACTCTATCTAAAAATTCATGAGCTTCCTCCATAATTGTCAGGTCGGCAGAGAAATTAGTATCAAATACTTTATCAAAACCTAATTTTCTCAGCGCTGCAGCCAATTTTCCTTCAACATCTGTTCCGATGTCATATCCAAATTCTTCACCTAGAGCTGCACGAACTGCAGGCGCACACTGAACGATAACATGCTTTTCAGGATCTGCAATTGCGTCGAATACCTGCTGAGTGCTGTCCTTTTCATAGATAGCACCTGTAGGACATACTGCAATACACTGTCCACATGATACGCATGAAGTGTCTCCAAGTCCCATATTAAACTGAGAACCGATAAATGTGCTGAATCCTCTTCCATTGGCACCGATAACGCCTACGCCCTGAATCTTTTCGCAGACTGCTGTACAACGACGACAAAGAATACACTTTGAGTTATCACGAACCATATGAGTTGCACTTAAGTCTAATCTAGTCTCAGGCTTCTCACCATCATAGTAGCTTTCATCATCTACACCATAATCATGACATAGCTGCTGAAGCTCACAGTTACCACTTCTCACACACGATAGACATTTTCTGTCATGGTTTGAAAGCAATAATTGAAGTGTTTTCTTTCTTGATTCCAATACCTTAGGTGAGGAGGTCAAAACTTCCATACCTTCATTAATTGGATATACACAGGACGTTACCAGAGTTCTTGCGCCTTTTACCTCAACAACGCAAATTCTGCACGCACCGATTTCATTTATTTCTTTTAAAAAGCACAATGTTGGAATTTCGATGCCGTTAAGTCTTGCAGCTTCAAGAATGGTTGATCCTGCTGGTGCTTGTACGTCCACACCATTTATTTTCAAATTAATCATTTCCATTATCCATTCCTCCATTATTTCTTATAGATTGCACCAAAGCCACAGCTTGACATGCAGGCACCACACTTAATACACTTATCAGGATCAATTGTATGTACCTCTTTAACTTTTCCGCTAATAGCATTAGCTGGACATGTTCTTGCACACATAGTACATCCTCTGCACTTGTCAGGGTCAATGATATACTGAAGCAGATCCTTACATACACCTGCAGGGCAACGCTTATCCTTAACGTGGGCAATGTATTCGTCCTTGAAATAACGTAGAGTAGAAAGCACTGGGTTAGGAGCAGTCTGTCCCAGACCACAAAGTGCGTTATCCTTAATATAGTAAGCTAGTTCTTCTAGCTTACCCAAATCTTCCATAGTGCCCTGTCCCTTGGTAATCTTATCAAGAATTTCATACATTCTCTTAGTACCAACACGACATGGTGTACATTTACCACATGATTCATCAACAGTAAATTCAAGGAAGAACTTAGCAATATCTACCATACAGTTGTCTTCGTCCATTACGATAAGTCCACCCGAACCCATCATTGAACCGATGGAAATCAGGTTGTCGTAGTCAATTGGAATATCGAAGTGTTCTGCTGGAATACATCCGCCAGAAGGCCCACCTGTCTGAGCAGCCTTAAACTTCTTTCCTTCAGGAATTCCTCCGCCGATTTCTTCAACAATAGTACGTAAAGTTGTACCCATTGGAATTTCAACAAGTCCAGTGTTATTAATCTTTCCACCTAAAGCAAATACCTTAGTACCCTTGGACTTTTCAGTACCCATAGAAGCAAACCATTCTGGTCCATTGAGGATAATTCTAGGAATGTTTGCATAAGTTTCGACGTTGTTCAGAATGGTTGGGCTCTGGAATAATCCCTTAACTGCTGGGAATGGAGGTCTTGGTCTAGGTTCACCTCTGTTACCTTCAATTGAAGTCATCAGTGCAGTTTCTTCACCACATACGAAGGCTCCTGCACCCAATCTAAGGTCGATATCGAAATCAAAACCAGTTCCAAAGATATCCTTTCCGAGTAGTCCATACTCTCTAGCCTGCTTAATAGCAGTTCTCAAACGATCTACTGCAATTGGATATTCTGCACGAACGTAAATATAACCCTGGTTAGCACCAATTGCATAACCAGCAATAGCCATAGCTTCAAGAACTACATGCGGGTCACCTTCAAGGACTGATCTGTCCATGAATGCGCCTGGGTCACCTTCGTCGGCATTACAACATACATATTTCTGAACGTTTCCTCTATTTCCGGAAGCAAACTTCCACTTAAGTCCTGTAGGGAATCCTGCTCCTCCACGACCTCTCAGACCGCTATCTAAGATTACCTGAATTACTTCATCAGGAGTCATTTCAGTAAGAACCTTACCTAGAGCTTCATATCCATCAGTTCCGATATATTCATCAATTGACTCAGGGTCAATTACACCACAGTTTCTAAGCGCAATTCTCTTCTGTTTTCTGTAGAATGCTGTATCATTAAGTGATGTAATTCTGCTGTCCATACTCTCTTCTTTGTAAACCAGGCGTTCCACAACTCTGCCTTTAAGCAGGTGCTCTTCAACGATTTCTGGTACATCATCGACAGTAACCTTTGCGTAGCTTACAGCATCAGGATATACAACTACAATAGGTCCCTGAGCACATAACCCATGACATCCTGTTTCAACTACACAAACTTCATCATTAAGGTCATTCTTTTCAATTTCTTCTCTTAGTTTGCTGATGATTTTCTTGCTGCCACCTGAGTTACAGCCTGTACCTCCACAAACCAGTACATGTGCACGATACATTTAAAAACCTCCCTTTAGCGATATTCGGCGTCAAGCATGTATTCTGCTACCGGTTTGCCGCCCTTAAGATGCTGCTCTACTACGATTGCAGCCTTTTCTGGATTCATTTTTACATATGTAACCTTTTCTTTTCCAGGTTCGAAAACCTCTACGATTGGTTCAAACTGGCATAATCCAATGCATCCAGTCTGAGAAACAGTTACATGTTCAAGTTTTTCCTTATTTACTTCTTCTACAAGTGTGTTAAGTACAGGTCTTGCGCCACTTGCAATACCGCATGTTGCCATACCTACAACTACACGTGTGTCGTTGGAACTGTCAGCACGTACGCCAATCTGTCCCTGCATCTTTTCTTTTATCTCTCTCAATTCTTCAAGTGATTTCATATACTTCCTCCGATTTTCTTCCTTACTCTACTTTGTCAACACATTGCTTGTTTTCTTTCAAAAAATCCTTTATAAAGCTGCTGACTTCAGGCACTGAAAACGATATATCACCTACAATGTTTCTAATCTCTCTAGTATCTAATTGAAACTCTTTTCCGTCGCATCGGTAGGTATAAACGAAATCCAAATTATCATTCATCGTAACAATACTCCAGATAGTCTCTGTTATATCCCCCAGCGGCATACAGTCTATATTATCAGTATGAAACAAAGCACTTACGGTCGTTCCAACGCCGACCTTTGACTGAATACTAAACTCTCCTCCCGTTCCTTCTGCGGCCTGTTTCAGGAAAGGAATTCCCAGTCCCACCTTTCTCGTGGTTCTGGATGTAAAGAATGGGTCTACTACATTGGTCACCTGTTCTTCATTCATTCCGCATCCATTGTCTCTAATCTCAAACAGCAGTGTCTCCTTAGCTCTATCTATTTCTACTAGAATTTCAATAAGCTTGGCACCTGCCTTAATTGAGTTTTGGCTTATATCCAATATGTTGAGTGAAATTTCCGGTAACATTATTATTCGTATCTTTCTAGAATTCCGTCGATATCATCGACTGTAACCTTACCGTACACGTCTCCGTTAACGATCATAACCGGTGCCAAACCACATGCACCGACGCATCTACATGCATCCAATGAGTACTTTCCATCCTCTGTACACTGGCCGCTATCGATGCCCAGTTTCTGCTTAAGTTTTTCATAAATCAATCCGGAACCCTTTACATAGCATGCAGTTCCAAGACATACTGAAATCTGGTTTCTTCCTTTTGGTTCTAAATTGAACATCGAATAGAATGTTGCTACGCCATAAATTTTTTCCATAGGAACCTGCATATCATCTGAAATGATTTTCTGAACTTCGTATGGAAGGTATCCATATATTTCCTGTGCTTTCTGCATAATTGGCATCAAAGCGCCCTTCTCATCTTTCATTTCAGCGATAACCTGACGCAGCTCTTTTTCCTGCTCTTTTGTTCCGTTAAAAGGGAACTTCGCCTTATTCTCCACAACATTACCTCCTTATGATTAACAATCCCTCATCTAGTGAATTTCTTACTGGATTGTATCAAAAACTAGTGTCGTTTTTACATTTACTGTAATAATACCACTTTCAAAAAAACATTGCAACAACCTAGAGAACTCAAAAGATGTTAACTTTCTAACAAGCTCTACAAGCGTTGTAATTTGGGCGTTCTCTGTGGGTTTTGATGAATTGTTTTTTTGAAAGTACTTTATGTAAAAAGGCGCACATATTTCAAAACTCCCATTAAAATACACGCGCCTTCGCACTCTTAATTACAGGAGATCTTCAACTGTAGTCGGCATATCCGCCACTTCAATTACTCCCTTGTGTCTAATTTCTTTTTTATCTAAATTCTGCAGACCCTTCGGAATGCTTACACCTGTTGTTTCTTCAAGTTTTTCCAGAAGCTTGAAGCAGTCTTCTTCTGCTGGAACTCCAATTGCTGCCGCAACGCTTTCTGCAAACTTATATGCACTTGCTGTTGATGCGATTACTGTAACAGTTTCGTCTCCTGTTGCCTCTCTGTAATCCTCATATACTTTATATGCAACTGCAGTGTGTGTGTCCATAAGGTATCCATTTTCCTTGTACATGCGTCCAATAGTCTCATTAGTAGCCTTCTGGTCCGCATATCCACCATAGAAGTCCTTAAGTCCTTCCTTTATATGTTCACTTACGCTATAGATTTTTTCTGATTCCAGCTTGTCCATAAGTTCCTTAACTTCTGCTCCATTTCCGTCTGACAGATGATAAAGCAGTCTCTCCAAGTTACTTGAAATCAAAATATCCATTGATGGTGAGTTTGTCAGATAGAAATCTCTTCTGATGTCATACACACCTGTATTTATAAAGTCAGTCAAAACCTTATTCTCGTTGGATGCGCAAATAAACTTATTTACCTGCACGCCAAGTTGCTTTGCGTAATATCCCGCAAGAATGTTACCAAAGTTTCCTGTTGGCACAACGATATTAATCTTGTCACCCATCTTAATTGCGCCTTCTTCTACTAGCTTCACATAGCTATAAACATAGTACGCAACCTGTGGTACAAGTCTTCCTATATTTATAGAATTTGCAGATGAAAGCTTAACTCCTTTTGCGGCAAGTCTCTCAGCCAGTGCATCATTATTAAAAATCTTCTTTACGCCTGTCTGTGCATCATCGAAGTTTCCTTCAATTGCAAAAACATGAGTATTGTCACCTTCCTGAGTAACCATCTGTCTTTCCTGCACAGTACTTACACCCTTATTAGGATAGAATACAATGATTTCTGTTCCTTCTACATTGGCAAAACCTTCTAAGGCAGCCTTTCCTGTATCTCCTGATGTAGCTGTAAGAATACAGATCTTCTTATCTTCTTTTTCCTTCTTTAGTGAAGTTGTAAGCAGATATGGCAAAATTGAAAGTGCCATATCTTTAAAAGCCGCAGTCTTTCCATGATAAAGTTCTAGGAAATATGCATCTCCAGCTTTTACTATTGGAGCAATTTCCTTTGCTTCAAATTTGCTATCATATGCGTTATCTACGCAATGAGCCATTTCTTCTTCTGTAAAATCATTAAAAAAGGCACCGATTACAATCTTTGCAATTTCCTGATATGTCTTTCCTGTCAATTCCTCTATGCTGCAAGGCAGTTTCGGAAACTGTGCAGGAACATACAAGCCTTTATCCTCAGCAATGCCCTGAATTACGGCCTGTGCTCCTCTAAGTGTTCTCTCACTACCACGTGTACTTCTAAAATTTTCCATGGGTATATCTCCTTTCAAAGGATTTGTCTTGGATTATCTTCGAAAACTCATTTTAACTTTTTCGAAAAATACTTCTAGACAAAACTTTATTAACAGTATATAATATCCCTTGTGAGATTTCAATAAAATCTCGAATTAAATATGTCGCCTTGGTCAAGTGGTCAAGACGTAGCCCTCTCACGGCTGAATCAGGGGTTCGACTCCCCTAGGCGATACCAATTATATGAAGCACTTCGCATTGCGAAGTGCTTTTTTCGTGGCGCGGCGGCCCGGCCTTGGTTGGCAGCCGTGCGGGGTTGGCTGCTGAGTGCCGTGCTGTGCGGGGCTTGCGGGCCGGGCGCTGCTCGGCCGTGGGGGCATATTATATATTGATGATTCAAGGCAAGGCTGCACCCTTTCTGGTAAAATTTGCATGGCGTGCCAGATTTGGCATGTTTTATATGTCCTAAGGGTTTGAGTGCAAGAAAGTTACGCGATTTCATTTTTTTGCTCAATCGGGTGCGGGATTCTTGCATGATTTGCAAAATTTGAATCAAAGGGTGCGGTGTTAGCGATAACTAATTACAATACGATAAGGTGAAACCTGGAATTAGGTCATAAATTATATACATATATCTACTTTGATGCATGTTTCTTACATTTTTGGAACAGTTTCTTTAAGCTAGTTTGTTCTAACTTGCACCCAATCCTTAGTTTTCTTGGAATCGCGTAAAAAATCCGCACCTTTTCTCTAAAAATCCTTCATTTGGCGCAAGTCTCCTTTATGTTTAGATATAAATATCCTGTGTAATTTCTTGCACGTTCTTTTGCACATCTTTCTCTTATAATGTCCACTTGTCGGTGCTGCCACACTGTCCGGATTTTTGAAATTAAATTCCGGCCTGCCCTATCTATAATTCTTCTTCATTTTTTTCTTGACACGCCCCTTCTCTATATGGTATATTGTAATGGTGCTTGGAGGATTGACCGAGTGGCTAAGGAGCTTGATTGGAAATCAAGTAAGGTGTAACAGCCCCGTGGGTTCGAGTCCCATGTCCTCCGCCAGTGAATGAGGATTCATCATTTTTATGATGGGTTCTCTTTTTTTATTTTTTTGAAATGCTGTGGGCTGTTACTCGTCCCACGGGTATAGAATTATAAATTTCCGACTTCTTTATATTTTTTTCTCGGATAGTTTTCTATTAGAAATGCTTTGTACTGCTCTAGGAGCTTTTGCCCTTCTTCGTTAAGTTCTTCTTTTACTGGTGGTGCTCCCCGTTCTTCCGTTCCGTATAGTATCCAGTCCGCTGATACGTCTAATATTTTGCATAGTTCTGCAAGTGTTTGAAATGCGTTTGTACTTCTGTTGTTTTCCATGGCTGCTATTGTTGTTTGGTTCTTTCCCAGCAATGTAGCAACATCACTTTGTTTCATTTTCTTTTTTTCTCTTGCGTTTTTTAGTCTTTCGCCTATTGTGTTCATTGTTTTTCCTTTCCATAATAAATTTTTTACTATTTATGTTGACATAATAATATTTTTACTATATTATATTAACCATAGTAAGAATTTTACTATAATATATTTATTTAATGTGATTATTTCATAAAGTTTTGAAATAGTCAATGGATTTAGGAACCTGGACACGGGTTATAGTGCAGGAAGGATAACATTCATGATGTTTACAGATTTAGAATTATATAACTTGTATATTCTTAAATTAAGTTTTACTAAGTTTACTGTAGTTTATGTAGGTGCTTCATATGATGGTAAGTGTAGATTTGTTTCACATGATTCTGACGGCACTCCATACACTTTTGATATTGCAGTCGATGAAATTGACTTGCTTATTTCTCCATATGTTTCTAATAAATAATTTTATATAATGCCTGGTCACGGGCTATAGTGCAGAAAGTGAGGCAAATCATGAAGTTAGTTGGATTTAGAAAAGGACAGTTTACTACAAATGATAACAAGGTCATTGAGTACGCAAATGTTTATTTTTTAGACAAGAATCCGAATGTTGATGGCGAAATGGCTCTAAGCTATAAAGCTACTCTAGATGTTGTGGACAGTCTGAAAAATGTGGATTTTGGCACTGAAGTAAAGATTTATTTTGACCAGTATAAGCGCGTTAATTTGGTAGTGCCTGCCGGAAAGTAGTTATTTAGGTGAGGAAGTTGACAGATAAACAATATGAAATGCTTATAAATTTAATCACTGATATTAATTATGTTTCAGAAGTCTCTGTTTCCCTTTTGGCGGTGTTCATGGGTTTGTTTGTCGGCTTCCTCGTTTTCTATTTTCTTAAGAGGTAATTTTTATGGATAGTATTATTGAGTGCATAAGTATGGGGTTTGGGGTATCTTGTATTTTGTGCCTATCGGGGTATTTTGTTCATCTTATCTTTGATGTCTTGCGAGGTGTCTAACTTCGTTTTGATAAATATTTAAGAAAGGAGAATGCAGCCATGAATGCATTAAGCGAAGCTGCTGCAAGCACAATGAGTGGAATTACTACAGCTATTACAACCGCAACTGCTGACTTAGGTGCGGAAGGTCTTAAGATTATTACTGCCGCTGTTGGTATTGGTGTAATCTTTTGGGGCGGTAAGTTACTATGGACTAAATTTAAATCAATGGCTAAATAGTAACAGAAATTATTGTATTTATTACGATGTGAGGGGGCGTTGCTCCCTCTATTTTTTTAGGGGGTATTTTATGTTATTAACATTAAATAATTATATGCAACGTCATAAGGTTCTGCGGATATTTTTTATAATGTTCCTTATACTTTGTATCTTGTTTGTTGGCTGTATGGCTTCAATGACTTCTGTTTATGCATTGAACCCTGCTCTTGTTGGTCCTGCATTAACAGTTGTATCAGCAATATTAGTTGCCGCAGGTATTCAGGCTAGTTCTGATGCAGATTTATCTAGTCTTGCTAATAGCTATTATAATTCTTTGCCTGCGGTGGTCACTTCCGGAATAAGTAAGATTGTTACTGATTTTTCATCTTGGACTAACCCGGCTACATTCACTTTTAAAATAACTGATGAAATAAGTCAAAGTTTATCTAGTTGGATTTCTAACAATTATATTGATGATGAAATTAAAGTAAATGGTGATTTAACTATTAATGGTGTTGGTTGGGGTTGGTGTAAGATTCATACTGGTACGGTTTCTAATGCTCTTTCTCCTTCGTCTTATTCTATTCCTCGTACTTTGCCGTTTATTTTTTATGATGATAAAAATCGTAAACATGAGGTTACTTCTTCCGATGTTCCGGGTTTAGTATATTTTGATGGGCGTTTAGTTCATGGTCTTTGTGTCCTTTATGGTAATTCATTCCCTATTGCTAGTTTGAATGGTTATTATGTTAATGCATTACCTCAAGGTGCTACTAATACTAATGATGTTATAAATATTCGTCTTTCTTCTCTTGATTCTTCTTCTGTTACTTCTTTGCCTGGTGCAACTGCAAAAACAGATACTGCATATTTTCCTAGCGGAGTATTAGAGGGTGCAGGAGCTACCACTTATCCAAGCGGAACTGCTTCAAAACCTTTAGACACTGGCACAACTGTCGCAATTCCGTCTACTGGAGTAAATGCCGGCACTGATGTTGGTTCTGTTCGTGTTCCAGGTGGCACGGCTACTGGTGATTCCACCGGGGTTATTGGATTTCTTGAAAAAATATTGGCTGCACTTGCAGGCATTCTTGAAAATATCTTATCTTTGCCAGTGGCAATTTATAATGCTCTTGCAGGTGCTTTTACTAGCATCTTAGAATCTATAAAGTCCCTTGCGGGAACTATAACGGGTGCTATTTCCGGGGCTTTTGCTGATATTAAGACATTTATAGGTAAATTGTTTGATACAAGTGAATTTAAGCTTGATTTTAGTAAGTTCAAATTTAAGTTGACTGAGATATTTCCTTTTTGTATTCCGTTTGATTTCGTCAAAGGCATAAAGACGTTAGTTGCTAATTCTTCGGGCTTTGTATTTAATTTGAAATTAAATACTCCATATTTCAAATTTAATCATACCGTTGATTTAACTCCTTTCAAGGTGCCTATATTGTTCTTCCGGTTCATTGTTGATTTTTGGTTTTGTTTCATCTTGATAAGTCGCACACGTGACTGGATAAAGTGGTAAGGGGGTTTATATATGTTTTTCAAGGGTTTATCTGCATTTCTGCAACTTATACTTGATGCAGTTGCATTTGTTCTAAATGGACTTTTTGCACTCCTGCCAAAGTCCCCATTTAGTTGGGTTTCTGCATCACCTTTTGCAGATCTTCTTTCAAAGATAAATTATTTTATTCCGGTAAGTGATTTTTTGACATTGCTAGAGGCTTGGCTTTTAGCTATCGGAGTTTATTATTTATATTCTGTTTGGGCTAGATGGGTCAAGGCTATTGACTGAATGAGGTGTAATTATGATATGGCTTTATAGTGGTACTCCTGGCAGTGGTAAATCGTTTCATGCTGCTAGAGATATATATTACAGATTAAGAAAAAAGAGGGGGTTTAAATATGTCATTGCCAACTTTGCTATTTCTCAGGATACTAAATATTTTAAGTATATTGATAATTTTGAATTAACTCCCAGGGCACTTATGAATTATGCTCGTTTGTATCATCAACCCGGCATAGAATCGCAGACCCTTGTTATAGTTGATGAAGCTCAAATAATATTCAATTCTCGTAATTGGAATAGTGACGGTAATTTGCGTATGGACTGGATAAAATTTTTTACTCAGCACCGTAAGCTTGGTTTTGATTTTATTTTGATTGCTCAAAACGATAGAATGATTGATCGTCAAATTAGATGCCTTATTGAATATGAGGTTGCTCACATGAAAATTGGTAACTACTTTAGGTTCTTGCCGTTTACCTGCTTTATGGCGGTACAACGTTGGTATGGTCAAAAAATGAAAGTTGCCCATGAAGTTATAGTATACCGTCAGAATATAGCTGCTTTGTATGACACTTATAAGATGTTTAGCCGTAACGGGTTAGACCGTTACAAGTGCCGGAAGCTAGCCGGATGGCACAGGGCAAGGGCAAGGGGCACGGGGTTCCCTGCCCGTAGACTGTGCCGGACCGCCTAACTCTCCGCCAGTAAATCGGTATTGAATACGTTCACCGGGCGTAAAGGTGGGTCCCGTTCCTTGGGAACGGGGGGACCTACTGGAATAAAAGCCCTGCAAGAGTATTCTTTGTATGGCATGCAATTTTGTATTAGCGAGGGGACGAAGTCCCCTCTATACTTGACTAAGTATCATAAAGCGGTACATTTTTGCAAAAAGTATCATTTTTTCGAGGTGTCGAAAGTATGCAAATGCAATTCTACGATATAAATATTTATCAATTTGGAAATGAATATAAAGTTGTTTATCTTAAAAGGTTTGAAACTTCTGAACCTCATATACATGAAAAAGACTTAGAACCTAAAATGATTGGTGATAGATTTTCGTGTAATATATCCCGTTCTAAGTCAACTATACTTGGGCTTGCTCTTTGTAATGATTGGCAATACTTTGTTACATTTACGTTAGATGCGGAAAAGTATGATAGATATGACCTAAAGAAATTTATTAAAGATTTGTCTCAGTTTATACGCAATCAAAGACGGTTGCACAATTATGATATTAAATATGTGCTTATTCCTGAGCAACATCAAGATGGAGCCTGGCACATGCATGGTCTTTTTTCGGGTATTCCCTGGGACGATTTAGAGTTTTTCAATGCGATTGAGCATCCTATTAAGCTTGTAACTGGTGGCTATAAGTATTCTAAGGCATTTCTTAATAAATTTGGGTTTAACTCTTTTGGTAAGATTAAAAGTAAGGCGGCTGTATCTCGTTATATTCTTAAGTATGTTGGTAAGGGTTTAGGTCTTCAAGATATTGAACAAGGTGCACACCTTTATTATGCTTCACAACGTCTAAACCGTCCGAAACTGGTAAAGCAATCAATTTCAGATAGAATTATAACTGATATTGACTATAAAAACGATTTTATGGCTTCTAAATGGCTTTCAGAAAAAGAATATAATTCACTTGATGAAGAATTTTCGAGGTGGCGTTATGAATAAACGGACAAGGTTTTCAGAATTTTTAGAATATTATATGAAATGTTCTGAACTTCGTGTAGATAAGACTACTTTTGCAGGTTATAAGTCAATTGTCAAAATTCATTTGATGCCTGCGTTTGGCAATATGCGTATTGGTTCAATTGATTCTTTTACTGTCCAAAACTTTGTTTTTCAGTTAACTGATAAGGGACTTTCTTCTAAGTCAATCAAAAACATATTAAGCCTTTTAAGGGCTGTTATGTCTAAAGCTGTTAAAATGTCCCTTATCAATAATAACCCTTGTCAATGCGTTGATTTGCCCTCTTCTTCGCATCGTGAAACAGATTGTTACAACCTTTATGAAGTAACTCAGCTTATTAAGTCGCTTTCTGCATTGTCTGATAGTGAATTAAAGTATAAAGTTGCAATTGAACTTGCTTTGCTTTGTGGTTGGCGAAAGTCTGAAATATGTGGTCTTGATTGGGAATGTGTTGACCTTGTCAATAAAACTGCAAGGGTAAAGAAAAAACGTGTATTGGTTCCTGGTCAAGGTCTTATTGAAGGCAAACCAAAAACACCCAATTCATACCGTGTTAGTGTGCTGCCTTCTGTTTTATATGATGATTTAGTTATTTTGCAATTAAGATCCGAGAAAACAAGCCCAGGTTCTCCGGTCATTTCTTCCGGTGAAGGTGCTCCGATTTATCCGCAAGTTCTTGCTCGGTGGTTTTATCGGTTCTTAATAAAAAATAACTTGCGTGTAATATCATTGCATAAATTAAGGCATACATACGCGTCAATGCTTGCAAGTCTTAATGTTGATATTAAGCAAGTTTCTGAGTGTCTCGGTCATGCTCAAACGTCTACCACGTTAGATATATATGTTCATTTGTTCCAAAATAAAAATTATGAAATAGCTGATAAATTAACAGAACTGTTATATAAGAATGATGATATTAAAGAAAAATAATGTTTTCGAGTCCCATGTCCTCCGCCAGAATTCAGAGACCTATTTTAGGTCTCTTTTTTATTGAAATTTCAACGTTTTTCACGTTTTTATATAGACAAATCCATCCCATAAAAAAATGGCAAAAAGGTGCTCTCCGGACCCCATAATAGGCTCTCCGGTGCACAAAGATATGGGATGAAATTCAGCAAAAAAGGCCCTAAAAAACTCGCATAGTTGACAATTTGAAGTTAGGTTACAGGTATCTGTGGTATATAAGAAATGCCTATGCAAGGTAGGAAAAATGGATTATACTAGAGCTAAAAATCGGAATTTTGGAGGTTATTATGGCTTTTGATTTTAAAAAAGAGTATAAAG
>JAUNMH010000017.1 GCA_030537495.1 Clostridia bacterium | reverse complement strand
AGGAATCATGACGAAGAGAGAGTCTCGGGCACAAGATGAGTGTGGGCTGCGCCCGCACGGAGGTGTTTCAAATGTCAGCGCTTGCCGGAGAGTGTCAGGTGTGGCAAGAATCATGACGAAGAGAGAGTCTCGGGCACAAGATGGCGAAAATCAAGGGGTGACGCCGCACGAAACAGGGGTTTTAATTTCTAGGTAAATGTAATATAATGAAGTACAGAGTTTACATCGATGTCCGGCTCTGGACATTTTTCCACAAAGATCATTTTTCACAGAGAATAATTTGAGTGCCCGAAAGGGGTTCGGTATCTAAAGGGGATTCCAAGTACCCTAAGAGGGATTTTTAGTAATAGAAAGGATGGCGCGGAGCGCCGAGGACAGTTATGGCAAGAAAAAAAGAAATAGATAACAACAACGCGCAGGATACAAAAGCTGCAAAGTGTGTGCAGACCGCACAGGACGCAAAGGAAGCGCAGGACGTGCAGGATACGCAAGAGGCACAGGAGAATGCCAATCATGGGCCGTCGGAAGAGAGACCGGAGGTTGAGGGAATCCTGGATTTGGCTGAAGGCGGAGGCGGATTCGGATTCCTGAGATTCAATAACTTTTTGACTAGTGATAAGGATATTTATGTGTCACCGACCCAGATAAGAAGATTCAATTTGAAGACAGGCGATAAGGTGAGGGGAATCACTAGATTGCCGAGAGAAGGAGAACGCTTCGGCGCGCTGCTTTACGTGCTTACAGTAAATGGCGAAGAGCCGGGAGCGGCAATAAGAAGACCAGATTTCGACGATTTGACTCCAATTTTTCCGAGAGAAAGATTGACAATGGAAGATACGCCGAACAATCTGTCACTGAGACTTATCGACTTAATTGCGCCAATCGGAAAAGGCCAGAGAGGACTCATAGTGGCGCCACCGAAGGCAGGAAAAACAACGCTGCTGAAAAACATCGCAAATAGCATAGAGAAAAAACATCCGGAAGTAGAGATGATAGTTTTGCTCATCGACGAGAGACCGGAAGAAGTTACGGATATGAAGCGCTCACTTGTGGGCGGTGAGGTCATTTATTCTACATTTGATGAGATGCCGCAGCATCACGTGAAGGTGGCCGAGATGGTTTTGGCCAGGGCGCAGAGACTTGCCGAGCACGGCAAAGATGTTGTCATTTTGCTGGACAGCATTACTAGGTTGGCTAGGGCATACAACTTGGTGGTACCATCATCAGGCAAAACCCTCTCAGGCGGTTTTGATCCGGGGGCGCTGCACAAACCGAAGAAGTTCTTTGGGGCAGCGAGAAACATCGAAGAGGGCGGAAGCATTACCATTCTGGCTACCGCACTTGTGGAAACCGGAAGCCGCATGGACGACGTAATCTATGAGGAATTCAAGGGCACAGGCAACATGGAACTGCACCTTGACCGCAAGCTGTCAGAAAAGAGAATATTCCCGGCAATAGACCTAAATAAGTCCGGCACGCGTAAGGAGGACCTTCTTATGACCCAGGACGAGCTTGAGGCTATTTGGGCCATGAGACGCGCCCTTGCCAATAACGGCACTCAGGACGCCGCTGAGATGATTTTAGACAACCTGGCACATACAAAAAACAATAAAGATTTCATAGAAATAATTAAGAAAGTTTTTTTGAAAGGGTAAAAGGGAAAAAATAAGAGATGGATTTAAGTAAGATTTTTTTGAAGGACGCGTGCCCGACGCCGGTGGGCGGACAGGCCGTAATGGAGGGCATCATGATGCGTGGCGTGCAGCGAAGCGCCGTAGCCGTGAGACTCCCAGACGGCAGAATTCACATGAAAACAGAGCCCAATAGACAGCTGGGCAAATGGTCCAAGGTTCCCATTATTCGAGGTGTCGTGTCATTTATAACGTCCCTGGTTCAGGGGACCGGCACCCTCATGTACTCGGCGGAAATTTTGGAAAAATACATCCCCGAGGACGAAATCGAAGACGACAAGTTCACACAGTGGATGAACAAAACTTTCGGAGAGAAAAAGGCTTGGAACCTGCTGATTTACCTATCAGTTATTCTGTCGCTTTTTTTTACCATAGGGGTTTTCGTGCTGCTGCCGACAGCGGCTGTGAACTTTTTAAGCGGGTATATTAGGAGCGCGGTTGCGCTGAACCTGATTGAGGGGTTCGGGCGACTGGCGATATTCGTGCTCTATATTATTTTGATCTCGAGAATGCCGGACATTCAGACAGTTTTCAAATACCATGGGGCGGAGCATAAGACAATTCACTGCTTCGAAAACGGGCTGGAGCTGACGCCGGCCAACGCGCAGCAGTTTTACACTTTACATCCGAGATGCGGAACTAGCTTTTTGATCTTCGTAATGCTAATCAGTTTGGTTTTGTTCTCTCTTTGCGGATGGCCAAGTCTGGCGGCGAGATTATTGTCCAGACTGCTGTTAATTCCAGTCATTGCGGGCCTTTCCTATGAGCTTTTGAAATGGGCGGGCAGAAGTGACAACACGCTGGTAAAAGCGCTGAGCATGCCAGGGCTGTATATGCAAAAATTGACTACAAAAAACCCGGACGACAGCCAGCTTGAAGTTGCAATTGCAGCAATGAAGGCGGTTATGGTGCCCGAGGATACGCCATATTTTGAGGGAATCTGCGACCTAGAAGGCAGACCTGTAGAGGAGGACGGCGAACACGACGCAGCGCACGACGCGCCAGCAAGCGCCGCACACGACGCCTGCTACGCTGAAATCGTAAAGGAGGAGGACAAGTAATGAGTCTTAAAGTAAAAGAAATTCTGGAAATTGGCCAGAGACAGCTGGAAGAGCATAACATCGCAGACGCCAAGCTGGACGCCAAATTACTTTATTGCGATATGATGAATATAACGACCACAGCCCTGCTCCTTGAGTACCAGCGAACCCTGCCGGACCGCCAGTGCGACGAGTACTTCGCGCTCCTGGACAGACGAAGCAGCGGCGAACCCCTGCAATACATCACCGGTACCCAGGAATTCATGGGCCTGGAGTTCAACGTCGATGAAAACGTGCTAATCCCCCGCCAGGACACTGAGACCATGGTTGAGGACGCCCTCAGCATCATCGACAGCAACCAGCTTCGCGGTGAGCAGCTCCTTCCTAAGGCGAAAAAGGATTGGGAGGTTCTCGACCTTTGCTGCGGTAGCGGCTGCATAGGCATCTCCCTAGACAAGCTATCAAAACGCACTAAGGTAACCTGCTCTGACTTAAGCTCTGGAGCCCTTGCAGTGGCTAAAGCCAACGCAAGCAAGCTAGGCGCAAAGATTAACTTTAAAGAGGGAAATCTTCTGGAACCTTTTAAGGGCAGATTTAAGAATAAGAAATTCGACATGATTATTTCCAACCCGCCATATATTAAGAGTGAGGTAATTGAAACCCTTCAGCCAGAAGTCAGAGACCACGAACCGATGATGGCCTTAGACGGCGGTGAAAGCGGTCTGGACTTCTACCGAGCTATTGTGGAAGATGCTGCAGGATGCCTCAGGAAAGAGGGAATTTTAGTAATGGAAATTGGCCATGACCAAAAGGACGACGTAATGGCAATGATGGAAGCCACTGGCAAGTTTAAGGACATCGCTGGGCTGAAAGACCTGGCCGGCCGCGACAGAATCGTTGTGGGAGTGAGAGTGAGAGAGTAAGAGTAAGGCATAAAGGAAGAATAGAAGGTGTAAAAATGAATCTATCTCGAGTTAGAATAAAAAGCTTTAAGGGAATTGAAGAACAAGAGCTGTTATTTAAACCCGGATTCAACCTGATTAAAGGCGAAAACGGTAGGGGTAAGACTTCTATTTTGGAGGCAATTGCAGTAGGGCTAGGCGGATTTGTAGCTGGAATCCCAGGCGTTGCGACTAGACATGTATCTATTAATGAAATTCGTAAAGAGTATAAAATGATAGGCGATGGGTCCTGTGAATGCAATTACCAGGTGCCTGTGGAAATAGAACTGAATGCGAAGGTTGGAGAAGATGAATACAGCTGGACGCGCGTCAGGAAGAGTCTCAAGGCATCAAAAACCAGCACAACTCCAGGAGACATTGTTCGTCTTGCAGAAAAGATGGCCTCAGAAGAAGGAGCGGAACTGCCCGTATTGATTTATGAAGCTGCAGGTAGAGTTTGGAGAGGCGACACAAAGTATGAGTTTCCACTTAGCAAAAAAATTATTCGTTCAATCGGATACGAGGGAGCTTTTCTAGAGAACTCGAAAAAAAAAGTTCTTCGCAACTGGTGCACTAAGATGGAAATGAGCGAGTTCAAGCAAAAAAGGAAATTGCAGAGTATGAAGCTACTAAAAGAGCCGTTGCTGATTTTATGCAATTAATGGATGGCATTCGACATAGCTTATAGAATGGCTCTGCTGAACCCTCAGAAAGGTGACGCTATTGCGGAAACGCCAGGGGTGGTTTTGATAGATGAAATTGACATGCATTTACACCCAAGATGGCAGTGGAATGTTATTAACGCATTGACAAGCACCTTTCCGAATGTGCAGTTTATCGCTGCTACGCATGCGCCGATTCTATTTGCTTCAGCAAAGGATGTGCGCGTAATTGATATCGATGGCGATGACATGCAATATTTCGAGTCTAGTTATGGGCTTGATATTAATGAATCGGTTCAGGTATTTCAACAGACGAACGAAATGGCAAGTAAGGTGAAGGATTTATCAGATAAAATATATGATTCTATAGATGCAGAAAACTTTGAAGAGGCTAAAGATTTAATAGAAAAACTAGAGTCCACTGTGGAAGAAAATAATCCTATAGTGACTAAATTTAGGACGTTATATGATTTAGAAACTATGGACTGGGAGGACAATTAATGATTTTAATTAGAAAGGGAACTCCGCCCGCCTCCCTAGTCGCCTACCGTCAGGAGTTCAATGCATATTTTGACGGATGCAATAAGGACGACATTCGCGAGAAACTTTTAGAAGAACAGGGATATCTATGTGCTTACTGCATGCGAAGAATTGACAAGGGCACTATGAAAATAGAGCACTGATATCCAGAGGACCGTCTTTCTATCACAGAGCGCCTAGATTACGATAATATGCTAGGTTGTTGCATGGATCATATTGACGGAAGTAGTGGGAAAAATGATACCTGCGACACGAAAAAAGGCAATAAGCTAGTCACAGTTGACCCTAGGAAACTTGAACATATTGACCAGATCAAATACAGTTCCAAGGATGGGCGCATCTTTTCCGATAATTCCGAGTTTGAGAAGGACATTGATTCAACCCTTAATCTTAATGAGCCTTCACACTATCTAATGCAAGGTCGAAAAGCTGCCTTAGATGAAGTGAAAAACTTCCTTAGTCAAAAGGTAAAAAAGGGTAACTGGACGGAAAGCAGCATGAGAAGATTGCTCCAACGATATGAAAACGCCAATGCTGAAGGCAAGAAAAAAGAATATGCAGGAATAGTTACTTGGTACTTGAGAAAGAGACTGACTGTAGGGACGAAGTAGAGGTATAGGTTTGAGTTGGTTGAAGAGGAGTTTTAGAAGAATAAGAAGAACAATAAGATTTATGCGAGGAGACCTGCAGAGGGTCTCCTTTTGCATATGCAGGGAGCAGTAGGATGCGTTTGGGTTGATGGAAGATGAGGAAGCTCACTCTATACCATTGTCTTTTATTAGCAGATAATGGTATAATCTATGTAGGTATTAGAAAACAAGTGATGTGAATGTATGTCGGCATTGCTAACGCACTTAAATTTGAGATGAGGTGATATAGTGCAGGATTTAATTTATGAGTTACAGGATATGAGACATTTGGATTGGGCTACAAGAAAAATGTCACCGGGAACTCCGGGATGTTTTCTGAAAGCATATGAAGAAGTAAATGGGAAAAAATTGTATTATAAACTATCGAATTATGATAGTTATCGCGGTGTATTTGGGCATGAATGTGTAAATGAATTGATTGCAAGTCGAGTAATGGATATTTTGAGAATTCCCCATGTGAAATATAAATTAATACACGCGCAGATTATCATAGATGGGAAAGAACAGGAAACATGGCTTTCTGTTTCGGAAAACTTTCGTAAAGATAATGAAGAAAAATTGGCATATGATTTGTATTACGATTTGCAAAAGGAAGGAAATGAATCTCCGTTAGAATTTGCAATAAGGAACAATTGGGAATTATATATGTACCAGATGTTTTGCATTGATTATTTGATTGCCAATAGAGACCGTCATGGAAGCAATTTGGAAGTGCTAAGAAATGATGAAGACGATAGTGTGAGAATAGCTCCTTTGTTTGATCAGGGAGTGTCGTTATTGTTTTCAACGTATGGCGATGAAAAGCTTCTGAAAGAAACGGACGTGATGAGAGATTTTCCAGCTAACAATTATATTGGATCAAGATCTTTAGAGTATAATCTATCACTGATACCCAAAGGATACAATCTACAGATTTTGAAATTAAAAAAAGAAGATCAAGAGTATATTTTTAGTGATATACAGCATGTTTTATCGGAGATTCATAGGAATAAAATATGGGAGATGATTTGGAAAAGGTGGTGTTATTTTGAACAGATACGCAATTAGAAGAAATAATAGAGATAAAATTGTCGGAATACTAAATTATGATGAGAAAACAAAGAAATACACAATCGAGGTTCCAGAAAATGTTACGCCAAAGGAAGCTCCGTTTATGATGTCGTTACTTTTGAAAAAAGGTGTTCGAATCATGGATTCAGATTTGAGTATGCGTTGGGTACAGAGTAGAATCATTCCAAGCAGCAGACAGAACATAGGGGAAATACTTCGCGCGAATGGAATGCGTTCATATGATGAGCATAAATTACTATTAAAAAATGAGGGGCGAAGTTGTCAAGATGAATTTTATATTGAACGTATGTAGCTTTAAAGTATAATGTTCATGAGCAATTTCCTTTCTTTGGAATGTGGTTTTAGTTCAACGACATTATACCAAAAACGGGGGATTGCTCTTTTTATTTGCAAACTCCCAATAAATCAAGGTTTTAAAGGATTTTAGAACGATAAAAATAGGTAGTATTTGACACTACCCAGATAACCGTGAAGTAAGGGATATGAAAGAGAAGCTGCAAGGAAAATTTGCATCAGAGCACCATGCAGGACCAGAAGATGTTGTTCAATTTCTGGACCTTGTGGATGAAGAAGAAATAGAACTCACAAAGAGAGATGAGTTTGAACAAGTCAATGCGTTGCTGAGAAGGATTTGATTAGGAAATGGTAAAGGTGAGGTTAGTGAAGCCATCATTATTTATCAAATGGCATAGATTTAGCATATGTAAAGTTTTCAACAATCAACGGAAATTCAGTCAAATTCCACTGTAGTCTCATCTTGAACCGTATGAAGAAAGGAATAATTCGCATGGATGTATTGCCTAGACCAGAAGTTAAAGAGTATAACGGATATATGCTAATGAAATTTACCTCAAAAGAAGAATACAGACAGGATTTTTTAAATGGAGAATTATTCTTCAATACGTCCGATTATTTTTCTATGTGTGATGATGTTGGACGTGGAGACGCTGATGAGGGAAAAACGTTCATTGTTAATCCAGAGAACTCAAACTATATATCGGCAAATCTTGAGAAGTATGGCGATAAGTATTATATTGTGACGCGGGACAATTCGGACAATCCTGAAGAGTATAAGGTGGGAATTCTTAGTTATTCATCATCAGAAAATCGTAATAGGAAAGTCATGTCTTTATACACTGTGTATTTAGATTTTAAAGGTAAAAAAATCTCCGATTTTTCAAGCAAAATAAAGGAGGAGTTTGGTAACTTTGGAATTCTAATCCTAGATAGGCGAGAATTCTTTCAGCGCATTATAGAAGCATTACGCGAAAATAAATCTGCAAAGGACGCATATATGGGATTTGTGGAATATTTGCCCGAGGACAAGCAACAAGGCTTAGTGAATTGGAATCCATTTCGCAAAAGGGACTGTTTCAGCTATCAAAACGAGTTTAGAATCACTTTCATTACAGAGGACGACAGACCATTGCGACTGAATCTTGGCTGTTCGTTACGTGACATTGCGGTACCGATTGACACTGATGATTTACACGAAATTTATTTTGAGGGCGAAGATTTGTTGTACCCTTTATATCCTTAGCAAAACCGGTCGTTCAACGAATTTTGCAGAACTAGTAGTACGCATAGAATTGAGGCTATACCTTAATGAAGGATATGAATGGGTAATAGACTTAGACATTGAGAAATATTTTGATACTGTAAATCATGACAAATTAATTTCGATACTCAGAGAACGTATTAATGATGCGAAAACACGGCGAGAGCCAGAAGATGTACTTAGATGCGGCCAATTACAGCAATACGCGGCGTAATGAATATGGGATTCCCGTCCAATTGGGAAAGAATAACTAGGTTCCGCAAGATATGAAGCTTTACATGGCAACCTGAAGTTAAGTTCTGGAAGAGTAAGAATATTAGCAAACGCATCCATTTTTAAAAGTAAATTTTCAGCAGTTTGCAAAAGAACGACTGTTTCAATACTCAAAACGGATTTAGGATAAACCACATTTCAGCTGATGATAAACCAAAGCGGCTGAATCATTGAAAAAACTCGAAACCTATTGACTTAAACGCGATAAAAGCCTATAATAATAGTGCAGATAGGTGCGCCTATCGCGGTGAGCTGACACCCTAAATCTGATAGATAAGTTGGTTCGTGAGCCAGACGGTTGGAGAGCAACAGAAAAACTCTATAGATTAGCCGCATTAGTAGGGCGGCAGGTTGGCAGACAACAGAAAAATCAGCAAATTAAAAGGCTGTTCTTCGGAACGGCCTTTTGTTGTAAGGAGAAACCATGGCAAAGTGCAAAAATGTAGATATAAAATCAGCAATAAAAATCGTAACGCAAGCCGCAAAAGAATATGAAGAGAACTTGAATGATCGACATTTTATGGTTGTGTATCAGGAGGAAGCAGAAACTAAGATAGTCTACTTTGGTTTTAGAGACTTTAACTTCCTCCATTTGACGGGCGTTAATACAACTTTAAAGGCAAAGCAGTTTTACAAGGCATGCTTAGAACACAAATTAGCAGGACGGGATATAATTGATTTAAAAAAAGGAAAAACTCAACAGAAGCTAGCGGTAATACCATACCTATCGAAAATTTTATATAACAACTGCATGATAGGCTACTCAATACAAAATGGCATATACCTTCAGGCTGATTATTTTGTTGGTAATACAAAAGCGGTTTTAAGTGTTGGTTTCCGTTTTGGGGAAAACGTGGATTATCCGGTGACCTTGTACAATGGTGATGTTCGCAAAATGATAAAACCGGCGTGCAAAGTACTGGCAATATTCACCAAAAGATTTGATGATAAAAAATATAATCAGTGCACATATTTATCAAAAGGACAACAAATTGGCAAGCTAAAACTGGACGATGCGGCAAGAAACCTACTAGAAGAAGCTTTAGTTAGGGATAGTGTTGACTAGAATGGACGTAGGTGATGCAACTCATAATAAGTAGAAAATTAGAGCATTAGCCAGAGATATATCAAAACTTACTAAAAAAATCCCATTTTATGCAAAAATCTAGTAGACAAAATTGTTAATTATGTTATAATAACGAGGAATGGAAACAGTGCACGATGAATTAGCTTATATGTGCACCCAATATTAATGAGTACGATTACAGGCGGAAAAATAGCATCCCCACATGTGAAGAATCCCGCGGTAGTTTTACCTTTTATTGTAAAAAATACTTGTCAAAATTGGTCAGTATGAGTTATACTCATTGTGAACTATATTTTTCATTTGTAGATTTGTGTGCCCACGCACAGAGAAAACAAATACTACAGAAAATAAGAACTTATTAAAAGGGAGGAAATTCGAAATGAAGAAATTCTTATCAATGCTTCTTGCATTGTCAGTAGTCTTCACATTTACTTTCGGCTCAGCATCATCAGCTTTTGCTGCACAGACTGAAGCGGAAAAGTATTCAAGTGCTGTTACTGATGCACAGGGAGCTATGACTAAAATTGTGGATCAGTATTCCGCTTCTTTAGTATATAAACAGGATGGTACACTAAGTACTGACACAACATATACTAAGACAGCAATTGATAAAGCTATCGCTGATCTAAAGGCTGAGTATAACAACAAAATCGTAGAAAAGGCTGCTGATCTTTTCAAGGATGGAGTTTGGTCTGCTGATGATACAACTAATTTAGCTAAAGCTTATGAAGATATCAATGAGGGTACAAAGGTAAAAACAGCTGTATTTACAACAAATGTTGATGCATTAAATGCATACGGTCTAGCTGAAGCCGCTGCTAAGCTAGAAGCTGCAGTTAACGAAATTACAGTTGGCCAGTACGCTCTATCTAAGCAGGAAGATTTAAAGGCTGACATCACATCATACACAGCCAAGGTTACTGCCGCTAAAACTAAGGTTGCTGCTAAGAGTGCAGCAGATACTGATATAGACACTGCTGTTACTGACGTAGAAGCCTTCAAGGCAATGTTCGAAACAAAGAACAACGTAAAATACACTACATATTCAACTAAATACATGACAGTTGCATACATGGAATCAGAACTTAATGCTGCAAAGGCAAAGGCTCTTGAAACTTTAGCTGACACTGCAACAGAATTTAAGACTAAGGAAGAAGCTAGATTAACTGCAATTGCTAACGATCCATCAAAGTCAGTTGCTGAAATCAATGATGCTACTGTTAAACTTAACAGCTTAGATGCAAACATTGCTGCAGTTAAGACTTCTTTCGAAGCTAAGATCAATGCAGTAGCAATCAAGGATGTTAAGGAAAGCGCAAAGGCAGTTCTATTGCAGGCTGCTATCGATGCATTAAATGCTATCAACCCAGCATTAAAGCTTACTACAGACGGTAATTCTAAAGCATTCTACGATGAATTAGACGCTATCGCATCAACTGACGCTTTAGTAAAGTACGCTGAAAACTACGCAGCATCTTTGAAGACTGTATATGTTGAAGCAACAGGTGCCCTTAAGTACAATGCAGCTACTGTAGATGAAGCTTTAACTAAGCTAGTTGCACTTATTAAGGCAGGCGACGATAGCGTTAACACTTATGCTAAAATCAAGGCTTGGTTAGAAAATGATGCTAACTGCGCACCTGCAACAGCAGATGCAGCAACATTATTAGCTGCTAAGGCTCAGGGAATTGCTGATATTACTGGTGAAAGCTGCACATTAGAAACAGTTACTAAGACTCCGGTAAACACTGATTACAAGGCAAGCAACTGGGATAAGGATAATAAAAAGGCTGTAGAAGCTGCTCAGAAAGAATACACTCTTAAGCTAAAGGCTGCTACATCCTTAGATGATGTTAAGGCATTAGTAAAGGCTGCTAAGGCTGCAATGAATGCATATCTTACAACTGCACAGGTTGCTGCTGTAACAAATGATGCTAAAACTCAGGCTGCTGCTTTAGAATACATCTCTTCTGCTAGCGACTACACAGGAAAATCTTTAGCAAAGTATGCTGATGGTGTAGCAGCAAAGGATGCTGCAAACACATATGCTGATGCTACTAAGAAAGCTGCTGTTGAGAAGGCTGTAAATGTACTAGTAGACGCTGTTCTTGCAGGTCAGAAGGCTGATTATACAGCAAAGGAAATCAAGGATATTCTTAAGGCAAACTATGGTGCTGCTCTAGCAGAAATCGATAAGATGCAGGGAGATGCAGCGCTTAAGACTGCAAAAGAAACTCTTGAAGCTGCAATCAAGGCACTAAATACTAATGCTACATTAGAAACAAAGGATGCATACATCGCAGTAAAGGGTCAGTATGACGAATACAAGAAGCTTGCAGGCGCACAGGATCCAGCTAACCTTTCACTATTAAAGGCATACATTACTAAGATTGTAACTCTAGAAAAAACTGCAGTAACAACTGCAATAAACAAGTTGCCAAATAACGTAACGTTAGCTGACAAAGAAGCTGTGGAAGCTGTAAGAAAAGCATATGATGCATATGTAGCTGATTATGAAGAATACGGAACAGCTTTTGGATACATTGATATCTCATCATCTATCACTAAATTAACTAATGCAGAAGCAGCAATTTCAAGTCTTGTAAGAACTGAAGTTGCTAAGTTAATTGCTGCACTACCTGCAACAATTACTGCAAAAGATAAGGAAGCTGTAGAAGCTGCAAGAAAAGCATACGATGCACTATCCGAAAGCGATAAGGCAATCTTTGATGGACAGAGTGCTGCACTAGTAACTAAGCTTACAGATGCAGAAGCAACAATCAAAGAAACAACAAAGTACACAGACAAGGACGCTAAGGCTGACCTTCTTGACATGAACAGAAAGGTTACTATTTGGAGAACTTCAAAGAAGAGCATCAGAGTTACTGCTGTAGGTTCAGTTTCCAACATTAAGGAAAACGGATACACAGTTAAGTACACATTCTACAAGAAGGCTCCTGGTGCTAAGGCATTCAAGGCAGTTAAGACTACTACAAGCAACAAGTTCGTTTACAAGAACCTGAAGAAGGGAACAAACAAGTTCCAGGTTAAGGTTTCTGTATACAACGCTGAAGGTAAGTTAGTAGCTTCAAAGACTACTTTCTACAAGGCTGTAAAGGTTAAATAGTCGCAAAGCGGATATTAGAACTTAACAACTTAAAATAACAACTAAGACCAGGTCGCAAGGCCTGGTCTTGTTATCGTTAAACAATCACTTTTCTACCCGCGCCACATCCCCCAACATTTCAGGCCATATATCCTACATTTCGCACTATCCCGCACACATAGCCTCCATATTATGATAGAATCTGTAAATAGAAAAAGCATCCTAAATCAAGGGAGGAACGCAAGATGAAAAAGGTATTATCAATATTACTGGCGCTAGCCGTTACTTTAACTATGCCGGCAGGTGCGGGACTGCAGTTCGCATATGCAGGCACAGTTGGAACTGCAATTTCAACGGCTGATGATCTTAAGGCTATGGAAAATAATCCATCTGGCAAATACTATTTGGCTAAGGACATTCAGGTACCGGCCAATCTACTGCTATTTGCAAATGAAAAGAAACCATTTACAGGCACACTTGATGGAAATGGCCATAAACTCAATGGTTATAAGTACGAGACTGTAGGGTTTACTGAGAACGTGGCACTATTCAAAAATGCGAAAGGTGCAACATTTAAGAATCTGACAATATCAAATGTGGATATTAATCTAGGCGACGGCGGAAGCGCGTCCGGTCTCGTTGGCGAGTCAACTAATTGCTCGTATATCAATGTGAAAACTTCCGGCTCCATCAAAGTAAAAAACAGGGGTGTAGAAGGCCACGACATGTGCAACGCTGCTGGTTTCGTTGACTGGGATATGGGGAACGTAACCTTCAAGAACTGCACCAACGGCATCAACTTCGAGATAACCCACATTGGTCAATATGCACCGAGAGTCTCCGGCATCATTAATGGCGCTAGCGGTGGCTCGATTACAGGATGCACCAACAAGGGCAACATCACTGTCACCCACACCCCTAACAAGGACTGGGGCAGTAGTCAATGTGACGCAGCAGGTATCGCAGTCAGCTACCTGGGTTCAAAAGCCGTTAAAGATTGCAAGAACACTGGAAATATTTCTATCATAGGGAAAAAGGCGACCCTGGCTTACGAATTTGTCCCTATGGTTGCAGGCATATTGGTTGACTCTCAGTCAAACCTTGTTTCCTGCACAAATTCCGGGAAACTTACCGTAACAAATAGCGCAAAAGGCAACTTCGGCGCGAATGTCTCAGGCGTAATTTGTGAAATAAACGGTGTAAAAAACTTTGTGTCGAAGTGTAGCAATAGCGGAACAATTTCCTATACAGGCGTACCTGCAGGTCGTATAGGCGAAATCGTTTTGGCAGGCGTAGCGGGCAGCGTGGTGAAGGTTGACCAGTCATACAACAAAGGCGCAATTTCAGTAAAGAGCAAGATCAAAGCCAACGCAGGCGGAATTGTAGGCTTTTGTGCTGATATGAGAAACTGCTATAACACAGGAGCAGTTAGCCACAAGGGAACTGGTTTCGAAGGCGGTTTAGCTGCTGAAGCTGATGTTCTTGGCGGCTACGTGAAAAACAATTATTCAACAGGCAAAGTCACCGGCAGCTCAAACAGAAATCTGTTCAGGGGTCAGCTAATCGGCTACTACAGTGGTGGTTACGATGTAATGAAGAGAAACATCTTCAACAACTACTACAAGACCTCCGGCAAACCATATGGCGGTGCAAACTACGACTGGAAGCCATGGCTTGCTACAGCAAAAAAGGTTTCATCAATTAACTCAAAGAGCTGTTCCACACTTTCCTCAAAAGTTTGGACATACTCAAGCAAGTACAAGAGACTTGTTCTGAAGAATTATAAAGAAAAATAATAAAGAGAAATACGATTCAAATAAAGGGCAAGTCCGCTTCATGTAGCAGGCTTGCCTTTTTTAGTACCAAATCAGTACTTTCACCTCCAAATATGTCACGATTTTCATAAAAAAACAAAGTGGTATAATTCAAAGCACAAACAAAATCAAAAACAGGAGGTGCATATTATGCCCGCATACAAAACCGACAAAGGTACTTGGTATGTCTCATTTTATTATCGCGACATCAATGGTAAAAACACAAAAAAGAAGAAAACAGGATTCCCCTCTCGCCACGAGGCCCTAGAGTGGGAACGAAGCTTCCTCAACAAAAATTCCGGCTCCATGAACATGTCCTTCGCCGAATTCGTGGAAGTTTACACCGCCGATATGAAGCCAAGACTCCGCTACAACACCTGGATTACCAAAGAACACGTCATCCGGCAAAAGATTTTACCATACTTCGGCCCACGCCCAATGTCAGACATCGAGCCCGCTGATATCATCAAATGGCAAAACACCATGATCAACTGCAGGCGCCCCAACGGCTCCGGCTACTCCGACACCTACCTGCGCACCATCCACAACCAGCTCAGCGCCATTTTTAATCACGCCGTCCGCTTCTATGGCTTGCCCACCAATCCCGTCCGCAAGGCCGGCGGCATGGGCAAAGACCACGCCAAAGAAATGCGCGTCTGGACCAAAGATGAATACTTACGCTTCGCCGAGGCGATCAAAACCAACAAGGACTCTTTTTACGCCTTCGAGGTTCTCTACTGGTGCGGCATCAGAATTGGGGAGCTACTTGCCCTTACTAAGCAGGATTTTGACCTGGAGGCTGGAACCCTAACCATCAACAAGTCTTTCCAACGCCTAGACAAGGAAAATTTTATAACTCCACCAAAAACAGAAAAAAGCAATCGCGTAATTACGATTCCTCGTTTCCTCTGCGACGAAATGGATAAATATTTCCACTCACGTAAGAAATACAGGCTCAAGCCCGACAAGCGAATTTTTACAATGTCCAAAAGTTTTCTGCACGCAGAAATGGCTAGAGGCGCTGAAGCTGCAGGCCTAGAAAAGATAAGAATACACGACCTGAGACATTCCCATGTCTCACTTCTCATTTCTATGGGTTTTAATGCAGTAGACATCGCCGGTCGGCTAGGACACGAAGGAATCGATATAACATTGCACTATGCTCACATGTTTCCATCCCGCCAAATGGAAATGTCAGAGCGTCTCAATTTAGAGAATCCACATAGCACGTAAAAGGGCATAAAAGTACTGCTTTGGTACTAAAAAAAGAAGCTGAGAATTATAGCTATCTTTGCTAAAAATTCTCAGCCCTATTTCCTAATTTTTCCAAAGCATAGAATCAACACATCTCTATCGCGACCTTTTCATGCACTCTATGATATTCTGTACAATAGATTTGACTGGTCCCTTAAAAAATGGCACACAGCCTGAAATGATGTCACTGATAATTTCCGGAGACCTGCCTTTCAAAGCCTTTCCAAATGACTCGTACTCAGGCAAGTCTATATCTTTGATATTGCCTTGCGCCTGTGCTGCCAATTGTTGTCTTATAGTCTTACGGTCAGCTTCGTCAGACAGCGCAAGCATAAGATCTATGAAATATGTCAGTTCTACTTGAAGCAATTTCCTATTTAATTGTACCTCAATGAATCCTCCAGCTGTTTCAATAGCATTCTGTATTTCTATATAAAGATTTCTATCTGGAATTTGCATCTTAATTTTTCCGTTTTCGAAAATAGCATTTTTCGATATACGCATGAATGATTTTTTCCAGTCAAAATCTTCATATGGATATTGCAATTGTTTTCGCTCCTTCAAACTGCTTATCCTAGATTGTGTAATGCCAAGCAGCTTAGATAAGGTATAATCACTATACTTTTCCATGGAGTCCAGATTAGTTTTTAAAATTTGTTCGATGTAAATGGAAAACATCAGAGTCTCTAAATCACTTTTACTTTCTGAGCCAAAATTTGCGTAATAGTATGCCTCGGCTATTTTATCAAAAGCGTCAATCTTTGCTTTATCATCAAATAAAACTTTGTAATATTCCTCGGCATGATCCTTTGCTGTGTTCATTTACGTTTCTCCTCTTTAACGATCTTTTCAAATCTAATAAAGCAATTAAGACCAGGCCACGAGGCCTGGTCTTAAAAAAATTCTTAAGTTGTTAAGTCTTAAATTAATCGTTTGCGACTATTTAACCTTTACAGCCTTGTAGAAAGTAGTCTTTGAAGCTACTAACTTACCTTCAGCGTTGTATACAGAAACCTTAACCTGGAACTTGTTTGTTCCCTTCTTCAGGTTCTTGTAAACGAACTTGTTGCTTGTAGTAGTCTTAACTGCCTTGAATGCCTTAGCACCAGGAGCCTTCTTGTAGAATGTGTACTTAACTGTGTATCCGTTTTCCTTAATTTCGGAAACAGAACCTACAGCAGTAACTCTGATGCTCTTCTTTGAAGTTCTCCAGATAGTTACCTTTCTGTTCATGTCAAGAAGGTTAGCCTTAACGTCCTTGTCAGTCCACTTTTCAGCTTCTACTAACTTAGCAACTGCATCAGCAATTTTAGCGATTCCTTCTTCAACTGTTGCGTCAGGTGTTACACCATATTCATCGATGAAGTCAGCAACTGCCTTCTGAAGCTTTTCTACAGCAGCCTTATCTTCAGCCTTTAATGTATTAGAAGCATATTTAGCATCTAATGTATTGTAGTCAGCTTTGATAGCCTTTACTTCTAGATTCTTAATATTTCCTAAAGCAGTGTCATAGTCATATGGAGCACGATTTAATGATTTTGTTGCATAAGCATCTGTGCCAGCATATGCTTTGTACGCAGCCTTTGCAGCCTTAACAGCTTCCTTATCTGCAACTGTTACGAATGCAGTGTTAGGAAGTGCAACTGCTTTTGCCTTAACATCATATGCTTCAAGAGGTTCAACCGCCTTAACGGCAGCGTCTAGAACAACTTTGTTAGTTACATAGCTCTTAGCTGTTGTTCCTAAAGCATCGTATGCATCGAATGCGTCTACGATTGCAGCCTTGTCGCCTAATACAACATTCTTTGCAGCTGGAAGAGCAGCAATCTTAGCTGTAACTGCAGCAGCGTCAGCCTTCAATGTAGTAAGAGTCTTGTACCCATCGATTACAGCACAAGCATCTTTGTACATAGCTTCAGCTTCTTTCTTTGTTTCAGCACCCTTAGCGATGTACCAAAGGTTTACACTTGTAGTATCAAGAGTAGTTGTATCATTAACTGCTTCATCAACTGTTGTAAATGTAACATAGATGTTAATTAAAGTAGAATCTGCAGCCTTAGCCTGGTTAAATGCTAATTTAGCATATGCGTTTAAGTTAGCCTGAGATGCAGCTGATACTGCAGTGTATACTGTGCTTGCAGTCTTAATTTCGTCGATTGCAGCAGCTAGAGCATTAGTTGCAGCTTCGATATCTTTGCTTGTAACTGATGCAGCTACAGCAGCATTATATGTATCAACAGCAGCCTTTACCTTTGTCCACTGTGCTTCAAAATACTTTTCGCCTGATTTTGTTCTATCAATAGCGCCAGTTTTTGATGCCTTTGTATATTTAACTTCTACTGGTAGCTGATATACTTTTGCGCCTGTTGCAACTGTATTATCAACCTTAGCAACTACATCTGAGTAGTCAATCTTAGCTGCAGCCTTAGCACTTGCAGTTAAGTCAGAGCTTACGATTCCCTTTGTAGTTGTCAAATAAGTTTTATCTACAGTAGGCATAGCAGTGCCAGTCTTATAAAGTGCTAGAGTAGCTTCTTTTTCAGCCTTAGCAGCTTTTGCATCGTTCCAAGTGTAACCCATTGCAGTGTACTTAACCTTTGCTGCTGCCATGTCATCAGCGTAGTTCTTAACTGCAGCTAACTTAGCCTGGTACGCAGTTGCATCAGCAAGAGCCTTGTTAACAGTAAATGTTAATGCATCAACGTTTGCTTTGGTTTCGTTATCAATGATAAAGTTCTGAACTTCCACGTATGCATTTAGTTCTGCATCGTGATCTGCAGCTACATAATCATCAGTAGCCTTGAAGTTAGCGATAGCCTGTGCTAGCTTAGCTTTTGCAGCAGCCTGAGCAGCAGCAAGTGTAGCAGCGTCTCCAGCTTCGGAAGCAGCTGTAGCATAAGCTGCAACTAGCTTATAAGATAAGCCTGTTACTGCATCACTAATCTTGTCTTTTACTTCTACAGTTCTAATTACTTTTGCATCTCCAAATACAGCGGCATATAAATCCTGGTATGATTTAACTTTCCATGTTTCGGAGTTGCTTGCTGGTGCTGTGGAACCAACTGAAGCATCGAACTTTGCCTTGCTAATTACTGCTTTAGCATAAGCGATGTCAGCATCAGCAGCTTCCTTAGCTGTAGAGTATTCTTTTCCATCTTTAGCAGTGTATGCTGTATCCTGCTTAGTTGTTGTGTAGATTGAAACGTCTACTTTGTCAACTAGTCCAGTAAGGAAAGCTTTGTAGTCATCAAATGCAGCAGCATAAACTTCGTTTAATGCATTTTCTTCTGTTGTAGCTTTTGATTCAAGGTAAGCAACTAGGTATGCGATATCAGTCTTTTCAGTTCCTGTCATAGCAACACCAGCAATTGTTGTTACTGTGTCAGCGCCAGTATTAATTAAATTGTATGCTTCTTCATAAAGCTTTGTGATACCTTTCTGTACCTTAGCAGCATCAATTTCAAAAACAGTAATGTCTTTCGTACCTACTGTTGTTCCATCGTAGTCAGCATCGTATGCTTCAGCCTTTGCCTGTCCGTATGCAGTCTGCAATACATTTTTAGCTTCATCTTTTGTGTAGCTAGTTGATGCAGCAAATACGCTACTGGCAGCACCGAAAGTGTAAGTGAAGACTACTGACAATGCAAGAAGCATTGATAAGAATTTCTTCATTTCGAATTTCCTCCCTTTTAATAAGTTCTTATTTTCTGTAGTATTTGTTTTCTCTGTGCGTGGGCACACAAATCTACAAATGAAAAATATAGTTCACAATGAACTTAGGAAATAGTGGACAAAATATTGAAATTTCAATCATTACAACCGGAAGTGCAAGGTCATATTATAATACAATTGACTAATGCACTCATTGGGTGTATTATATAGGTGGGAGGTGATTATTTTGAATATTCGTGAAATGAGATTGAGTTTGGGGGATACTCAAAGTGAATTTGCCAGGAGATACGATATTCCCTTCCGTACCGTACAGAATTGGGAAACTGGCACGAGGAAACCCCCTGAATACATAATTAGGTGGCTAGAAAAGAATATAAAGAATGATATGTTAAATCGCAGAACTACAGAGCTACCAAAATATAGTCACAAGAAATATAACCTTCCGAAACGCAGTGAATTTGTTGGCGCAACAGCTTGGCTTAAGGCTGTCTCCAAGTGTATAGGTGAACCTATTGTGTTTGCTTTAGATGAGGCGCTTATGTGCCAAGGTAATTTTGGTGGACGCAGTGATGAATATTTAATTTGGATCTATGGTAATGATTCTGCTGCAAGGTTTAACGGAGTCGTTGTGCTAGGGAACGAAATTAGTTCCGAATATACAGAAAAGAAAAACGGAATTGTTTTCACAAACTTTAATAGAACGCTGTTTGACGCTTTTTCCAATGAATCTATTTTGGACATGCAAGGTATTACGGAAGCACTGAGCAAATATTATTATCGCAACGGAGAAAGTTTTGATGGGGTTTTTGTTACACCTGAGTATCAAAAAAAATTCAAGAAACTGGCAGAAGAAGCCGTAAACTATTATGAAAGTTAGGGGAACCACATGAAAATCACAGCAGAAGAAGAATTAATGTATAAAGTAATGACAGCAATTTACAACAGCAGTGTACCTGTAAATTTCAAGGGCTCAATGGTCTTAAAAGCATATCTACATGAAGCTGGATATTTAGAAGAAACTCGACATACTGTAGATATAGATGCAAATTGGTATTCAGATGCTCCACCTACAGCTAAGCAGATGGCTGAATCTATGCAGGTTGCAATTCAAAATAGCGGTCTCGACTTAAATGTGTCTCTATATAGAATGTACGGCGAAGGCCGCTCCGCAGGGCTAGAACTGTCGGACAGCTCCACAGATGAAATACTTTTTACCATGGATGTGGATGTTAATCGTCCAATGCAGGAAACAAAACTCTATGAAATCGCAGGTGTTAAATTTCGCGGTATCGTACCATCACAAATGATTGCAGATAAGCTAGCAGTGGTATCATCCGACAAAGTATTTCGCAGGATTAAAGATGTTGTTGATCTTTATTACATGTCAAAAGTTTTAGATTTTAACACACAAGACATCTTGCAATCGTTAGAGAATAGCGGCAGAATATTAGGTGAATTTGATGGTTTTCTTAATAGGACAGGTGAGCTTAAACACTCATATGATAAGTTTCGCTTTAATGGAGACGTGAACAAGCCAGGGTTTGACGAAATATACTGTAGGGTTAAAAATTATATTGAGGATATACTTCCGCCACAGGCAGAATCTGATGCATGCAATGCGTAAACTTTCTTTCTGTCTGAATTTGCATAAGAAAGGGATATGGCCCATGTAGTAAGTAAGTCGTTAGAGAAGTTCACAATGTACTCCGATTTTGGGGAACGTTTAGGTACAATTGTAGCAAATATTGTTCCCCAAGGAGGTTCGACCTACGTTCCGCCGCTACCAAATGAATTGGATGTAAAAGACAAAATCAAGCAGATAATTGAAGATGATGACGATGCTATTAACATAGCCATAAAGTTATGACTTTATTGTATGAAAGCACAAATATTTTTAGACGGGAATAAACGTGCTTCTGTTTTTTTTGCAAATCACTATCTTATTTCTCATGGGGGGCGGTTTCATAGTGATTCCCGAAAAGGAAGTACCAGAGTTTAAAATGCTACTTGTAAGATACTACGAAAGCGATGACATTGACGTTATTGCAAATTTTATGAAAGAGCGCTGCTGGAACACAATTTGAAACATTTTGAAACACTTTGACGTTGGTTGAGACGCATATGAGAATGATATTGAACCCCTCTGTTTTATCGGGCGTCGAAAGGACGAGAAAAATAGTTTGAAATCTAGCCGATAAAAAGTTATAATGCATGTACGGATATTAATTCGCGAATTACGAACTAATAAAGGAGAGAAGTGAGGCTGGCCATGATTATAATGGATATAAAAGCAGACAATTTATTTGCATTCAAGAATTTTCATATTAACATGTCTTATCCTAAAAAGATTACTGGATCCTCAATAGAATGTGAACATCTCGAAGATAGGAAGAATTTCAGATACAAGAAGGTAAACGTTCTTATGGGAGGTAATGCTACTGGAAAAACATCTTTAGGATTACTACTAATGCGTTTTGCAAATTATTTTATTGACGGCGAAACAAGTAGATTTAAGGCTTTAGTTAATGATAGCGACCATGCAGCAAAACTGCAGATAGATTTTGTTACAAGCGATAATCTGCTAAATCGATTTTCTCTGGACATTAGGCCAGATCATAACGAAAACGTTTCTAACGCTAAGGTTAAGATTGAGTATGTCAATATTGCAAAATCGGATAATTATGAAGTATGCGCGCTGAAGCTAGACGAAGGAAAAGGAAGAGAAATACCATATGAAGAAGTAAGGACAAACGGCTGGGGCTTCCTTTATCCTCATGACTCTATGGATGAAAAGACTTATGCGATTTTAGAGGATGAAGAAAATTATCTTTATATACTTGAGAAGGTTTTGAAGACTCTTGATCCTTCAATTGAGAAAATTGTTAAGATTAAAGAGGTCGACAATTCCTATGCCATTAGACTTAATAACAGAAATGTGATTATACAAGATGGAAAGATACTTGATAACGCTGTTCTTTCAAGCGGTACCAAAGAGGGCCTAGATATTGCATACGTCATCACTGCATTGATATCTAACAAACACGATTTGCTTTACTGCGATGAACTATTCTCGTATGTAAACAGCGATGTTGAGAAAGCGTGCCTTTCGGTTATGGTAGATAGGCTTACTGGCAATAAGCAGCTGTTTTTTACTACGCATAACAGCGATATTTTAGATATGCAGTTGCCAAAGCATTCTTTTACTTTCCTTAAGAAAAATGTCTATGATGAAGAAGAACCGATTAAATGTATCAGTGCCTCAGATTATTTGAAAAGAAACACCGATTCAGTAAAATGTGCAGTTGAAAATGATTTATTCTGCACAGTACCAGAACTCGACGGTCTGTATGCTTTGATGGAAATATAACATCGGAGGGAGGCAATATGGCAAAAAAATCAATATACCAGTATTACGAGAGGGTGATGATGAAAAGGCGCTCGTGAACGCGCTAAAAAGCGATTTGAGATACATAGTGTCTGGCAAGGTTGAGGTCTTCAACGTCGTTCAAAACCTATTCAAACTGGGCAGATTACGCACTCTAAAGGATGGGACAACGGTGATTTTAATATATGATACCGATGTGAACCACATAGAAGTACTAAAGAAAAATCTAAAACTTTTGAACAGCTTACCTGCCGTTAAAGAAGTTTACTGCATACCACAAGTTTACAATCTTGAGGATGCAATTGTGCAAGCATGCAACGTAAAGAATGCACACGATCTTACTCACAGCGCGACCAAAACCGACTTCAAATGGGATGTCATTAGGTGCACAAACCTAGGGAAAACGCCTAAGCGACTGTAACTTTGATAAAAACCAGCTCTGGAATAAGGAACCCGACAACGATTATAAACAATTTGGTAATGACTCAGACAGAATTAAATTATAAACAAATCAATAAATCACCCATTTAGAAAACATAATATTAGTAATGGAAAAGCCAGGTCACACGACCCGGCTTTTCCATTATTTAAATTGAGTTGTTAAGTTCTAGTATAATCTAGCGACTATTTAACCTTTACAGCCTTGTAGAAAGTAGTCTTTGAAGCTACTAACTTACCTTCAGCGTTGTATACAGAAACCTTAACCTGGAACTTGTTTGTTCCCTTCTTCAGGTTCTTGTAAACGAACTTGTTGCTTGTAGTAGTCTTAACTGCCTTGAATGCCTTAGCACCAGGAGCCTTCTTGTAGAATGTGTACTTAACTGTGTATCCGTTATCCTTAATGTTTGCAACTGATCCAGTTACAGTAACCTTTACGCTCTTCTTAGTAACTTTCTTAACAGTGATCTTTCTTGCCATGTCAAGAAGGTCAGCCTTAGCGTCAGTATCGCCGTACTTAGTTTCAGCTAATCTGTTTTCGATTACCTTAACAGTTGTAAGAGCACCTGCAGTTAATTCGTACTTCTGAGCATCTGTTAACTTGTTGAATGCTTCTAGAGCAGCCTTCATATCAGCTTCAGTTGCAGCTGTCTGTCCTGCCTTTACTAGCATAGTTTCAACTACATCAATTTCCTTGTCCCAGAATCCGTTATCCATTGTTACATCTAAAGCATTAACGATTGCTTCGAAGTCTGTTCTAGCTCCTAATGTAGTTCCACCTGTAACATCTGTAGAGAATACTTTATCTTCGTTAACAGCGTCGATTTCGTCAAGAAGAGCTTCACCCTTAGCCTTGATTTCTTCAGCTTCAGCCTTTAGTGCAACGTATGCAGCTACGTCAGCATCTGACCAAGTTCCTACAGCGTTCATCTTCTTGTTAAGAGCCTTAGCAGCTAGTGCGATTTCTTCTTCGTTTAGTCTGATAACCTCTTCGTATTTTGCCTTTAATACGTCTGCAGTAGCGATATCAGCTCTGCCTGGAATTTCGTTGTATTCTGCATAAGCATCTACAACAGCCTTAACTGTAGCAAGGTCTGCAGCAGTTAGAGCAGCGTTTACTGGAAGAGCGTTAATCTTTGCTTCGATTTCAGCCTTAGCAGCAGCTAATTCAGCCTTTGACTTAGAAGCATCTACCATAGCCTTAGCCTTTTCGTAAGCAGCCTTTACATCATCAACTGTGTTTGCTTTATCAATAACAGCCTGACCTGCAGTTACAGCTGCATTGAATGTTGATTCTTCATACTTAGTACTATCAACAAGTGCCCAAGCAGTATCTTTGTACTTAGCTAAAGCAGCCTTGTAAGCAGTTCTTGCATCTTTAACCTTAGTTGCATCGTCTTTTAGCATTAGCTTGCTGAAGTCAGCCTTAGCAGCTTCTAATGCAGTATCAATTGCAGCATAGTTCTGAGCAGCGTTGATAGCCTTTACAGCCTTAGTTGCGATCTTAGTCCATTCTGCTCTCTGAGAATCATCATATGTTCCCTGTAGGTAAACGAAGTCAGCTTCTGGAGTTTTGTCTTCGCCGTATAATACCTTAGTCTGAACTCTACCGTCTTTTTTGTACATCTTAGCTTTTGCGTCAGCCTTTGCATTTGCAAATTTCTGAGCATCGAAGTTTGCAAGTTCGATAGCCTTTAGTGCGTCGCTTTCTGCAACACCTTCGTTAGCAGCGATTGCTTTAACAAGATATGTTTCAGCCTTATCAAGTTTTGATGCCTTAACGTCAGCATATACTAATTTCTTAGCTGTAGCTAATGCAGCATCTACCTTAGCATCATCATATCTCTTGATGCCATAGTCATATGCGCCCTTAAGGGAAGCAGCATACTTTTCAACATCACCGTACTTTTCAGCAACGTTCATTGCGTTGTTGATAGTTGTTAGGCAAGTAGCCTTATCATTATATAATGCAACGATTTCAGTTGCCTTTAATCCCGTGTTCTTAAGAACATCTTCGGAAGCAATGATTGCCTTGTATAAAGCTTCGTTGATAGCTGTTAATTCAGCCTTAGTAACCTTTTTGATGTTACCAACTTCTACGCCAAATACTGTAGCTTTCTTTGATCCGAATGCAGCTTCGTAGAATGCTTTGTAATCTCCAGCAACTTTTGCAGATAAATCGTAAAGTTCAGTTCCCTTTACAACTTCTTCTAGAGGGTAAACGCCGTTAGTTTTATTTAGAGCGTATCCTACGAATGCCTTAGCAGCACCTTCAACTGTCTTAGTGTTTTCTACGCCAGCAGCAGCTTCATCTTCTAGAGTATTAATGCCAGCTAAGTCTGCCTTGAAGCCTGTGATTGCTGAAGTAGCACTGTCTAAAGTTCCGCCGAAGTAAAGTGCATAATAATCGTTAACTTTATTAGCAGCAGTCTTCTTAGCAGCACTTGATTCTTCATTAGCGATAGCATCCTTAACTCCATCGATTAATGACTGAACCTTTTCTGCAGCAGTTACCTTAACTGCATCGATAGTATAGTCTTTATCAGTTGAGTTGTACTTTGAAAGATCTACAGCAGCAAGCTTATCTTCAACAAACTTCTTTGTTAAAGGAGCCTGCGCAACAGCTAATACTAATTCTTTGTCGGTATTCTCTTTTGCATCAATTAATGCCTTCATGCCAGCAGCAGTAGTAGCATCAACAGTGGTACCTGTTCCTACCTTAGTAGTTACGTCACGAACTGTATCTAATTCAGCAGGTGTTCCCATTGGGAAGCTCTTTCCTTCTAAATATGTTTTAATTGCAGCATCTATTGATTTAGATAAATCTGCAATTACTGCGTCAGCAGCAGCTTCGTATGCAGCTTTTGAGTACTTGAAAGTATCAAAGCCGTACTTGTCAAATGTAACTTTGCTAATAGCCTGAGCCTTTGCACTTGATAGATATCCTAACTGTGCAGTCTTTTCATTCTGCAATGCGTTACTATAATCTTCAAGAGAATATGTAGCCGCAAATACGCTTCCAGCAGCACCGAAAGTGTAAGTGAAGACAACAGTCAACGCTAATAGCATTGATAAGAATTTCTTCATTTCGAATTTCCTCCCTTTTAATAAGTTCTTATTTTCTGTAGTATTTGTTTTCTCTGTGCGTGGGCACACAAATCTACAAATGAAAAATATAGTTCACAATGAACTTGGGTAAACAGGCTTGTAATGACACATAAAAACGAAAATTTCGTTGAAATAACTCCAAGTATATGTTAACATATACTTGGAGTTTGGTAACGACGCATAATGCGTTTTTATGGAGGAGCACAATGAGAATATTAAGAATTAAAGTCGACGGACTCCCTTTATACAAGGATACTTTTGACATTTCTTTTTTGGCAGTGCAGAGGGTCCAGAGGAGTCACGAAGATTCTGTTTATAATTTGTTTGGGAATATTTATGTTAATACCGCTGAAGGTTTTGTTGGAATCAACGCGTCGGGGAAAACGACCGCCCTAAACGTCATCTCTTTTGCGGGGAGCTTGCTGGGTGCGACACCATTGTCTGCAGAATACGTTCCCTCGATTCTTGGAGAGAACATCAAAACAGTGTTCGACGTTGATTTCTTCGCTGATGGCAAAATATATCACCTTATGAGTGAAATGGTGCGAACCAAGGATTTGAACGGGAAAAATAAAATAAGTATTCTGTCGGAGAGTCTGTGGATGAAGACGGCTACTACCAAGGTGAATAAGACCAATATCTTTGAATTTGAAGGACTATCGCCTGTAAGAGTTCGCGATAATACTGACGAATATCTGCCGGATGATGTAAGTATTATGATTGCGCTTAATAAGCAACTAAAGAGCAAGGAAATGTTTATGGACTTAGCGATGTTTACAGAATTTAATCTTTTCTTGCCAGAAGGTGGTACGGTTCCAGGTGAAATAATATCGTTGCTTGATCCAACAATAGAATACATTACTGTCGAGAACGTTAATGACAAGCTAATTACAAGGTTAAAGTTCTATGATCGACAGGAACTAGTGTTACTTAATCCCTCGGAGCTTAACGCATATTTGTCTTCAGGCACGGTAAAAGGTGTGAGAGTATTTTCTGACGCTGCGAGAGTTTTGAGAAATGGCGGTTATTTAATTATTGATGAAATAGAAAATCATTTTAACAGAGAGTTGGTAGCTTCTTTATTAAGGCTGTTTATGAATAAGAGGATTAATAAGAAGGGTGCTGTAGTTGTATTTTCAACCCATTACCCTGAGCTATTAGATGAGCTTGACAGGAATGATTCTGTTTTTATCACAAGAAATGAGCATGGTCTGACGGTTGATAATCTGAACTCTCTTCTAAACCGAAATGATTTCAAGAAGAGTGAGGTATATCAGAGTAATTTCCTCGGTGGTACTGCACCGAAATATTCGTCATTGGTTGCATTGCAAAAGAGCATTAAAAGAAGTCTGGAGGAGTAAATGGCAATTAATATTCCAAAGTCGAGTATTATCGCATGTATCTGTGAGGGCGGAGCGGAAACTACAATTATGAATATTTTACTGGATAATCAACTTTTGATATTTGATCGAGAACAGCTGATAGATGAAAGTGTCCTTCCTAGAACGTCTGTGAAAGAGTTTGAACGTCGCTACTTGAGAGCAGAATATGATCAAGGAATTATTATTCTAAGGATAATTGATTCTAGAAGCGAGAAATTCAAGCTTAGCAATGTATATACCTGCCAGGTAGAGGTGATAAATGTAATTACATCTCCTGAAATAGAGATGCTGATTATAGTCGGTCAAAACAAATATGACGACTTTTGTAAGTCGAACTATAAAAAACCGAGTGACTATTGCAAAAGCGTACTTAACTTAAAAAATGTGAAGTCTCCTAAGTTCATAACAGAGTACTTCGAGAATCCAGAATTCCTTGTCGAATGCATAAAGAAGTATAATCGCGTTCACAAGAAAAAGAAAAACGAGGCAACTCTGTATGATTTGCTGAAGAACTGAATATCATCAGGTACCGCAATTCCCAACAGCATTACAACTAAGACCAGGCCATGAGGCCTGGTCTTAAATCTTATTTTAAGTTGTTAAGCTTTCAAATAATAGTCCATGACTATTTAACCTTTGCAGCCTTATAGAAAGTAGTCTTTGAAGCTACTAACTTACCTTCAGCGTTGTATACAGAAACCTTAACCTGGAACTTGTTTGTTCCCTTCTTCAGGTTCTTGTAAACGAACTTGTTGCTTGTAGTAGTCTTAACTGCCTTGAATGCCTTAGCACCAGGAGCCTTCTTGTAGAATGTGTACTTAACTGTGTATCCGTTTTCCTTAATTTCGGAAACAGAACCTACAGCAGTAACTCTGATGCTCTTCTTTGAAGTTCTCCAGATAGTTACCTTTCTGTTCATGTCAAGAAGGTTAGCCTTAACGTCCTTGTCAGTCCACTTAGCAGCTTCTACTAATGGTGCTAATGTTGATTCTGCAGCAGCCACTGTCTTTTCAGCAGCGTTAATAGCACTTACATCTTCTGATGTTAATTCGTCCGCATAAGCATCTACATAAGCATCTAGAGCCTTTCTTGCTGCTTCGATTACTTCCTTATCAGCAAGCTTGATGTCTTTTGTTGCAGGGATTGCCTTAACCGCAACCTTAACAGCATCAAGTTCTAATTCCTTAATCTTTGCTAATAGACCTACAACAGCTGTTGTAGTTGATGCATCAAATTTAGTAGCACCGTACATTTCTGTTTTGTTATATGCCTTAATTGCATCTGCTACTGCCTTTACAGCATCCTTATCAGCAACAGTTAATGCTGATTTTGCAGGTAAAACCTTGTATGCCTTGAAGATTGAATCAGATTCAGCCTTCTTAACTGCTGCAACAGCAGCATCTAGAGTGCTCTTGTTTGTAACATAAACTTTGAACTGAGCCTTTAAACCATCATATGCTTTGTATGCAGCAGCGATAGCATCCTTATCACTTGTTGTGATAGTGGCTTTTGCTGGAAGAGCAGCAACCTGAGATACTACAGCAGCAGCTTCGTTCTTGCAAACGCTAGTAGTCTTTGCTCCGTCTAGTACAGCTTTTGCAGCATTGTATAATGCAACAACTTCTGCCTTAGTTCTTGCATTGTTATCAATGTAGAACTTAACTAGAGTTCCCTTTACGCCAGTTGTATCCATAGTAGCCTTGATATCAGTGATATCAAATACAAGTGGATCTGCTGCGCCCTGAGCCTTGTCAAGAGCATTAGCGTAAGCATTTAGCTTAGTGAATTCAGCAGTAGCAGTAGTGTTTAAAGCTCCGCCACTCTTGTAAGTGTTTAATACTGCAGTAGCATTGTCAATCTTACTTAATGCCTTGTGTAATGCCTTTGCAGCATCAGTCATGTCTTTTTCAGTTGTTGCAGCATCAACAGCTTCGTTGTATGCAGCTACAGCTTCCTTAATGAAGAATCCTGCTTGTGTGACACCATCATTCCTGTCTGAGGAAACCGCCGTT
>JAUNMH010000032.1 GCA_030537495.1 Clostridia bacterium | reverse complement strand
AGCATACGCCCTGGCATACGCTTCGCATATGCCCTGCGCTAAAGCATATGCCCTTACTTAACCTCTTCGAAGTCGCCGCTAATGGAGAACAAAACCCACTCGGCTATATTCGTAGCGTGGTCGCCGATACGCTCCAGGTACTTAGCCACCATGAGCAAGTCAAGCTCCTGCAAGGCATCCGAGCCACCACACTTAATAGACTCAGCGATGGAGTCCTTGATTTTGAGAAAAATATCATCCACTACATCGTCGTGATCAATGACAGCCTGAGCCCTCTCTGCATCCTTGGCAGCGAAGGCGTCCACAGCCTCCATGACCATAACAGAAGTTTCCTTAGACATCTCCTCAACTAGCTTTATTTCAGGTGGGTAAGGCTTGCCACTCATAAGCAAAGTAAACTCAGAAATGTCAGCACCATTATCGCCGATACGTTCCATGTCAGTGAGCATCTTAAGTGCCGCCGAAACAGTTCTAAGGTCGCCGGCAATAGGCTGCTGTCGTAAAAGCAAAGTGTAACACTGCTGCTCCAAAATTCGAACCTGTTCATTAACCTTGCCGTCGCCAGCTGCAATGGCAGCCGCCTTTTCAGTGTCCTGATTGACCAAGGCCGCAATAGTATTTCTGATAACATCTTCAATGGTAGTGCCAAGAAGCATCATTTGAACCTTAAGCTCCTTAAGCTGCATATCATAATTTAATCTTGCCATAGCATATCTCCTTTAATCATCGGCTGGGGACAGCCTAGGGACTGGGCCCTAAGCCTTAACCGAATCTTCCTGTAATATAATCCTCTGTTCGCTTGTCCGAAGGACTAGCGAAAATCTTGTCAGTTTTGTCAATCTCCACCATGTCGCCTAGCAAGAAAAACGCAGTGTTGTCAGAAATTCGTGCCGCCTGCTGCATGTTGTGAGTAACCATGACAATAGTGTAATTCTCCTTTAGGTCAGCGACTAGGTCCTCAATTTTTGAAGTAGAGATTGGGTCAAGAGCACTAGTAGGCTCGTCCATAAGAATAACCTCAGGTTCAACGGCTAAGGCCCTTGCAATACAAAGCCTCTGCTGCTGACCACCACTCATCCCGAGAGCGTTTTTCTTCAGCCTGTCCTTACACTCATCCCAAATAGCCGCCTGCCTCAAGGAACGCTCAACGATTCCATCAAGAGCCCTCTTATCCCTGATTCCATGAGTTCTAGGGCCATAAGCGATATTGTCATAAATGCTCATAGGAAAAGGATTCGGACTTTGGAAAACCATGCCTACCTTCTTTCTAAGTTCGCTGACATCAATTTTGCTATAGATGTCCACACCGTCCAGCTGAACCAAGCCCTCAATTCTGCAACCCTCAACCAAGTCATTCATGCGGTTTAAGGATTTCAGAAAAGTAGACTTACCACATCCGCTAGGTCCGATAAAAGCAGTGACCTCATGCTCAGGAATCTTCATATCGATGCCCTTTAGCGCATGAAAATCACCATAATATAAATTCAGATTTTCAATTTCAAACTTACTCATACATTTTCCCCTCAACTGTGTTAGTTTTGATCCCTAAACATCCGCCTATACATTACGCTCACCTTTGAAGTGCTTCCTTACGAGCTCCGCGCTGAGATTTACCAAAACAGCCAGAACCAGCAAAATCACTGCAATAGAGAAGGCCACCTGGAACTCGCCCTGCTCCTTGGCGTAAACATAAAGAGCAACAGTAAGCGTTGCGCCCGAACTCATTACGCCGTCTGCAAAGCCGTGAAGCGTGTGAGCAAAACCAGCAGTGAACAGAAGCGCTGCCGATTCCCCAAGAATTCTTCCCGCCGATAGAATGCAGCCGGTAATGATGCCGTCCAGACATTCCGGCACCACAATAGTCCTCACAACCCTCCATTTAGAAGCACCCAGACCATAAGCACCCTCACGCAGGCCCTTAGGCACAGAAAGCAAACTCTCGCGAGTAGTCCTCATAATAGTCGGAAGATTCATAATTACCAAAGTCAGGGCGCCTGCAAGCAACGAAGTCTGCAGATTCATAAATTGACAGAAAAACAACATTCCAACTAGGCCGTAAATAATCGACGGAATACCCGACAAAATCTCCGCCGCGTTGTCGATAAGCCTTACAATTCTATGGTTTCTAGCGTATTCACTAAGGTAAACAGCCGCGCCAACCCCAAGAGGCACTAAAACCAACAGAGACACAATAAGCAAATAGACTGTATTCATAATGTCCGGCAGAATGCCGATGTTGCCCGTCGTGTAACTTGGACTAGTTGTCAGAAAATTTACACTAAGCCCCTTAATCCCCTGCACCAGGACATACCCGATGAGAAAAATCAGAATGGCGCAAGTAATTAAAGTACATGCCAGCATTATGGTCTTCCATAAATTCTCCTTGGCCTTCCTCATTTACGGTCACCTCCAGACATCACCTTTCTCAGAAGCATGTTAATTAGCATTATGAATACGAAGAGTACCAGAGCAATTGAGAATAAGGCCTGCTGCTGTAAGCCCGATGAATAGGACATTTCAGAAGCTACGGCAGTGGTCAGGAATCTAACAGATCCAAACAATTCAGGCATATTCGGAACGTTGCCTGATACCATCATAACCGCCATGGCCTCGCCAATAGCTCGGCCAGGTCCAAGGACAATGGAAGCCACGATGCCTGACCTAGCAGCAGGAACAGAAACCCTTAGGTAGGTTTCTAGCTCCGTTGCGCCAAGAGCCAGCGAGCCCTCCTCATACTTTCTTGGAACCGCGTCCAGTGAAGTCATTGACACATTTATAATAGACGGCAGAATCATTATTGCAAGAACAACGATCGCCGCGAACAAAGTCGCACCGTCCGCCAAATTAAAGGCTTTTCTAATAGCAGGCACCAAAACCAACATGCCCACAAGGCCGTACACTACCGATGGAATCGATGCCAAAAGAGATACAACAAAACCAACAGACTTCTTTACAGCCAGAGGCGCTACCTTAGAAAGATAAACAGCTGTAAAGAACCCAATTGGCACTCCCAAAATAATTGCGCCAAAAGTACCATATATACTTGTTAATATGAAAGGCAGAATCCCATAAGTGGGATTGCTGGCCGTAGAAGCCCAAACCTTTCCGAAAAGAAACTTTATAATCCCTATTTCACCAATTGCCGGAAGTCCTGATACAACCAAATAAACCGTTATCACCAGTACGCAGGCTACCGTAACAAGCCCACAAAACAGGAAAACTCCCTGCATTATTCTATCTATTACCTTATACATAAAATCATTCCTTAAATGCAGCCGGGCTTTGGGCCAGCGCTCCCCGCGCGGCCCCAAACCCCGGCCCTTGACTATCCTTTAAATCCCTTACTTGCTTGCAGGAACCACGCCTGCTTTTTCAATAACTGGCTTTGCATCATCAGACATTGCATAATCAAAGAATGCCTGAGCTGCATCTGATAGTTTTGATCCCTCCTTAGTTACTAGAACGAAAGGTCTCTGAATCTTGTATGTACCATCTAGAACTGTGTCAGCGCTTGGCTTAACCCCACCAACTGTAAGTGCCTTAACTGTGTCGTCAACTGATGCGAGGGATGCGTAACCGATTGCGTTTTCGTTGCTCTTAACTGTTGCGATTACGTCACCTGTTGATGTCAGCTCCTGACGAAGCTTGCACGTTTCTTCTGTTCCAGTGATAGACTCGAAGCCATCTCTTGTTCCACTTCCGGCTTCACGTCCGATTACTACGATTTCTGCATCTACGCCACCAACTTCCTTCCAGTTCTTGATTTTTCCTGTATAGATATCAGCAATCTGATCAATTGTAAGGTCTTCTACCTTATTGTCTGCGTTTACGATTACTGCAATTCCGTCGTATGCAAGAACGGTTTCCTCTAATCCCTGTTCCTTTTCTTCATCCTTCAGGCTTCTGCTGGAAAGCCCAATATCGCAGGTTCCCTTTTCAATTGCTGAAATTCCGCTTCCGCTTCCTGTTGGATTATATGTGAAATCTATTGACTCGTTTTCCGCCTGAAAAACTTCGCCAAGTGAACCGATAACTTTTTCCATTGAAGTTGACCCATCTGTTGAAACTGTGCCAGCTACTTCATCTTCTGTTTTGGAGCCGCATCCTGCCAGGCATACAACTGCAAGGCATGCAACCATTGCTAATGCAAATAATTTCTTTTTCATTTCCTTTTTCCTCATCTTTCGTTTGTATTTTTTCCTTCTTTCGAGTACAGGTATAGGATACGTAATGAATGTAAAAGCCGAAACCATTCTTCAGTAAAGAGTTTGTAAATGGAATTAAAGTGTTTGTAAACTCCCCCTTGAAAAAGTAAATATCCTATGATATAGTAGATTCTGGAAATAAACAAAAGAAATTCGTGTTCTTCTTTCCCGCCATTGCGTAGCAACCGGATATTAAGCCTATCGGGTTTTGCGAATGGACGAGATTGAAGCTAAGATGGAAGCAGGTTAGAGTCCTGCACGGTCCCGCCACTGTATTGACGGAGTTTTGTTCGAATATGTCACTGAGCTAGCCGCTTGGGAAGACTGGATGAAGCGTTGAGGTCTGAGTCAGGAAACATGCATGAAGTTCAAGGTTAGTGTGTCGGCGAGCACATGTTTAACCACTTAATGAATAATTCACAGTAAATACGGACTGTGGTCTTTTGGTGTTTTCCACACTATGGGGCTACAGTCCTTTCATGTTGTTAGAGCAATGCAGGCGGTATCGCAGGCGATATCGCAGAAGAGGTTTCCACTAACTAATAAAGTTCATAAAAACAAAAATAAAATCCAAATTAAAAACA
>JAUNMH010000031.1 GCA_030537495.1 Clostridia bacterium | reverse complement strand
AAACATTTTCGATTTTTTGAGCCAACCAAACTGCTCCACCATGAAGTTTGGAGTTTCGGAAGAGCCCACCAACACATCCCACCAGGAAGTTTGGAGAAACCACCAAAAAGTTTGGATACCCATCAAATTTGCCTTTGTTTGTAAATTTGTATCTATGCAAATAGGAGGGTCCATCTGAACCCTCCTATTATATATATTTATTTATTTTGCCCAAACTCTGCTTGCGTACTTGCTATTCTTAAGAGTAGTCTTTGTGATTAACTTACCCTTCTTGTCATATACGCGAATCTGAGTCTTGTAGTAGTAGCGCTTAGCCTTCTTACCCTTTACGTAAGTGTAAGTGTTTGCTTTCTTAGTCGCTGCTACCTTATAGCTTCCGTTCTTCTTTGTTGAACGGTAGAAACTGTACTTAACGTTGTAACCAAGTTTCTTAAGTGCCTTAATGTCTGTCTTAGTCTTCTTAGTCATCTTAACGTTAACTTTTACAGTCTTCTTCTTTGTCTTTGTTGCAACTGTTGTAAGCTTCATCTTAGAAGTAATCTTCTTAGCTTTCTTTACCTTTGCAGCATTATCAAGTTTGTCTGTATCATCCTTGCTGTCATCTGTTGCAATTCCAGCTTCCTTAGCGTCAACTAGTCCGAATTCGCTGAAGTGTGTAGTATCGAAAACGTAGTAATCCTTCTTAGCTTCTGTTACACGCTTACCATCCATTACAGTGAATTTGTCTGCACTATCGAAGTGAACTGCTGCAACAGTCTTATCTAGAAGTGCTGCAGGAATTGGAAGCTTAACAGTAATCTTACCATTGAACTGGCTGATTACTTCGTTTCCTGATTTAACAGTTAACTTGTAAACAGTTGTGTTTTCACCTGTAAGCTTCTTCTGTTCTTCAGTCGCAGTCTTCATCTTAGAAATAATAACTGTAATAGCTGTTCCCTTAGCATCCTTAGAAATCTGAGCTAAAGTTTCCTTATCAATTGTTAATTCACCCTGTTCTGACTTAACAGTTACAGTAGCTTCTGTTTCCTTAACAATTGAGTTTATCATATCCTTAGGAAGTTCTAACTGGATGTTATCAGCGCCCTTTGAGTCAGATGCTTCAACATTTAGAACGATATCCTTGGATTTATTCTCCTTAGCCTGCTTGATGATTTCTTCCTGGTTTTCCTTCTTAACAGTTACTGTAGCAGTTGACTCTACGGTTCCGTCTGCGTTGGTTTTGTTGGAAACTGCTACTTCTGTAGGTGAAGATGTTGCTTCTGACTTATTGTCTGTAGTAACTTTCTTGTCTTCTTTCTCTACGCCAGTCGTTGGTGTGTCTGCCGTTGGATCGACGTCAGGCACCTTTAACCACGGATCCCAAGTGGACTCATCACCAAGGTTTGGATAATCTGCATCACCCTTAAACCAGTCGGAGCATTCGTATCTATAGTCGTTAATGTAATGCCAAATAACTGTATCGCTATTCTTCAGTATGTAAGCATTCAGCGCAATACTTGGATGCTTTCCGTTAACGGTATACATCCAGCCTGAATATTTTCCGTTAGTAAACTCTCCGAGATAATAATTCCCAAGAATGCTAGGTGCGTAAACTGCAGATACATATCCGTTTTCCGCTCCTATGGTTTTCATACCCGAATTCTTGGCCGCTGTCTCTAGCAAGTCATTAACTGTGCTTCCTTTTTCCAGCGAATAGCTACGAGTTGCAAGCCAAGTCACATACTGAGAATCTTTATTTGTTTTTGCATCATATTCACCAGATGCTGACTTAGTTGCTCCAACTATTCTAAAGGATACGTTAATTTTATCGCTAGTATCTTCCTTCTTAGGAATATCATTTCTCATAACAGAGAAGGCAGGTTCAATTGCTTTGTACCCCTCTTCGCTCAAGGATGCCTTTGCTTTCTCCAAAGCTTCGTTTACATTTTCATATGTCACAGGCGTTCCAGAAAGCATTGTCCTATTCTGATAAGAACTGTGCGCATATACATTATAGGCTTCAAAGAATGTATTGTTCATACCCATAGTGTAGTCTACTACACGCGTGGTGTTCTGGAATGTTACGTTCTTTGTTCCTTTCGGTACTGTGACAAGATAAAAGTCTTTTGTCGGAGTTTCCTGCGGACCGACCAAACTACATGTGGCTTTTGTTTCTGATGGCTTCTTTGCATTAATCACTCCATCTGGAGAACTTGGAGTATCGCTATACCCAACCACAATAAAATGGTCATTTTCTGTATCGTAATATGCATAATACTCATTTCCTTTGACGAACGGTGATACACCCTCACATTCCCATCCTGCAACAGTTGATTTGCCTGCATATGCACGATAGACCCTAGATAAGTCTACTTTAACAAGATTTTGCTGATTAGCTACCGTAGGAATATAATCAAGATAATAGCTGTCAGTAACCGTTCCTAATTGCTCGCTATCGCTTGAACTGTTTCGGTTATTATTCCCCACGAGTGAAAAAATTGCCGCTCCTGCCCAGTTACCGTAATACTGTGCGCCAGTGTACATATCAAATCCCCAATAGCCGGTATTATGCAGCAAAGCGATACTGTAGCTGTTTTGAATCGTTCCAAGGTCTCTTTTGCTAGTACTGAAATTGTTTCCTGCAAGTCCTCCAATCTCGGTAGATTCTAACTTCTCAAGGTTTGACACTGTAATATTGCCTTTATGCCAGCACTTGTCTATCAATCCGCCATTATAAGCGCAAAGTCCACCGATGCTATTACCTCTCGTTACAATAATCTCTCCCTCATGATGGGAATTGAGAATCTTACCGGTGGATTCGTTGATAGCTGTAAGACCTCCGATACTGCCTCCGGTCGTTCCCATTTCGATATTAAGATTTCCCTTAATGTAGCAGTTTTCAATTGTACCATTGTTATACACGCAAACAGCACAGCATTGCGATGACATAATCTTAGTATCTGTCGTTTCAAAGCCAAGATTTCTAACTATACCGTAGTTTTGTGTAAACAGCTTTGTACCGGAAGAGATATCCATATGGAACAGCTTTTTTCCATTTCCGTCAAAATCGCCATAAAAAGAGCTCCATCCTTTGTTCAGATAGACATTTTTCATGTCTATGTCGTTTACAAGCTTCGCTTTAATGCCTGCTCTTGTTTCTGTGCTATTACTTGCCCGTGATACAATTTCTTGAAATCCAACTAGCTGTGCTGCAGTTTCAATCTGGTAAACTCCGTTTTCAAGTTTCGGAGTATCACCCTGTGTAGCAAAAGAAAAGGTTACTTTTAATTCTGCACTGTTTGCCAATCCATCCTTAACTGCAATTGCTCGCAAAGTCGTGTCTTTGGATAAATGAATAGGGTTCGTATACTTCATCGAATTAATCGTTGGTTCAGTGTCATTTAATGTATACAAGATAGTAGCACCCTCAGTATTTGTTTTTAAAGTAACGTCAATTGGATTCGAGTATGTTCCATCTGGATGACTTGAAGTTGGTTCATGCACTTTTGACACAGTGCCAGCATCTTCTCCTACCTCAATATAAAGATAATAGAAAACCTCTTTGTTTTCTTCAAGGTAAGGAATAAACACTCCATAGTAAGTGCTTTCTTCATGATAATTACTTCCTAGGAATTGTTTCATTTGCTTAAATTCAAATGAATTGATATTATCTATTTTACACCGTTCCTTTAGTAATGTTAGATGCCACGTCTTTGTAGCTTCATCAAAGCTGCCTCCTGGGTTATTACGAACATCTTCAGGTAAATCATAAGGATCATAGAATTGACTTGGATCAATCACTAGCTTCTCTTGTGTTATGTCAGTTACTGCATAACAGCTTTTTTCCATAATCATCTTGAAATCATCTATATCCTTTACACTCTTTGCCAACAGCACTTGCGCTTTACTAGTACCGGAGGTTTTTTCACCTAGATAAGTTGCCTTTAGCTCGTCATTGCCATTCAAAATTTTCTCAAAAGGTAAGGTTATGCTTTGAGTATCTTTAGCATAGGAAAAAGATGTGAAACTAGAAAGCACAAGAATTAAGCTCAGTAGCATAGATATGATTCTATTGTATTCTTTTTTAATAGTCATTTTTTCACCACTTTCATAAGTTAACTACATAAAATTATTGTCCTATAATTTTTATTATTGTCAGATATGGAGATGCGCTACCTTCTTGTGATATAACACGAACAAGTTTTGTTTCTCCCACTGCAACAGTAACGTTGTTGCTCATCGACTTGGCACTATTAATGTATGTATTACTTCCACCATTCGATACTGTAATAGCATAAGTTCCAGCATTTACTCTGTGTTCAACGATACCCTTATTAGTAGTTGTCAGTGTTGTGTTTCCACACGTAATAGTTGGATTTAATGTTGTATCTCCATCTCCAATTCCGTTTACGCCGTAGATTCCACAAACTTCAGCAGATGTTTCACCGAAAATAGATGGGGTTGTAAATAATCCACTACCATCTGCTTTCATAGCAGCTGATGTATAAACTCTAACTTTTGTAATATGATCTAATACTACAGGGTTTCCGTTTTCATCTACAGCCCATGCTAAATCGAATCCATCTCCTCCCTTTGAATCTTCTTTTGCATCATATGGGTTAATAGCAGTTCCGTAATCTGAACCATTTATATGTACATCTGCATATCCGAACTGATAATCACCTGTTGTATCTGTGTCCTTTACTAGACTAATATTTTTGTAAGTGATAATGTTATCTGTTTTAACAACATCAGGTACTGAACCCCAGACGCTATTGTATCCTTCACTGTCTTCCGGCCACCATGCGATTGATGTGTTCGTGTTAAATTTTGTCCACTTATTTGCATCAAGATTGCCGCCGTGATTTGTCATCTGATAATAGATTCCTGCTTTATCTCCTGTGCTAATTTTCTTATATGACACATCCTTGTTTCTCTGAGTAATGTTATCGTAGTATAATGAACCTGCAAGTTCATACCATTTTCCGCCAGTATTACCACTATGCTTGAAGCCGTATACTTTTACTGATGCCGCCTCTGGATTACCTTTAAATGCGTTACCGTAGACAATAAAGTCTACTCCGTAAGGATTAGTAGGATCATTATTCACCCTCATACCAAACTCTACATATCCACCAGCAGCTCCTAGGGATACTCCTGTTGAAGTATAGCCATCTAAGAACTTCTTGGTAGTTCCTGTAAGATTTGTTCCGTCTGTGAACAAGCTACCCCATCCTTCGCCTCTTGCAAACTGTCCGACTGGTAAATATCCGTTTACCGCTGTTGGCAGAGCTGCACTTGGCTTAGTTCCATGTGGTGCTGAGCAAGTTAAGGTATACACACCTGAATTTGCTGTAGCATTTTTTAAATTTACTGTAATAGTTGCCGCAGAATTGATATTCACAATATATGCCTTATTGTTTTCTTCTGCATCATAAGCAAATGTAACTGTTCCGCTTCCAGACGTAATAGCCGGAGCTCCATTTGCATTCTGAACGTACAGCGTAAAAGTACCTGGATAATAACTTTCATTTGTTGCTGTTACTGTTCCATTGGCAGAGTTTGTGCCCGCCCAAGTAATTTCTAGCGGTTCCCCTGCTCCAATACTGATTCTGTCATGGTCTACTGAAAAATCTGCTGCAAATACCATGGATGGCATCATTGCCACAACCATTAGCACTGCTAGCACAGTCATCATGACCTGACGTCTTTTGACATTAATGTTTTTCATAAATTCCCCTCCTTCGAAAAATTTACGAGAAAGCCTTCACATGGTAGTATGTGACGACACTTATAACAGCGACTACCCACTGCGTAGAAGTTAAGAAAGTCGGCTTTGCCGATGGAACTTTTAAATGCAGACTTTCTTGATATTTCCTACATAGAACAAGAGTGGCTTCGCCACGTTGTGTGATTCATGCTTTATCTCATCGGTCA
>JAUNMH010000001.1:162095-258295 GCA_030537495.1 Clostridia bacterium | reverse complement strand
CCTTTACGGTTAGATTGACAATTGCAAGATCTGCTGGCAACGTCTCTCCTTTCCGCAAAGTACGGTTTCCCATGATCCAAGCGACGTTGTCGCAAGAAAGGAAACCGTGAAACTCACAGGACAAGCCTGCTCGTTATATGGACGCCAGCCGGTTTTTTTATTTTTTGAAAAAGAAGATTCTTGCTGCAAGCGAAACATCGCCTGCAGTTTTTTTGTGTCATAAATACGGCAGTTATCTTATGGCTCCGGGACTACCCATCTATCGTTTTACACCATTTGGACATTTCAGACGGAAATGTGTTAACACGGTAGATCCACCTAGGTGTAAAATGAATGAAACATGTATATCTATGGGAAAACATTCGCGTTATGCATTACCTTAGGTGAGAGATAAACTATCATGTGGGGCAGGACTTGTATATGTTACGCCTGGAGAATGAAAACACTGAGAAATGAAGACAAAACTGGGCAAAGAGGCACCATGCTTGTCCCTAAAGACACCTACATAAATAGAATGTGCCATGGTGAGAGCAACTCCCTGGAAAGCAGTTAACACATTGACACATGAATTTGGGTAAATGGTGTAAAACGATAGATTTGGAAGGAAAGCATAAGGGAAAATCAGTGAATAAAGAATGAATGCCTGCGAGGAATCTCGAAGAGTTTGTCGAGTAGTCCTCAAGCAGTCTTCAAGCAGACTTCGAGAATTCTCTAAATCTATCACTTCTGGGACATTTGGCGGATTTTGGTGACCTGGTACCAAGGGAGCTGCCCTAAGTACATAAAGTGAAGATGTAATTAACATTTTATTACAACCAGCTACCCACATCCCACCAACCATAAAGGTGAAAGTGGTAAACCTCGTATTCAAACCAAAACATAGAAGAAACACATAATCGATTTAAATACTGATAAAGCTAGATTTGATACAGGAGAATTTCTAGCATCCCCCATTATATGAATTCCATAGTCAATATCCTTTTAATGGTCACGAATTCGTGGTATATTATAGTGTAATAAAGAATTGGTTAGTTTAGATAGCTGTGACTGATGAGATTTGCTAATGCCAATGCTAGAATCAATATTTATGGAGTAGTGAAGTATGCTTAGAAGATATGTAGAACAAATTCTGAATATATATAATTACTTAGATGGCGTTATGGTTGTTGACGCTAAAGGGATAGTAGAGTTTTACGTTAATTACCGACCAGACGTCAACAACTTGAAGGAAAAGGATGTAATAGGGAAATATATTTTGGATATCTATCCGGGACTAACAGAGGAATCTAGTAGCCTCCTTAGAGTTTTACGAACAGGTAAACCTATTACAAATGAATTTCAGGTGCTTTCCACTTTTAAAGGCGAGAACATTCGCGCAGTAAATACTACAATGCCTATTATGGACGGAAATAAAATAGTAGGTGCTGTAGATGTTTCAAGGTATGTAGAGTCAAGTTTTGAGCGACAGAATATTACACTTGAGTTTAAGGAGAAAAACGCAGAGCAAGATCTTTATACTCTTGATGACATAATAACTAGTTCTCAGGCAATGGAGTTGATCAAAGAAAAAATCAAGATGGTTGCAGATACAGATTCATCTGTTCTCATCTATGGAGAAACTGGAACAGGTAAGGAACTTGTTGCACAGTCCATTCATACAAGCAGTGGAAGAGCTAACAGGCGTTTTATTTCTCAGAATTGCGCATCTATACCAGCCAATCTTCTAGAAAGTATCTTATTTGGTACAGTTAAAGGAAGCTATACAGGCGCAGAAAATAGACCAGGCTTATTTGAGCTAGCTAGTGGTGGAACCTTACTTTTAGACGAAATAAACTCGATGGAAGTGAGTGTGCAAGCAAAGATTCTGAAGGCAATTGAAGAAAAGAAAATCACAAGGATAGGCGGATTACAGCCCATCCCGATCGATGTGAAAATAGTATCAGCTATAAATCAGCCACCTTTAGAATGTATCCAAGAGGGCAAATTGCGTGAAGACTTATTTTACAGACTTAGTGTAGTACAGTTAACGCTTCCTCCGCTAAGGGAGAGGACGAATGATTTATTCTTTCTTGTAAATCATTTTATCCAAGAGTACAATAAAAAAATGAATCGTAGAATCCTTGGGATAGAGGAAGAAGTCGAAGCATTATTTAGGGAGTACTCCTGGCCCGGAAACGTGCGTGAGTTGAAGAATATTATCGAGGGGGCATTTAATGTAACTGCCTCGGGTTTCATTCAAAAGAGCAATCTTCCTGAATATTTAAATAATTCCTTAAAAAATGCAATGAACTCAAAGGATAACAATTCTAACATGAGAAGTGAGTTTGATTTAGATTGTGAGGGGTTCTCGTTAGATACGGCGTTGAAGGACTTTGAAGTTTCATTAATTAAGCAGGCCATTTCAGAGACTAACAATCTGTCAGACGCAGCAAGAAAACTTAAAATATCAAAACAGTCCTTACATTATAAGATGAATAAGTACAATCTGTAAAAATTATTTTACATGACGGTAAAAAATCTTTAACTACAAAACAATAGTACAATCAAAAGATCAACAAAACCGCATAAATTAGATGGTTTTGTTGACCCTATTTTTTGGCACAGATATTGCAACAGTATAGGACAACATATATCCCAAGGAGGAAGAATCATGAACGAAGAAATGAAAAGAATTGACATTGATGCTATCCCTGGAGAACGCTGGTTCCCAAAAGAAACATCTTTCGAAGAAGACATGCCTTTATATTGGGGAGACTGGGGCGTTTCATCAGAAGTAGACACTCTTAAAGCCGTTCTTTTGAGAAGACCGGGAAAAGAGGTTGAAAATTTTGATGCTGGACAGTATAGATTCTCAGATGAACCGATAGATGTAGAATTAATGCGTAAACAGCATGATGCAGTTGCAGACATTTATCGCAGTCATGGCGCTAAAGTATACTATGTTGAGGAGCAACGTGAAGACAGGCCAAATGCTATCTTCTGCAGAGACTTAACTTTCATGACTCCTGAGGGTGCGATTATAACTCGTCCAGGAATGGCTGCGCGTAGAGGTGAGGAAAGATATATTGCTAAGGCACTTTCAGATATTGGTGTTCCTATCGTAAGGACAATTACTGGAGACGGATTGTTTGAGGGTGCAAATGGAATGTGGGTAGATAGACACACAGTTGTTCTATCCACAGGAAGCCGTTGTAACAGAAGTGGATACGAACAGGTTGAAACTGAGCTTAGACGAATGGGTGTAACAGAAATTTTACACATGCAACAGCCGTACAGCAATATTCACATTGACGGCTTGATGAACGCTGCTAGTGAAGACACAGTTATGATTCATGCATCACAGGTTCCGTATGATATCGTTGATGCGCTAAAGAAGAAGGGATACAAGATTCTTGAAGCTCCATCCACAACAGAAGTTAGAGAAACATTTGGATGTAACTTTGTTGCTCTTGAATCTGGACTAGTATTAATGCCAGAAGGAAATCCTAGATGTCAGGAAGTTCTTGAAAAGAACGGAATTAAAGTTATTACAGTAGATATTTCAGAAATTATGAAGGGCAGAGGCGCACTTCACTGCATTACAGCTTTCTTAAAGAGAGGATAGAAAAGGAGAATAATGATGATGACTAAAAGAGATATTGATGCGATTCCTGGTGAAAAATGGTTCCCACTAGAAACGACTATTGAAGAAGACATGAAGTCACTTTGGGGTGACTGGGGTGTATGCTCAGAAGTTGATACACTACGCGCTGTTTTGATGCGTAGACCAGGCAAGGAAATCGAAAATTTTGACTGGCAGGCAGCAAGATTTAAGAGCGCTATTGATGTTGATCGCTTCCGTGCTCAGCATGACAATTTAGCTCAGATTTATAGAGATCACGGTGTTAATGTACATTACATCGAAGAACAGAGAGAAGATAAGCCGAATGCATTATTCTGCAGAGATTTGGTTTTGATGACTCCGGAAGGTGCTATCGTAACACGTCCAGCAATGGAAGCAAGAAGAGGAGAGGAAAGATATGCCGCTCAGACTTTAGCTAAGCTAGGAGTTCCAATCATTAGAACTGTTTGTGGGGATGCAACCTTCGAAGGCGCTATGGTAATGTGGGTAGACAGACATACTGCAATTCTTGCTTGCGGAGTAAGAACAAACAGAAGTGGCTACGACATGATAGAACATGAATTACGTAGAATGGGTGTAACTGAGATTCTACAGATGCAGGTTCCTTATGGGCATGCGCATATCGATGGAAATCTAAACTTTGCTAGCCATGATGTAGCAATGATTCACGCATCTCAGGTGCCTTATGATGTTTGTGACGCTCTTAAGAAGAGAGGTGTAAAGCTTCTTGAATGCCCATCACAGACAGAAGCAAAAGAAAGCTTTGCTATCAACTTCGTAGCACTGAAACCTGGACAGATTGTAATGCCTGCAGGCAACCCTAGAAGCCAAGAACTGTTAGAAAAGAATGGAATTGATGTAATTCCTGTTGAATTTGATGAAGTTATGAAAGGATTTGGAGCAATACACTGTTGTACTGCATTCCTAAAGAGAGGTTAGGAGGGAGAGTTTTGAGTTTATACGATAAAATGATGGAAGAACTATCTCTAGATTATATGTATGAGAATATGGATTTTCTTGTAAATGAGGTAGGTGAAAGATTATCCGGAAGTCCGGAAATGACAAAAGCAACTGAATTTATATGTGATAAGCTTCAGGAATATGGAGTAGAATCCCATATAGACCATTTCCCAATGTACCAGAGTTTCCCTGGCGATGCAGAACTAAAGGTTACTGCACCAATCAATAAGGAAATCAAAACTAGACCGGTATGCCACATCCGTTCAACTTCTGACGAGGGCATAGATGGTGAACTTATTTATTTAGGTAGTGGAACACCTGAAGATTATGAAGGAAAGGACGTTAAAGGTAAGATCGTTTTGACCGATATGAACTGGAGCCCAGGACGCCCTGAGAAAGCGCGTATTGCATGGAAGATGGGCGCAAAAGCCCTCATCATCATGAACTGGGGAAAAGGTGACAGCGATTTAATCCAGATGGGTGCTGTTAAAACTCAGTGGGGCAACCCTACTCCAGACACTGAAAAAGACATCGTTGACCTTACTGTAATTAGTATTTCACGTAAAGACGGTGAATACTTAGCTGATTTGTGTGAGAAGGAATCAGTACATGTTTGGTTACGTGCAAATGCAACAAGAGAATGGATTAAAGCTAGCCAGCCAATCGGAAGAGTTTATGGAGGCAAGAGCAACGGTCAATATGTTCTTGTTGGTAGCCATGTTGATGCATGGGGCAAATCTGCAATTTGTAATGCATCAGGAAACGCTATGAACATGGAAATTGCAAGAATTTGTCAGAAATATGCAGCTGATTTAAATCGAGACGTAGTGTTTACTTTCTGGGATGGACATGAAATTGCAGAAGGTGGAGGATCCACTTGGTATGCAGATCATTACTGGAAGGATATGACCGAAAACTGCATAGCGTACATCAATATTGATAACCTGGCAATTAAGGGAACCACAATCCCAGGAGTTGAGGGACAGCCTGAGCTTAAGAGAATGCTTACTGAAGCTATCAAGGAAATCTGGGGAACTGAAGGTGTTTGGCACCACGCATATAAAGGTGGTGGAGACTCATCATTCTTTGGAGTAGGTGTACCATACATCTCATTTGCCACAGAATATACAGAAGACATGCTTAAGGAACTTAATTATGCGTTCTATAGCCCTTGGTTACACAGTGATTCCGATACATTAGATAAGTTAGATAGAGACCTTCTGAAGGGTCACGCTAAATATTTCATGTATGTACTGGAAAACTTAGTAAATAATCCTGCAGTAGCTTACAATCTGGACGACCTAGCTGATGACGTTCAGAGTCAGTGGGAAGAAAGCAAAAAATCTTCAGGAAAAGCGGCATCGCTAATTGATGAACTTGAAAGCACAGTTCAGGAATATGTAGAAACAATGCACAAGGCTGCCAAATTAAAGGATAATAAAGATGGCTTAGACTTATACAACAAGATGGCATTGTTCTGTGAAAGAAAAACTACTATGTTTAGATGCTACTCCGGAAAATATGGACAGGATTCTTGCTGTGCACTGCAGACAGAAAATCCTATACCTGCTTTGGCACATGCAATGAAAATGTACAATGAAGCAGAACCAGGCTCCCACGAAATGTACTTATGGGAGACACAAATTTTAAGAGTAAAGAATATGATTTATGACGCCTTATTCGATTCCTTGGCATACATGAAATTAGTTATGAGTTGTGTTCAATAACTGATGAGAAGAAAGGAAAAGAGAAATGAAAGGAAAAACTGTATCGAATAGAAGATTAATTTTGGCATTTATGGTCGTAGCAATGACCTTATGCCTAACACAGTTCGCATTTGGAGAAGATGGAGCTGACGCAGCAGCTCACTTCGGCGTACTTTCATTAGTTACACCTTTTATTGCAATCGTATTATCATTTATTACGAAACAGGTTGTTCTATCTTTGACGGCTGCAATATTTGTAGGAGCAACTATAGTTAATGGAGGAAATCCTGGACTTGGATTTCTTCGTATGTGTGACACATATTTAGTCGGAACTGTTGCTGACTCTTGGAATGCATCACTTATGCTATTTATCCTTGCAGTAGGTGGAATGATTGCTGTAATGAGCAGAATGGGCGGAATGCAGGCGTTAGCACTTGCACTAGCAAAGAAAGCAAAGGGAAGTAGAAATGTTTTGATAATGACTTGGTTACTTGGTCTTATTATCTTCTTCGAAGATATTGCAAACTCTCTGATTGTAGGACCTACAATGCGCCCTGTAGCAGACGAAGAAAGAATCTCAAGAGAAAAATTATCATATGTTATAGACTCAACAGCTGGTCCAGTAACAGATATGGCACCTATATCATCATGGGTAGCTCATGAAATCGGCATGATTTCTCTAGCGTTCACAACTATTGGACTAGAAGCAACAAATGTGTATGGCATATTCATCCAGACTATCCCTTATAGATTCTATAATATTTTCGCTATTGCAATGGTAATCATTCTTATATTAACGCAGCGTGATTACGGTCCAATGTATAAGGCTGAAAAGAGAGCTCGCTTAACAGGCAAATTATACAGCGACACAGCGAAGCCTATGATGAGTAAAGAACTGGATGCAATGAACGTCGCAGAAGGCGCTACATTAAAAGTAAGCAATGCTGTTATTCCAATTTTAGTCTTCGTCATTTTAACAGTATTAGCTTTATGGTACACTGGCGATGGAATGCACGAAGATTTCTCAGTACAGGGCTTAGCTACAGCCTTTGGTAATACTGATGCAGCTTCAAGTATCCTATACTCAGTAATTTTGACATCCGGTGTATGTATTGTAATGGCAGTTGCACAGAAGATTATGACTCTGAAAGAAGCTGTAGATGTGTGGTTAAACGGTTGCAAAGAATTGCTGTTCACTGTAACAATTCTGCTTCTAGCGTGGTCAACGGGCGGAATTATGGGAGACTTAGGTACTGGAGTTTATATTTCCGGTATCGTAAGTGGATCCATTCCAGCCATCATCTTACCAATGGTAATGTTCGCAGTTGCATGCGTAATGGCTTTCTCGACAGGTACATCATACGGAACATCAGCAATCATGATTCCAATCGCATTTCCACTTGCATATGGAATCAGTGGAGGCGTCGTTGACTCACTAGCTATCGTAACAATCGCAGCAGTAACTTGCGGAGCAATATTTGGTGACCACTGTTCTCCAATCTCAGATACAACTATTATGAGTTCAATGGGATCAGCAGCAGACCTTATGGATCATGTAAAGACACAGACTCCATATGCGTTGACAGTTGCAGGCGTAGCCGCTGTTGGATTTATCATGGCAGCAGCTGGATTATCTCCAATTATCATATTACCACTTGGAATTGTTGCCCTAGTTGTAATAGTTAGATTGGTTGGAAAGAGCGTCAAATTAGAAGATTTAAAGGCAGAGGCCGAAAAAGAAAAAGTTGCGTAAACTTCCAGTTTGTATATAATAATAAGGAGTCATCCCATAAGTGATTAGTTGATCCCTTGTGGTTGTGGCTCCTTATTTCCCCTTTGTAGAAATGGGAGAAGTATTATAGGGGTAAAATGCAAGTTGAAAAAGGAGGAACCTTATGAGAAAAGTAATCGCAACTGAAAAGGCGCCTGCAGCAATCGGACCTTATGCGCAGGCTAATGTTATAGGAAATTTGGTATTTACATCCGGTCAGCTAGGCATCGTGCCTGAAACGGGCGACCTAGCGGAAGGTTTGGAGGCGCAGACAAGACAGGCTCTTGACAATTTGAAACACATTCTTGAAGAGGCTGGCAGTAGTCTAGAGAAGACAATCAAAACCACCTGCTTCATGGATGACATGAATGATTTCGCAGCGATGAATGCGATTTATGCAGAGTATTTCAATGGGGATTTCCCTTCAAGATCTGCAGTGCAGGTTGCAGCTCTTCCTAAGGGAGGCCTGTTTGAAATCGAAGCAATTGCTTACGTGGAATAGCGCCTAATACAACAATAACAAAAGGACAAATTGATGCCTAGTTGGCATTTCCCTTTCATCTTTTCTTGAGGCCCCGATTGTGAACAGGGGTCTCTGTTCATATACGCACAGGAAAAATAGCGAGAACATAAGAAAAACCTTGGTGAAATAATAATTTCCCCTCTCTAACGTTTGCAATAGAAAAGGGTCTGTAGTATAATTATTCTAGAGAAAAAATTTGCTATAATATACATATATGGAGGTACAGACCAATGTTCAATAAACTAACAGAGCAGCTTAAGAAGGACCCTAAGACTATTGTATTTACAGAAGGTCCTGATGCAAGAATTCTGGATGCAGCTGATAAGCTTCTAGCAGATAAAATTTTAAATGTTATTCTTGTAGGCGATAAGGCAGAAGTTGAAGCAGCAGCTAAAGAAGGCGGATTCAATATCGAAGGCGCTGAAATTATCAACCCTGCAGACTATGCAGAAATGGATGCAATGGTTGAGGCTATGGTAGAACTTCGTAAGGGCAAGATGTCACCTGAAGACTGCAAAGCTAACCTGATGAAGGGTAATTACTTTGGAACAATGCTTGTTAAGATGGGCAAGGCAGATTGTCTTCTAGGAGGAGCTACTTACTCAACTGCTGATACAGTTCGTCCTGCATTACAGCTTGTTAAGACAAAGAAGGGCGCACACTTAGTAAGCTCTTGCTTTATTCTTGTAAAAGAAGGTGCAGACATGCTAGCTATGGGTGACTGCGCAATCAATATTGATTACCAGGATACAGTTGACAAAGAAGGTAACGTTACTTTCTCAGCTGCTGACAAGTTAGCAGAAGTTGCTATCGAAACAGCAAAGACTGCAGCAACATTCGGCATGGACCCTAAGGTTGCAGTACTTTCATTCTCAACTAAGGGATCTGGTAAGGGTGGCACAGTACAGCTGTCACACGACGCAACTATCAAGGCTCAGGAATTAGCTCCTGAAATGGCTATTGATGGAGAACTTCAGTTTGACGCAGCAGTATCTCCTGTTGTAGCAGCAACTAAGTGTCAGGGATCCAAGGTTGCAGGCCAGGCTAACACATTTATCTTCCCTAACATAGAAGCAGGTAACATCGGTTACAAAATTGCTCAGAGATTAGGCGGATATGCTGCATACGGCCCTATTCTTCAGGGATTAAACGCACCAATCAACGACTTAAGCCGTGGATGCGATGCAGAAGAAGTTTACAAGATGGCTCTTATCACAGCTGGTTTAGCTTAATAGATAGCTATACGTAAAAGCTACACATAAAAGTTTTTACAAACCATTAAGTACGAGTACAAATGCAAATTTATAAATGAGAGACACCTGCAAAGGGTGTCTCTTTGTCTAAGGAGAAACTCATGTTTAGCACACTTTTGGTCTTTGCACCGCTGGCATTGCTCTTGGTGCTGGCCGTTACGACAAAGAGAATGGCGGAGTCCATGACGGCAGCAGTAGCACTGGCCATGCTGATTTTGCACAAACAAAACTTTATTTCAGGGACGCTCGAATCCTTTTATAAGACACTGTGTGGGTCGTCATTTCAGATGGTTTTGATGATGATGACACTGTTTGGGGGAGTAATTGAACTGCTGAAGGTGTCAGGCGGTTTGAAGGGAATGAGCGACCTAGTTGCCAGGTATGCCAAAGGTAGACGCAAACCTATGATTTTGGCGTGGATTATGTCTCTGCTCCTTTTTGCTGACGAATATCTCGATGCCATTACAGTGTCGCTTTCCATGAGTTCGATTACTGATAGGAATAAAATACCGAGAGAACATTTGGCGTTTCAGGTGCAGATATGTGCATGTTGCATTTGCGCACTCATACCATTTACTAGCTGGATAGGTTTTTCGCTAGGCCTGATAAAAGACTTCAATATGGGATTTATAGACTATGTTAAGGCTATGCCTATGATGATATATCCGATTCTAATGATAATTTTGGCGCTCCTGATTGCAGTTGGAGTTGTGCCGAAGGTGGGAGTTTTGCGAAAGTCCTATGAGAGAGTTGATACAGGCGGAGAAACCTACGTTGAAGAGGTAAGGGGAAGCTCCATGATAGATAGCGGAGACTTCTCGGATGTTGAGGCACGTTCGCCTATTTATGCGATAATTCCGATTATTGCAATAGTTGCAGGAACTGTTTGTTTCGATAATGATTTGCTACATGGGGCGTTAATTGCGCTAATCGTTCAGTTTGTCATGTACATGGCGACTAGAATCATGACTTTAGATGAGTTTTTCGCAATATTCTTTAGCGGAGTCAAGTCGCTGACGCAGCTGACGGTTATCCTTTTCCTGGGCTTCACTTTGAGTGAAACCTGTAAGAAGTTAGGGTTCTTTGACATCGTAATCGGCGCGGCAACTAGTTCACTGCCGCCATTTATGATACCAGCAATCGGATTTTTGATTACTGCGCTGTGCGTTTTTACCATGGGTGGATGCTGGATCGTGATGCTGATAACTGTGCCTGTTTTTATACCTATGGCTATGGCAGTGGGGGTTGACCCTGTGCTGTCACTGGCTGCTGTTATGAGCGGAGTCACAATGGGATACGGCCTGTGCATATACAGCGATACCGTTTTCGTCTGTTCTATGGGGACAGGCGTATCCAACCTAACAATTGTTAAAAGCATTATACCTTATAGCCTCACCATTGGGGCGATTTCAACGGCCTTCTTTATAGCCCTGGGGCTGTTGCTATAAGTTTGAAAAGTTCACTGGTCTCCTCTATCAAGGCGTCATTATAGTCAAATGACTTGTCGTGAAGAGGGGGCCAGTTTTCGCCTGCGCCAAGCCAAATCAAAGCTCCTGGCGCCTTAACTGTGTACTCACCAAAGTCTTCTGAGGTACGTAGAGGCGGCATTTCCTCATACTCTATATTATTCTCATTACAAATCCTCATGATCTTATCTACAGCCGCAGGGTGATTGTAGGTGTCCGGAAATCTCTCAAAATATTCAACATTCAAATCCAGACCGTCCTCGTGACAAAACTCACCGGCCGCATTATTTAATGCCTCAATAAAGGCATCCATCTCATTGCCAAACTCTCCCCTTACAGTAAGAAGCAGTTTTGCCTGGCTTGCGGAAACCCCAAAGGCACGTTCTCCCAGGTCCACCTGAATTACAGTGGCGAGCAAAACTCCCTTAGGCTTCTGCGAAGCAGTAATTTCATCTATAGCCAAAATCATGCGGGCCACTGCCTTTGCTGGGTTGCGTCCCAGCTCAGGAGTGCTGGCGTGAGTAGGAGCGCCTGTAAGGGTGTATTCGATTCCTACAGAGGCAAAGTTGACTGTGCCGTGGCAGGTGCAGACAGTTCCAAAAGGCTTGCCTGGATAGTTGTGCACGCCATAGACCTCAGAGATGTTTTCCTCGTCTATGAGTTTTGCGCATTCCTTGGCTCCGCTGCCCACTTCCTCTGCGTGCTGAAAAATCAGATAGATGTCACGGTCCGCGCCGCTGGCATCCAGGTCAAGAGCATAAGCGCAGAGGGCACTGCTGTGGCCGTCGTGGCCGCATTTATGAGCCACCCCAGGGTTTTTCGATGCATAAGGGAGCGAATTATCCTCAGAGACCTTAATGGCGTCAAAATCTGCCCGCAGAGCCAGTGACGGCAAGGTAGCAGAGGGACTTTCGTACTTTGCGTAGAACCATAGGCCTCTGTCCACCACCTTAAGAGAAGTATTCTCCTTTAGAAAACTCATTAAAGTTTCCTTTGTTTTATATTCATGTTCAGAAAGCTCAGGGTACATGTGAAGCTGGTGTCTCAGCTCAATGGTTTTCCTTAGATTTTCCTTATCCATAACCTTATCCTCCATAATTAAAGAATTGCAAGAGATTACCATAAAAGAATCTCTTTTGACAGTATATCACACTTACTTGAAAAAACTCTCAAAAAATTACATAAACATCTAAAAAGGGTGGTTGACATTTTCCCCATTATGCGTTATTATTTAATACAATATCGCATTAAAGCGATAAAGCGATAAAATTGATTTCAAGGGGAAGACAGTTGATTAGCAAAAAGATTCTAAAAAATGAAGAACGTGCGGTTCTTGCACTGAGAACCCTTTACAGAAAGCACGGATATCTTCCGTTCAAAATGAACAAATTTGAAGAGTACGATTTTTATCTGGAAAACAGAGATTTTTTGCCTGGAGATAAAATCGTGACTTTCTATGACACTAACGGCAAGCTCATGGCGCTTAGGCCGGATGTTACGCTGTCTGTAATTAAGCAGTCAGAAGACATTCCGGGCGTAAAGCACAGAGTTTATTACGATGAATTTATATACAGAACTGGACGACATACCAAGCGCTTCAAGGAAATGAAGCAGACCGGAATTGAATGCATCGGCGACTTGGATTTATACGACATTGCGGAGGTTTTGCTCCTCGGCGCAGACAGTCTGGCAAAAATTTCACCTGACTACGTGGTGAGCATTTCGCATTTGGGCATATTGGACAGCCTGCTGGCAGACACGTGCACAGATGACAGCATGAGGCGTCGCGCCCTGTCATATATCAAAACCAAGGCCGCTCATGATTTGGAGCGGCTTTGTCGTGAGCACAAGGTTCCGGAAGAGAAAACTCAACGATTATGTAAACTTGTTTCTCTTTACGGTGATCTGGACTCGGTACTTCCACAGCTGGAAGTACTTTGTATCTCTGATGAAAGCAGAGATGGCCTGAAGGAAATAAAAATCATTAATAAGATAATTGCTTCTACGGAGCATAGGGACAAGTTTGTTGTAGATTTTTCCATAGTCAATGATATGGATTACTACAACAATCTTCTTTTTCAGGGGTTTTTAAAGGGAATAAGCGAAAATGTTATGGTTGGAGGACAGTATGACAGACTTCTTGAGAAGCTAGGAAGAGAGTCTAGGGGAGTTGGTTTTGCTGTGTATCTTAACAAGCTGGATATGCTGGACTATGACAAAACCCCTAAAGGCAGTTTGGATTACCTTATTCTTTATGATAATGAGGAGGACATAATTGATATTTCGGCTAGAAGCAGGCAGCTTGTTGATGCAGGATACTCGGTATCGGTGCAGAAGGCCATTCCGAAGAAGCTGAGATATGACCAGATTATAGATATGAGAAGGGAGAAAAACTAATGGTAAATGTAGCACTCCCTAAGGGACGATTGGGTGAAAAGGTGTATGACCTTTTCGAGAGAGCAGGTTACAGTTGTGATGAAATGCATGACAAGGGACGAAAGCTCATATTTGAGAACATGGAGAAGGGAATTCGATATTTTTGGGTTAAGCCCTCAGACGTGCCGGTGTATGTGGAACGAGGAGTCGCTGACTTGGGTATTGCCGGCAAGGACGTGCTTCTCGAGAGGCATCCGGATGTGTATGAGCTTTTGGACCTGGCACTAGGAAAATGCAGAATGTGCGTGGCTGCCAAAGCGGACTTTTTCGATGACGGAGAAAAAACTCTGAAAGTCGCTACGGAGTTTGTAAATATTGCGTCGGAATATTACGCAAGGCAAGGCAGAGATATAGATATTATCAAACTTCACGGTTCTGTGGAGCTGGCACCTAAACTGGGTTTGTCCGATGTAATTGTGGACATTGTGGAGACAGGCACCTCGCTGAGGGAGAATAATCTGGTCATTACCGATGAAATTCTTCCAATAAGCGCAAGGCTTATTGCTAACAAAGCCAACTTCAAATTTAAGACAAAGGAAATTGAAGATATAGTAAATTTAATGAGGAAGCAGGTAAAAGAAAATGATTAGGATATATGATTACGCTAAGGTTGATAAAAACACGATTTTCGCAAGGGAGGACTCTTTGTCTGATGTGGACGGAGTGGTTTCTGAGATAATTGATAAGGTTAGAGCTTATGGCGACAAGGCTCTTTTGGAATATGGGGAAAAATTCGACGGAGCTGTGCTCGAGGATTTAGAGGTCGGACATGCAGAGATTGAAGAGGCTTTTGAAGCTTTTGACAATGAATTTCTGGAAATCCTGAAGGAGTCAGCGGAGAATATAAGAGAGTACCACAAGATGCAGGTTCGGGAAGGTTTTGAGATAAGGAAGGGTGACGGAATCGTCCTTGGGCAGAAGGTGACGCCTTTGGAGAAGGTCGGCTTATATGTACCGGGTGGCACGGCGGCTTATCCTTCTACAGTTCTTATGGACAGCATTCCAGCTAAGATTGCAGGCTGCGGCGAGATTGTAATTACAACGCCTCCGGGCAAGGATGGCAAGGTTAATCCAGTAATTTTGGCAGCTGCGAAAATCGCTGGTGTAGATAGAATTTTCAAGGTAGGCGGAGCCCAGGCTGTTGCAGCTCTTGCTTATGGAACTGAGAGCGTGCCTAGAGTCGATAAAATTGTAGGCCCTGGAAATGCCTTTGTTGCTGAGGCAAAGAGACAGGTTTTCGGTCAGGTTTCTATAGATATGATTGCAGGACCTAGTGAAATTCTGGTCATAGCGGATTCCAAATCAAACCCTGTATTTGTAGCCGCAGACCTTCTATCTCAGGCGGAGCACGACAAAATGGCTTCGGCTGTTCTCGTAACTGATGATTACGACTTTGCCAAGGCCGTACAGGAAGAAATCGAAGCGCAGCTGGCGACCCTTCCGAGGGAGGAAATTGCAAGAACTTCCATTGAGAATAATGGGAAAATTATCGTCGCTAGCGACCTAATGCTGGCCATAGAAATTGCCAATGAAATTGCTCCTGAGCACTTGGAACTTTGCGTAGACGACCCTTTTAAATATCTGGATGAGGTTAAGCACGCTGGATCAATATTTATGGGAAGATATTGCCCTGAGGCTTTAGGCGACTACTTTGCCGGCCCAAATCACACCTTACCGACAAGCGGCACAGCAAGATTTTCCTCGCCGCTTTCTGTAGATGATTTCGTGAAGAAATCCCAGTACACTTACTATGAGGCGGAGGCCCTGGAAAAAGTAGCTGACAAAATCGCCTACTTCGCAGGCAAGGAGGGTCTGGACGGTCACGGAAGAAGCGCTACCATCAGATTTTGCAAAGAGGAGGAAGCATAGATGAGCAGGTTTTTTTCAGAGAAATTCGATAGTCTGATGCCGTACACTCCTGGGGAGCAGCCTAAGGATAAAAAATATATTAAGCTGAACACCAACGAGTCACCTTTTCCGCCGTCACCGGAAACCTTGGCGGCTGCTGAGGCCGAGCTGAAGAGGTTGCAACTATATCCTGATCCGGATTGCAGCGAGCTAGGGAGGGCCTATGCGGACCTGATAGGAGTTAGGGCCGAGCAGGTTATGATAACTAATGGGTCGGATGAGGTGCTGAACTTGGCGTTTCTGGCTTATGCCGACGAGGAAGCTCCTTTGATTATGCCGGATATAACTTATGGTTTCTATACATCGGTGGCGGAATACAACAGGGTTAGCTATGAGGAAATCCCCTTAAAAGACGACTTTACCATAGACATAAATGACTATGTGGCGGCGCATAAAACCATTGTAATCCCCAATCCAAACGCGCCTACGGGCATCGCCCTTGAGCTAGAGGACATAGAAAAAATTCTGGCATCCAATCCGGACAATATGGTAATTATCGACGAGGCCTACGTAGATTTTGGTGCAGAAAGCGCGGTTTCACTTATCGACAAGTACGAGAATCTCCTAGTTTCCCAGACTTTCTCAAAGTCTAGGTCCATGGCAGGCGCAAGGTTAGGGGTTGCCATTGCAAACGAAAATGTGATTCAGGATCTGAACACTCTCCGTTACGCCTGCAATCCCTATAACGTTAACCGCGTAACGGCTGCCCTGGGAGTTGCCGCTATCAAAACAAACTCATATTACGAGAATAATTGCAGGACTATTGCAGAAAACAGGGAGTATACAGCGGATAGGCTAAAGGAAATGGACTTTCAAGTGATCCCGTCAAAGAGCAATTTCTTACTAGCTAAGAGTGACAGGATTTCCGGGGAGGAGTTATATAGGCGACTTAAGGATGAAAAGGGAATTTTAATTAGGCATTTTAATAAGGAAAGAATAAAGGAATATAATCGAATTACCATTGGAACAAGGGAAGATATGGATGCTTTCCTGAAGGCAGTTGAAGAGGTGTTGGTATGAGAAATGTAAAAATAAAGAGAGAAACTGAGGAAACGAAGATTAGCCTTAGCTTGGAGATAGACGGAAATGGGGATTATCAGTGTGATACCGGCTCTGGCTTCATGGATCACATGATGAATCTCTTTGCCAGACATGGTATGTTTGATCTTAAAATCCAGTGTGAGGGTGACACGGATGTTGATTATCACCACAGCGTTGAGGATATTGGAATCTGTCTAGGAAGGGCGTTCAGAGAAGTTTTAGGAGATAAAATCGGTATTAAACGATATGGGAATGTAGTGCTTCCTATGGATGAAGCCTTAATAATGGCAGCAGTAGACGTTTCAGGGCGAGGCGGAGCATATTTGGATATGGATATTCCGACGGAGAAGGTTGGGAGTTTTGATACGGAGCTTTGCAAAGAGTTCTATATTGCTTTTGCTAGAGAGGCCGGTGTGACGCTGCACGTGAGACAGCTGGCGGGAGAAAATTCGCACCATATAATAGAAGGAAGTTTCAAGGCTGTAGCTAGAGTTATGAGGGAGGCGTGCTCTATAGATGAAAGAGGAAAGGATAAGATGCCTTCGACGAAAGGAATGTTATGATTGCAATAGTTGATTATGGAGTAGGAAACCTGTTTTCTTTGGCTTCTTCCCTTAAGTTTATTGGGGTTGAGTCTGTGGTGACTTCGGATCTGGAGACCATTAGAAATTCGGACCAAATTATATTGCCAGGGGTTGGCGCTTTTGGAGATGCAGCAAATAAGCTGAGAGAAACAGGATTAGATGAGATTGTTAGGGAGCAGGCCTTGTCAGGTAAGCCGCTTATGGGGATTTGTTTGGGAATGCAACTGCTCTTTGAGAAAGGATATGAGTATGGGGAGCATGAGGGGTTAGGCCTTCTTAAGGGAAATGTGGTGCCTATGGAAGGGTACATATCTCAGGACCTTGATATTCCACATATGGGATGGAACAGTCTGGATATTTGCGTGGGGAATTCTGAGAAGGTTGCCAAGGGAGCGCCTGAGGGATTTGCTAAGGAAAATACCTTGCTGAGAAATATAAATGATGGAGACTGCGTTTACTTCGTGCACTCGTACTTTGCTACAGACTGCGACGACAGTGTAATTGCAACGGCTGAGTATGGGGAGAAGCTTACGGCCGCTGTGCAGAAGGAAAACATTATGGGCTGCCAGTTCCATCCTGAAAAAAGCGGCAAGGTAGGGTTAGCGATTCTGGAGGCATTTAGCCAGGAGGTGCAGCGATGATTGTTTTTCCAGCTATTGATCTTTATGATAAAAAAGCAGTTCGCCTGTATAAGGGCGACTATGGGAATATGACTATTTACAGTGAAAATCCCATTGAAATCACTAGGGACTTTGAGGAAAAAGGTGCTTCCTGGGTTCATATGGTTGATTTAGAAGGGGCCAAGGAGGGCACAACACCTAACCTTGAAATTGTAAAGCAGGTGGTAAGGGAAACTGACCTCTCCGTAGAAATCGGTGGAGGAATTCGCTCTATGGAAACAGCCGAGGCCTATTTCAAGGCTGGAGTCAGCCGAATCATCCTTGGAACCGCGGCCGTTGACGACGAGGATTTTCTGAAGGCGGCAGTGGATCGCTACGGCAAAGGAATTGCCGTAGGAGCTGACGTTAGGGATGGACAGGTGGCAATTAAAGGCTGGCTTGAAAAGTCTCAATATTCATTGGAGTCATTTATGGAGAACATGCAGGCCCTGGGCGTAGAAACAGTAATATGCACAGATATTTCCCGAGACGGAGCTATGAAAGGAACTAATTTGAAACTATACAAAGAACTTTCGGAAAGATTCAACATGAACATCGTGGCGTCTGGAGGAGTGTCGTCTATGGAAGACATAGTGGCCCTAATGGAAATGAATTTATACGGCGCCATAATAGGGAAGGCCTATTATACAGGAGCTATAGATTTAAGGAAGGCCATAGAGGTGGCAAAATGATTAGAAAAAGAATAATACCCTGTCTGGATGTAAAAAACGGCAGGGTTGTTAAGGGAATACAATTTGAGGGGCTCAGCGATGTCTCTTCGCCTGTGGAGTTGGCAAAATACTATTCTGACAATGGGGCAGATGAGCTTGTTTTTTACGACATCACAGCATCCTTTGAGGAAAGGGCGCTGTTCACGGATATTCTGAGGGAAGTCGCATATGAAATCTTCATTCCACTTACTGTAGGTGGAGGAATCAATACTGTAGAGGATTTCGACAGGGTGCTGAAATGTGGTGCCGACAAGGTGAGTGTAAACTCGGGCGCCATTAGAAATCCCGGGCTTATCAGCGAGGCGGCCAAGCGATATGGAAATCAATGTGTCGTGCTCTCTGTGGATGTGAAAAGAGTGGATGGAAAGTTTACTGTTTTCGCAAAAGGCGGCAGAGAGAATACTGGAATGGACGCTATTGAATGGATAAAAAAGGGCGTAGAGCGTGGTGCCGGCGAAATTGTGGTCAATTCCATTGACACTGACGGAGTCAAAGGTGGTTTTGATCTGGAGATGCTTGATGCAGTCTGCGCGGTTGTCAACGTGCCGGTCATTGCCTCCGGCGGCGCAGGGAACAAAACCGACTTCGTAGACCTCTTCCGCAGGGTGCCTAAGGTCTCCGCTGGCCTAGCCGCATCAATTTTTCACTTTGGAGGGGTTGAAATTGCGGACTTAAAAAAAGAACTTTGCGAGAATGACATACTTGTGAGATTGTAAACAACGTACTTGTTAGATTATGAAATGAGGGGTTATAATTATGGTAAATATTGATGAATTGAAATTTGATGAGGCGGGATTGATTCCAGCAATTGTGGTGGACTCTGTGTCTAAGAGGGTTTTGACCCTGGCGTATATGAACCGCGAGAGTTTGCAGATTTCCATGGACAGGGGGCTGACGTGCTTTTGGTCGCGGTCGAGGCAGGAGCTGTGGCTGAAGGGCGAGACTAGTGGTAACTATCAGCACATTGTTTCTATTACTGCGGACTGTGACAAGGATACTCTTGTTGTGGTCGTGGAGAAGGACGGGCCGGCATGCCACCTGGGCAATGATTCGTGCTTCGAAAATGAGCTTTGGAGTAGCGAGAGTCTAGGCGAATTTAGCTTGCAGGGGCTCTATGAACTCCTTGAGGGCCGCAAAGATGAACGCCCTGAGGATTCCTATACCACCTATTTGTTTGATAAGGGAATTGATAAAATCCTGAAAAAAGTGGGCGAGGAGTGCACCGAGGTAATTATTGCGGCCAAGGCAGACGACAAGGCGGAAACGGTTTATGAGCTGGCGGATCTTGCCTACCACGCTATGGTTCTCATGGTGGAAATGGGAATCAGCGTCGAGGATGTTCACAGAGAATTGCAATCGCGTCACATCATTGATCACAAAGTAAAACAGGAGAAAATGGTGTAAAATGAACTATTCTAACTACTCTAACTATCATACTCACACTAATTTATGCGACGGCAAGGACAGCCTGGAGGACCTAGTCGTCAAAGCTATAGCACTTGGCTGCCCGGAGTTGGGGTTCTCCGGCCACGGCTACACTTCCTATGACGAGTCTTATTGCATGAGCCTGGCTCAGCAGGAGGAATACTTTCGCGAAATCAAGCGTTTGCAAGGCGTCTACGGTGACAAAATCAAAATTCTCGCAGGCATCGAGCAGGACGTCTACGGTGAGAAGCCGCCGGCCGGTCTGGACTATATAATCGGATCAGTCCATGCCATTTTCAAGGATGGAGAATATCTATATATTGATTTAAGTGAAGAGGATTTTTGCTCTAATGCCTTGAAGCACTACCATGGAGATTTTCTCGCATTTGCAGAAGACTATTACAAGGTTGTGGGTGAAGTCTATGCGAAAACCCATTGCGATATAGTAGGTCATTTTGATCTTATTACAAAGTTCAACGAGGGTGATAGGCTCTTTGATACCAAGGATCCTAGATATGTGAAGGCGGCCATGGATGCGGTAGATAAGATTATTGAAAGCGCTGGGGGTCAGGGTAGGAGAGTGCCTGTCTTTGAAATTAACACGGGCGCTATGGCAAGAGGCTACCGCAGCGAACCTTATCCGGCAGAGTTCATCAGAAAAAAACTGGCAGCCAGAGGCGTATCTGTGATACTGAGCTCTGACTGCCACGATAAAGAACAGTTGTTATTTGGTTTTAGTGATTGGAACCGCTGGGCGATAGAATCCGTTGAACACGGAAAAACCGCTAGGCGCTTGAATCCTTTATTTGTGTAAAAATCCTGAGATTCGCTTATATAGCAAGAATGTTACTACCGAATTGATTCCAGCCTTGATTAGGTTGAATGGCAAAATTGCTGTTGGAATCATTGGCATAATCGCACTTCTTGGCATACCTGTATAAATTGGTGTAATTACCAGGTTGCATGCACACATTACAATTGTCATTGTAATTGCTCCTGCAACTAAAGCGATAATTGCACCTTTTTTGCTTTTATTATGAGTGTAAAGATTTCCTGCAATTATTGCAAATGAGCCAGTAGCAATGATGTGCATGATGATTCCCCAAATCTGACCGCCTGCACTTACTGTAAGTCCCTGAATTATGGAAACAATTACTGTCAGGATAACTCCAGCGACTGGTCCGAAAGCGAAAGTTCCAATGAAAATAGGAATGTCCGCTGGATCATACTCTAGGAACGCAGCAGTTGGAATGATTGGAAAATGAATTATCATTACCAGCACGATAGAAATTGCCGCAAGCATTGCCATCTTTGAGATTCTTAAAGTTTTGTTCTGTTGACTTGACATTATTTTTCCTCCATTTAATGGTTATTTTAATCTTAGGTTCTTTGACGAACATTGATAAGTATATCACATGCCGCCCTGGATGTAAAGAAAATCAAGGGATTAAGGGCGAGCGAGGGGTTGAGGTTTGTTGGCGGCCGGATTGTGGACTCGGCGGCCGGCCATGAGGTGATATAATCTATCGTTTGTGGCACATCCGGGCTTTTTTCATTTGCCAGTACCAACCGCCTGGCCTGAATGTAAAATAATGTTAAATTCTTCTGCCTGCATTACCCACAACCCTAGCGCTATCACTAGCGAAGGGACAATTCTTGCATAGAAAACGATACAAGAGTCCTCCCGAGACCTGACGCAATAGAAAAACAGGGCTACATGCAAGGGTTTTTGTCATGATTCTGGTACTGGGCCCTTAGAATCAGGAAAATGTTCCACATCTGATAGAATTACGTGATTTGCATCGCCTAATTACGATGCGAAAGATTACGTCCAGGAGGAATATCCGGGCCATTTTTGCCATTTGGCGCAAACTACTACACGGCACAGTGATTTCAAAGTAAAAGGTGCAGGAGTTCCGTAGCTCAATAAGTTTTAATGAAAAAAAGAATGACCATGAAAGAAAAAACTCATGAAAGGAAAAGCCCATGAAAGGAAAAGGGAGCAGCCTGCGAAAGGCTGCTCCCTTTTGACATATATTAAGTTAGACCTTTAGGACTAGTTTGACATATCCCCATAGTCTCGTACCTATCGTAACGATCAAGGCAAATCTTCAATTAGAAGAACATGCCCCATGCCAGGAATCCAAGGACTCCTACAAGACCTGTGAATAATAGGACGATTACTAAGTAACCCATAACGTCTCTAGCGGATAGACCAGCGATTCCTAGAGCAGGAAGTGCCCAGAATGGCTGAATCATGTTCGTCCACTGGTCGCCCCATGCGATAGCCATAGCTGCACGGCCAGGTTCGATGCCAAGAGCCTGAGCTGCAGGCATTACGATAGGACCCTGAACTGCCCACTGTCCGCCACCGGAAGGAACGAAGAAGTTAACGATACCTGCTGACAAGAATGTCCATACAGGGAATGTAACGTCAGTTGAAATGTTAACGAAGAAGTTAGAAATGATGCCTGCAAGACATACGCCATCAGCGTTCTTTGCAATCATCAGGCCCATGATACCAGCGTAGAATGGGAACTGAAGCAAGATGCCGGCAGCGCCAGAAGCTGCATCAGCAATAGCGTCAACATACTTACGAAGATCTCCGTGTAACAAAACTCCCAAGAATAGGAAAATCATGTTTACGATGTTAAGTCCCAGGGAGAAACCATTAGTAGCAAAGTGCCATACGATAAATGCGAAGCCAAGGATAACAGTTAGTCCCCAAAGAACCCTACTGTGCTCGATTTTTTCAGCAGGAACTTCAATCTTATATTCTCTTTCAGCTTCGTCCTCGATTAAAGCAGGATTTACAAGAACAGCGTGCTCCTTGTCAGGCTGCATAGCTGCGTTGATGAAAGGCATTGCAACTAAGATAATACCTACCATTACAAGGTTAGCAGGGTGGAAAATAGTTTCAGAAGTTGGAGCCTGGAAGAAACCAACATCGGGGATTTCATAACCACCATTTATAGTTAGAGGAATTGAACCAGAGAATCCAGCGTGCCAGATTACGAATCCAGAATAAGCGGAAGCAATAAGCAGTGGATAGTCAACGTCTCTGACTCTCTTTGCAACTTCTTTTGCAAGTAAAGCTCCGGCTACAAGACCAAAGCCCCAGTTAATCCAGCAGCAAACTGTAGAAACAAAAGTAACGATGATGATTGCTTTCTTTCTGTCTGTAGCTGTGGAAGCAATAGTGCCAAGAACCTTCTTGCAAACCTTGGCGGAAGCCATTGCGGAACCTAGAACAAGAACTAGCGCCATCTGCATTGAGAATGCAAGCAAGCCCCAGAAACCTGTATCGGAACCCCAGGCAACAACCATCTGAACCGGTGTCTGGTGAGTCCCTAGCATAGCGGCAACGAATACGACGATGGTTAGAATAATAGCGAATAAAAATGGATCTGGTAACCATCTGTTGACTACTCTTACGCAGCCGTTAGTAAATCTCTTAAACATCTGTCTACCTCCTATAGATTGATTTATTAAAAAGTGATATGTAATATGAAATCTACAGCTTGATTCTAGTCCTGCTTTTGGGGATTGTCAACACTTTAACAAAAAGTTTTTTGTCTTTGGACAATTGTTATACATTTATCTTTCTGTAAAAATTCACTTTTTCATCACATTTCTCGGGTGCACAAATGCACGGTTTTTCGTACTCCCGCAATATCAAAACCCACTTCCGCGCAAAAGCGCACAAATGCTCCACGCAAAAGGTCCCCAAAAGGAACCACACAAAAAGGACCCTAGTTCCTGGATTTCAGGAACCTAGAATCCTCCGTTAAACTTAAACTTCTTCTTCGTAATCAAATAACAAATAGGTACAAGGTACATATAAGCCGCATAAGGCATAGAGCTCATGTCGGCGCCCATAAAGGCAAGCGGAACGCTGCAACCTATACACCATGGAAGGGTGCAGGCTATGAGAATTACCGAGTTTTCCATATCAATTGCCAGTTCTTCCCTATTGCCACCGTGGTCTAAGTATGTTGACTCCATTAAGTCATTACATATTAGAGTTGCAATGGTCTGATTGCAGAGAACTGCCGATGAGGCAAGACTCATAAGCAACATGACCGGAAACCTTCCTATTATATAGGCCCAATTTGTAATCTTTCCCTGAAGCTCATCTAGTATGTGAGTGCAGGCAAAGATGCCAGAATAGGCACTGGATATTATCAGAATAATTGCAATTTCAATCATGGAAATAAGCCCGCCACCATTTAAAATAGCACCTATATCGTTATTTGGCGATGTGTAACCAAGGACGCAGATTTTCAAAACCTCAAGAAGCGGAACTCCCTGAACCAGCCAGGCCACCAGGACTCCACTGACTATGCTTGCGGCCATAGCCTTGATAACGCCAACCTTTAGAAGCGGCAACACCAGCATGAATATTGCTGGCAGAAATGCCCATAGAGACAAGTTGAAAGTCTCCTCTAGCTTTGATATAAGTCCAGTATCTACATGACTGATTGGATGCGTAATTGATAAAAACACATAAATAAGCGTTGTTAGGGCAAGGGGCAATATGGCGGTTTTCATCATCAGCTTTACATTGTCGAAAATTTTAGTATTTGTGATTCCAGCCACCATATTGGCGCTAGATGACACGGGCGAACACCTGTCGCCGAAGAAAATTCCTGACATTATAACTCCTGCCGTAATGACAGGATCCACGCCGCCACTCCTTGCTAGGGTCATAAATATTACTCCCGCTGTTCCTGCGACACCAAAAGATGTGCCCAGGGCATAGCTTAGCAGGCACGAAAGGCCGAAAGATATGAGGAGAAATAGGGGAGGGAGTATGAGTTTTGTTCCATAATATACGAAGACAATTATGGTTCCGGATACTCTCCAGGCTGCCGTTATGAAGCCGATTATGAGCATAACTTCGATGACAACCAGGGAGTTGCCGATGCTTTTGGCACCTTCAGTTAGCATCTCCTTAAAGGCAAAACCCTTGCTTTTGCCAGCGCCGAGAAAGGCAATGAGGCCAACAGCTAGAGCCCAGACCATTGAAAAACCTTTAACTACGGCAAGTACCATTGATATGGTAAAAACGGAAAATGCAATTAACAAAGACATGATTATTCACCAACTTTATGGGAAGAGTCGGCAGAGCGCTCCTCCGTCACAAACTTTTCCGCAGAAAAATGCATGCTTGGACCTGTAATGCCTTCTGTTGCAAATCTCTCCATTATAGTCTGAAGCAGGTCGTGATATACAGTCCAGTAGTCCTCTGTTTTGCTCCAGGCTCTTAGGTCGTAAGACACGCCTTCGTTAGTAACTGTGCTAATCCTCGCAAAAGGCACAGGATTCTTGAGCACCAGTTCATGCTCTAAAGCTGCATCCATAAGAATTTTCTGAATCTTGGATGGTTGTTCCTCTCTACCACATTTAAAGGACAAGTCAACCCTTCTACTTTCCTCAGCGGAATAATTTACCACATTTGCATTCATAAGTGAGCCGTTGGGAATGGTGATTCTCTTGTTATCAACTGTTACTAGAATGGTATAAACTATGGTAACAGCTTTTACCGTACCCTGAACCCCTGCCGCATCAATGTAGTCGCCAGCTTTAAAAGGCCTGAAGAGAATGATCATAATTCCCCCGGCCACATTGGACAAAGCTCCCTGAAGGGCAAGGCCAACAGCGACACCAGCCGACGCCAGCACGGCAACCACCGAGGTCATAGGGATTCCAATTATTTCAATAACCGAAATAAGCAAAATCACCCACAAGCCGATTTTTACAAAACTGAGAGTGAAGGTTTTTACCGTCGTCTCCATCTTGTTAACGGCCTTGCTCTTTGCGGCAAGTTTGACGAATTTGCCGATTACAAATTTCCCGATTACCAAAACCACCAGGGCCTGTAAAAGCTTCCCACCGGCGATAGTCCCTAAATCTGTAAGGCTTTTTACGAATTCTTCCATGTTATTTCACTACTTTCTTGGCAGTTCAATCTGCTTATAATCCTTTGATTCTCTGTAAAGTACGAATTTTCTTCCAATTGCCTGAACAAATTCAGCGCCTAAGGCTTCAGCCATTTCGTTAGCAACAACCTTTGGCTCTAGGTCTGCTCCTTCTTGCAATTTTACCTTTACCAGTTCTCTATGCTCGAGACCTGTATCAATTTCTTTTTTAACATTCTCAGTCAGACCTTGCTTTCCTATGTATACAGTTGCATCTGTAGTCTGTGCCAGTCCTCTTAAATAGCTTCTCTGCTTACTTGTAATCATATATTTATCCTCTCTTTAATTAGTATTCTTATATTCACTATAGCTTAATTTGGGTTACCTGCTATTATACCACAGGAAGCACTGAAATTCCAAGTTTTTTGGCAACAATCTTTCTAAATCCCGGAGACCATACAATCCTGTTTTTTATTTAATAAACCAAACTAATGTATATATATTTGTGCTACATCACAAAAAGTTATTGTATTTTTTCTCATTTTCATTTATAATTTCCCTATTCGGATTCGCTGCACGGAATAAACATGCGGTCTATTCGATAATATGTAAAGGTTTTTTATGTAATGTTAGGAGGTAATTTATGGGTTATGTAGACAGAGTACTAGAACAATTAAGATCTAGACACGGGGAACAAAAGGTATTCATGCAGGCGGTTGAAGAAGTTTTAGAATCTCTTCGCGTTGTAATCGATGAAAACGAAGAAGAATACAGTAAGCTTGCATTATTAGAAAGATTATGTATTCCGGAACGTTCTGTTTTATTCAGAGTTCCGTGGATCGATGATAATGGACAAGTTCAGGTTAACTACGGTTACAGAGTTCAGTTTAACAGCGCAATCGGCCCATATAAGGGAGGACTTCGTTTCCACCCTTCCGTAAACCTAGAAATCATCAAGTTCCTAGGCTTCGAGCAGATTTTCAAGAACTCTCTTACAGGGCTTCCAATCGGTGGTGGTAAGGGTGGTTCAAACTTTGACCCTAAGGGCAAGTCCGACCGCGAAGTTATGGCATTTTGCCAGAGCTTTATGACAGAGCTTTGGAAACACATCGGCGCTGATACAGACGTTCCTGCTGGAGATATCGGCGTAGGAGCAAGAGAAATCGGATATTTATTTGGACAGTACAAGCGACTCAGCGGCGTATACGAGGGAGTTTTGACCGGCAAAGGTCTGGAATTCGGTGGTTCTCTTGCGAGAAAAGAGGCTACAGGTTACGGCCTTCTCTATCTGACGGAGGAGATGCTAAAGTGTAATGGCATGGATATTGCCGGCAAAACCGTCGTAGTCTCAGGCTCCGGAAATGTTGCAATTTACGCAATTGAGAAGGCAACTCAGCTGGGCGCAAAGGTAGTAACATGCTCCGATTCTACCGGCTGGATTTATGATCCGGAAGGAATTAATCTGGACCTTCTTAAGGAAATAAAGGAAGTTAAGCGTGCTCGTCTTACTGAATATGTGGCTGCAAGACCAAGTGCCAAGTATCACGAAGGTCGTGGCGTTTGGCAGGTGCCTTGCGACATCGCTCTTCCATGCGCTACTCAGAACGAGCTGTTCATCGAAGACGCTGAGCAGCTAGTGGCTAACGGCTGCATTGCGGTAGCTGAAGGTGCAAATATGCCGACAACTATGGATGCGACTAAGTATTTCCAGGATAAAGGGGTTTTGTTCTGCCCAGGTAAAGCATCAAATGCCGGCGGTGTAGCAACTTCTGCTCTTGAAATGAGTCAAAACTCTGAGCGAGTAAGCTGGTCTTTTGAAGACGTTGACAGCCGTCTGCGTCAGATTATGATCAATATCTTCCACAACATAGACGAAGCTTCTAAGAAGTACGGTCTTGACGGTGACTATGTTGCTGGAGCAAACATTGCTGGCTTCCTTAAGGTTGCAAATGCAATGAAATCTCAGGGTGTGGTATAAGCTGACGATATAACTAAAATATACATTTCTCATTTATAAAACCGGAATCGATTATGTGTAAAAAACAATTGATTCCGGTATTTATTTGTCTTTAACTGAAGAAGTTTTGTTCACCAAAAACACATGAAGCAAACTTTTTTGTCAAAAAACACAAATTTTATTCAAAAAACGCTTGCATCTTTATGAATACTACTGTATAATCAGTACATCGTATAAATATGAAGAGGAGAGAATAAAAATGTCGGAAAATGAAAAGGTGGTGCTAGCCTATTCAGGCGGCCTAGATACTTCAGTAATCATCCCTTGGCTGGGAGAAAACTATAATTGTGATGTAATTGCAGTATGTTGCAACGCTGGTCAGAGAGAGGACTTCGAGGCCATTAAGCAGAAGGCGCTTAATACAGGGGCTGTTAAGTCATATGTCCTCGATATCCAGGAAGAGTTCGTAAACGACTACATCTGGCCCACTTTAAAGGCAGGTGCAATATATGAAAATTCGTATATGTTAGGTACTTCTATGGCAAGACCTTTAATGGCCAAAAAGTTAGTTGAAATAGCTCAGCAGGAGGGTGCCTACTACATCTGCCACGGATGTACAGGTAAGGGAAACGACCAGGTAAGATTCGAAACCTCAATTAAAGCCCTTGATCCTTCCATTAAAATCATCGCGCCTTGGAGAGATGATAAATGGACATTTACATCTAGAGAAGATTTGATAGAATACTCGAAAGCACACAACATTCCAATCGCTCAGACAACTGAGAAGATTTATTCAAGAGACGAAAATATTTGGCACATTTCTCATGAAGGTGGAAACCTTGAAAACCCTTGGAATGTGCATAATGATGATATTCATGTTTTGTCAATGCCAATTGAAGCAGCACCGGATAAGGCTACGATTGTAGATATAGATTTTGAAAAGGGGATTCCAGTAGCCATTGACGGAGTTAAGATGAATTCTGTTTCGCTTCTTAAGAAGCTTAACGAACTTGGTTCTGCCAATGCAGTTGGAACAGTAGATATTATTGAAAATAGACTTGTGGGTATGAAATCCCGTGGTGTATATGAAACTCCAGGTGGAACAATTCTTTACAATGCTCACATGGCATTAGAAAAGCTGATTCTTGACAGAGACACTATGCAGTATAAGAGCATCGTAGCTCAGAAATTCGCACAGCTTTGTTACGACGGACTGTGGTTCACACCACTTATGAGTGCAATTAACGCTTTTGTTGACAACACTCAGGAGCATGTAACAGGTACAGTTAAGATGAAACTTTACAAGGGCAATGCTATTGCAATTGCTAGCAAATCAGACTATTCGCTGTACAGCGAGGAATTTGCAACCTTCAGCAAGGATGAAGTCTACACGCAAAGTGATGCTACAGGGTTTATTAACTTGTTCTCCCTTCCTCTGAAAATCAGAGCCATCCAGAAGCTGACAAGGGAAGGCAACAATAACAGCCATCCTACTCTTGAAAGAAAGGTTTACAAGGCAAAGGATTTCGTTGAATAGTTAGATTTAAAATGTTCAAAAAATGTTTTTTGAACATTTTAAATTTTTTTTCGTGTATAAATATAGTTAGAGATAGGTAGTGTAATCACTGATGGAAGGAGGTGCTGAACTAAAAAGCAGGAAAAAATACAACCATTCCCCTTATGACACCAAATTATTAGACACTACCCTTGGAAAGGAGGCGGGTTTATTATGAAAACAAGATTATTAAGAATTGCTTGTGTAACCTTTTGTGTAATACTCACAACTGCAGCGGTTGGCTTTGCTTTTTCGGGCAGCCATAACACAACAGAAAAACCACACCAAATTTCGGAGCCCTATGAGTATCCTGTTGTTCCAGGGACAGATGCCTGGAAATCTCTGAAAAGCCACGATGAGATGGTAAAGGCCTGTGACGTACCTGATAACATTCAAAAATGTATGACTACAGAGGCTCTATTTGAAACAATAATGACTTATCCTTTGTTACACGATATGCTCTGCTACTCAAACTTGAATCAAGGTTATGAAATGGTCAAGAGTAATTGTAGTATGTTCGATGAATTTTTCTCAAGACCAGACGCAGAAAGTGTCATTAATGCTTACGAAAGAACGGAAATCCTGCCTTGCTCGTTAAAGCATTCTCAGTCTTCAAATCTTTCATCAGCGTGCTTAAGTACTATGTGTAACGCAGAATTCGGTTCAAGAGTTTCCACCTTGCAGTAAGGGTATCGTGACAAACAACAATGTCAAAACTCCCAAAGGAACCAAGGCTCCTCATTGTCACCTAGAAACGCAGATAAGGTGGTATATAAAAATAATAATTCAGTCATTCACTCTGCAATTTATTTCAATGCACCAACGTATACGGTATACTCTAAGTGGGGCATGTGCGGCGTGTATAAACACCAACGGGGATACGGGCCATATTCTGCCACAGCGTACGTATCTTATAAGAAAAATTGATAGCTTTTACGCAAAAGAGGGAGAATACCTTATCGCCCAAAGAGACCTCAACGAGGTCTCTTTTCTCTTGCCACACCACTTTTGTTCCTTTGAATTTAGTTCTCTAATCCTAGAAAAGACATGTAATTCCTAGAATAGATGCCCACATTCTTGTAAAACAATATAATTTATATATATTTTATTGACATACATGTATGCCGCGTGCTATATTAGAGGCAATTAATACGATGCACTAAATATAAGTATTCATATGTCTTCGGTTCCGATTTTTCCAAATAATATTCCAGATTATTCTGATGGGGATTCAAATGTTTTTGCTAATAAAACTATTGAATTATCAGATATGTTCCAATAGAAAATGCGGAAGAAGAGAATATAGACTTAGAGGCTAATGAGCATGTTACGCCGTGTGAAATTGGTGCAAATGTAAAAAATAAGGAAAAATTATCACTAGAGAGATACTATAACTAATTGGATTGTACCATTTTATTCAGATTCTTCTAACAGTACTAAAGGTGCGGGGGTTATTTAGAGAAGTCGATAGTGATGCATATCAGTGAATAAGGTGTGGGCACCCTAAACAGTGAGTTTTGATGGAATAGATGCCGTTGTAAAAAAAGTGAAATTTGCCTAGATGTAATATGGCATAGACGAGCAAGGAGGAAAGGCTAATTTGAAATAAATGAATTATGTATTGTTTTAAAGAGGAGGGATTCAAAATGAAGGGGACGTTCTCAACGGAAAGAGTTCTTTGGGCGGCTAAAATAGCGGTTGTTGTAATTGTTATTTTAAAGATTTTTCCTGTGGTTGCAGGTGCATTCATTGCCTTAAAATCTGGCGTAGACTTTGGCGAAATGGACGTTCTTCCAGCGATTTCTGTGGAAGCAGTCATGTTAACTCTTGCTCAATATATTGCAACGACACTTGCTCTCTGCTTATTTTGGTATTCTAAATAATCGTACGGATTTAGTATTAAAATTGTAGAAAATTGTAATATAAGAAATCGTCCAATGGAAAAGGGGTATCCAAACTTTTTGGTGGGCTGAGGTGGCTGCATAATTTTTCACTGAGTTGGTGGGATGACTGGTGGAAAAACATTTTAACAAAAATATTCAAAAGAGACAAGAGTGCATCTTAAGCGTACATCATCTTGTCTCTTTCATCTTTCTCCTCTATTCTGCTCTTGGTAGATATTTTCATAATTCTAAGAATAGAGGAGAATTCAGTTCGAATCCTCCTGTCAAAAAAACATTTTTAGTTTTTTGAGCCAACCAAACTGCTCCACAATGAAGTTTGGAGTTTTGGGAGAGCCCACCAAATAGTTTGGATACCCTTAACTATTCCTTACCATTCCAACAGTAAGTACATAATGTGCAAGGCTCAACCTGAGTTGCTCCAAGCAATTCCTCAAGAGTCTGGAACTTCAAGCTATCGAAGCCAAGTTTTTCTCTCATAAGATTTACCATATTCTGATATCGCTCAGTCGTGCTGTCGGCATATTCAGCCAGTACTTCTGGTGCAATTTCAACGCTATCACCAAGATTGTCAGGGTTTGCATCTGCAGACTCACCCAGTCCTTCAAGCTCTCTGATGCATCTTCTTGAAATAAGTTCCATATCACTTACACTCCTGGAGAAGTTCAGATACTTACATCCATACATAATTGGAGGGCAAGCACTTCTTACATGAATCTCATCAGCACCATTGTCAGTTAAGTACTTAACCGTTTCAGAAAGCTGAGTTCCTCTTACAATTGAGTCGTCAACTAAGACAAACTTCTTATCCTTAATAAGCTTAAATACAGGAATAAGCTTCATCTTAGCAATTACATTTCTAGCCTTCTGGTTCTGAGGCATGAAGCTTCTTGGCCATGTCGGCGTATATTTAATCAAAGGTCTTGCGTACGGAATCTTAGACTCGCTGGCATAACCAAGCGCATGAGCAACACCGCTGTCAGGAACGCCTGCAACATAGTCCACATTCATCTTTCCGTCCTGTCTCGCCATACTTGCACCGTTGCGGTTTCTCATAACCTCAACGTTCTTTCCCTCGTAAATCGACGGTGTATATCCAAAGTATGACCACAAGAAGGTACAAACCCTCATATTTTCACGTGGTTGTGGCTCAACGACAATCTTGTCATCCTCAGCCGTAATAAAAGTGATTTCTCCTGGGCCCAGCTCTCTCTCAAACTCGTACCCTATATTAATGAAAGCGAATGATTCACTGGCTGCACATTTTCCGTGCTCATTTCGGCCAATAATCAGTGGTGTTCTGCCGTGCTTGTCTCTCGCTGCATACATACCGTCCTCGGTCAAAACCAACATAGTGCAAGATCCATCTATTTTATCCTGCGCAATTTTGATTCCGTCAACCAAGTCCTTACCTGTTGAAATAAGTGCAGCAACTAATTCAGTATTATTGATATTGCCCTTACTCATAGTCATAAACTGAGCACCTGTTCTATGAATAATTTCATCGACAAGAGCCTGCTTATTGTTGATTCTACCAACAGTAGTTAAGGCAAAATTGCCATGTGTACTTCTTACAGTTAAAGGCTGCGGATCGCCATCACTGATTGCTCCAATTCCAGCGTGCCCTTCCATAGTCTCAATCTCAGGTTCAAATTTACTTCTAAAAGGATTATTTTCAATATTATGTATCGCTCTGTTAAAACCATCCTTTTCAAGAATACACATTCCGCCTCTCTTAGTACCTAAGTGAGAATGATAATCTGTACCAAAGAAAATGTCCATGACACAATCAGACTTTGAAACTACACCGAATACACCACCCATAATTCTATCATTCCTTTCCTATTCATCAGAATACGCAGGCGCTTATTGACCTGCCTCTATAACATTAAAAAAATATTATAACATATCTAATGAATTATTCAAGCAAGTAAATGGAAAAAACTCTATAAATAGAAGCTTATAACGATGAGATGGTTCCATTCGCAGAGCATTTTAATCCGATTGTTGCTGATTTAGATAGCAAGTTACATTTAAATTTGCCTGTTGCCGAAACAGAAGCGCCATTTTTGGATGCGTCCCGTGAAACTAATTTCCAGCTAGAAACATAGATATTATAGTCAGTTGACACTGCAGTAGCTTTTGCTTTACTTCCATCGTATTCAAAAGTTCCAGTTATAGTAAAATCCCAAGCTTTTGTATTATTTGACTCGTAATATGTATAAGAACGACTTGCACTTTTGGATTTTGTGGTTCCAAGCAACGAAATGCTGGTTTGATGTTCAGTTGTCTTAATTCTAACGTATGAACCGTCGTCAAAGGTTAAAGTCTCATAGGTAGTATTATTAGGCAGTGAAGTATCCGCATAAACAGGGACTATCATTGAGAAAATAAGTGCCACAATTGCAGCGCAAACTATTAATCTATGGTTTAATCTGAAGTTCATTTTTACCTCCATGTTTTCATTCTAAAACATACTAATCATGTATAACAATAACGTCCGTTGCCATAACTTGCCGATGTGATAAGGTGTCGGCAAGAACAGCTCCCAGTCCAAGTAATGCTACTATTAACACTGCTATAATAATATTTCTTCTTCTTTTAGATTTTGCAATTTCTTTTGGCTGCACTTCGTTTCTCCCCTCAAGAAAATCTTTTGCGATTTCCTCGGGGGATCCAAACTCTGACTCTAAATCTTCTTCTGTGAGCTCTGGATTACTTTCTTGAAATTCATATAGATCTTGCTTCAATGATTCAATAAAGTCTTCAGCTGGCGAAAGATTATAAATCTCTTCTCGGATTCTTTTGACATAACGTTCGATGACCTCATTTTTCTTTGTTTCCATTACGTTGCTCCTCCATTATTTTTCATCGTATATAAATGATTGTACCGTTGATACCAAATCTGCATATAATTCCTTAAGTTCTTCTAAGTGGGCGCATCCTTCACTGGTGATCTGGTAATATACTCGTACCCTGTTATCTTCCGAGATTTCTTTTCTGCTTTCTTCAACAAAGCCTTGCTCCTCTAGTTTTCTTAAAGTTGTGTATAGCAACGGCATTTTATATCTTCCATTGCTTCGCTTGAACACAACTTGTGTTATTTCATAAGCATACATTTCACGTTCTGAAAGGGCCTTGAGAACCATAAGAGGCAGCGTCGATTTCTTGAATTGAGCTTCAAAATTATCGAGAGTATTTCTCTTTTGCGTTTCTTTCATACAATTACATCATTCCTCTAACATTCTAATATAATAATCATCTCATATTTTCAAAGATTGTAGCATAATTCCTTTCAATTTACAACAAGTTATGTAATAAAATATGATAATAATAAATTCTGATATATTTTATTGACATACATTAAAACCTATGCTACATTACGTATAAACAAAGCGAGCCAAGTTATAGCGTGTTCGCTGTGTAAAATTCGTAGACAACCATCATACTAATGTTGTCTAGGTTAATTTCAACAAAAAATTGCTAATTTCAACAATCTAAAATTAGGGGAGGGTAGTAAGGTTTATAATAAAAAAGAAAAAAGTTTCGAATTCTTGTCCAATTTTTGGTGTTTGATACGTTAACTATATAAGGGGACAATGTAATAAGATTACCTCCAGAGAAAACATTATGAGGAGGTGACTATGGCATATTTCTCTCTAAAGAAAGCGAATCATTGAATATTTACGAGACGGAGGTTTAAATTATGAGACTAATTCAAGCAATAACTGGAAGTGCATTTCTTATATTCTCAGGACTGTGCTGCGCGGCGAAGTACATAGCGGCAGCAATTAAGGGTGGAAATATCAGTTTCTCATATATAATGGATATCACACCGACAGTACTAAGTGCAGCTATGTATGGGACACTTTTTATCGGATTGGGTTTGATTATTCTGAACTTAGGAATAATGGACAGGTCTGAGGAAAACGGGACGAAGGGAGAAAAATAACCAGAATATACATTTAAACCAAATAACTATACCTATGACTCACTAAATTAAGAACGTATAACGTCGCAGGAAAATGTTATATTCGGTTCCGTAGCAATCAAGAATCGATTCAAGATAGCATATCTAATCCGATAATCGACAACAATCGTCAACGATCACAATAATAATGCTGAGAAGGTTAATTTCTACAATAAAATGCTAATTTCAACAATATAAAATTAGGGGAGGTTAGTAAGGTTTATAATAAAGTAGAAAAAAATTTTCAAATCCTTAACTATATAAAGGGACAATGAGAGAGGATTACTGTTAGAGAAACTGCTATGAGGAGAACGACGAGCTGGATTCCATCTTAGCTGTATGTGATTGTGACAAGGGTATTGTAGAAGCAATCCTTTTCCCTTCACCAAATATATTCTCGATTGTAGTAAGTAATAAATATTAGTTTACATAAAAGGTACCTTGTGCATAATTGCGCACGAAAAGAAATATTTATAGTTTTTAAATCAAGTCAGTAGGTGACAGAAAGGGCAAGAAATGTGTAGAAAAGTAGTAAATGTAATCTGGTTGATGTTGGCACTTATAATGATCTTAGGATCAAGCACATCTGCTTTTGGAGTTAGCGAGGCAAAAATATCGTCAGTAGAAAACTGCAAGGTTAGTGATTATGAGAGAAATAATTATATAAAACAAGTTGGGAAGAACTTTATTGTTAAAGGTGATCAGTCAGACTTTATTCTTCCACAGAAAGCAACTGGAAAAATTGTAGTCAAGAATGAAGAATGCTTTTCTTTTAAACTCCCCAATATTGCGGAAGACACGAACGGAATAATGAACAGCAAAGGAGAAATGGTGTACAACACTGAAAATAAGGGAAGAATTGCTGTTACAGCCTTAAAACAAGAACAAGGGGGTATAGTCTTTGATGGGCTATGCGTATCCATAAGTGAAAGAACAAACAAGGGCGTGCAGAAATATAAATACGAATATAGTTTAGAATCTAATCAAAGAATTGTTAGTGCAAAAGAGTATATGGGAAAAAATACTGGGGAGGTTTACATAGTAGGGCAAGATGGAGATATTGCAGTCGTAGATTCAGCTGTAGCCACCGATTCTCATGGGAATCGCCTAAATTCACACTATGAAATAGAAGGTGAAACAATAGTTCAGGTCGTATATGTGCCAAAGGATGAAATTATAACTGTAAGTTCTACAACCCATCCAAACAAAACTATTACGTCGTATTTGACAAAGAATATGACCAAACAGTATCTAGATTCTATGGGTATGAGCACAAAGGAGTCCATGGCAAGAGGCGCAGAAATTCTAGTTATAGGGATGCTTCCTGGAGGAGCTCCTGTAGCAACATTAATGGGCATAGCTGATTTGTGGTCACTTAACCAGAAAAATAAAGTGGAAGAAATATATAAGTCTATGAAGGCTAATGATTATTTGAAAATCACTATTATTGCAACTTGGAGAAATGGAGGAAAAAATAGTGGATATATATATGGAATCCCCAAATATAATAAGGTTAGTGAGAGTCAAGTACCAGCGAGTATATTAAAAAAGATTAAAGGAAAGTAAAAAATGCGAGAGGATATTCAAACTATGAAACATAATTATCTAAAAGAAGCGTTCAAAAGGACTGGGAGAAGATTGCTTATAGGAGCTCCCGCATATATAATACTTTTTATCTGTCTTATAATTAGAAATTCTGGAGACCTGCATTCTCTTAAATATGAGGGCCTAATCCTTCTTGGAATCCTAGCTATTGTAGTAATTTGCTGTTTTGTAATATCGTACCTTATTGTGAAAAGAGAGAAGTAAGCAATAATTCTAGCTAGCATGGTTCAATAAGAACAAAAGGGGAAATTTTATAAAAACTCCCAAATTCTTGTCCAATTTTTGGTGTTTTATACGTTAACTATATAAGGGGACAATGTAATAAGATTACCTCCAGAGAAAACATTATGAGATGGATATCACACCGACAGTACTAAGTGCAGCTATGTATGGGACACTTTTTATCGGATTGGTTTTGATTATTATGAGCCTAGGAATAATGGACAGGTCTGAGGAGAATGGACCGAAGGAAGAAAAATAACCAGAATACACATTCAAAGAAAGAGGGGGAAATGGGAATGGATAAACGAAAAAAGAATGTTATATGCATAGTGGGTTTTGTTGTTATAATGCTCCTACTCCTAATGGCAGTGCGTAGCGTGAAAGCTTGTCAGGTTGTTCTTCGTGAAAACGCGCAGGCAATTGAAGCAGCCGGAAATGTTTTGCTAAATGCAGAAAGTGAAGAGATGACTCAAGAAGAGTACGAAAATCTTATAACGCAGTATGGAATTATTAGTGTAAATCCCGCGCAGGCAATAAACGGTATCAGCGAAAATCTATGGATATTCAATAAGTATAAATTGCAGCACTTTGAAAACTTCATTTTGTCAGGGGTTGCTGTTCCAGATGAAGATATGGAACAGATGAAGGTAATTAAGCAGATTCAGGACAATATAGAAAAGGCAAGTGATGCCCTTTGGTATCCGGATAATGGTTGGCTAAGCCTGTTTGGGAGCGGAAAAGGATCTGCAATAAGATATTTTGCAGAAATAGAAAAGATTTGCAAAGAGTGGGAAAATAAATATTGCGAAGATAAATAGCCTATGATGATTGAAACCAGAGCAGATAATAAAAAGAAAAGAAGGTGCATCACCGATGTGTAAAGTTGCGCAAATCGCATATAACTATAAGTAATCACAGGGATTGGACAAGAAGGAGAAATTACTATGAAGAGTAGAATCTTGAGTTCAGTGCTGGCTTTAATAATGTGTTGCACCACGTCACTTGCGTATGCAAATACTGTTGCAGAAAGACCTCATATAAATGGACAAAATAATAAATATCTGAATAACTCGACTAGCGTTGCAGCTTTGATAGAAGGCATAACAGGATCTGTCAATACTTATAATGATTTCAACGAGGAAATAGACTGCTTTGTTGCAGAAAGTATAGGGTGTGACATAATGATACCAAAGAATGGCCACGACGTATTGTCATTAAAAGCCATCGACCATAATATTGAGATGGAACTTCCATTGGAAGCTAAAGATGCAAGCGGAACGATAACGGATAATGGAACGGTAGTATATAAAAGTACATGGGAGGACGTAAGTGTTGCTGTACAAGCACTTTCCACGGAGGATGGAAGCAATAGTTTTGACGCTGTCAGGACAATGGTTGTAATAGAAAATGCAGATGCACCCAGACAGTATAGTTTTAATTTTAAATTGCCAAAGGGGTATTCTCTGGTGGAGGATTATGACTACAAAGAAGATGATTTCGATAAATACGATTGTGGAGCAGTGTATATTTTGGATGATAATAATAGAATTATTTCTACAATAGAGCCTGCCTGGGCGAAGGATGCTAGTGGGGAAAATATCCCATCCAAATACGAAATTTGCGGGACTACATTAATTCAACATGTAGACTTTGGTGATAGAGAACAATTTCCAATCATAGCGGATCCAACTACGCACCCTACCAAAACTTCAAAAGTTTATTTAACAAAAACTCAAGTTCTAGAGATGGCTAGATTATATTCAAATCAGAAGAGTTCCACATGGTGGAACGTAGCTGGTTGCATATCAGGAGGTGCAACAGCATATGCAAAGAAAACTGGAATGCTCGTCAAAATAACAGGTAGATTAGAAACAATAGGGTCTGTATATTTGGCGTTGTCTTGCTACTTGACATCTATGGATTTATACTTTAATGCTAAAGAAAGTGAGTTAAACAAATTCGCGGATAAAATGAAGTCAGGTCAATATCTCAGAGGAATCAACTATCAAATATGGCGAAATGGCGGAAAGAACAGTGGGTACTATTATAAACAGGGGGATTATGTGATAGTTAACAAGAAAGATGCTTAGGCTTGTGAGGTGACTGAAGTGAACGAAAAGAAAAAATTCATAAATGATTATAAGGAACTTGTAAGTTTTTTAACAATGGTATGGAATGGAATATTCATATTGTCTCTTGCCTACCTTTATATTTGGACTGGAAGCCAACCTATATGGAAGGAAAGAGTTTGGCCGATGATTATCGCAACAATCGTTTTTTCCATTATGAGTGTTATCACTTTAGAAATAGTTAAGAAAAGAGAACGTAAGGAAAAGGAAGAGGGGGAAAATGGGAATGGATAAACGCAAAATAATGTTATATGCATAGTGGGTTTTGTTGTTATACTGCTCCTACTCCTAATGGCAGTGCGTAGCGTGAAAGCTTGTCAGATTGTTCTTCGTGAAAACGCGCAGGCAATTGAAACAGCAAGAAAATGTTCTAAGATTTATAATAAATAAGATTTATAAAAAAAATTTTCAAATCCTTGTCCAATTTTTGGTGTTTTATACGTTAACTATATAAGAGGACAATGTAGGAATAGTACTTCTAGAGAAGCTGTTATGAGGAGGATGACAAAATGGAAAAACTTAAGAAACTTACCTTAGCTGTGTTGGTGCTGGCTTCTATCTTAGTTGTATGTGCTTGTGGCAAGGATATTAAAGAACCAACAACTGAATCCTTTGATTTGGGTTACAAATTACAAGAAGATGAAGAAATTGAGCCATTCTTTGCAACGGACTCTCTAATATACGCAGCTGTACTTAAAAAAGATCCGCCAAGCACTATGCAATCCATGTTCGGAGCTAAAACGGAAAAATTCATTGTTTATGATACAAAGTCCTCAAAGGTGACAGAAGAATACGCTATTAAAGATACGGATGCATATATTTATAATGCTATGCCTTTTGAAGATGGAATAATATACTCTACATATCTTCCTAAAACTAAAAAGGACAATGGCCAGGTCCCATGGAGCATTAATTATGTAACTCAAGATGACAGCATAACTGTTGATTCGGGACATTGCCGTAGCAATATGAATACTCCGGGATTTGCCAATATCGGTGAAGATATTTATTACCTGTATGAAGATTTTGTTAAAGAGTCAAAATACGGGTTTGGTATAAGAAAGGCCGATTTAGAGAAACCTAAGGAAGTTCTTTGGGAAACAAAGTATAAACTTTCAGAAAACGAATTGTACTCTAACGGAACAGACTTTGCAATCATGGTTGAGGGGAAAATTAATGATGGAAAAGCAAATGTTCTAATAGGCAACGTGGATGGAATTTATAACGAATATGATTTTCCAGAGAAAATCGCTAGTATGGGACTATGTAAAGATTACTTATTCTGCTGCACAACGTCAGACGGAGAGAAGTATTCTGCTAGAAGTATTGCATTAGAATCCGGAGAAGAATATGATGCAGAACTTGAAGAACCTTTATATCGAATTGCTAGTATGAAAGGGAATGAACTAACCTGCGTAGCAGGAAACTGGGGAATGTGCATTTTGCATCCAGGCAAAGAATTCAAAAAAGTATCTGTGGAAGATCCAGAAAAGATAATTGATGGCAGAGAATTTGTTAGATATTATCCATATGGAGAATCGGGGACATTTGCACAGCTAGACGATAAAAAATTCTGCAGGCTGACTTGGTAAGGCATAGTTGAAAAGAATAAAGGAAAGCAAGAAATGCGAGAGGATATTCGAACTATGAAACATAATTATCTGTAGGAATAACAATAGTGCAAAAATCGCCTTTAAAACAACAAAAATCGCCTTTATGGTTGTTTGAAGGGATAGAATATGGTATATCTGTATCGAAAGAAAGTAAATAATATAACACAATCAGCAGAGCCTGAGGCCTCTAAAAGGTATCCGCGGAAGAAAGGAGACGACTATGAAGTTCAAGTTACCAGCGATCACATTTGTAGTAGGTATGCTTGTTTATCTGGATACAGGCAATCCTTCTTGGGTTGCGATTGCAGCTGTACTACCACAAGCATTTGTAGTGGGATATTTGTTTGACATACTATATCAAAAATCGAAGGAGAAGGAAAAATGAAGAAGAAAATTGCAATGTTATTTTTAGTTCTGACTTTGTGTCTTCCTACTTATGTTTATGCGTCGGAAGATGTCCCTAGAGAACTAGACTCTACGGATACTGTAACAGTATCCGAGCGTGACATGATATTGGAGTTACAGGAGAAAACAGATTCGGATCTTAGAAAGGCCGGATTGTCGCCAAGTGAAATATCACGGTTAAGAGCAATTAATGATAAGACTGTTTTAGAGGCAGCCCGTAAGCAATCAGATTTCGAATTGAAGCAGCGGGGTTTAACCGAGACTCAGATTTCTATTATTCGAAATGAACCCAATATTCAAACAGCTGCAAGCCAAGCCTATGGAGAGGTAACTTATACGATAAAAAAAGTAGCATATGAATACAAATCAGGGAACACTGTTCTTACAATAAAGGCAACCTGGGAATGGAACAGTGCTCCAATGTGTTTATTCACAGATATAATAGCAATGACCACCAGCGACTATAACTTTACAAAAACTTCAAGTAGTGGTTGGGCAAATTATAGACTAAGCAAGAATGGAGAGGTAAAGAGCAAGTCTGCTCTAACTATGGAGACAGGTGATAGCGGTCGAGGAATATCTTCGAAAATAAATCTGAGTAAAACTTATAATGGAGCTGCTCGCCCAACTAAGATGATTGCCTTTGATGGCTATATAACAGGAACGCTTCGAGCTGATAAGAAAAAAATTAGCGCAGTGGGAATAAGCTCGAGATATGGTCATGCAGAAATAGCTTTAAATCCAAGCGTCAGCTTTGGAGACGGCGCCTCAATTTCGTTTTCGCCGTCGATTAGTATGAAGACTGGAAAAGAAGCATACCAGAGAGTTACACTATAATAACCAACGAGGGGTACAAGTATAAATCCAAGGCGGTTTGTGCAGTTTATAATGGTAGTGATAAAGGGACTGCGACAAAGGAGAGCAAAGAGAATATTTTTTCGAGATGTTGTCTACGTGGATTAATTGCTTATTGGAGGAAGACGAAACGATGAATTTCAGAAGAAAAAGAATTAAAGCCGCTCTGAAATATACTATAATTGCAGCCCTAGTAATGTTGCTTTTTGAATTTGGGGGCGTGATATACATTATGATAAAATCCAACATAACATTTGGAGTAGCCCTTTCTGAAATGTGGACGTTCTCTGCAAAAGGAATCCTTGCATCAATGGGAGGGGTGATTGGATTTTTCATATTTGTATATTTCTTTGAAACAGAAAAAGAATAATATCAGCATAGTTATTCCCAGTACCGGGAAAACAAGACGTGTGAGCAGAAAGAAAGAAGGTGCATCACCAATGTGGGGATAAATAGGATAGAGAGTAGATTTGCATTTTAAACAAATGGCAGAAAGGAGACGACTATGAAGTTCAAGTTACCGGCGATTACATTTGTAGTAGGTATGCTTGTTTATCTAGGTACAGTAGACCCCTTTTGGCCTGCGATTGCAGCTGTACTACCACAAGCATTTGTAGTGGGGTATTTGTTTGACATAGTACATCAAGAATTGAAGAAGAAGGATAAATGAATACGAAAAATAACATGGTCATAAATGGACACATTATAGGAATAATTGGTTGCACAATCTTAGGTATAGCAGCTGTTGCACTAGATTTAGCAAACTTATATTGGGTTGCACTCATCCTTTTTGCTTGTATATATACTGACTCTGTTCGCAGATATAAGACGGAAGAACATGGGCATAAACAAATAAGAAAAGCTCTTAAAATGTGCATAGGGGTATTGGTGATATTTGCAATTTTAGGACTTTTGAACACTTATATGGAATGGTTCGATGCCAATAGCCTCTTCAGAATATTTAAGGTCTGTGCCGTGGTACTTTTCCCTATTGAAGCGGTATATTTAGCAAAGATAAAGAATAACTAAAAAATGGCAAGCTGTCTGTGGCCTAGAACTCGCTACCCAACGAGGCACAGGTGGCTTGCCATTTATAGATTAAGTTTGTTTATGCATTCTGCTTATGTATCAATGCTCTGTCTACGCTCCAGTAGAACTTGTCTTCGCCTATGGCTTCGGTTACGCCGGCGCGGTCAAGGACGGCGCGGACACCGTGATTTAGACCATAGATTAGGAGCTCGACACCTTGAGCCTTGTAGTTTTCTGCGACTTCCAGAAGGGAAAGCGCTGCGTCAGGGTCAATTACGGAGACCCCTCGGACAGATAAGATAACACGATCGGTCTTAGGGATAGTCTGCAAATAGTTAGTTATGGTCTGAGTATTTGCAAAGAAGACAGCTCCTGTAATATAAACGACGCAGGAAGATATCCTTAACCTCGCCCCATTCGTTCATTCTCCAGGCAGTCATCATAAGGACACCGGCTAGAGCCGCCGAAGAACGGGATGATGATGTTGCCGATGCCTTGGCCGATTAGCTCAACGTCAGCATCAAAACGACCATGGGTCATGGCACTTGCAGAGGCGCCACAGAGCAAGCTTTCAATCATTCCGAGAACTGCAATTGTAAAGGCAGGGCCGATGTAGGACTCTAAGTTTCTCCAATCAATTGCAGAAAGGTTCAATCTTTTGTCGAGAAAAATCGTCTTTGGAATTTCGCCGACTGTGGCAATGTCCGGAAAGAAAATTGCTGCGAAGAAATTGTCTATTTGACCTAGGGCGATGATAACGGCAATGCCGGAGGGGAAGCCGGTGATTACTGGTTTTGGTATTAGGTTGACCAGTTTGCCCAGCTTGAAGATGCCAGCGATTACCATAAGGATTCCGGCCAGCAGTCCAACGAAGAATACGCCCGACAGCTCGCCGCCATCCTTTGCAATAATTGTAATAAGGCCTGCAGCGGCGTCAGCACCACAGCTGACACCAAAAGCAAGCGCAAGAGGCAGGGCAACTGCGCAAACAGTCAACCCTGCCATCATATCTGCCATTAGAGATTTAGCATTATAACCCTTAAACTCATCCCTCACTAAAGAAAGATAGTTTTCAATCATAAATTAATTTCTCCTTATTTCACCTTATGCTCTGCATCGCAGTATACGCAACGGTAAATTTTGTTTTCTCTATCAGTAAGTCTGAAGGAATGTGTGATTTCCTGTTCTACTGAAGTGATACATCTTGGGTTCTTGCAGATGATAACATTATCAAGTGTTTCTGGAAGCTCAAGATGCTTCTTGCGAACTAGTTTTCCATCTTCAACGATGTTAACTGTAATGTTGCTGTCTACGTATCCAAGAACATTGAAGTCAAGATCGATTAGCTGGTCGATTTTGATAATGTCCTTTCTTCCGTACTTTGAGCTAGTTGCGTTCTGAATAATAGCAACTGTGTTATCTATCTTATCCAGGCGAAGAAGCTTGTAAATTGTCATGCTCTTGCCGGCTTTAATATGGTCTAGAACGATACCTGTTTTTACTCCATCAATATTCATTAAACATACCTCTCTTTCGATTCCAATTCAAAGGATTCTAACGATTCTAACTATTCAAATGATTCAAGTCTGTGAAAGCTTATGCTTCTCTCTTGATTCCCAGAAGCTTCAGGATAAGCGCCATTCTGATGTGCTTACCGCAAAGTGCCTGGAAGAAGTAGCATGCTCTAGGGTCATCGTCAACTTCAGTTGAAATTTCGTTAACTCTTGGAAGCGGATGCATGATTGTTAAATCTTCCTTAGCATTGCTTAGCTTGTCAAGGTCAAGAATGTAGCTGTCCTTTAGTCTTACATAATCTTCCTCGTTGAAGAATCTTTCTCTCTGGATTCTTGTCATGTATAGAATATCTAGTTCAGGCATTGCATCTTCCAGGCTTTCAACTTCAACCCATTCAGCGCCTGCCTTGTCCATGGATGCTTTAACATAATCAGGAACCTGAAGTTCTTCAGGAGAAATCAGAACGAATTTGATTCCTTCATATCTAAGCATTGCTTCGATTAGAGAGTGAACAGTTCTTCCGAACTTAAGGTCTCCACAAAGACCGATTGTCATATTGTTCAGACGACCTTTCTTTCTGCTGATAGTAAGTAGGTCAGTCAAAGTCTGAGTTGGATGGAAGTGACCACCGTCTCCGGCGTTAATAATAGGAACTGTGGTTCTCTTAGCACCTACGATTGGCGCACCTTCCTTAGGGTGTCTCATTGCAATGATGTCTACGTAGCAACCAACAGTCTGAATTGTATCGCTTACGCTTTCACCCTTCGCAGCTGAGCTGGAGCCTGCTTCTGAGAATCCAAGAACGCTTCCGCCAAGTTCAAGCATTGCAGCTTCGAAGCTCAATCTTGTTCTTGTACTTGGTTCAAAGAAAAGTGTTCCTAGTTTCTTGTGGTTACAGATGTCCTCGTATTCTGAATGATTTTCAACGATGTCGTTAGCAACATCAATTAGTTCATCGATTTCTTCTACAGTAAAGTCTGTAATGTTAATTAGATTGCGAATTTCGCTCATAGTTTAATTCTCCCCTCTCATCTCATACTAATACTAAAAATTTAAATTACCTATAAAACAAATGTCTCTAAACACTTGTTATTTTTCCATCCAGCTTTCGTCAGATGGATTATTTCTGAACTTAAGGATTCTTTCCTTATCTTCTGGCTTAATGTATCCAGTTTCAGCAGCAACTTCTACAAGAGCATCAAGGTCGCAAAGGCTTACATTCTTAACGTCGTGTTCTGCCATTCTGTCTAGACCCTTCTTCATTCCATAAGTGAAGATGCTTGCGATACCTAGAACTTCAGCGCCTGCAGCACGAAGAACTTCTACGGTTTCAATAGCAGATCCGCCTGTTGAAATAAGGTCTTCGATAACTACAACCTTCTGGCCAGGAAGAAGCTTTCCTTCAATCTGGTTAGTTCTGCCGTGGTCCTTAGCGGAGCCTCTTACATAACCCATTGGAATATTCATAAGGTGACCTACGATAGCTGCGTGGGCGATGCCTGCAGTGCTTGTACCCATAACAACTTCGCAGTCAGGATAATGTTCTTTAATAGTTGCAACCAGACCTTCTTCAATCTGAGTTCTAACTTCAGGAGCTGTAAGTGTAAGTCTGTTGTCGCAGTAGATTGGGCTCTTGATTCCACTAGCCCAAGTGAATGGATCTTCCGGTCTCAGGAAAACCGCTTCGATTGATAATAATGATTTAGCGATTGCTGATTTCATAATTAGTAACCTCCTAAAAAATATATGTAAAGTAAATTGTTGCCTTGTTTAGTGAGTCGCATAAAAGTCGCATAGAAGTCGCTTATCCGATAAACTCTCTGCAGCATCTTTCATATGCAGCTACAGGATCTTCAGCCTGAGTAATAGGTCTGCCTACAACAATGTAGTCGGAACCGATTTTCTTAGCGCCTTCAGGTGTTGTGATTCTAACCTGGTCATCTTTTGCTGCATCAGCAAAACGAACTCCCGGTGTAATAGTCAGGAAGTTTTCACCACAAGATTCGTGGATTTTCCCTGCTTCAAGAGGTGAGCAAACAACTCCGTCCAGACCTGCATCTCGAGTGTTCTGAGCGTACTTGATTACTACCTTGTCAAGATCTTCGTTAATAAGAAGTTCATCCTGCATTCTTTCCTGGCTTGTTGAAGTCAGCTGAGTAACAGCAATAAGAAGAGGTCTGCTTCCATCTTCTCTTGTAAGCCCCTCAAGAGCCGCTTCCATCATAGCTTTTGTGCCAGATGCGTGAACGTTGCACATGTCAACATCAAGCTTGGCTAAAACAGCCATAGCGCTCTTTACTGTATTAGGAATGTCGTGAAGCTTAAGGTCTAGGAAGATTTTGTGACCTCTAGCCTTGATTTCCTTAACTATTTCAGGGCCTGCACCGTAAAACAGCTCCATGCCGATTTTTACGAACGGCTTCTTTCCTGTAAACTTGTCTAAAAACTCCAAAGTTGCTTCCTTAGTAGGGAAGTCGCATGCAATAATTACATCTTTGCCCATAATGTCCTCCTCTTCCTCGATAAAATTACTCGATAATTCCTATAATGTCTTCTAACTTTTCTATTCCCAGTTCCTCCATAACTGCAGGAAGGTCTTCAATGATTTCCTTGCAAGCATAAGGGTTAACCAGGTTTGCAGCGCCAACCTGCACTGCTGTTGCACCAGCCATCATCATTTCGATAACGTCACGGGCAGAAGAAACACCGCCCATTCCGATAACCGGAATGTTAACCGCCTTTGCGACCTGATAAACCATTCTAACTGCAACTGGGAAAATTGCAGGTCCGGAGAAACCGCCCATTTTGTTGGCGATAATCGGCCGTCTGCGGTTTATATCAATTCTCATTCCCAGCAGGGTGTTAATCAGGCTAAGTCCGTCTGCACCAGCTTCCTCACAAGCCTTAGCAATTGCAACGATATCAGTTACATTAGGGCTTAACTTGATGTAAACCGGTTTTGATGTAACGGTCTTAACCGCGCGAGTAACCTCGGCAGCACTTTCAGGCATTACGCCGTAAGCCATTCCGCCGTTGTGCACATTAGGGCAGCTTACGTTAACCTCAATGATGCCAACCTGAGGCTGCTTGCCCATTGCCTCGGCACACTTAACGTATTCTTCAATGGAGAAACCGCTGATGTTTGCAACAACTGGCTTGCTGTAGATTTTTGCCATATCAACAAGCTCTTTTTCGCAAACCGCCTCAAGTCCAGGATTCTGAAGGCCTACGGAGTTAATCATTCCGTCCGGACATTCAGCAATTCTTGGAAGGGGGTTGCCAAGTCTTGGCTCTAAAGTAGTGCCCTTGAATGAGATGGAACCCAAAATGTTTATGTCATAGATTTCTGCAAATTCCTTGCCGTATCCGAAAGTTCCGCTGGCAGGAATCACAGGGTTATCCAGAGTTAAACCACTTAAAGTTACTTTAGTATCTACCATTTGATTTCCTCCTTATACAGAATCGGTCCGTCTTCGCAGATTCTCTTATATCCGTACTTTGTTTCGCATGAACAGCCCATGCAAGCACCGAAGCCGCAGGCCATTCTTGCCTCGAAGCTGAACTGTCCGTCAGGCGCAGCGTCATAGACTGCCTTCAGCATCGGTTCAGGTCCGCAAGTGTATACATAGTCGTAGTCCATTGTTTTCATAGCGTCAGTAACAAAACCCTTAACGCCAACGCTTCCGTCAACTGTAGTGATTACAGGTTCAATTCCCAGCGTCTTGAAGTCATCAGCAAGAATTACTTCCTTCTCGCTGTTGAAGCCGATTACCACCTGAGGAGTAACTCCCTTGGCAACTAGTTCCTTAGCAAGGCCATATAGCGGTGGAACTCCGATTCCTCCACCAACTAGCAGAGGCTTTTCGCCGCCTTTTTCTGGGCAGAAGCCATTTCCTAGTGGCAGTAGCACATCGAAGCAGTCGCCTTTCTGAGCCTCAGCCATTACCTTAGTTCCTTCACCTACAACCTTGAAAACAAGAGTTACATGCTCCTTGTCCCAGTCGAAAATAGAAATTGGTCTTCTCAGATAAAAACCATCAACCTTAATGTTCACAAACTGTCCTGGTGCATTAATTTCGCTGCAGTCACCTTCAAGAGTCATTCTGAAAATGCCGCTCTGAAGTTCTTCTATCTTATCTAGTTTCAGTATCTGTCTCTTCATAAACTTTTTCTCCGTCCACAAATGTCATCAAAACTTTTCCGCTAACTTTCCATCCTTCGAAAGGTGTCGCCTTGCCCATGCTTGCAAACTCTTCTGGCTTGATTGTCCATTCTTTTTCCGGGTCGATTACAGTCAGGTCAGCTGGTTCTCCATCTGCAATGATCCCTCCTTCAAAACCAAAACGCTTGCGTGGGCTCACTGACATGATTTCAACCAATTTTTCAAGGGAAAGCACACCTTTCTTTACCAGGTGAGTGTACAAAATAGGGAAGGAAGTCTCCAGTCCCACAATTCCAAAAGCACTCTTTTCAAGGCCTCTGGACTTTTCCTCAGCGCTGTGCGGCGCATGGTCTGTGGCAATCATATCTATTGTACCGTCGCATACACCTTCTATCAAAGCTTCCATATCCGCCTTGCTTCTCAGCGGCGGGTTCATCTTAAATTTTCCGTCTTCCTGAAGATCCATATCTGTAAGCACTAGATAGTGTGGACCCGTTTCGCAGGTAACGTCAATTCCTTCAGCTTTAGCTTTTCTGATTAGGTCTACTGTCTCCTTAGTTGAAATGTGGCATACATGGTAGCTGCAGCCTGTTTCAGCTGCAAGAGCAATGTCTCTTTCTACCTGTTTCCACTCACTTTCGGAGCAGATTCCTCTGTGGCCGTGAGTTTTAGCATACTCGCCGTCGTGAATATATCCGCCGTGAAGAAGTGACTCATCTTCACAGTGCGCAACTATAAGCTTGTTAAGGGATTTTGCCTTAAGCATTGCTTCTTTCATTAGGTCACCTGTCTGAACTCCCTTTCCGTCATCGGAAAAGGCGCATACGTATGGCGCCATATCTTCCATATCCGAAAGCTGACTGCGTCCATCCTGCTTCATTGTGATGGTTCCATAAGGAATTGTCTTAACCACAGCATCCTTTTCGATAATATCAAGCTGAACCTTCAGGTTTTCCAAAGTTGAAGGCGCCGGTTTAAGATTTGGCATAGGGCAGATGCAAGTGTAACCGCCTTTTGCCGCAGCTTTTGTGCCTGTGGCTATGGTTTCCTTATAAAAAAAACCGGGCTCGCGCAAATGTACGTGTACATCTGTAAAACCCGGAATAATTATTTTGTTCGTGCAATCAATAACAAAAACGTCACTGATGCTGTCAGCATTAACGGAGTCAACAAAAACTTTTCCGCCATGAATTAATACGTCTTTTTTCTGGAAAGAATCAGATATATAAACTGTGGCGTTTCGTAGTAAAGTTGTCATTATTTTGGCTCCTTATCTCTTATCAAATTGTATTTTACTTTAACCTTACTAATGCTATCATAGCCAGAGATAAAATGCAAGATTTATTTTTGTTTTTGCTCTGTTATTTCATTTGCACATCATCGACAAAGCTCATCAATCATGTCCTTATATAAGGTAGTAATTTGGTTCAGAGATTCTACTGTAATATGTTCGTTAACCTCGTGAGCAGTCATTGGGCCAGGGCCGATAATAATCTTATCTCCCTCGAAGAACGAACCTTCTGTAATACCAGGGAAAGAGACACCCTCTCGTCCTGTCTTCTCTTCATATAATGAAACATATTTACTTGGCTTATCAAATGAAGGTATGTCGTTGATAATTTCATAGCTGGCATCAAAAGGCGCAAGGGAATCATCTACAGCCTGACGAATAAGGGGATATTCTTTTTCGCTGTTGCAGATTCTAAAGTCCATATACACAGTTGTATGATCAGGAACTTTGTTCATGGCAGTACCTCCATTTACAATTCCTAGATTCATAGTTGTATAAGGAATAGAAAACATATCTGTAGTGTTTTCTTTCAACTTATCTTCAAAATCCAACATCTTGTTTAGGAAACGTACTGCATTTTTATTCGAATTTCTTCCCTCAATAGGGGTGCTTGAATGTGTGGTTGTTCCATTGAATGTGTATATATATTCAAGCAAACCTTTAGAACCGATCATAGGAATCATATCGGTAGGTTCGCAGACTATCATATGGTCAGCAAATGATTCACCGGATTTCATGAAGTCTTTAATGCCATTGAAGAGGATTTCTTCGTCATATGTCCAAACTACTTTAATGCCTCGATTAAGTGATTTCAAGTCTGTGGAGGCTATAGCTGAAAGTGCTGCAGCAATTCCTCCTTTCATATCACAAGCACCCAATCCATAAAGAATTCCGTCTTTTTCTGTAAGTAAGAATGGATCAGTAGCCCATTCTTCTGTAATGTCCACAGTGTCTGTGTGCCCCATAAAGCCAATAGCTGGATCCTTTCCATATTCGCCAATTAGAATCTCCCTGTCGGTATCCTTATTTAATAGCCTTTTTACGCTAAAATTCAAGCCTTTGAGGAGTATTTCCATGTAATCCATAATAGCTTTATTGTCTTTGTCAGCTATAGTATTAATAGCCACTAGGTCTCGCAAAATATCCTTTGAATTATACTTTTGCATATTTATTGGTCTCCTATTTGTAAAAAAACTTTTCGTAGTGAAATTTTGTTTTCGCATAACAATTTTAACATTAAAATATTGTTGTGTCAAATAAAATACTTTACAAATTTAAAGTGATGATGTATACTTGATTTTGTTATTCAGTAGATGAGAAAAAATTACGAAAGGAGAATTATTATGAGTAACAGTCCACTAGAGAAGAAAAAGTTTAATCTTCCTCACATTTATGCAATTCTATTTGGAATTATTGTATTATGTACTATTCTAACCTGGATTATTCCAGCAGGCAACTTTGACCGCGTAGAAAATGAAGCGGGTAATATGGTAGCAGTTGCCGGAACATGGCATGAAGTGGAGGCAACGCCTGTTGGCTTCTTCAAGATGTTCCAGTGTATCTACGAGGGTGCGGGCGACGCAGCGGGAATCGCAATGTTTGTATTCTTCGCATTTGCATCAGTATCCTTTATCACTAAGAGCGGAGCTTTCGATGGCCTAGTAGTATTCTTGATGAAGATTTTCAAGGGCAACAGCTCAGTAATCGTTATTCCTATTTTCATGGCATTATTCGGACTAGGTTCATCCACAGTTGGTATGTTCGAAGAATGGCTTGCATTTATTCCTATCTTCGCAGCTATCTTCATCGGCCTAGGCTATGATGCTATTGTAGGACTTGCAGTAGTAGCACTTGGTGCTGGTATGGGATTCTCAGGAGCAACTTTGAACCCATTTACAGTTGGTGTAGCACAGGGAATTGCTGAAGTTCCTTATATGTCAGGTGTAGGATATCGTATTATCTGTCACATTGTTATGCTGATTGTAGCATCATTCTTTGTAATCCGTTATGCTCTTAAGGTTAAGAAGGACCCAACAAAGTCACTGGTTTACGGAGACGACTTCAGCGCAATTCTGTCAGATGACACAAGTGTAGAAAACAGAGAATTTGGTCCTAAGCAGGTTCTTGTCCTTATTGATTTATTAGTTGCAATCATCGTTGTTGTATGGGGAGTTAAGACTAAGGGTTGGTACTTCACAGAACTAGCAGCAGTATTTATGATTATGGGTATCGTAGCAGCCATCATTATGAGAGAAGGTCCTAGCAAAATTGGTGAACAGTTTGCAACAGGCTTCCAGGAAGCAGCAATGGCTTCAATGATGATCTGTATCGCTCGTGCAGTACTGATGGTTCTGAATGAGGGTAATATCTGTGATACTATCGTATATGGTTTAGCATTACCACTTTCTCACTTGCCAGCATGGCTATGCGGAATCGCAATGCTGATCATGCAGACATTGCTTAACTTCTTTATTCCATCAGGTTCAGGACAGGCAGCAGTTTCCATGCCAATTATGGCACCTATGGCTGACCTTCTTGGAGTAACTCGTGATACAGCAGTTCTTGCTTACCAGTTTGGTGATGGTTTATCCAACATCGTATGGCCTACAGCTTTTGCAGCAGTTATGTCTGGTCTTGCTTGCGTTAAGCTTGAAAAATGGTGGAAGTTCATTTTCCCAGTATTCTTCGCCATCGTTGGTGTACAGGCAGTACTGATTGTAATTGCAACGTTAACTGGATTCGGAGCATAGAAAATGTAGATTTAGTTTGCATTAGAGATTAATATGTGATTTTCAAAGGAGCTGTCGCTTTATTGCGGTGGCTCCTTTTATGAAGCGGGGGATAGATATGATAGTAGATATAATTAAAAAAATATTGAATTCTAAGGGATTCTGTGTTAAAATCTTTTGATATATGGATAAGTTTATGAAGGAAGCTTTGATCGAGGCAAGGAAAGCCTTTGAACTCGGAGAGGTGCCCATCGGAGCGGTAATTGTGAAAGATGGACAGGTCATTGCCAGGGGACACAACCTGACGGAGACGGCCAAGGACCCTACAGCGCACGCTGAAATGATTGCAATTAGGCAGGCTGCGGAGGTTCTAGGCGGGTGGAGACTGCCGGGATGTAGCATGTACGTTACGGTTGAACCTTGCAGCATGTGCGCCGGAGCGATGGTCTGGTCAAGAATAGAGAATCTGTATATTGGAGCTATGGATCCTAAGGCAGGTGCCTGTGGTTCTGTGTTCAATATTGCAGAGGAAGACAGGCTTAACCACAGAATACACGTGGAACGGGGAATTCTTGAAGATGAATGTAGTAATATAATGAAAGAATTCTTCAGACAACTGAGAAAAAGAAACAAAAGATAATCGGAGGAACAACAGAATGAAGAGACTTGGTTCAATTATTTGCCTTGTAGCGCTAATTGTAACTATGACAGCAAATACTTGTTTTGCTGCACAGACACTGAAAATTGAGGATTCATATCCTGTAGATGGACAGAAGAACACTACAAAAGAAAACCTTTGTGTTAAGCTTACTTTCAACGAAGAAGTTGGAACTAAGGATATTAAGAAGGCAAACAGCGAATGCTTTAAGATTACTGATGAAAATGGTAAGAAGGTTCCAATTAAGGTATTCTTCGATCCTGATGACTTAAAGAAGGTAATGGTACTTGCTGATACAACCAAGAAGCTGAATATTACAGATAATACTGAATATACTCTTACAATTGACCCGGCGTTCCAGGACAAGAACGGAGATACTCTGGACAAGGAAAAGAAGATTAGCTTCACTACTATGGACCAGGCAAAGGGTACAAAAGTTTATATGCTTATGATGGTTTTGATGTTCGTTGGAATCTTCGCATTCTCAACACTTCAGGCTAAGAAGCAGGCGGCTAAGATGATGGGTGATGAGAAGGAAAAGGAAGCTCCGTTTAACCCATACAAGGAAGCTAAGAAGACTGGCAAACCTGTTGAGGAAATTATCGCTGAGCACGAAAAGGAAGTCGAGAAAAAGAAGGCTAAGGAAGCTAGAAAGGCTGCTCACGAAAAGCGCAAGAAGGAAGATGAAGAAATCGAAGATGAAGAACCAGACAATGGCAACTATAAGGTAAAGAGACCTAGACCAATTGCTGATGGTGGAAGCTCATACATCACAGGAAGAAAGGCAGAGGCTGAGGCTAGAATAGCTGAAGAAGAAAGACTGGCTAGAAGAAGAGCGGCAAATAAGAAGAAAAAGAAATAATATGTTGAAATGAGCGGTATGATCCGCTCATTTCTTGTATACAGCAAATGCAAGTGTTAGACTAAGAAGGCTCAAGGAATAGACTTATGAAAGAAATTAAACTGGCGTCTTATGCAAAAATCAATTTATCTCTCGATGTAGTGGGGGTTTTGGGCAACGGAATGCATCAGGTGGATATGGTGATGCAACAATTGTCATTTCATGATGATGTTACTGTTAAATATGAAGAGGATAGCTCCAGAGGAAAGGGCGATATCGACATTGTCCTTAATCCAGGAAAGCCTTTCCTACCTGCTGATGATAGAAATATTGCATATAAGGCGGCGCAGCTTATTATTGACAAATATGGATCAAGGCTCCTCGGGGGAACTGTTTACATAGACATTTTTAAGCGAATTCCTGTAGCCGCGGGTATGGCCGGCGGAAGTGGAAACGGAGCCGCTGTATTACATGGACTTAACGTGATATGGAGACTTAGGCTTGGACTTAGTGAGCTTTGTTCGCTGGGGGCGGAACTGGGCTCCGACGTGCCGTTTTGCGTAATGGGGCAGGCGAAATGTAACCCTAATTTGCCCAAGGCAGTGCGTAAGAATAAATTGGCGGCGGCTTGTGCGCGTGCAGAGGGTACGGGCACTGATCTTGTGCCGCTGAAGGGTATTCGCAGGGCTGTTGTTATTGCAAAACCGAGACTGGGAGTGTCGACTAAAGAGGTTTATCAGGGCATCGACGAATGCGTGATTAGGGAACATCCGGACACCGACAGAATGGTTTCTGCCATTCAGGATGGCAAAATAGAGGCTGTTTATGAGGAATGTATAAATGTTCTTGAGGAATATACTTTGAATGCATATCCTAAGGTTTTAGCCTTGAAGAAAAAGATGCAGAAGATGGGAAGTCCGAGGGTTGTTCTAATGAGCGGAAGCGGGCCTACTGTTTTTGCCATATATGACCGCATGGATGATGCTATTAAATACAGCAATTTGCTGAGAGAAAGAGGGTACGAGAGCTACTGGACCAAGTGTATCCGGTAGTCTAATTCTAGGAAATGATTAGTTAAGAGAGGAAAATAAACATGATTAATTTTGACTTACAGAACCATATGCCTTTAAGGGAATTGGTATACGAGGAACTTAAGAAGCAAATACTTACGGGTAAAATTGCTCCGGGAACGAGAATGATGGAAGTTGACTTGGCTGAAGAAATGGGTGTTAGTAGAACTCCAATAAGAGAAGCCATTCGTAAGCTGGAGAAGGAAGGCCTGGTCATTATCGAACCAAGAAGGGGTGCTTATGCGTCTAGCCTTTCTGTAAAGGACATGGTGGATACTCTGGAAGTCAGAGAAAATCTGGAGGGCTTCGCGGCAGCTCTTGCTGCTGAGAGAATGTCTGATGATCAGATTAATGAGCTCCTGCATCTGGCGGATGACTATGCGGATGCCGTTAATGCTAACGACCCTATTAGGGTCTTAAACATGGACGAAGTTTTCCACAACTACATCTACAAGTGCTCGGAAAATGACACCTTAATTAAGCTAGGCGAACTGGTTCAGGAACGCGCCCAGAGATTTAGATATTTGTACTATGACAAGTTGGGAAGATATCAGAACATGCCTCTTGAACACAGGGAAATTGCAACATCCATTGCCAGCAGAAACGCGCAGAAGGCAAAGGAATTGTCCGAGGGGCATGCAAGACGCCTGAAGGAATTCATTATCAGGGCAGAGGACTTGATTTCTAAGATTTAGGGGAGTTAATATAGAATATTTTTTATGGAGAAAGGTTCGGGAGGCCTTTCTCCTATTTAGTTGACGCAATGTGTGGAGCTAGGATATTATAATAATTGTAAAAGATTAGGAAGGCTACGGAAGAAAAATGTATAAGATTGCAATTTGCGATGATGACATTAGGATGTGTGAACAAATAGAAAGAATCCTAGTGGGATCTGACCTAAAGAATATGATTAGTGTAGAAATATTCTACACTTGTGAAAAACTGCACAGAACCTTGCTTGACGGGGAACCTTTTGACTTGATTTTTCTGGATATAGAATTCAAAAGCATGGATGGAGTTTCTATGGGGAACATAATAAGGGGAGAACTTAAAAATGACTATGTGCAGATTGTTTATGTTTCTTCAAGGGAAACGTATGCGATGAGCCTATTTGATAGCAGACCTATGAATTTTCTGATAAAGCCAGTTACAGAGGATAAAATTATTGCTTGTGTCCGCAAAAGGATGGAGCTCTCTCAAGGTCTGCAAAAGGTTTTCCGATTTAAAGCCGGTAAGGAACTGTGTCGAGTCGCAGTGTCATCGATACTTTATTTTGAAAGTGATAATCGAAAAATAATAGTTGATTGTGGAGATGAAAGATACGAATTTTACGGAAAACTAGACGAGATTGAAGAGTCGGTAGGAAGAAATTTTATTAGAATTCATAAATCTTATCTTGTAAATGAGACGAAAGTAATTCAGTGGCAACCAAACTGTGTCCACCTTTCTGGTGGTCAGAAATTACCAGTAAGCAGAAACTATAGGGCAGCAATTTTTGAACACGCAGATGTAATATTTCCAAGAAAAAGGGAACTGTAGATATGGAAGCAATAATTTATTTAGTGGGAAATCTATTCCGTTTATACGTTATAAGTCGCTTATTCTGTATATTTTTGAGTGCGGAACATGAACTAATCGCAAAGAAGAATTCTTTTAAATTTAAGTTATCATTATCATATATACGAAGGGGAGCATTTTTCATATATTACATGATTAATAGTCTAGGATTCCTTGTGTTTTCCTGGCCTCCTGAAATTATTATAGTAACGAATCTTGTGGGAATGGCGCTTATCTCGCTCACATATGAGGGGAATTTGCAACAACGTGTATTGGCAATTGTCATGGCGATGTCCCTATCTATAATTTGCGAGGATTTGGTTGTTTACATCCTAGTGAAAATAGGAACGACTCATATTGTGACCATAGGAATTACAGTAGCCAACATGCTTTTTTTCTTAATCGTTATATTAATTGAAAAATTTGTGGAGTTAAAAGAAGGAAATAAAATAGCTATTACTGAGTGGCTTGCTGTCTCAACAGTTCCAACGCTCACAATACTTATTTCTGCCGCGGTTCTAGATAAATGCGTAGAGGCAAGCGCGGTTCTGTTAGGGGAAATATGTTTGATCCTAATGAATTTACTTGTCTTTTTCCTTATATCCAGGATACAAGACATGTATAGGAAAAAGTCTGAAATGCAGCTTGTGTTACAGGAAAATAAAGCATACGAGAAACAAATCGGTATTCTGCAAAAACCAGAGGAACGGATTTCTTCGTTGCGTCATGACATTAAAAATCATCTGGTCGCAATAAGGGAAATGGCTGAACAGAAGGAATGCGAGAAACTACAAAATTATATAGGTAATATATATGATGAAATTAAGCCTACAGGGCAATGGATATCAACAGGTAATTCTCTTATTGATGGTGTTATCAATCTGAAACTTAGCGACGCTGCGGACGCAGGCGCAAAAATAGAAACCGATGTCTGCATACCACAGGACTTGCAGATAAATCCAAGGGACATTGTTGTTATTTTAGGCAATCTGTTGGATAACGCCATAAGGGCTCTGTATGAGGAGAAAGAACCGAAGGAATTAATTATTAGAATGTCCGCAGCATGTGGGCTATTGCACATCCAAGTCATTAACACCTATCGAGAGGATACTGCACAGTGCAAGAATAACGGCAGAAAATTAGAAATCGCCTCCAAAAGGTACACCAATAGATATGCAAAACACCATGGAATTGGTCTGAAAAATGTGTCAGAAACAGTAGCTCAGCATTACGGCCAAATGACAATCAGTACCGAAGAAGAAACCTTTTGCGTAACAATAGATATGTTTATTGACGCTTATGAGGACGTTACGTGCTAATTTCAACAAAAAACTGCTAATTTCAACAACATGAATTTTTTTGAGAGGAGTAAGGTGTAGAATTAAAAAAACCAAATTCTTGTCTAAAACTGGATATTCGATGCATCAAATGTATAAAGGAACAAATACAAACTGCAGAGAAAAACCAAAAGTGGAAAGAGGGTGCATTACCGATGTGGAAAAGTAGTTGCGGGAGATAACTTAGTAATTCTGGAGGAGAAAGGAGAGACAGATGAACACAACTACAAAGCGTTACCTGAAGATTACAACTATATATAAGTGGAGAAATGGTGGGAAAAATAGTGGTTATGTACCAGATAGACAGACTTTTTCACTTGTGGCTACAAAAAATGATTAAGTTTAACAAAGAATGATGTGGTATGGAGGAGGACAAAACGATGAATTTCGAAAAAAATAGAATTACGGCAGCTCTGAAATATACTATAATTGCAGCTCTAGTAATGCTGCTTTTTGAAATCGGGAGTGTGATATATATTATGATAAAATCCAGCATACCATTTGGAGCGGCTATATCTGAAATATGGACATTCTCTGCAAAAGAAATTCTTGCATCAATGGGAGGATTGGTTGGATTCTTCATATTTGCATATTTCTTTGAAACAGAAAAAGAATAATATCGACATAGCTATACCAAATACCGAGAAAACAGTGCGTATGAGCAGAAAGAGAGAAGGTGCATCACCGATGTGGGAGAAACGGAACAGATAGATAATTTGACAATATTAACTAAAAATCAAGAGTTAATGGAGAGATGGGGAAAATGGATAGAATTAAAGGAATGTTTTTCAAAACGTTAATGATACTTTCTGTAGTTGCGGCAAGTCTAAATGTGAATGCAACCTGTAGTCACTATATAAATCAAGTGCCGATTCCAGATAGTGCAAGAAGATTAAGCAGAATAAGGAAGTTATGAAAGCTGAAGAATATTTCGTAGAACGCTTACTAGAAGAATCTCTTATTTCAGAGAATAACAGAGAGCTATATAGGTTTGGTTTCAATAGACTAATCCTGTTTATTATCAATGTTATTATGGCACTTATTATTGGCATGATATGTAGAATGCTATTGGTTAGTATATGCTTTTCAATTGGATACTTTCTTCTGAGAAGATATTCGGGAGGTTTTCACGTAAAGAACCCTAAAATTTGTTTTGTATTGTCAGCGGGAATGATTCTAGTTGTACTTGGAATCATTCGATTTATGCCCAGCAATACTAATATCATTGTAATGTTGCTGATTGGAGCAGACGTTATCATACTTATGTATGCGCCAAAAGGAACATCACAAAGGCCTCTGAGTAGAAGCGAGGAAGTAGTTTTTAAAAGGATAACTAGAAAAATATTACTAATCGAAAACATACTCGTACTGCTCTTACTACCTCTACAATATGAATTTGCAGAGAGTTTTACAATGAGTGTCGTATTCAGTGCACTTATGCTCATCCCTTCAATATTGAGTAGTGGTAAATGAGTAAAAAGAGTTTACGCGCAAAAGGCATACAAGAAATTAATGAGAGGAGAACATTACCAATGAAGAAGACTATTATAATGATTTTAGCAACCTGTTTAATTTTAACATTTAATGTTGGTGTAGCGTTTGCGGAGGATGATGTTTCTACGACGGGAAATGAGTCATTGATAACTGTTCCTCAGGTAACATCTAAGACGGTCACAGATAAACATGGTAACAAGTATAAAATTGCTGGAATTTCATCAATCGAAGGGAAAACAGCGAAAGTTATAACTGATTTTGAGATAACAGTCTATAAAGGGGGTAAGAAAGCTCAGGTGGATGCTTATAAGAAGACCATAGTTGGTACAGGCAGAGTTTGGTTTCATGGAAATGCATCAGATAATCAATTCACAAAAAGCAAATCCATGACTGGAGGTAAAGGCACCTATACGGCATCCGATTCCTATGATTTCCTTATAAAATCATTGCATAGCACACATAAATTTAGTTGCGAGGACGGAGTGGTAAGCTTTTATACGCAAATGTAAAGGTAGGAAATCGTGCAGGTAATTTAGGGAGGAACGAGGCAATGAGAAAAATTTTGTCATTAATATTGATTTTATTCACCATGTGCTTGCTCGGGGCCTGTGAGAAAGAGGGACTATCTGTAGACATTGCAGAAAGCAGTAGCGATTCTGTAGTTCAAGGTGCTGACGAATCTGGAACGCTAGCAGTAGGGGAGAATGGGATATTTAGCCTTAAAAATAATCATTTTATGTATTTTGACTATGTTACTGAAAAGAACTATGTTATATGTAATAGAGCAAACTGCAGGCACAATAATGATGACTGTAGTGGATGGTATGAGGGATACCAAGGTGCATATGGATTAGCGGAGTATTGCGGCAAAATTTATTGCTTTATTTTCAATGAGGACTCTAATGCTTTGGAACTTATTTCCATGAAAAGAGATGGAAGTGAGAGGAAGACAGTTAGTAAAATCCAATGTGGTGATAGCACCCCTAATAGTTGGAATCTCGTGGAAAGGGGAAAGAGCACATATTATGCTGGAGGGAAGGCATTCACAACCCTTTATTGGATGTATAACCCTGATGACAAATCAGAGGAAGACGTACAAACGCAACAATCTGTGGCTATTGATTTGAATTCGGGAAAAATCATAGAGTTGACAGAAAGAAAAAAGGAGTCTGTTGAGTGTGAAATCTCAGGAATCTCTAAAGACCACTGTATAATTACTATGAAAGGTGAGGCAGGAGAATACCTGAGTGAAACCGAATTCTACAAGGAATTCGAGACTGGCGGTTTTGATAGTGTTCGAGAGATAAAGAATGCTGAGAACCCGTATGAAGCATACTATATGTTGCGTTCTACTGAAATCCCCTGGTGGTACAAGTTTATTGCCTTTGACAATAATAAGAATCAGACCACGCTGATTCAAGAGGGCACCATTGAACCGTCCATAGATGAAGATGGAGACTGCAAATACATGTTACCATTCGTTGTTAGTGGCATACATAACGATTATGCCATAATTGAAACTCTGAAGGAAAGCAAAATCGACGATGAGGGAGTTGTGGGGGTTTCTGAAAATCATATTTATAAGTGGTTTTTCGACGATGACGGCAAAATAGAGTCACTTCTAGACATCGACGATGGATATATGTTTGACGCCGGAGGAATTGAAGCGGGTGTTACGGTTGATGACAATAAGCTGCTTTATTTAAAACGTAAGCCAAAAATGATGGCTGAATATTACAGCTATAATATTGACACAGGCAAAGAACAGAAGATGTATGATGCAGAAAGAGATGTTCCGTATAGAATAATAGGTGAAACGAAGGATAAGTTTATTTACTACACATACGATGACAAGAAAAAATACATGAACATTATAAAGAAATCGGATTACTATAGGGGAAATTTTAAGAATGCAACCCGGATAGAGGCATTGGATGAAGAATTTTAGGGGATAAATATGGTACTTGAAATAAAGAATTTAAAAAAGAATTATGGGGCAAAAGAGGCACTTAAAGGTGTCTCTTTGTCTCTTACGCCAGGGATATACGGCCTATTGGGACCAAACGGGGCAGGTAAATCAACGTTGATTGGGATACTGACATGCAACATTAAGGCGAGTAGCGGAGCCATTTCTCTTGATGGAAAAGAAATAGTAAGTATGGGCGAAGAGTACCGTAAATTAGTGGGATATATGCCACAACAGCAGGCGCTGTACCCTTTGTTTACTGCGGAGGCTTTTCTTGATTATATAGCTGCGTTAAAGGGCATGGCTAAAGATGAGGCGAAGAAAAAAATTCCAGAAATTCTTGAGGCAGTTGACCTTAACGGTTATGCTGACAAGAAAATTAAGACATTCTCGGGCGGTATGAAACAAAGGTTACTATTGGCACAAGCTATTCTGGACGAACCAGCTATTCTCATACTTGATGAGCCAACCGCTGGGCTCGATCCGAAACAGAGGATTTCGGTGAGGAATCTAATATCACGAATTGCGAAGGACAAAATCGTTCTCATTGCAACCCATGTGGTTTCTGATGTAGAATTTATAGCAAAAGAATTAGTCCTATTAAACGACGGAACAGTGTTGAAAATGGGCGAAAAAAAGAACATCTTGGAATCTGTCCAAGGACATGTATTTGAAGTGGAATTGTTTCCAGAACAATACGCTGGAATAAATGATGATTGGCGCATTGGAAGTGTTTCGCAAATAAAGGATAAAGTGTATGTAAGAGTAATAGTAGATAAGCCTAACTTTACGAGGAAAGCGGAAGAGGTGCGACCATCTCTTGAGGATGTATACCTTTATTATTTTGGGGGTTTGTAAAGGATGATAAGCATTATAAGCTATGAATGGAGGAAGCTCGTTCAACGAAAAGGATTGTTGGTATTCCTTATGATACTATTAGCACTAAATGGGGCAATTCTCTTTTCTCAGATAACGAGAGATGGTATGCCCTCTAATTCTGAGCAAGGTAGTCCGCAACAAATTCAGAAACAGAATGATGTTTCTCACGAGGAATTTATAAACAACGTCGAGAAGCAAGCCGAGGATATGAGTGAATCTTTGCTATTTCGGGGAAGCAGATTCAACCAAGACGATTTGAAAAAAACAGCAAACGTATATAGCAATCTGCACGGAGTTAAAATCGAAAAAGACTATAAAGATGGATTAAAATATGTTACTGATTATAGAGTTACTGACATATTAATGTTCCTTGCCGTTGCGGGAATCATCTTTGACATGATGCTTTATGAAAGGACGGGACATTTATTCCTACTAATTAAACCGTTGAAAAATGGAAGGGGAAAACTGATATTTGCAAAGTACCTCGTCGTGGTAACAAGTGTACTTGTTCTAGTGATTCTTCTTTTCGGAACGAACTATTTTATGGTTACAGGATTAAATCTTACAGGATGCGGAAGTGCGTCGATTCAGTCTCTAAATGGGTATTTGGCCTCGCCGTATGAATTAAGTATAAACCAGTATATCATTTTGTTTATGATGTTTAAATCAATGGCTATGATTGCAGCAGGAAGCATGATGTTTTTTGTATGTGTATTATGTCATAATGAAATCTATGCCATAGTTACAATTGCCACCATTATGGGAGGAGAAATTTCTCTTTGGTTAAATATAGAAAACTACTCTTGGCTGAGTCCTTTGAAGCAACTAAATTTTGCTACAGTTATAGATACTTCTGCGTATTTTAATGATTATAGAAATTTCAATTTATTTAATAGTGCGGTATCTTCTATGGTAGCGGGCATTGCCTTTATGGGTTTTGTCTCGGCGTTGTTGTTGCTCCTGTCAATACGACTATTTGATAAGGAAGCATTAGCAGAGGAAAAAATTTCTTCTTTTGTTAGAACAGAAAAAAACAGCTCGGACATTACTAAGGTTCACGCTAATCTTTTCCTATGCGAATGTAAAAAAATCTTGTTTATGCAGAAGGGCCTTTTGCTAATTATTATTCTTGTGCTTGTGCAGTCCTACTCATATTACAGAGCTCCAATCTATATTGATAAGATAGAGTCTTACTATTTGCAGTACTCGTCAGAACTTTCAGGACCGATGACAGAGGAAAAGACATTATTTCTAGAAGAAGAAGAAAAAAGGTTTGAGAAGCTTGAAGAGGAACTTAATCAACAATATGAAAGGTATGAAAAAGGAGAAATTAATAAAGCTGTCCTACGATACTATGAGAAGGAATTAACTCCATCTTTTTCTGAAACCGAAGGGTTCAGGAAAGCAAAAGAACAGTATGATAGGTTGGTAGAAAAGAACAAAACCTACAAGCATATAGAGTATATTTATGAAACTGGATGGACGAAGTTATTAGGGGCAGAAGGTAAAATAGCTGATATTCTAGACTTCCTAAAACTATTCTTTATATTATTACTTGCTTTTGCAGGAATAGGACCCTGCGAAAAGCAATCCGCGGTAGATATATTGATAAAGTCTTCTTATTCGGGAAAGAAAAGAGTAACTCATATGAAACGGCATATATGCAGAATTTATACGGTGTGTGCCGCGACTATCACTTTTTGTTTCAGATTTATGCAGGTAGACAAATACTACGGTTTTCCAGGTTTGGAAAGCAATATTCAGAGTCTTGCAATTTTTTCCGGTACGAATTTAAGTCTGCCTATAGGAATATATCTTTTACTGGAGTATCTTATAAAAATTGCAATTGCTGTAATCGCTGGGGAGCTTGTATTCTCTTTGTCGGAGAAGTTTTACCATGGATATACTGTGTTTTTCATAGGAAGCTTGATTTTCCTAGTTCCGACTATAGTGTTATGGGTTTACATAGCATAGAATAAATGATAAACAATAATAAACCGACCATACCGCATGGATTTCACAAGCATGGTCGGTTTTCGATTCCTTAGCCTTCCTGAAGTTTTACTTCAAGCTGAACTGTCTGGTTATCTCTGATAACCGTTACCTTGACCTTGTCACCGGCCTTGTGCTTTGCAAGTGCTGCTGAAAGACCATCGGCATTTTCAATCTTCGTGTCTCCTACGTAATATATTAAATCCCCTTGTTTGAAGCCGGCTTTCTTAGCCTCATCAGATGTTACATTCTGGATGTAAACCCCTGTAAGTCTCACATTGTACTGCATTGCAGTTTCGGCATCCTGAATATCCACAACCTGAACTCCTATAATAGGATTACTTGATGAAGTTGAACCACCATTTTCAATTATTTCTTTTGCGGCCTTAGCTGCTGTATTAATTGGAATTGCAAAGCCCAAACCTTCGACGTCTGAACCGGATGACTTTGCTACAACGATGCCGATAAGCTGACCGTACTGGTTGAAAAGTCCGCCGCCAGAGTTACCTGGGTTAATGGATGCATCTGTCTGAAGCAGAGTCAGTTCCTTATTATCCACAGTTATCTGTCTGTCAGTTGCGCTGATAATACCCTGAGATGCTGTTCCCCCAAGTTCTCCTAGAGGGTTACCTATTGCAACAGATAAGTCACCTACAGAAATTTCATCACTATCTCCATAAGTTGCTGCGGTTAAGCCTTTAGCCTTAATCTTCAAAACAGCAATATCATTGCTAGCGTCAGTGCCTACTAGAGTAGCCTCATATTCTTTGCCATTCTTCAGAGTGACTGTAATCTTACTAGATCCATCAATTACATGATTATTAGTAATGATGTAGCCCTTAGTATCTACAATTACGCCACTTCCAGCACCTTCAGTTACATAGTTTCTCATCCACATATCATAAGAAATGGACTCAGTTCTGATTTCTACAACAGCGTTTTCATTCATGGCGATAATTTCCTGAATGGTTTTCTCGCTACCGGTTGCTTTCTCTAGAGAGTAATTTGTTGCCGAAACCTTCTTTCCTGTTGAGGATGTGCCACTGTCTGACATGTAGACTACCAGCCCCGCCGTAATGGCAGAAGTGAGAATCATGCACAGAATGACGGTGATTACTAAAACCTTCTTAGTCACATACTTAGGTTCTTTTGCCTGAGCAATTCCCGAATTGAAATCTTTCTCGTAAGATCTTGACCATGGAGCTTCATGATATGTTGCTTCCCGAAAGTCAGCCTCATAATAGCGTGGTTCTGAATCATTTGTCTCGGGTCCGCTGGCGTTGTTAAATTCTTCATCCGTCTTACGGATGTCGTCATTATTATTACTATTGTTATTCCAGTCGTTCATAATAATCCCCTTTCGTTATATTTAATTGTTTATTATATTTTTCGATTTTACAAATAAATTATAACCTGTATTTATGTTTTTTCTGTATTAAAATTGTGTGATTTGTGATAAAATATATGATTATTGATAAGAGCGAAACCAATCGTAAAGAAAGGGATGAATTATATATGAGTAAAGTAATTACAGCAATAGACAGAAGTAAATCTTTTAGAGTTTACCTTACCATATCTACTGATATGGTTGAGGAAGCAAGAAAAATTCATAACACAACACCACTGGCAACAGCTGCGCTAGGAAGAGTACTGACAGGCGCAGGGCTGATGGCTTTGATGATGAAAAACGACAGCGACAAGCTGACAGTGCAGTTTAAGGGGGACGGTCCGGCAAGAGAAATTCTTGCTACTGCATATGCAGATGGCAGAGTGAAGGGCTATATTTCAGATCCTAGTGTTGACCTGCCGTTGAGAGAAGACGGACACCTTGATGTAGGCGGCGCTATTGGAATCGGCGAACTGACAGTAATTAAGGACTTGGGGCTTAAGGAGCCTTATGTTGGAAAGATTTCTCTAGTTACAGGTGAAATCGCAGACGACCTGACTGCTTACTACTATATTTCAGAACAACAAAACTCATCTGTTGCCCTTGGCGTAAAGATTTCAAGGGAATGCACAGTGCTGTGCTCCGGCGGAATGATTATTCAGATGCTTCCATTTGCACCTGAAGGAGCCGTTGATGCATTAGAGGCAATGCTAGACAAGATGGAACCGCTTACTACTATTATAGAGAGAGTTGTTCTTAGATCAGCTGGTAAGACTGAAGAGGGTATGGTCAAGGATTTAATGGACGAAATCTTTAAGGACATGCCAGAAGAATACTGCCTGGATGCTATGGAAACTAAGGAAATGCACTGGGAATGTGACTGTTCAGAAGAAAGAATGGAGCAGGCACTAATGACAATCGGCAAGAAGGATTTGAGAGAGATTATTGATGAAGATGGTGAAGCAGAACTTGTTTGCCATTTCTGCGAGACTAAGTATCACTTCGATAAAGAGCATCTTGAAAGCTTATATGACAAGATGTAGATTGTGAGGGGATTAGCATGAAAAGAATTGGAGTTTTTTTTGGCGGCAAGTCAGGAGAACATGAGATTTCTCGTATGTCGGTAGTTTCTGTAATGGGAGCCATAGACAAAGAGAAATACGAAATTGTAAAAATAGGGATTACTAAAAAAGGTCAGTGGAGGCTTTTTGAAGGTGAAGATTCACATATTGAAGATGGACGATGGGAAGAGGAGAGTAAGCCACTTAATATTGGCAACTTACGTCAGATGATTGATTTTGCTTTTCCGGTACTTCATGGACCTTATGGTGAAGATGGAACCATTCAGGGACTTTTTGAAATGATGGATATTCCATACGCAGGATGTGGAGTTCTTTCATCATCAGCGTGCATGGATAAGGCAACTACAAAGAAGTTATTCGAGGAAGCAGGAATTCCAACAAGCGCATTCCACCTAGTTTATGGTGAAGACGTAGCAGAAGATGTTGAGAAAGTTGCAGATGAAATTGAAGCAGACTTATCCTATGTTATGTACGTAAAACCGTCTAATATGGGTTCGAGCGTGGGAATTTCAAAGGTAAGAAACAGAGAAGAACTTAAGGAAGCCTTAGTATTAGCTGCTAAATACGACAGAAGAATTCTTGTTGAGGAAGGTGTAAATTGTCGTGAAGTAGAAACTGGAGTTATCGGAAATAGATATCCTGAGGCTGCTGCAGTAGGAGAAATCCAGGCCACTAAGGACTTCTATGACTACGATGCAAAGTATACAGATGATGCGGGCACAATTATTTGCATTCCTGCAGATTTGCCTAAATATATTAGTGAAAAGATAAGAGAGTACGCCAAGAGGGCATATATTGCGCTGGACTGCAGCGGTTTTGCTAGAGTGGACTTTTTTGTGGAAAAGGGAACAGGCGAGGTGTTCATCAATGAGATTAACACTATACCGGGATTTACTAAGTACAGCATGTTCCCAAGCCTTTGGGCAGAAGCCGGAGTCCCTTTTGGTGAACTAGTTGAAAGGATAATAGATTACGGATATGAAAGATATAATGCTAAAAATAACGGGTAAGCTGCTCGTCGGTGAAGAAGCCGAGGATAGAATGGAATTCGTTACCGAGGGTAAGCTTTACGAAAGAGGCGGAGCTAAATATTTAATGTATGAGGAAAGTGAATTCTCAGGAATGCCGGGATGCAAAACAACTCTTAAGCTAACCGACAGCAGCATTCGCCTAAAGAGAATCGGAGACCAGGCCGGTCCCGGAAATGAGATGGTATTTGAAAAAGGTAAAAGATATAACAGTAGATACAGCACTCCTTATGGAGATATGGACCTTGAGATTCTTACCAACGATGTGGTAAATAACCTGTCAGAAGAAGGCTTTGGCACAATTGGAATCGACTATCACGTAAGCCTTGGCGGTATGGCAGAAGGAAGAAACCAGCTCAACATAGAAGTACTGCAGTAGAGAGGTACGTAAAATGAACGATAAAAACAAACTTATAGCAAGAATACTCGCATGTCTTGTAATCGGCTCAATGGTTGTGACATCACTGCTTTGGGCTGTTCAGCTGGCATTGTAGAGTATAAAAAAATACATTTTAGGATTATAGGAAGGTGGGAAGAGTAAATGGCAAAAGTAGGTTTTGATGCGGAGAAATACTTAAGAGAGCAGTCGAAGTTCATCCTTGAGAGAATTGAGAACGGAGACGCTGACAGATTGTACCTGGAATTCGGGGGCAAGCTTGTTCACGACAAGCACGCTATGAGAGTTCTGCCGGGCTACGATGAAAACGCGAAAATTAAGCTTCTGAAGCAGATGAAGGAGCAGACAGAGGTTATAATTTGCATATATGCAGGAGACATTACCACAAGCAAGACGAGACACGACTTCGGCATTACGTACGATCTGGAGGTTATGCGTCTCATAGACATTTTCAGAAAACACGATTTAAAAATCAACAGCGTGGTGGTTACGCGCTACGAAGACGCTCCGTCGGTGAATATGTTCATTGACAAATTGGAACGCAGAGGCATCAAAACTTACAAGCACAAGTTTACTAAAGGTTACCCAACTGACGTTGATACAATTGTTAGCGACGAGGGATATGGAGCCAACCCTTACATTGAGGTTAGCAAGCCTGTCGTTGTTGTTACAGGCCCAGGTGGTGGTAGTGGAAAGCTGGCAACAAGCTTATCTCAGCTTTACCATGACTTCAAGAGAGGAACTAAGGCTAGATATGCTAAGTTTGAGACTTTCCCTATCTGGAATCTGCCGCTTAAGCATCCTGTAAATATCGCTTATGAGGCTGCAACTGCAGACCTTCGCGATGTTAATATGCTGGACTCTTTCCATTTGGAAGCTTATGGGGTAAGTGCAGTAAACTACAACAGAGATATGGAAGTTTTCCCTGTTGTTAAGAGAATTATTGAAAAGATTACCGGAACTACTGAGTATCAGTCACCTACAGATATGGGTGTAAACCGTGTTGGCTTCGCTATTACTGATGATGAGGTGTGCAGAGAGGCTGCATATCAGGAAATTATCAGAAGATATCTCATTGCAGAATGTGACTACAAGAAGGGTTTGATTTCCGGAGATTCTCGTGAGAGGGCATTGCTTCTAATGAAGGAAGTGGGCAAGGAAGTCAGCGATAGAAAGGTTGTTCAGCCTGCCCGCGACTATGTGGAAAAGAAACGCCAGAATGAAAGATATATGAACGTTGTAGCAATGGCTATTGAAATGCCGGACGGTTCATTTGTTACCGGAAGAAGTTCAAGAAGAATGGCAGCTTCTGCGGCAGCTGTTCTTAACGCGATTAAGCAGCTGGCAGGTCTTCCTGATGAAGTTCTTCTCATTTCACCACAGGTCCTTGAAGGTACTCAGAACTTGAAGACTGATGTGCTTCATTATGATAGAGGAAGCCTGAATTGTGAGGAGGCTTTGATGGCTTTGACTGTGTCCGGAACTCATAATCCGACAGCTCAGATGGCGGCTGACAAGCTTAAATGTCTAAATGGATGCAGAGCTCACTGTACTGCAATTTTAAGCGACCACGATGAGCAGACTCTTCGTGCCCTGGGAATTGATGTTACTTGTGATCCTGAGTATGTTACAACAAATCTGTATAATAATTATTAAGGAATTTAATGAACGCTAAAATCGAAACGATAATAAAAACTGTTGAATCTAACAAATATAAGATGATTGTGGAGGGAGCTGTAGTAGGTGCTGTTGCAGGGCTACCTATATCTCTTTTCAGAATGAGTTTACAGAAGGCAGAGTCTCTAAGAGGCTCTGTCCTTTCCAATATTCAAGGCTTCGATAAGTGGCTACTGTTTTATTTGTTGGCGGTGGCTGTATCCATAGGGGTGCTGTATATTTGCTGCAAGAAGGTGCCTCTTTGCGGGGGCTCGGGAATCCCTCAGGTTAAGGGTGAGCTTCTTGGGAAAATCGAACAGCCGTGGATGAAGGTTTTGCCAGCAAAATTTATTGGCGGAGTCTGTGCAATTGGTACGGGAATGTCTCTGGGACGTGAAGGGCCAAGTATTCAAATGGGATCTATGGTGGGCAAGGCCTATGCGCGCCTTAGAGGTAAGGTTCTCAATGAGGAAAAAATGCTTATAACCTGTGGTGCAGGTGCTGGCCTTGCGGCTGCCTTTTGTGCGCCTCTTGCAGGAAGCGTTTTTGCCCTGGAAGAACTACATAAAAACTTTTCTACTGAGATCTTAATTGCGACTATGGCAGCGTCGGTAGCTGCAGATTTCGTTTCATCTTCTATATTTGGCCTGGAGCCTGTGTTCCACTTACCTGAAATGACTGCTTTACCACTCGGACGTTACTGGATGGTTATTTTGCTTGGAATTATACTAGGTGCAATTGGAGTACTTTTCAATCTTTGCATAGACAAGATGCAGGATTTCTATAAATGGGTCAGATTTACAGGACTTAAGGTTTCCTTGCCTTATTTAATGGTAATTCCTCTGGCATTGTTATGTCCTGTTGCTCTTGGAAGCGGACACGGACTGGTAAGCCAGGTGGCTGCTGAAGAATATATGCTTGGATTCCTAGTTCTTCTGCTGCTTATAAAGCTTGCATTTTCTGTATTTTGCTTCTCATCAGGAGTGCCTGGAGGAACTTTCTTGCCAATGCTTGTGTTAGGGGCTCTGACTGGTGGCATCTTTGCCCTAGGCGTGGGACAGCTTTTAGGATATGAGGAAATGCATGTGGCGACTTTTGTGGTGCTGGGAATGACAGGATCTTTTTCTGCCATTTCAAGAGCGCCAATTACGGGGGTTATTTTGATAACGGAAATGACGGGTGATTTTACCAACTTTTTGCCACTGGCTCTGGTGGCTTTGATCGCCTATGTTATGGCGGATATTTTGAATGGTGAACCTATTTATGATCAGCTGACCGTGAGACTTTTGGGCGAGAGAAAAGCCTATGGAATGACAATGGTGCACAGAACTAGGAAGGTGCTGCTGCATTGCGAGGTTTACATTGGAAGCTTTATGGATGGGCAGACTATTGATAAAATGGAGCTACCACAGGGATGCTTGATTGTGTCTGTTGAGAGAAGGGGCAGAGAGGTTGTGCCTGGTGGAAACACTGTAATTGAAGGCGGTGACAGCCTGACGCTTCTTTGCAAGCAGGGCGATATTCTCAAGGTTGAGGAGCGACTGGATGAGATTTGCAGGAGTATAAAAGGAGTTAATTAGGAAGACGAAAAAGCACTGGGGTTCAATTTCCCAGTGCTTACATCGAGCTTGATATATTTAATTAAATTACTTTAGTAGGGCCAGTTCGTCTAAAAGCCATAAGTACTCTTTATATTTGTATCCGCGTTCTTTTATGTCCTTCGGTTCTAATCCTTGTCGCACTCTTTCTTCAACAAATAATTCGGGCGAATTTGAGCATGTATATCTGCTTTCTTCCTCAAAAAACAGATATACCTCATTCATACCACCAAGATGTCTATAATATTTTTCCGTTGATTCTTTTTTTATCATTTTAAAGCAATGAATGTTTCGACTGTACGGAAGGTTGTTTTCCATCTGATAATATTGTAAGTTCTCAAGGAATGAAATTTGATAGTATGTTGTGTCGAGAACTTCTTCCTCCTTGATTGAAACAAGGAGTGGATTTGAATATAGCGACTCAACATATTTTTCTGTTGTCATCCATGGTATTATATTGTCATTACGATGCATTGTATGCTCCTTTCAATTCGAGTTTAACATTCTTCTTAAAAGAAATCAAACCAACTTTTAATTTTGCTTGCATCCTAGAATTATTAGGCTTTTTGAGATTGTACCATAGCTAGACAGCAATAAGTTTTTAAAAGTTCTTCGGATAGGTCTTTACATTATTTAGACTTGTGTTATAATTACGATAGACAGAAAGTTAATTATTTAACAAAATTAACAAAAACATATTATACGCCAACGCGTACATAACGTAGGAGGTTTTCAAATGAAGAAAATTGGAGTATTAGGAACAGGCACAATGGGTGCTGGAATCATTCAGGTATTAGCTCAGAACGGTTATGAAGTAGTACTTAGAGCAAGAAGAGAATCTTCTGTTGAAAGAGGTCTTGCAACTATCGAAAAGAACCTAGACAGAATGATTAAGAAAGAAAAGATTACAGAAGCTGATAAGGCTGAAATCATGGGAAGAATTCATGGTTCAACTGACATCGAAATCGTTAAGGATGCTGACCTTATCATCGAAGCAGCTACTGAAGATATGGAAGCTAAGAAGGCTCTATTTGCTGAACTAGATCAGTTAGTTAAGCCTGAAGCTATCATCGCTACTAACACTTCATCCTTATCAATCACTGAAATTGCTGCTGCAACTAACAGACCTGATAAGGTTATCGGAATGCACTTCTTCAACCCAGTTCCAGCAATGAAGCTTGTTGAAATCATCAAGGGTCTTACAACTTCTGATGAAACTAAGGATACCATCATCGCACTAGCTGAAAAGTTAGGAAAGACTCCTGTAGAAGTTGCTGAAGCTCCAGGATTCGTTGTTAACAGAATCTTAATTCCAATGATCAACGAAGGTATTGGAATCTTAGCTGACGGCGTTGCTGATGCAAAGGGCATCGACACTGCTATGAAGCTTGGTGCTAATCACCCAATGGGACCTCTAGAATTAGGTGACTTAATTGGCCTAGACGTTTGCTTAGCTATCATGGAAGTTCTTTACAACGAATACGGTGATCCTAAGTACAGACCACATGTATTACTAAGAAAGATGGTAAGAGCAGGCAAGCTAGGAAGAAAGACTGGCGTTGGTTTCTACGATTACACAAAATAAGTTATATACCTCTTAACAACTACGAGCCTCACGTCCCTGGACGTGGGGCTCAAATTTTTTAGTTAGGATTAATGTGAAGTCGCACCAATAGATACGAATCGTCTAATTACGATGCATATCTATCAATCCTGGCACATTCGCCCATTTTTGAAGCGCCAGTACCAAAATCCGAGAAAAATGTATGGAAAATCGCCGCTGCTGTTCTCTTGCACCTTGTCCCTAATGACTCTTGTATAGGTTCAGATACAAGAATTGTCCCATTCATACAGATAAAGCATGGAATGTGACCAATGCCATTTACATAATATGGAAGACTCTTATGAAAAAATGAAAATACCTGGAAAATAGAAGACTTACGGCAAAGACTTTGGTACTGGCAAGGTCAAAAATCCTCGAATGTGCCAGAAATGATAAAATGGCGCCTCCGGCCGTGAGGTCAAACGTGATAACGCTGGCAGAAATGATAGAATGGCGCCGGGCCTAAAGAAGAAATGAAATAATATTGAAAAAAGATGGATAGATTTGTATAATGCATATAGAGACTGAATAGGTTTCAGGCGAAAGGGAGTGATTTTATGGCAATGATGACTGTGTTCCATGGAGGATATATGGCGGTAGAGGTGCCTGGGATTAGAAAGGGGCATAATACAAAAGATTTCGGTGACGGATTTTACTGCACTATTATAAAAGAACAAGCTCAAAGATGGGCAAGGCGATATAACACTAAAATTGTGTCTGTGTATGATGTACGGATGAATATGAATTTAAAGATTAAAGAATTCAAAGAAATGACAGATGAGTGGCTGGATTTTATTATTGACTGTCGCGCAGGAAAGCCCCACGAGTACGACATTGTAATTGGCGCCATGGCTGATGACCAGATTTATAATTATATCGCAGACTATATGGATGGAACTATAACGAGAGAACAGTTTTGGGTTCTTGCTAAGTTTAAGTACCCGACACATCAGATGTGCTTTTGCACCAAAGAAGCATTGGATTGTTTGGAATACAGAGGTTGTGAGGTGGTGGAATAATGGGAAAGGAAATTGGAAGAGAAAGTCAGAAGGACAATGATTTATTTTACACTTGTGGCTTAATTGACTATATTGCAAGAAAGACTAAAAACGTCAGATCCTATGTAGTAAACAGGTTAGGAAAGGAAAGGATTGAAAAAATCTATGACCTGGCTGATGTTTATCATTGCGACAATATAGAACGTGTGGCAGAGGATTTTATTGAAGAGGCGAATATAGAGAATGGGAGTTTTGATAACGTTGGCGACTGTATGTACATTATACCTTCTCATTGGGATATAGGAAAAGTATATAAAAGACTAATTAAAATGGCAGCAGAAAAGGAAAATGCAGATGTTGTTGATGTGCTGTTCGAAGTGTATAATTCCTTTATCAGTGAGAAAATTGATGATTACAACAGTAGCATGTACTATGAAAACCCGTCGTACTTACTGGCTTGCTATGAGGAAAAGGAAGTCTTATAATTATTCTTTATTTATGGATGCGCGAATTATATCGCGCATTTTTTTGAACCTATGATATCGACTTTGACAGAATATTATCATGGAAATAAAAATCACTGTACTGTATAAAAGTTTTATGTTATACTTTGGGTAACGTACGCAAGTACACATAACAATTAGGAGGTCCTGTCAAATGAAAGGATATACAAGTGAAACTATAAGAAACGTTGCTTTATTAGGTCATGGCGGATGCGGAAAGACTACATTGCTTGAATCTGCATTATTGGCAACAGGAGCAATCACTAAGCTTGGAAGAGTTGAAGACGGCAACACAGTTTCCGACTACGACAAGATGGAAATTGAAAAAGGATATTCAATTAATACATCTGTAGTTCCTGTAGAATGGAAAGACAGCAAGATTAACTTCATAGATACTCCAGGATATTTCGATTTTGTAGGTGAAGTACACGCTGCATTGAGAGCGGCAGAAGCTGCAGTAATTCTTGTTGACGCAGGTGCAGGAATTCAGGTTGGTACTGAAGCTGCATGGAACGAATGCGAAAAGTTTAAGACTCCAAGATTTATCGTAATCAATAAGAGAGACAAAGATGAATTCGACTTCTACAAGACTTTCGGAGAATTAAAGGAAAGATTTGGAGAAACTCTTATTCCTTTCAGCTGGCCTCTAACTGCTGAAATTGACGAAGAACTTAAGGAAGCTATCGCTATGGCAGACGATACGCTTATGGAAAAATATTTTGAAGGCGAAGATTTCACAGATCAGGAAATCAAAGAAGGCTTAGTAAAGGGTATTTCCGAAGGTAATATCGTACCAGTTTGCTCATCAGCATTCAGCCTTGGACACGGTATCGAAGGTCTGCTAGACGTTCTAGTAACTTATGTACCTACTCCACTTCAGCACGGTCCTTACCAGGGATTCAACGATAACGAACCAGTTGAAAGAATGTCAGTTACAGATGCTACACCTTCAGCATTCGTATTCAAGACAATCATTGACCCGTTTGTTGGAAAGATTTCTATTATGAAGGTTGTTACAGGTAAGGTTGTTTCCGGACAGGAATTATACAACCAGAGAGTTGGAAAGCCTGAAAAGCTTGGTAAGCTATTCTTCTTAAGAGGTAAGAACCAGCTAGAACTGAACTATGCAGAAGCAGGCGATATCGTAGCTGTTGCAAAACTTCAGTATACTCAGTCAGGTGATACATTATGCGATAAGGAAGACCCTATTGTTTATCTTCCTCTTGACTATCCATCACCAAACTACTTCATCGCCATTGAACCTGAAGATAAGAACGATGAAGAAAAGATGGGAACTGGCCTTGCAAGACTAAGAGAAGAAGACCCTTCATTCGTAGTTCAGAGAAATTCAGAAACTCACCAGACACTTCTAGGCGGACAGGGAGATATCCAGCTTGGAATTATCATGGCTAAGTTAAAGGATAGATTTGGCGTAAAGGTTAAGACTGTACCTCAGAAGATTGCTTATAGAGAAACAATTAAGGGAACTTCCGATGTTCAGGGTAAGCATAAGAAACAGTCCGGTGGAGCTGGTCAGTACGGTGACGTTCACATCAGATTCTCACCTTCAGATAAGGAATTCGAGTTCTCAGAAGAATTATTCGGTGGATCAATTCCTAAGAACTATGTACCTGCAGTAGAAAAGGGACTAGTAGAAAGCATGCAGAAGGGCCCTCTAGCAGGATGTAAGGTAGTAAATGTTAAGGCAGTTCTTTACGATGGATCATACCACGATGTAGACTCCAACGAAGTTTCCTTCAAGATTGCAGCATCACTTGCATTTAAGAAGGGTATCGTAGAAGCTCAGCCGTGCTTACTTGAACCATATATGAAAATGAACATCTACGTTCCTGATGAATACATGGGAGATGTAATGGGCGACATGAACAAGAGAAGAGGTAAGATTCTAGGTATGGAACCTCAGCTTAACGGCGGACAGAAGCTAGTTGCAGTTGCACCTCAGGCAGAATTGTTTGACTACTCACTAGGACTTCGTTCAATGACTCAGGGTAGAGGAACATTCGATCTTGAATTCGAAAAATACGCAGAAGTTCCTAAGGCTCTTGCTGAAAAGATTATGGCTGAATATCAGGCTAGCCTTGAAAAATAAAGACGCATAGTCGATTTTATATGGAAACAAATAAACCCGGAAAGCGTAAGCTTTCCGGGTTTTAGAGTTTTTGCCTGTTAAAATATTTGCGGCTTGTTGCGCCGCGTTATTTATTTCTGTTTATCGAACATCTGCAGGACAACGCCTGAAATGATGATAAGTAAGCCGATGACTGAAGCCATAGAAATCGGTTCGCCTATGAGGAAATAAATCCAAATTAGGGAGACGAAAGGCGTCAGATAAGCGAGATTGGACAGTCTCGCAGTGTTTCCGGCAGCAATTGCTATGGACCATAGGGTGAAAGCTACGCCGTTAACTAGAATACCAATCCAAAGAATTCCCGGAATCTGGCTGGCAGTCGGGATGATGAATGTGTTTGTGGCTAGTAGCGCTACGGCTGACACGATGGTTGAAAAGAAATAGTATACCATCATGGCTACGAACTTATCATATTTAATTTTGATAGTCAGCACGGAGAAAAGTCCGTAGAAGACTGCTGCGAGGCAAGCCGCTAGAACGCCTAGAAAATCAAGGCTTCCAAGGTTTGAAAAGTTGCCTCCTGTTGCAACAACGGCAACGCCTGCAAAAGATGCCAGCATGGATATGCATTTTATTACCGTAAGTTTTTCTTTTAGTATTATGCATGAGAAAATCACAATGCAAATCGGCCACAGGTAGTTGATGATAAAAGCTTGCTGGACCAAAATTCTTGTCATTCCGAAGAATAACAAAACGTTATAAAGGAATATTCCCAGCATTCACACTACAAACATATTGGCATAGTCGCGTCCTGTGATTTCCTTAACCTGCCCAATTCTTCCTGTAACAATGTTCAAAACCAGAAGGAAGATTGTTGCCACGAGGGACCCGTAGAAAACCAAGGCCAATGTGGAAATCGAATCTAGAACCAGGCTACTTATGGCCGCAGTTGACCCCCAAAAGAAAATGGTGATAAATGCGCAAATATAGGGTTTGTTCATATAAATCCTCTTTCAATGATTTGGTAGTTTTGATGGTTTTGATTTTGTCTAGCCTAGAGTGCTGTTAACGTCCAGAGCCTCAAGAAGCTTGATGTCCTGATGACGCTCGATGTAGTAGTTCAATGTGAACTGGTTTGCAAATAGAATCAGCGGTCTCTGGAAGTGGTCGTAAACCAGCATGCTTCTGGAGTCCAGGGTATTTTTCACCGCTTCGATATCGTCTGTGTCAACCCATCTTGCCACGCTGAAGTCCAGGTGGTCCATTCTGATATCTGAGTTGTATTCGTTCTTCAATCTATATTCGAAAACCTCAAACTGCAACTGACCAACAGCACCGATAACTACCTCATTGTATTCATTACGGTAAACCTGAATTGCACCTTCCTGAGCCAGCTGGTCCACACCCTTCTGGAAGTGCTTTGCCTTCATTGTATTCTTCGGCGTCACCAAACAAAACAGTTCTGGTGGGAACGTTGGCAGCGGCTCAAAGAACAGCGGCTGCTTATTTGTAGTCAAAGTGTCACCAATCTGGTAGTTGCCTGTGTCATAGATACCGATGATATCGCCGGCGATGGCTGTTTCCACATTTTCTCTGGCGTTGGCCATAAGCTCTGTTGCCTGAGCGATTTTCATCTGCTTGCCTGTACGTGAAAGAGTAACTGTCATACCTCTGTGGAATGTACCGGAGCATATTCTGAAAAATGCCAGTCGGTCGCGGTGCGCAGGGTTCATGTTCGCCTGAATCTTAAAGATGAATCCGCTGAACTCCTCGTCAGTAGGGTTAACAAAACCTTCAGTGGTTTTTCTCGGTCCCGGAGCTGGTGACATATCTAAGAAGTGCTCTAAGAATGCTGTAACTCCAAAGTCCGCAAGGGCTGAACCGAAGAAAACAGGTGATAATTTACCGCGAGAAATTGCATCCATATCGAATTCATTACCCGCACCCTGAATCAGTTCGATTTCATCTCTTAATGTAGACAGGTTGTAGCTGGCGATCAAATCCTCCAGCTCTGGACCAAAGACTCCTTCTTCTGAAAGCTTAATTGTTTCCGATGGCTGTCCTGCCTTATATAAAATTACTTCGTTGTTTAATAGGTCGTAAACGCCTTGGAAATTCATTCCGCTTCCAATTGGCCATGTAACAGGCACTGACGGCAGACCTAGTACGTTTTCCAGTTCTTCTACTAGTTCGAAGGCGTCTCTTGTTTCTCTATCTAGCTTATTGATAAATGTGAAAACCGGAATGCCTCTCATGCTGCATACTGCAAAAAGCTTTCTTGTCTGAGCCTCGATACCCTTGGCCCCATCGATTACCATTACGGCGCTGTCTACAGAGGTTAGAATTCTGTAAGTGTCTTCTCCGAAGTCGTTATGTCCCGGAGTGTCCATAATGGAAATTACCTTATCGTCGTATTCAAACTGCATTACAGATGAAGTAACTGAGATACCTCTCTGTTTTTCGATTTCCATCCAGTCAGAAGTAGCGAACTTGGCGTTCCTTCTGGCTTTAACTGTGCCGGCTTCTCTAATTGCCCCACCGTGAAGTAAAAGCTTTTCTGTAAGAGTTGTCTTACCTGCGTCCGGATGGGAAATGATGCCGAATATTCTTCGTGAATTTATTTTATCCGCGTTTGACATAGAAATTCCTTTCTTTTTTGATTATATGTTGATTCTTATTTGTTTTATGGGTTTTGATTAGTTTTTTCGTGTGTAGATGCTTTTTTGCGAAAAAGCACCTACGGCAAAATATTTTATAACAAGAATGGCAGAAATGCAACATTCTTATTGATATTAGCTATGGAAAACTTTTGATGCACGCCATGGAAAACTTTACGCTAATTTCCCCATAGTATGTATTTTTTTGTTTTTATGCGTTTCCTCATAGACAGGGGAGACAAGGTTTGATATAATACATTCAAGAACAAACGTTTGAGGAGGAAGCATGGCTAAGAAAGCAAAAACAGTATTTGTGTGTCAGGAATGTGGCTACGAGGCGCCACGCTGGCAGGGTCAGTGCGTTTGCGGTGCGTGGAACACGTTAGTAGAGGAAAAAGTGATTGACATACCGGAGAACGACTCTAGACGCAGATCTTCAGTAGGGGCTAAGGCATCTAAGCTTAAGGAAGTCGGATCCGCTGATTATGAGAGAATAGATACAGGTATAGGCGAGCTTAATAGGGTGCTGGGAGGTGGCCTTGTCAAGGGCTCATTGACATTGATCTCGGGGGAACCAGGTATTGGTAAATCCACAATTATCATACAGGCAGCAGCCAATTTGGCGAAAACACTAGGTACAGTTCTATATGTTTCTGGAGAAGAATCAGAGGAACAGGTAAAAATGCGTGCTGACAGAGTCTGTGGGGAAGTGAGCGATAACCTCTATATTCTAGCGGAAACAAATATGGAGAACGTTATAAATGTATGCGACAATCTTAAACCGAAGTTTTTGATTATAGATTCCATTCAGACTATGTATACTCAGACTTTAGACTCCGCTGCGGGAAGTGTATCACAGGTAAGGGATATGGGAAATCAGCTGATGAAATTGGGAAAGACTAGAAATATTCCTATTTTCATAGTCGCTCATGTTACAAAGAATGGAGAGTTAGCGGGTCCTAAAATTGTTGAGCACCTAGTTGATTGTGTGCTGAGTTTTACAGGAGAACGTGATAGCGATCTAAGAATCTTGCGAGCTTATAAGAATAGATTTGGAACTACTAGTGAAATTGGAGCTTTCCAGATGTGTGAAGAGGGGCTTAAGGGAATTCAGAATCTTTCTGAGACCTTCCTCGAGAGTGGAACTGGTAATGCGGAAGGGTCGGTAATAACCGCCGTGTATGAAGGAAGTAGACCGGTATTCTTTGAAATTCAAGCCCTTACTGCGGCTGCGAATGCAGGATTTGCAAGAAGAACTTCTGTAGGAATTGATAATCAGAGACTTAACATGATACTTGCCGTTCTTGAGAAGAAGGTCGGCATGACCATGGTTAATAAGGATATATATGTAAATGTTGTTGGAGGACTGAAGCCAGATAGCACAGCTGTAGACCTAGGCGTAATTTTAGCGGTATATTCGTCTGTAAGAGGAGTAGTCTGCCTGAAGAGGACTATAGCTATAGGTGAGGTGGGCTTGACTGGAGAGCTACGAAATATTCAAAATGCAGAAAAAATCGTAGCCGAGGCAAGTCGCCTAGGCTACGAACAAATCATTATGCCAAAGAAGAGTGCTGACAGACTCGACAGAAATCTTCTAAGAGAAAAGTGTACAAACTGCCGGATAGTTCCGGTCAGAAATATTTATGATGCGATAGAAGCTTTTAGGGGCGAGTAATTGCACCTTTGCTCCTAACTAGATCCATTTCAAACCAGAAGGTTGTGCCTTTACCTACCTTACTTGTTACGCCGTATTGTGCCTTATGTAAGGTTAGAATTTCCTTTACTATGGAAAGTCCTAGGCCACTGCCCTCAACAGGTCTGACTAGGTTGGAACTTGATTTGTAGTATCTCTCCCATACATGATCCACTTCATCGGGAGCGATACCGGCGCCGTTGTCACGGACCTCACAACGAACCTTCTTTCCAATGCGCTTAATATTGACGATGATTTTCTTATCCTCGCCACAGAACTTAAAGGCATTGCCAACGAGGTTTGCAATAACCTGTTTAATTTTTGACTCATCGCCGTAAATTATTACAGCATCCTTTTCCTTGCAGTTAAAGATAAGATTGTATCCTTCCTGCTGACATCTTATATCGAAAGATGCAAGAATGGAAAGTGTAGCTTCTTTAAGGTCGAAGTAAGTTCGCTCAATGGAGATGGTCTTATTCTGCATATGGCGTAGATTAAGCATATCGGTAACCAAGGTATTAAGTCTATCTGTTTCATCAATGATAACTGCTAAGTGAGCCTCTCTCTTTTCAGGAATGTCACCAGATAGGTCTCTTATCATTTCGGCATAGGACTTGATCATTGTTAACGGCGTTCTAAGGTCATGAGATACATTTGCAACTAAATCCTTCTGATACATTTCTGTCTTCTCTAGCTCGTGGGAAGCGCGGGTAAGAGTATCAGCTAGTTCGTTAATCTCGGTGTAATTGCATCTTTCAAATTGCACACCATAGTTTCCTTTTCCCATTTCCGCCGCAGACCTTGTAATTGATTTCAGAGGTCTCGAAATTCTCTTTGAGAAATACAGCGAAATAACGAAGGATAGCAACATTGCAATTATTGAAACGTAAATAAACTGGTCACGCAAAATTGAAACCGTAGATGTAGCAGGGCGAACCGACGTTAAAATGTATAGTACGTAGCTGGAAGAATCCCAACTTTTCAGCCCGTTCCTTCCTAGTGATGATGCAACCTCTGGTGAAACAAGCTCTCGATCAAGGAAGCAGGCATAGGTTAGAATTCGGCCCTCTGATGAGGGAGACCCTGAATCTGCAGTGACTCGCGAGGCGAAATTCTTGGCACTTCGACGGAGGCTTTCCCGTGCATCAGAAATACTGGTTTCATATTTAGGAATAACGTAGCTATCGCCGTAAGGCGCCACTATAGCTTCTCCGCCGAGGGTTTCTATGCGCATATATATGTCATCACCTGTAGCACTGAGAAAATCCATAGTCTTTGTTAGCTTGGACAGATCGCCGCCTACTTTCTCATAAGTGTCTACAACTTGATTGGCAATTTTCCTAGTTTCTGCAACTTTCATCTGCGCAAAATAGTAGTTTAGGAACAGTACTTGAAGCCCATAAATGATGAGGACAATCAGCATGGAAAAGGCAACGAAATATGCAAGCAACTTAAACCTTATGCTTTTAAATTTTGACTTAGTCTTCGCATTCAAATTTATAACCTACCCCTCTGAGTGTAACGATGTAGTCGCGGTAAGGACCAAGGTTGTTTCTTAGATTCTTGATGTGAGTGTCGATTGTTCTGTCATCGCCTAGGAAGTCGAAGCCCCAGATGTCAGAAAGAAGTTTTTCTCTGGATAGAGCAATATTCTTATTCTTAATTAGATAGAATAGCAAATCGTATTCTTTTGGTGTAAGTTCTGTTCTCACTCCATCAACAGAAACAGTTCTTGCGGGAATATTGATTTCCAAACCACCGAACTTCAGTACATCGCTAGTATCCTGCTTGCCTGCATTTCTGCGAGTTAGGACAGCGTTAATACGAGCCATAAGTTCTTTAGGGCTGAAAGGTTTTACGATGTAGTCATCGATTCCCAGTTCGAACCCAAAGAGCTTGTCATATTCCTCACCTCTTGCAGAAAGCATAATAATAGGGACGTCTTGATTTTTCTTGATTTCCTTACATGCGGAATATCCGTCAAGTTTTGGCATCATAATATCGAGAATAACAAGATCGTACTTGTTAAGCTTGCATAGGCCGACAGCTGTCATGCCGTTATCAGCTTCGTCAACCTCGTATCCGTTAAATTCAGCGTATTCCTTGATGACCTCTCTGATTTTTGGTTCGTCATCGACTATTAACAGTTTGTACATAAAAATTGTCTCCTTTGTCATATTATCATCATAGTAGTATTGTATTATTTACTTGTGTAGGTTGTATGAATTTATTGTATATTTTACCACATTAAAACCCTACTATAAAGCAATTTCATACACTTGCGTCCCTTGACGAAGTTAAACGATTGAATTATACTAGAAATAGGTATGATGATAAAGTGGGGGTTTTTATAATGTTTTCTAATGGTGATAAGATTTTATACCCAATGCATGGTGCAGGAATTATTGCATCTACATGCGAAAAAGATATATTGGGTGAAACGAAAAAATACTTTGTGCTGAAACTGTCCTATGGAGATATGGAAGTTATGATTCCTGTAGACAGATGTGATGATGTCGGAATCAGACCCATAATTGACAAGGAAGATATTCCACCAGTTTTTGATGTTTTGAGGGCGGAGAGTACTGCTATGCCTTCTAACTGGAACCGTAGACAAAGGGAAAATGCGGAAAAACTGAAGAGTGGAAATGTTTTGGCTGTAGCTGAAGTTGTTCGAAATCTTATGAGAAGCAACCATGAGAAGCCGTTATCAGCCGGTGAGAAGAAGATACTGACAAGTGCAAGACAGATTCTTGAAAGTGAGCTTGTTCTAGCCGGTGGAAAGGAACTAGAAGAAGTAAAACGCCTGGTAGAGGAGGCAGTTTATTAACTTCGCATAATTATACTTTTTCATCATTAATCTTAAAAAGTATAATCAAGGGGAGAAAGGAGGAATTTAGAAATGATAAAGAAATTTGCAAAAACCATTTTTACGTTATTGGGAGCGTTTCTGGGATTTGGAATATTCAAAGGTTTGGATTTTATACTTGCTGAAAGTGGGCACGACCTAAGCGTCGCACTAGGACCATGGGGAGAACTAGGCGCAGCTATTACTTTCGCTATTATTTTTGGAATTATTTTCTTCAGAATGTTGCCCGCAGTTACAAGGCAGAGTGCTAAGGTTGCCGAAGATATCGACAATGATTTAAGAGGAATATCCGCCAATGATTTGATCAGCGGTGTTGTTGGTCTAATAACAGGTCTGTTAATTGCACTGCTTGTATCACAGATATATGCGGCAATTCACAATCTATACATTTACACATTTGCGAATATACTCACCTATTTAATATTCGGATACTTAGGCGTTGTTGTTGCAACCAAGAAAGGAAAGGAAATTATTTCTCTTATTTCAGCTAGCAAAAGAAGCGCAAATCAGCAGGACAACCATCTGATCAAAGGTAGAAAAAAAGGAGAGAGCATTCCTAAGATTTTGGACACTAGCGTCATAATCGATGGAAGAATTTCAGAAATTTTGAAAACAGGATTTTTGGAAGGACCAATTGTTATTCCTGAATTTGTTTTGGTTGAACTTAGACACATCGCAGACTCTTCCGACTCACTGAAGAGAACCAGAGGTCGCAGAGGGTTAGACATTCTTAATAAAATGCAGGAAGACTATGGTTTAGAAATTTATAACACTGACAATGAAAAATCTTTAAAAGGAATACCGGAAGTTGATGTTAAGCTACTTAAGCTGGCACAGCTTATGAATGGCAAGGTTGTAACTAACGATTTCAATCTTAATAAAGTTGCATCTATTAATGGGGTCGACGTGCTTAACATTAATGAGCTTGCAAACACATTGAAGCCGGTTGTAATTCCAGGAGAAGAAATGACTGTAACTCTTGTAAAACAAGGAAAGGATGACAATCAGGCGGTTGCATATCTCGACGATGGTACAATGATTGTAGTTGAAGATGGTCGCAAGATGATTGGCAAGACTACGGGCATAAGAGTTACAAGTGTTTTACAGACATCAGCGGGAAGAATGATATTCGGAAGGCTGAAAATGAATTAGCAGAATTATTGATAAGACAAATTTAAGATTATTTATTTGAAATGATAGAAAACAAGAAAGTGTATGCGATAATCAGCGCCGCAGGCTCTGGAACGAGGATGGGAGCGCCGATACCGAAACAATATATAGTAAATAAGGGAAAAACTATACTGGAACATACAGTGGACCGATTCATGGAAACCGACATGGTGGATGAGATCATTCTCGTAGCATCTGACTCGTGGTTTGGATACTGCGAGATGATTTTTGCTGGATTAATTGCACAGGGCAGACTTTCCATTACTATTGGAGGAGCTGAGCGCCAGGATTCCGTTCATCGTGCAATTAACCTAATAAAGAATCGTGGCGGAAATGCTGATGATGTCGTGCTGATTCACGATGGAGTGAGACCATATGTTAGTAAAACTCTCATAGAAAACATAATCAGCAGAGCTTCCGAAATAGGGGCAGTGATTCCAGCAGTGCCACCTAAGGATACAATTCGCCATGAAGAGGATGGAACCTTGGATCGTAGTAAATTGTGGTGTGTTCAGACACCTCAGGGGTTTGAACTGGGGGTTATAACTGAAGCTTTTAGAAAAGCCTTTGACGATAACTTTTATGGTACAGACGATGCAAGCCTTGTGGAGCATATGGGCAAGCAAGTTGCTATAATTCCAGGTGAGAACACTAACATAAAAATTACGACACCAGAGGATTTAACTGTGGAGAATAGAATTGGCACAGGGTTCGATGTTCATCAGCTTATAGAAGATCGAAAACTGATTTTGGGCGGAGTTGAAATTCCTTATGAAAAAGGACTTTTAGGACACTCAGATGCAGATGTTTTAGTTCACGCTTTGATGGACGCGATGCTTGGAGCAGCTGCTCTTGGCGACATAGGAAAAATATTCCCAGATAATGATGACAGTTATAAAGGAATATCTAGCATGGTGCTCTTGAGGCAAGTTATGGAGGTTTTGACTGCCAAAGGTTACAGCCTTGGGAATGCAGACGTCACGGTTATATGTCAAAAGCCGAAACTGGCCGGATTTATTGACGAAATGAGAGCTGGCATTGCCGAAGCTTTAGACGTAGAAATTGAGCGAATCAGTATCAAAGCCACAACGACTGAAAAGCTTGGTTTTACAGGAAGAGGCGAAGGTATTGCCGCAGAGGCTGTTTGCATATTAAATAAGTAAATTAAATAAATTTTATATAAGGAGATTTAGCATAAATGAGATTATCTAAAATGCACATTAAGACATTGAGAGAAGTTCCAAATGAAGCGGAAATTCCAAGTCATATTTTACTGTTGAGAACCGGAATGATCAGAAAACTGGTTTCCGGTGTCTATGGATTCATGCCTATGGGCTGGAGATCTGTAAGAAAGATTGAAGAAATAATCAGACAGGAAATGGACGGAAGTGGAGCACAGGAAATTCACATGTCAGCTGTTCAGCCTGCTGAATTATGGCAGGAATCAGGAAGATGGTTCGCTTACGGACCTGAACTTTGGAGACTTAAGGACAGAAATGGCAGAGACTTCTGTCTTGGACCTACACACGAGGAAATTTTTACAGACATTATCAGAAATGATGTTTCCTCATACAGACAGCTTCCAATGAATCTTTACCAGATTCAGACTAAGTACAGAGACGAAGCCAGACCTAGATTTGGTCTTATGAGAAGCAGAGAGTTCATCATGAAGGATGCGTACTCATTTGACAGAGACTATGAAGGACTGGATGAAAGCTATCAGACTATGTACGATGCGTATGATAGAATTTTCAAGAGATGCGGATTAGAATGCAGACCTGTTGAAGCGGACACTGGTGCTATTGGAGGAAGCAACTCTCATGAGTTTACCGCAATTTCAGAAGTTGGTGAAAGTGAAATCGCATACTGTGAAAAATGCTCTATGGCAGCAACAACTGAAAGAGCGGAATGTGTCGATGCTGAACCTCAGACTGATGTAGCTGAACTTCCAATGGAACTTGTAAACACACCTGGAACTAAGACTATTGAAGAGGTTGCAGGATTCCTTAACATCGATAAAACTCAGACAATTAAGGCCCTTCTTTTCGTAACCTATGATAACGATGGAAAAGAGAATGGATATGTTGCAGCCTTTGTAAGAGGTGATAGAGATCTTAATATGATTAAGCTAGTTAATGCTCTGAACATTCCTGAACACTCAATTGAATTTGCTGATGAAGCAAAGATGGGTGCTGTAACAGGTTGCGTTGGTGGATTTACTGGTCCTTGCGGACTTCACGACTGCACTATCGTTGTAGACAGTGAGTTACCTGGACTTAAGAATATGTGCGCAGGCGGAAACAAAGAAGATTACCATGCTATTAATGTAAACTATGGAAGAGATTATACCGGTGATATCGTTACCGACCTTAAGGTTCTTAAAGAAGGAGACCCATGTCCTGTTTGTGGCGCACCTGTAAAGCATGCAAGAGGTATCGAAGTAGGACAGGTATTCAAACTTGGAACTAAGTATTCTGAATCCATGGGAGCAATGTACAAGGATGAAAACCAGAAGGATCATCCAATTGTAATGGGCTGCTACGGTATCGGAGTTACAAGAACTCTAGCTGCTGTAGTTGAACAGCACCACGATGAAAATGGAATTATCTGGCCTATGTCAGTAGCTCCATATCATGTAATCATTACTCTTGTTAAGCCTGACGATGAAGTTCAAGCAGAAGTTGCAGAAAGAATTTATACTGAACTTCAGAAGGCTGGAGTAGAAGTGCTTCTTGATGACAGAAAGGAAAGACCTGGAGTTAAATTCAAGGATGCTGACCTTCTTGGAATCCCTGTAAGAATTACAGTAGGTAAGTTTGCAGGAGAAGGCAAGGTTGAATACAAACTTAGAAGAGATGCAGACAAGCAGGAAATGTCTGTTGAAGATGCTATTTCTAATGCAATTGAAATTGTGAATAAGGAAAAATAGGCATAATGGAGCAGGCGATAAACATAGCTAAGGACATGAACTTTGATATGTTCATGTCCATCATGGAATGGATTGGTACTATTGCCTTTGCAGTATCAGGGGCGGTAGTAGCAATTAGACATGACCTTGACTATTACGGAATTATATTCCTGGCGATAATAACTGCTATAGGTGGCGGAATTGTGCGAGATGTGCTGGTAAACAGAAGCTTACCAGCTTCACTTGCTGACCCATCTTACGCAATAGTGAGTATTGCAACTGCAGCTGTAGTAATCCTTGGCTACAAAAGGATTCATAAAATTGGACATCTGGTGTCTATAGCCGATGCAATTGGGCTGGCCGCTTTTACCGCTATTGGAGCAAGAGTTGCTATTGTAACGCTTCACCCTAAACTGTTCATTATCATCACTCTAGGTGTGCTTACAGGAACATTTGGAGGAGTTTTGAGAGATGTTTTTGTTCAGGAAGTACCGTATTGCTTCAGAAGAGAAGTATATGCTGTGGCATCAATTATTGGTGCTGTAGTTTTCTATATGTCATACAACCATTGGGGAATGACAATGGCCATGATTACGGCCTTTGCTGTCACCTTGGTTGTAAGACTATATGCAATTTTCAAGAATCTACATTTGGGGAAAGTAATGAAACATGACAGATAAGTTGAAAAGAATAAGTGATAATATGTATCTGCAGCTTTTTCTCTCTTTTTTCAAACTAGGACTTTTTACCATAGGTGGTGGAATGGCTATGATTCCCCTAATTCAGGGAGTTGTTGTAGATGAAAAACATTGGATGACAGAGGAGGAGGCAGTAGACTGCATAGCTGTAAGTCAAGGACTGCCAGGAGTAATCGCCATTAATATGGCCACTTATATAGGGCAGCGCAAGAAAGGCATAATCGGTGCATTTGTTGCAACTTTCGGCGTTATACTCCCAAGCTTCATAATAATCATCCTCATAATCAAGGTCTTATCTGGCATTGGCGATAATCCATACGTCAACGGGGCGTTGGTAGGCATCAAAGCTGCCGCAACCGGATTGATTATGTTTTCCGCGTACAAACTTGGAAAACAGGTATTGAAGGGATGGTTTCAGGTTGTCCTTGCAATAGCAGCCTTTGCTGCAATAGTTTTTCTAGATGTCAATGCAATTTGGCCAATTGTTGGTGGAATTGTAATCGGACTAATATACACAAAATTTAAGCCTGAGGCCGAAGATGGAGGTGAGAAGAAATGATATACATCAAATTGTTTCTCTCCTTTGCAAAGATCGGATTCTTCGGGTTTGGAGGCGGAATGGCAATGCTTCCTATGATATATCAGAATGCCAAGCAATTTGGGGGAATAAGCGCTGACGAGTTCTCTAATTTAGTCGGAATCTCGCAGGTAACGCCAGGACCTATAGCTGTAAATGCAGCCACTTATGTGGGATTTTGCACCGCAGGCTATGGAGGCGCTATAGCTGCTACCTTTGGAGTGGCTGTGCCATCATTTATTTTAGTAACCCTTGCATGCTATTTTATTAATAAATTCAAGGAAAGTACTGTTATAAAAGGGGCATTTGTTGGTATAAGACCTGTGACGGTTGGGCTCATTGCGGCAGCAGTTATATATATGGGGCAGAGTGTTTTTACAAACATTAGCTTAATTCCTGCTCTGGTGCTTGTAGCTACGTTGGTTTTGATAGGTAAATTTAAAATCAGTCCTATAACCATTGTTCTAGGAGCCGGAGTAATAGGGGCAATATTCTGCAGCTAGGCAGAGAAAATAAATATGACAAATTAATTTTACGATGGGAGATAGAAAAGATGAAAAAAGTAGTAATCGAAATGGAAAACGGTGGAGTAATGAAGGGCGAACTTTATGAAGATATCGCGCCAATTACTGTAGAAAATTTTGAGAAGCTTGCAAATGACGGCTTCTATAACGGACTTACTTTCCATAGAGTAATTCCAGGATTTATGATTCAGGGTGGATGTCCAAGAGGAAACGGGACAGGTGGTCCTGGCTACGAAATCAAGGGTGAATTCACTATGAATGGATGGAAAAATGACCTAAAGCATACTACAGGGGTCCTTTCAATGGCAAGAGCTATGATGCCTGACAGCGCAGGTTCACAGTTCTTCATTATGGTTGCTGATGCTCCTCATCTTGATGGACAGTATGCATCATTTGGTAAAATCACTGAAGGCATGGACGTTGCTCAGGAAATCGTTCAGTCTCCAAGAGATATGGCTGACTGCCCACTAACTCCGGTAGTTATCAAAACTATTACGGTAGAATAATATGGCATTTTTTAGGGAAGTACACGAAGATATACAGGCAGTACTGAAGAAGGACCCTGCTGCAAGAAATGGGCTTGAAGTTTTACTGTGCTATCCAGGCATATGGGCTCTGATATTTCATAGACCTGCGCACTGGTTATACAAGCATAAGATGAAGCTACTAGCGAGAATCATTTCTCAGTTAGCTAGATTTCTTACAGGAGTGGAAATTCATCCCGGCGCCACTATTGGACGCAGATGTTTCATTGACCATGGCATGGCAGTAGTAATAGGCGAAACCACTGAAATCGGCGACGATGTAACCCTTTATCAGGGCGTTACCTTAGGTGGTACAGGAAAGGACACAGGCAAGAGACATCCGACCATTGGAAACAGGGTTGTGGTCAGCTCAGGAGCAAGAGTTTTAGGCCCATTCACTGTTGGCGACGATGTGAAGATCGGTTCAGGTTCCATAGTTTTGAAAGCTATTCCACCTGGATGTACAGTTGTCGGAATACCCGGACGAATTGTAAGACGATATGGGGAGAGTACTGAAGATTTAGACCAGGTACATCTACCTGACCCTGTTGCAACTGAGCTTGAATGCCTGCGTAGAAGAATTGTAATGCTGGAAAAGAAGCTAAATGCGCAAAACCAGGAATTGCAAAAATTGCATGAAAAAGAGAGAGGAACAGAAGATGAAGATATATAATACTCTGACCAGAAAGAAAGAAGAGTTTGTGCCAATTAAGGAAGGCGAAGCTTCTATCTATGTATGTGGTCCGACTGTTTATAATTACTTTCATATCGGAAACGCAAGACCATTTGTTGTGTTCGATACTCTGAGAAAATACTTGGAATATAGAGGCTATAAGGTAAAGTTTGTTCAGAACTTTACTGATGTCGACGACAAAATAATTAACAGAGCAAGAGAAGAAGGTGTAACTGCACCTGAAATCTCCGAAAAATATATTGAGGAATATTACAAGGATGCCGCCGCTCTTAATATTAAGAAGGCAGATGTTCACCCTAAGGTATCAGAACATATTCCTGAAATCATCGACTTCGTGCAGACCCTTATTGATAAGGGATATGCTTATGAAGCAGACGGAGATGTATACTTTGAAACAAGAAAGTTTGGTGAATACGGAAAGTTATCTAGACAGAACATCGATGACTTAGAAGCAGGAGCAAGAATTGCAGTAGGAGAAGTTAAGAAGGATCCGCTAGATTTTGCACTGTGGAAGGCTAGAAAGAAAGACGATGAAATTGCATGGGAATCACCATGGGGAATGGGAAGACCAGGTTGGCATATTGAATGTTCTGCTATGTCTAAGAAACACCTTGGAGATACTATTGATATTCATGCTGGTGGACAGGACCTTCAGTTCCCACACCACGAAAATGAAATTGCACAGTCAGAATGCTGCAATGGAGTACCTTTCGCGCATTATTGGATGCACAATGAATATATTAATATCAACGGAATTAAGATGTCTAAGTCTCTAGGCAACTTTAAGACAGTTAGAGATTTACTTAGCGTTTATGATGGTGAAGTTCTTAGATTTCTTATCTTAAGCGGACACTATAGAAATCCTATTGACTTCGGTGAAGAAATCATTGAACAGTCAAAGAACGGTCTTGCTAGACTTGCAAACTGCAAGCAGAACCTGGAATTCCTTATTAAGGAAGGTGCTGAAGGTGCAATGACTGATGCTGAAAAGGATGCTCTCGCAGGATATGACAAGTATAGACAGGAATTCATTGAAGCTATGGATGATGACCTTAACACTGCGGATGGTATTAGTGCAATCTTTGAACTGGTTACAGCTATTAATACAGCAGTTAAAGATGGCGCAACTAAAGAATTTGCAAAGGCTTCACTGGATGCTCTGATGGAATTTGCTAATATTGTAGGGTTGCTTCAGACAAAGGATGAGGATGGAGTTGATCCTGAGATTCAGAAACTTGTTGATGAAAGACAGGAAGCAAGAAAGGCAAAGAACTTTGCTAGGGCAGACGAAATCAGAGACATTCTTAAGGAGAAAGGAATTACCCTAAAGGATACTCCGCAGGGTGTACAGATTATAAAAGAATAATGAAAAAAATTAATCCAAGGGAATTTAATACGACGGCATTGGCTTTTTTAGGCGATGCCGTCTATGAAGTATATGTGAGAAATCACCTTATGGAAAACGGAGATCAAAACGCGGATCGCCTTCACAAAAGAGCTATTAGGTACGTTTGTGCCGCAGGTCAGGATAAGGCTGTGAGAGTTTTGATGGAGGGTTTTCTAACAGAAGAAGAAGTCGCTCTTGTTAAGAGAGCGAGAAACCGTAAAACTGCGTCAAAGGCTAGAAGTGCCGACGCGGTGACATATAAGATGGCTACGGCTTTTGAAGCTTTGATGGGGTATCTTCACCTGGCCGGTGAAAGAGAGCGCCTGGAAGAAATTGTGGAAGAAGCCTTTAAAATAATTGAAAACAGGAAGGGGACAAAGCCAAATGAGCAGAGCGGATAAGCTTTTCGTTAGCATGTGTAACGAAATTCTGGACAATGGTTTTTCTTCAGAAGGTCAGACCGTAAGGGCAAAATGGGAGGATGGCACTCCGGCCCACACTATCAAAACCTTCGGAGTCGTGAACCGTTACAATCTTCAGGAGGAGTTTCCAGCGCTGACTTTACGTCCAACGGCTATCAAAACCGCTGTAGACGAGATGCTGTGGATCTGGCAGAGAAAGTCCAACAACATTAAGGACCTTAATGGTCATATCTGGGATGAGTGGGCTGATGAAAACGGTTCAATCGGCAAGGCTTACGGCTACCAGATGGGTGTGAAATATAAGTTTGCTCAGGGTGAAATGGACCAGGTGGATAATGTAATCTGGCAACTTAAAAACACACCGTATTCGAGAAGAATTATGACTAATATTTATAATTTCAGTGACCTGTCAGAAATGGGGCTGGAGCCTTGTGCTTATAGCATGACATTTAATGTTACAGGGGATAAACTGAATGCAATTTTGAATCAGCGTTCTCAGGACGTGCTGGCCGCAAACAACTGGAACGTAGTGCAGTATTCAGTTCTTGTGCATATGCTTGCACAGGTTACTGGACTGAAACCGGGTGAACTAGTTCATGTCATTTCTGATGCTCACATTTATGACAGACATGTACCGGTAATTAGAGAACTGATAAACAGACCCCAGTATCCGGCACCAAAGTTCAAGTTGAATCCCGAGATCAAGGATTTCTATGACTTTACTACAGCTGACATTATTATTGAGGACTATCAGAAAAACCCACAGATTTTGAATATACCCATTGCTATTTAAGAATTACTATTTAGGCTGTGGGCAACGTCGTTAAAAAGGAGAATTTTTAAAGTATGAAGTTAATTTTAGCTGCAGATAAAAATTGGGCTATTGGAAATAAAGGCGAGCTTCTGTGTCACCTTCCAGGAGACTTAAAATTTTTTAAGGAAAAGACAACTGGGAAGACTGTAGTAATGGGAAGAGGAACTCTGGAAAGCCTTCCAGGCAAGAAGCCACTTCCGAAGAGGGAGAATATTGTCATTTCTTCAAATCCTGATTATGTGGTAGAAGGTGCTACAGTGGTGCATTCTCATGAGGAGCTTTTTGAGTACCTAAAGGGAAAAGACAGTGATGAAGTTATGGTAATGGGCGGAGGTAGAGTGTACAAAGACTTGCTCCCTTATTGCGATACCTGCTATATTACTAAAATCTATGAGAGTTTTGATGCGGACACGTGGTTTGTGAACCTGGATGAAATGCCTGAATTTGAGGTTGCGTGGGAAAGCGACTTGCAGGAGGAAAACGGCATAGAGTACAGATCCTTTGAGTATAGGAGAAAGAAGTAATGGCGAAAGAAAATACCAATGCAATAATTGGCAGAAATCCTGTAATTGAGGCCCTGAAAAGTGGTCGTGATATTGATAAACTTATGGTTAGTCACGGCGCCGAAGGGTCAATAAACAAGATTATCGGCATGGCCAAGGAACGTAAGATTCCTATTTATCAAAGCGATAAGGCGACTCTTGACAGGGCGACAGGCGGCAAACCTCATCAGGGCGTTGTTGCTTACGCGTCAGCTTACAGCTATGGGGAAATGGAAGATGTTTATGCAAAGGCAGCTGAAAAGAATGAAGCACCTTTGGTAATTATTTTAGACAACCTTGAAGATCCCCATAACCTTGGCGCTATTATGCGAACCGCAGAGTGTGCAGGAGCTCACGGAGTGATTATTCCCAAGCGTCGTTCTTGCGGATTAACTGAGACTGTTGCCAAGTCATCAGCGGGGGCAATTGAATATATGCCGTGTGTCAGAGTTGGTAATATTGCTAAAACTATTGATGCACTTAAGGAAGAAGGTTTCTGGATTTGTGCCTGCGATATGGGAGACACCCTATATTATCAGCAGGATTTGACTGGTAAGCTAGCTGTAGTAATCGGCAGCGAAGGCAACGGAATAAGTCCGCTAGTTAAGAAGAAATGTGACTTTGTCGTTTCCATGCCAATGGTAGGAAAGATAACCTCACTGAACGCTAGTAACGCGGCGGCTGTTTTGATGTATGAAATCAGAAGGCAGAGAGATGGAAAATAAAGATTTAACACTGCAGAGGGACGAGGATATTGTTCTTTTAGCTCAGGCCGGAAACAAGCATGCCTATGAGTTTCTCATAGATAAATATAAATCTATAGCAAAAATTAAATCACAGACATATTTTATTGCTGGTGCCGATCATGAAGATGTAATCCAAGAAGGCATGATTGGCATTTTTAAGGCAATCCGGGACTACAATTCAGAGAAAAAGGCCTCTTTTAAGACTTTTGCCGAACTCTGTATAACCAGGCAGATTGTTACGGCCATTCAGAAGGCTAACCGGCAGAAACATCAGATTTTAAATGAGTCCATTCCCCTTGCGCACCTAGCTGAAAATGGAGATGCAGAGTCTGATGGAGCGCAGGTGCAGGACCATTCCTATAAGGCTGTAAGTTCTGATATGGATCCTGAAGATACTTTACTCATGAAGGAAGTTTTTAACTACATAAGGGAGAATGAGTCAGAGATTTTCAGCCCTATGGAAACTGAGGTCTGGTACGAGTTAATGAATGGAAAAAACTATAGGGAAATTGCAATTAATCTAGAAAAAGACCCTAAAACCATTGACAATGCGGTGCAGAGGATCAAGAAAAAAGTACACGCGTATTTGGAATGGTAGTGTGGCGATGGATGGCCTGTAATTTGGGGATGTACTCTACGTAAATTTATGGTTAAATATGTGGATTTAGGGCAGTATTTTGTTGACAAATGGCTGAAAAAAGAGTATATTTAAGGTGATTGCAGACGTGCTGTTGTAGCTCAGTAGGTAGAGCACTTCCTTGGTAAGGAAGAGGTTCGGCAGTTCAAGCCTGCTCAACAGCTCCAAACCATATAATTGAAAATTTTTAAAGGAGAAGGATCAAAAATGGCAAAACAGAAATTTGAAAGAACAAAACCGCATATTAATATCGGAACAA
>JAUNMH010000001.1:0-161995 GCA_030537495.1 Clostridia bacterium | reverse complement strand
CAAACACGTACGATTGAAAAAACATTGTACTATGTAAAATACAACGCTTTCATCAAGGCGGTCTTACTAGCTAAAATTAAAGGATTTTTAGATTGGCTCTGGTACTGACATTCTAAAAATAGCTAGGTGTGCCAAGTTTGATAGATTTGAGGTACCGCAGAGATCCTGCAGAGACCCCGTAGAATGGCCCTGGCATGCCATTCTCTTAACAATCATTGACGCACTGGTCAAAAAGGGGTAAAATACAAGATGGGTTTGTGCAAAATGAAATTGCATGTTAAATATATGAGTAAAGAGGATGATTTATGAGAAGTGATAAATACGAGGTGAAAGATAGAAAGTTTAAGAAGTTCACGAAGTTTTGGTCTGTATTGTATTTTTTGATGACGGCGGCATTCCTAGGCGTGCTGATTTATGCAGATCTTCTTCCTTTCGATATAATGTGGAAAGTTGTGGCGGTAGTTGCAATCCTGTTCCTGTTGGTATTTCCAGCGCTGGCATTTGGGGCATTTAAGAAATCCAGGAAGAAGATTGCGTTGTTTTTTTCCATATTGTTTATGTTGGGATATGCGGCAGGAATATTTTACCTGACAGGAACAATGGACTTCTTCTCAAATATAACAAACATTGGAGGAACGACAGAGAAGTTTTATGTAGTCGTTAACGCTGAGTCAGATTATAGCGATGTAGATGACATAAAGGGAGCAACGGTAGATACACCAGACGCAAAGGAAGAAGGCTATGAGCTGGCTAGAGAGAAACTAGCTAAGAAGGAAGGCGTTGAATTTAATAAAGTAGAGAAACTTTCAGAGCTGGGAAATGGTGTTTTAGAAGATACAGAAAAAGCAGTTTTAGTTAGTGAAGGACATTACACTATTCTGGGAGAAGGATTAGATGGATTCACTGACGAGACAAAGATTTTATATGAAATAAAGGTTAGAACAAAGAATGTAAGCAATAGTAAGGCTGTAAATGTAACGAAGGAACCGTTTAATATCTTTATTAGCGGACTTGATACAAGCGGAAAAATTGACGAAGTATCACGTTCAGACGTAAATATGGTTGTAACAGTAAATCCTAAGACACATAAGGTACTGCTGACATCCATTCCGAGAGACTCCTACGTTTCATTAAAGGGAAAAGATGGAGCCAAGGACAAGCTTACTCACGCAGGACTTTACGGCGTAGGAGAAAGCATTAGCTCAGTAGAAGATTTACTGGGTATCAACATTAACTACTATGTTAAGGTTAACTACTCAACAGTAATGAAGTTGGTTGACGCAATCGGCGGTGTAGACGTAGAGTCAGAATACACATTCACCACATCCGGCATGCACATGGCGGGTCTGGACGGCCTAACATTCTATGAAGGTCAAAACCACCTGGATGGCGCAAGCGCCCTTGCCTTTGCAAGAGAAAGACACTCTTTCACAAGCGGGGACATGCAGAGAAACAGAAATCAGCAGATTGTAATGACAGCTATACTTAAGAAGATGCTTTCAAGCAAAACTTTATTAACTAAGTATACAGGCATACTGAACTCCATTGAGGATAATGTGGAGACAAACTTTACGAGCAAAGAAATCAAGAAGCTGATTAAGATGCAGCTAGATGGTATGCCGTCATGGGATATTGAGAAAAACAATATTACTGGAATACCTGACTCAGCACAGTGCTACTCCACAGGAGACTACTATGTATCCATAGTTGCTCCTGATATGGACAGCATGGCTAGTGCTGTAAACGATATTCACGAGGTAGTAGATGGCAAATAGCACTTGCCTTGCAATAGGCATAGCTGTAGGAGTACTTACAGCAGTTATAAATTTTTATCTGTTAAAGAAGGCTGTAGGTTTTATGTGCAGAAAATTCCAGCAAAGTGGCAAAGGCCACTTTGCTGCGGGATATCTGATTCACCTCAGCCGCTTTATAATATATGGGACAACTGCGGTGTTATCATATAAAATGGGCATGTACGCCCTTGGAGGCTACACGGTCTGCGTTGTCATAGCGCCCATTATTATGGCACTGCGTATGACTGGAAAGGAGGGAGCCGATGGTAAGCTACGATGAATTGGGAGCCAGAATAATAATATCATTCGGAGACGGAAGCGTGTTCATAACGGAAAGTACGCTTTGGGGTCTCATAGTCGCAGCAATACTTGCGGTCCTTGGAATATGGCTAGGTAGTGGCCTAGAGAAAATTCCAAAGGGAAAGCAAGTGATCGCAGAGTTTATCGTTGGATGGCTCTACAAATTCACAGATGCAAATTTAGGCAAAGAAAATCGAGGGTATGCTCCGTATATCGGAACCATATTCGGATTTATTCTTCTGGGCAGCAGCCTAGGAATATTCGGGATTAGACCGATTACGGCCAGTTTGAATGTAACGGCGGCCTTGGCGGTTTTGACATTCCTGCTTATACAGAGCAGTGCAATTCGAACCCACGGTGTTAAGGGGCGAATTAAAGAAATGTGCGAACCGTATCCGTTTATGTTCCCGCTGGAAGTTATTGAAGCGTGCACCCTGCCGGTGTCGCTGGCACTTCGACTTTTCGGAAACATACTTGGTGGATTAATAGTAGTGGAACTTTGGATGCACCTGATGGAGTATTTGAGCTCACTGGTATGCAATGTTCCGTTCCTGAGAGCAGTAACGGTTCTGCCAATAAACGCATTTTTCGACATGTTCGAACCGGTAATACAGACTTATATATTTACCCTTTTGACTATGATAAATCTGTATACAGCAATTAAAGTCACTGAAAGCCACGGGCAATTAGCCCAGGGCAATAGAAAATAGATAACAGAAAATATAAAACAAAACACAGAAAACAAATTTGGAGGTAAAGATATGAACTTAATCGCACTTGCAGCAGGACTAGCTATGGGACTTGTAGGCATTGGTATTTCATTAGGACAGGGTCTCGCACTTGGAAAAGGACTAGAAGGTATTTCCAAGCAGCCAGAAGCAAGCAATAAGATTCAGACTGCTATGATCGTAGGTATGGCCATCATGGAAACCATCGGCGTACTTACATTTGTAATTGCAATCATTCTTACAGGTAAAATGTAAGAACAGGGAGGCATGTAAAACATGACAGTATATGAACCATTATTGGCTTTGAACTGGAATCTTTTGTTCTCAGCCATTACTGTGCTTGTTTTATTTTTGATCTTAAAAAAATTCTTCTTTGAGAAAGTTCATAATTTCATGGAAGAACGAGAAAATGAGGTAAGAACCCAGTTTGAAACAGCGGCAGAAAATAACAAGCTAGCTGACGAGAAGTTGAGGGATTACGAAGAGAAAATCAAGAACTATGAACTTGAAGGTAGAGATATTATCAAAACCGCCAGAAATAACGCAAAGGTTCAGGCCAAGAATATCATCAACGATGCTGAAGCTCAGGCACACAAGACACTTATGCAGTCCGAGGCTGAAATTGAGAGACAGAAGAATAATGCCAGAAAAGAGCTTAAAGAGGAAATTGGTGAACTGGCAATTATGGCTGCTGAGCGCATAATGGAAAGAGAGCTTTCTGACAAGAACCAAAGCGATATAGTTGACAAGATTATCAAGGAAGCTGAGGAAGAAAAATGGAGCTAACTGTAACCAGAACTTATGGTCAGGCTCTTTATGATGCCGCGGCGGAGCTTGGCAAAGTCGAAGAGATTAAAAAAGAAACAGAACAGATAGACGAAATATTTCAGAAAGAGAATGATTTCTACGAGCTTCTTACGGACCCTGCTTTTTCAGCAGTGAGAAAGAAGGAAATTCTCAAAAGCGTTTTTGAAGGGAGAATAAGCAAGGAATCTCTGAACTTTCTATATGTTCTTATAGACCAGGGCAGACTGCACAACTATAGTGACATTCTGCGTGAGTTTATTAAGCTTAAGAACAAGGCAGAAGGTTATGGGGAAGGAATTGTTTATTCGGCATGCCCTTTAAAGGTCGCGCAGATAGAGAAGCTGGAACAAGAAGCCGGAGATCTTCTCGACAAGAGAATAAAGTTAACTAACAAAGTAGACAAGAGTCTTATTGGGGGCGTTAAAATTGTCGCAGAGGAGAAGCTGATAGACGCTTCATATAAGAGCGGACTTAATCGTCTACACTTAGACATAAGAGAAAAGTAGAAGGGAGGGTAAACCTCTATGAATCTAAGACCAGATGAAATAAGTGGTCTGATAAAAGAACAGATAAAAAACTATACCAATGAGCTTGAAATATCTGATTTCGGAAGAGTTATGCAGGTTGGTGACGGTATCGCACACATTTACGGACTGTCAAAATGCATGGCCGGAGAGCTTTTAGAATTTCCTAACGAAACATACGGAATGGCACTTAACTTAGAAGATGACAATGTAGGTGCGGTAATTCTTGGACCATACAGAGAAATCAAGGAGGGCGATATTGTAAAGCCAACAGGTACAGTAGTAGACGTTCCCGTTGGAGAAGCACTAATCGGTCGTGTTGTAAATCCTTTGGGTCAGCCTGCTGATGGGAAAGGAATTATCGAAACCACAGAAGTCAGACCTATTGAATGCCCTGCACCAGGAGTTCTACAGAGAAAATCCGTAGACGAACCACTGCAGACAGGAATTAAGGCTATTGACGCAATGATTCCTATTGGTAAGGGACAGCGTGAGCTTATAATAGGAGACAGACAGACAGGTAAAACAGCTATTGCTGTAGACGCAATTCTGAATCAGAAGGGCAAGGATGTAATCTGTATCTATGTAGCCATAGGTCAGAAGAGATCTACCGTTGCCCAGCTGGTAAAAGTATTAGAAGACAAGGGTGCAATGGATTACACAATCGTAGTCAGCGCAACAGCCAGCACCGTATCACCACTTCAGTACATTGCGCCATATGCAGGTTGTGCTATGGCAGAATACTTCATGTATAAGGGAAGAGACGTGCTCATCGTTTACGACGATTTATCGAAGCACGCGGTTGCATACAGAGCAATGTCCTTGCTTCTAAGAAGACCACCTGGACGTGAAGCGTACCCAGGAGACGTATTCTACCTGCACAGCAGACTTCTTGAGCGTGCAGCAAAACTTTCAGATGAGCTAGGTGGTGGCTCAATTACAGCCCTCCCAATCATCGAAACTCAGGCAGGAGACGTATCCGCATACATTCCTACAAATGTAATTTCCATTACAGACGGGCAGATTTTCCTTGAGACAGAACTATTCTTCTCAGGACAGAGACCAGCTGTAAATGCCGGCATTTCCGTATCCCGTGTAGGAGGAAATGCACAGATAAAAGCAATGAAAAAAGTTGCTGGCAAAATCAAACTGATGCTGGCGCAGTACAGAGAACTTCAGAGCTTCTCGCAGTTCGGTTCCGATGTGGACCCAGAAACAAAGAAAAACCTGGATCAGGGTAAAATCCTTATGGAAATTATCAAGCAGGGACAGTACAATCCACTTGATGTTGCCCATCAGGTAATGATTATATATGCTGCGATAAATGGTCTGCTGAAAGATATTCCGCTTCACGAAATCAAAGGCTTCGAGAAGCAGTTATTTATCTGGGTTGACGACCATTATCCGCACATTAGTGAGGAAATCCACACAACAGGAGACCTTAGCGCCGACACTGAAAAGGTGCTGAGAGATGCTATTAATGAGTTCAAAAAGGCAGGTTATGTAAATGGCTGAGCAGATGCAGGACATTAAGCGAAGAATAAAAAGCGTTGGCAGTACCGAGCGTATTACCAATGCCATGAAGCTTGTTTCGGCATCCAAACTGCGCAAAGCAAAAACCGTGTACGAACATTCAAAAGGTTTTCTCGATGATATTTTCGAATCCATGGCAGAAGCTCTTGCTCACGCTGACAGTGTCCCAAAAGAATGCGTGGACAGCGAAAAGGAGATCAAAACCAAGTGCTACGTGGTAATAACCAGTTGCAACGGACTCTGTGGTGGTTTTAATACCAGTATCATCAAAACCCTGGAGGAGCATCTTGCTGCAGAAACAGTGGATGTTAAACTTGCTACAATAGGAACAAAGGGAAAAAATCATTTCGAGAAAGATGGTTTTGATATAGTTGCAGCCCATGACGAGCCGGCAGATGCCATAACTTTTGAGGAGGCTCAACGCGTGGTTGCACCTTTAATGGAGATGTATGACGCGGGAGAAATCGACGAAATTGACATTTGCTACACGTCATATGTAAATACCCTTAAGCAGGAGGTAAAGGTGAAGAAACTCTTGCCTTTCCACCTGGAAGATTTCCATGCCATTACGGGAGCGGAACCTATAGTTCATAGAATGGAATATCAACCTTCGGCTGATGAAGTCTTTCACTATATGGTGCCTAGGTATATTGAACTGCAGCTATACAGTGCAGCCATTGAATCGGCTACTTGTGAGCATGCGGCAAGACGTACGGCTATGGAAAACGCAAATGATAATGCCGGTGATATGCTTATGGCTCTGCGTGTACACTATAACAGAGCTAGACAGGCGGAAATCACTGACGAAATAATTGAAATTGTTGCCGGTTCAGAGGCACAAAGATAGAGAAAAGAGGTATAGATAATTGAATAAAGGAATAATACACCAGATTATCGGACCTGTAATAGATGTTAAATTTAAACCGGAAGAATTACCGGAGCTGCTTAATGCTATTCACATCAAGCTTGGTGATAAGACTATCGTTGCGGAGGTTGCGCAGCATATCGGTGACGACCAGGTAAGATGCGTTGCTCTTTCATCAACGGATGGAATTTCCAGAGGCATGGAGGCCATTGACACAGGCGATGCTATTACTGTTCCTGTAGGTCAGGAGGTTCTCGGCAGATTGTTCAATGTTCTTGGCGAGCCTATTGATGAAAAGGGCGAGGTTAATGCCAAGGAGTTTGAAGCAATTCACAGACAGGCGCCTAAATTCGAAGACCAGGATACAACTTCACAGATATTTGAAACAGGAATTAAGGTTATCGACTTAATCGCGCCTTATACACGAGGCGGTAAGGTTGGACTTTTCGGAGGTGCAGGCGTTGGTAAGACTGTACTTATTCAGGAACTTATCAATAACATCGCTACTGAGCACGGCGGAATTTCCGTTTTTGCAGGTGTAGGTGAAAGAACCAGAGAAGGTAACGATCTATATAACGAAATGACTGAGTCGGGAGTTTTGAAAAAAACTGCCATGGTCTTCGGTCAGATGAACGAACCACCTGGAGCAAGAATGAGAGTTGCTCTTACGGGTCTTACAATGGCTGAATACTTCAGAGACAAAGAAAAGCAGGACGTACTGCTGTTTATTGACAATATTTTCAGATTCACTCAGGCTGGTTCAGAAGTATCTGCGTTGCTTGGACGTGTGCCTTCAGCTGTTGGATATCAGCCAACACTGGCAACTGAAATGGGTGCGTTACAGGAAAGAATTACGTCAACTAAAGATGGTTCTATCACTTCCGTTCAGGCCGTATATGTACCGGCCGACGACTTGACAGACCCAGCTCCGGCGACAACTTTCGCACATTTGGACGCTACAACAGTGCTATCCAGATCCATTACAGAGCTGGGAATTTATCCGGCAGTTGACCCGCTAGAATCATCTTCAAGAATTCTTGACCCACTAATTGTAGGCGAAGAGCATTACGAAACAGCGAGAAGAGTTCAGGAAGTTCTTCAGAAATATAAGGACCTTCAGGATATTATTGCAATCCTAGGTATGGACGAGCTGTCTGATGAGGACAAGCTTACAGTTTCTCGTGCGCGTAAGATTCAGAGATTCCTTTCACAGCCGTTTAGCGTTGCTGAGCAGTTTACAGGAATGGAAGGAAGATACGTGCCGATTGCTGAGACAGTAAGAGGCTTCAAGGAAATTCTCGATGGTCTCCACGACGAAATTCCTGAGTCCATGTTCCTATTCGCAGGCGGAATCGACGAAGTAGTTGAAAAATATAAGGCGTCAAAGGGTGAATGATATGGCTGGCGTACAGGTTGAAATTATCACACCTTCGGAGCTTTTTTATAAGAGCGTAACAGAGTCCCTGACCTGCACTACAACAGACGGCGAGGAAGGCTTTCTTCCAAAGCATGCATGGTGTTGCAAGCTTCTCAGCGAAAAGGGACGTGTCCACGTCAAAACTCCCGAAGGTACATACAAAACCGCTTCAATTAAAGGGGGCTATGTAGAAATAAGAGACAATTTTGTCGTTTTTACTCAGGAAGCTGAGTGGATAGACAAATAAACTTGTCAGAAGTTATGCTGTGAGATAAACTCATAATCTGTTCGGGAGCCTGATGTTTCATGCGTTTTATTGCGTAGTTCAGTTCTCTTATATGCTGGAATTTAGCCGCTTTCCTTGCGCAACAGCGTCATCTGCATCTTACTTAAGGCACCAAGCATTTGGTTGCAGGTATATTCTTCACCTAATTTCAAACTCAGAGCTCATGATTTTGTCGGTACCTAGGTCATAAAGAATTGTTCGGCAACTTTTCTATCGTTTGTTTCGTCAATAGTGCCTAGGTCTACAAATTTATCGGAATACAATGACTTGAAGTGTGTTGCATTAAGTATATATCCCGTGTATAATGCAAGCAAGATGACGACACTGATGATTGAGCAGAAATGCGAATGCGAAATGTTTCGTTCATGTCTAGGTGTTATTATGAAAATAGTAATATAGACATAGAGTTGAAACGAATGCTTTGCAGAAGATGAATGAGGGGTGCATCACCAATGTGGCAAATGATGTGAGACTAGGAATCGTGGGTTGATGGATAAGCCTAGCGTTTTTCAAACAAGACGGTGAAAGTGACAATGTATCTTCGATCGAATGAGAATAGGCACGGAAAGGAAGATTGACAGATGAGAAAAAAAGCAAGAACCAAATGCGCACGAACAAGCCTATAAAATTCCAAAATTAGATGACGAGGGGAACCAACCATACGAGGCTAATTTAAGATGGTTTGCGACTGACTCTGTTAAGGATGGTATTAGTGCTAGCTCCTGGAAATATGCGGGAGCATCAACGATTTCGGCTGGAACGTTAACAGCATCGCATACAAGAACAGTTTCGAATAGGTATTCTGGAACTTTGAATGTGACAGTTAAAGCAGTTAATGCGATAGTGGGGTTTGACATTACTTGGTCTGAATCAAGAACTGTAGGTTTTAGCACGGATGTGTTAAAGCCGGCAAAAGGTAAGGGATACAGACTAGAGTACAGGCATAAGTATCAGAAGTATAAGGTTACACAGGAAAAGAAATATGACAGAAGAGCAACGAAATCTTATGGAACAGCATACGTGTATCCGGAAAAGTGGCTCGAAAGAGAATATCGTGTAGTTGAATATACTTTATAATGAGATAGGAGGAGGCAGTTATGACATACAGAATCGTTTATGCAATAATGGGAGCGGCATTCATCATAGGCTCGGCGGTACTTTTAGGTTCCATATGCGTCTCAGCGGCTCTAAGGGGAGAAGGAGATGCAGAAGCCTTTGTCATTGCACTAAAAAACACTCCTGTATTCATCAATATGGTAACGGGAGGCTTCTTCCTTGCGGGAATTCTATTTATGGTGCTAGGCATAAAAGAGGATTCACCGGAAAAGAAATAAATTGTAATACATAGAATCAAAAGCAGCATTATAAATAAAAGGTAATTAAAGGGGGCAATCTAAGGGTGTGCATAAAAGGCACCTATAGACCTACAGATTGCTCCGTTTTTGTTGGCATGAGGTAATGCATTTAGATATGTCATACATGAGAACAATACCTTGTAGACAATAATTTATGAAAGTGTATGTTTTTTTCAACAAAAGCTATGCTAGATGAGAAGCACAGCTGGAAAAGAAAGCAAAACATAAAAAACTAAATTAATTGTTACATATTAATTTAAAATACATCAAAAAGCTGTTGACATTGACTTTCCAATGTAATATACTTATTAAGCAACTTTATGATTACTATAGACAGAGCTAGAAAAATCTGGGTCTGAATTTTGAGTTGAAAACGGAGGATTACCGAATGAGAGTAAAAGTTACATTAGCATGCACTGAGTGCAAGCAGAGAAACTACAATACTATGAAGAACAAGAAGAACGATCCTGATCGTATCGAATTAAAGAAGTATTGTAAGTTCTGCAAAAAGGAAACTCTTCACAAAGAGACAAAATAAGGAGAAACAATTATGGCAAGTAAAGACCAGGCAAAGAAGAATGCAGCTAAGGCAAAGAAGGTTGGCCCTAAGGAATATCTTAAGGGTGTTAAACTTGAAATGTCTAAGGTTGTATGGCCTACAAAGAAAGAATTGGGCACTTTTACTGGAGTAGTAATCGCCACATGTGCTGTTTTCGCCCTTGGCTTTTGGCTAATCGATACAGGTGTACTAGCTGCACTGAAAGCAGTACTTAACATTACCCTAAACTAATATAGAAGAGAAGGTACAGAAAATGTCTGATATTGAAAACAGAAACACAGCTTCTCCTATACAGGGAGAGGGCATCAGAGGCGATGGCCAGGCTAAGTGGTATGTAGTACATACCTATTCGGGTCACGAAAACAAAGTAAAAGTGAATATCGAAAAAATGGTTGAGAACCGTGGTATGCAGGATTTGATCTTGGACATCATCGTACCTACAGAAGACCGTGTTGAAATTAAGGACGGCAAGCGTAAAATCAGAACAAGGAAAATGTTTCCTAGTTATGTAATAATAAAGATGATTGTTACTAACGAGTCCTGGTACCTTGTAAGAAATACACAAGGCGTAACCGGATTTGTGGGACATGGTTCTGACCCTATTCCTCTAACTGACGAAGAAGTCGCTAGAATGGGAATAGAAAAAGTTTACATCGACCTAGACGTTGAAGTCGGCGATACAGTAAGAGTTATCAGCGGACCATTTGAGGGCTTCACAGGTGAAGTTCTTGAAATCAGCCCTGAGAAACAGATACTGACCGTTAAGGTTTCAATGTTTGGTAGAGATACACCAGTGGAACTAGAATTTTCACAGGTAGATAAGCAACTATAGATAGTCATATAGGCAGCTATAGAGAAAGGAGAATGGAAAAATGGCTAAGAAAGTTGAAGGTTATATTAAACTTCAGATTGCAGCCGGTAATGCTACTCCAGCACCTCCAGTAGGTCCTGCTTTAGGTCAGAAGGGTGTTAACATTATGGATTTCTGTAAGCAGTTCAATGCTAGAACACAGGATCAGCCAGGAATGATTATTCCAGTAGTAATCACTGTTTATGCTGACAGATCATTCACATTTGTTACAAAGACTCCACCTGCAGCAGTTCTACTTAAGAAAGCAGCTGGCTTAGATGCAGCATCAGGAGAACCTAACAAGAAGAAGGTTGCAACTCTGACTTATGCACAGGTTGAAGAAATCGCAAAGACTAAGATGCCTGACTTAAATGCAGCAAACCTTGAAGCAGCAACAGACATGATCAAGGGAACTGCAAGAAGTATGGGAATCGTTGTTGAAGACTAATGAGATGGGAGACGCGGATATAAGGTCCGGTCGTTAATACCACAAGGAGGTAAAAGAACATGCCTAAGAGAGGTAAAGGCTACAAGGCTGTAGCAGAAAAATTTGACAAATCACAGCTACACGAAGTAAGCGAAGCTATGAAGTTGGCTTGCGAAACTTCAAGAGCAAAGTTTGATGAAACTATCGAAGTTCACGCTAGACTTGGCGTTGACGGAAGACACGCAGACCAGCAGGTTAGAGGTGCAATCGTACTTCCACACGGAACTGGTAAGAGCGTAAAGGTATTAGTATTCGCTAAGGGACCTAAGGCTGAAGAAGCTGAAAGAGCTGGCGCAGATTACGTTGGAGCTGAAGATATGGCTCAGAAGATCCAGACAGAAAACTGGTTCGATTTCGACGTAGTAGTAGCAACTCCAGATATGATGGGTGTTGTAGGTCGTCTTGGTAAGATTCTAGGACCTAAGGGATTAATGCCTAACCCTAAATCAGGCACAGTAACTATGGATCTTGAAAAAGCACTAGCTGAAATTAAAGCTGGTAAAGTTGAGTACCGTCTTGACAAGCAGAACATCATCCATACACCTATCGGAAAGGCTTCATTCGGTCCAGAAAAGCTTGAAGAAAACTTCAATGCTCTTATGGAAGCAATCGTTAAGGCTAAGCCAGCTACTGCAAAAGGTCAGTATCTGAAGAGCGTTACTGTTGCAGCAACAATGGGACCTGGAGTTAAAGTTAACCCAGCAGTTCTAGGCTAGTCCGATAAGCACAATTTAGAAATTTAACCGTAGACAGCGGGTGCCCACAAGGCTTAATTTCCCGCCGAGGTACAATATATAGATATTGACCCTGTCTACTGGCAGGGTTATTTTATTGAGTACCATATTCGTAGAGGGATTAGCCTCTACAGAAAGGAGACCAAGTTTTATGTCAGTTGAAGCAAAACAGCAGAAACAAGTTATTATCGACGAAATCAAGGCTAAGTTAGAAAACGCTCAGTCTGCAGTAGTTATTGACTATATGGGAATCACTGTAGAACAAGCTGATGCTATGAGAAAGAAGCTAAGAGAAGCAAACGTTGATTATACAGTATATAAGAATACTTTAATGAAGAGAGCTATTGAAGGAACAGAATTTGCTCCTCTAGCAGACGTTCTTGAAGGACCAAGCGCTATCGCTATCAGCAGCGAAGATGCTACTGCTCCTGCTAGAACACTTAACGAAATCATTAAGGACTTCAAGAAGATGGAATTTAAAGCAGGTATCGTAGAAGGAGAATTCTATGATAAGGCAGGAATCGAACAGATTGCAGACATTCCATCAAGAGATGTTCTTATTGCTAAGTTTATGGGCAGCATCCAGTCACCTGTTAGCAAGTTCGTTAGAACTTTACAGGCAGTTGCTGACGAAAAAGAAGCATAAAAATATCATTAAGGTGGCATAGACCACTAAATTTAAATCACGAAATAAAGAAATATAAAAAGGAGAAAATAAAATGGATAAGAATCAGATCATTGAAGCTATCAAAGCGATGACAGTTTTAGAATTAAACGAATTAGTTAAAGCTTGCGAAGAAGAATTTGGCGTATCAGCAGCAGCTCCAGTAGCAGTTGCAGGTGCAGCTGCAGGTGGTGCAGCAGAAGAAGAACAGAGCGAATTCACAGTAGTTCTTGCTTCAGCTGGTGGCGAAAAGATTAAGGTTATCAAGGCAGTTAGAGAAATCACTGGCTTAGGACTTAAGGAAGCTAAGGCTGTAGTTGACGGAGCTCCTTCAAACGTTAAGGAAGGCGTTGAAAAGGCAGAAGCTGAAGCTATCAAGGCTCAGTTAGAAGAAGTTGGAGCAACTGTAGAACTTAAGTAGTTCACGGCGGGATCCACGAATATAACTAAGATGGAAAATCAGGCTGTCATTTTTGACGGCCTTTTTCTTTTATTCTGAGTTATTTTTCTAAAACCTATTGACATATTGACGAAAATATGCTAACATACTAGACTGCCACGCAAATGTAAACTGTTAAGAAATAAGGAGTGATGAATATGCCAAAGCCTATCAAAGTAGGTAGAAAAGAACGTATGACATTCTCAAAAATCAATGAAGTGGGTACAATGCCTAATCTTATTGATATTCAGACAAAATCCTATGAATGGTTCGTAGAAGAAGGTCTGAGAGAAGTCTTCGAAGATATCTCCCCTATAAAGGATTATTCGGATAATTTAATACTGGAATTCCTGGATTACTCACTTAGTGATACACCAAAGTACGAGCAGGAAGAATGTAAGGAGAGAGACGTAACATACGAAGCTCCTTTAAGAGTTAAGGTTAGACTCGTTAACAAGGAAACAGGCGAAGTTAAGGAACAGGAAGTCTTCATGGGTAATTTCCCTCTGATGACAGAAAAGGGAACATTTATCTATAACGGAGCAGAAAGAGTTATCGTAACTCAGCTGGTTCGTTCTCCAGGACCTTACTACGGCGTAGAAACTGATAAATCAAATACTAAGCTTTATTCTACACAGATAATTCCAAACAGAGGAGCTTGGCTGGAATACGAGACAGACTCCAACGAAATTATCTCTGTTAGAGTAGATAGAACCAGAAAGCAACCGCTTACTACTCTTTTAAGAGCATTAGGAATCGGAAGCAATGCTGAAATTATCGAAATCTTTGGCGAGGATCCAAGACTAATGAAGACATTAGAAAAGGACCCTACTACAGACGAAGAAAGCGGACTTAAGGAAATCTATAAGAAACTGAGACCAGGCGAACCACCTACAGTGGACAGCGCAAGATCTCTGTTAAATTCCCTATTTTTTGATGCAAAGAGATACGATCTTGCAAAAGTAGGTAGATATAAGTACAATCAGAAGCTAGGTCTGTACAACAGATTAGTAGATACTGTTGTTGCAGAAGATGTAATTGACCCTAACACAGGAGAAATTCTTGTAGAAGCAGGTGGAGCAATTAATGCAGAACTAGCTAGACAGATTGAAAATGCGGGCGTGGAATATGTTATGGCTCATGGTAAGGACGATGAAAGCGTAGTTACTAAGGTAATTGGTAACAGATTCGTTGACCTTGACCAGTATGTTGAATTTGACACTTCAGATCTAAAAGTGGCAAAGAGAGTATTCTATCCAGTTTTGATGGAAATCCTTCAGAACTGTGAGAATGCTGACGAAGTGAGACAGCAGCTGGTTGCCAGAAAGAACGACCTTTCACCTAAGCACATTATCATGGAAGATATTATTGCATCAGTAAGTTATATTCTGAACCTGAACTACGGTCTTGGAAGCACTGATGATATCGACCATTTAGGAAATAGAAGATTAAGAACTGTTGGAGAACTGCTTCAGAACCAGTTCAGAATTGGTCTGGCAAGAATGGAAAGAGTAGTTAAGGAAAGAATGACTATTCAGGATATGGAAATGACAACTCCACAGACTCTTATGAATATTAGACCTGTAACTGCAGCTATTAAGGAATTCTTCGGAAGTTCACAGCTGTCACAGTTCATGGACCAGAACAACCCACTTTCAGAATTGACACACAAGAGAAGACTTTCTGCTCTTGGACCTGGTGGTCTGTCAAGAGAAAGAGCTGGATTCGAAGTTAGAGACGTACACCATTCTCACTATGGTAGAATGTGCCCTATCGAGACTCCAGAAGGTCCTAACATCGGTCTAATCGGTTCACTTACTACTTATGGTGTAGTTGATGAGTATGGATTTATTGAGACTCCATATAGACTTGTAGACAAGGAAACAGGCATTGTTACAGACAATGTTAGATATATTACAGCTGACGAGGAAGAACTTCTAATTGTTGCACAGGCCAACGAACCACTTGACGAGGAAGGTCGTTTTGTTAACGCTAAGGTTGCAGCTAGAGGTGTGGGCGGAGAAATCGCCATGTTCCCAAGAGAAGTTGTAGACATGATGGATATTTCACCTAAGCAGGTAGTATCCGTTGCGACAGCTATGATTCCGTTCCTGGAAAACGACGACGCCAACCGTGCCCTAATGGGTTCCAACATGCAGCGTCAGGCAGTACCTCTACTTGTTACAGAGGCACCTTATGTAGGTACAGGTATGGAATATAAGGCAGCAAGAGACTCTGGAGTAGTTATTCTAGCAAAACATGCAGGTACTGTAGAGTTTGTTGATGCTGAAAAGATTGTTATCAGAAGAGATGACAATAATGAAACAGATGAATACTCATTATTAAAGTTCAAAAGATCCAACCAGGGTACATGCATCAACCAGAGACCTATTGTTAACCATGGTGAGCATATCGAAGAAGGCGAAGTTATTGCAGATGGTCCTTCAACAGACCTTGGAGAAATCGCTCTTGGTAAGAACTTGCTTATCGGATTCATGACATGGGAAGGCTACAACTACGAGGATGCTATCATCCTTAATGAAAGACTTCTTATGAATGACGTTCTGACTTCACTTCACATCGTAGAATATGAGTCAGAAGCGAGAGATACTAAGCTTGGACCTGAAGAAATCACAAGAGATATCCCTAACGTTGGTGAAGATGCACTTAGAGACCTTGATGAAGAAGGTATCATCAGAATCGGTGCAGAAGTAAGCTCCACTGACATCCTGGTAGGTAAAGTTACTCCTAAGGGAGAAAATGACCTGAGCGCTGAAGAAAAGCTTCTGAGAGCCATCTTTGGTGAAAAGGCTAGAGAAGTTAGAGATACATCCTTAAGAGTACCTCATGGAGAAACAGGTATTGTCGTTGATGTAAAAATCTTCACAAGAGAAAACGGCGACGAACTTCCTCCTGGAGTAAATAAGCTAGTAAGATGTTACATAGCTACTAAGAGAAAGATGAATGTTGGAGACAAGATGGCCGGAAGACACGGTAACAAGGGTGTTGTTTCCAGAATTCTTCCTGAAGAAGATATGCCGTTCATGGAAAACGGTGAACCACTTCAGGTAATGCTGAACCCTCTAGGTGTACCTTCCCGAATGAACGTTGGACAGGTATTAGAGGTTCACTTAGGATTAGCTGCTAAGAAGAAGGGTTGGTACATTGCAACTCCAGTATTCGATGGAGCTAACGAAAAGGATATTCGCGAAATGTTAGTAGACTGCGGATATTCAGAAACAGGTAAATTAAGACTTAGAGACGGTAGAACCGGAGAATGGTTTGATAACCCTGTAACAGTGGGTTACATGTACATGCTGAAACTTCACCATCTAGTAGATGATAAGATTCACGCAAGAAGTACAGGTCCTTACTCACTGGTAACTCAGCAGCCTCTTGGAGGTAAGGCTCAGTTCGGTGGACAGCGTTTCGGAGAAATGGAAGTTTGGGCACTGGAAGCGTACGGTGCAGCATACACATTACAGGAAATCTTAACTGTTAAGTCCGACGATATCGTTGGAAGAGTTCAGACATATGAAGCAATCGTTAAGGGCGAAAACATTCCTGAACCTGGAATCCCTGAATCATTCAAGGTACTGATTAAGGAAATGCAGAGCTTGGGTCTCGATGTACGCGTACTGTCAGAAGACAACGAAGAAATTGAGATTAGGGAATCTTCTTACGAAGAATCAACCGGAATCGATGAGATTATGTCAGCAAACACTGAGACAGAAAGTGAAGATGAACTATTTGCCACTGGATTTACTGAAGAAAAACCGGAAGATGGCGAAGATGGTAACCCAATTACTGAGCTATAAGAAAGGGGAGGAAAACTTTGACTGAGAATGTAAATAACGCAAACAATTTCGAATTAAATCATTTCGAATCTTTACAGATCAAATTGGCTTCCACAGAAAAAATTCTGGAATGGTCACACGGAGAAGTAACTAAGCCGGAAACTATTAACTACAGAACACTTAAGCCGGAAAAAGAGGGTTTATTCTGTGAACAGATCTTCGGACCTACGAAGGACTGGGAGTGCCACTGCGGTAAATATAAGAGAATCAGATATAAAGGTATCGTCTGCGACCGTTGCGGAGTAGAAGTTACAAAAGCAAAGGTAAGAAGAGAAAGAATGGGACACATTAAGCTTGCGGCTCCTGTTTCCCATATCTGGTACTTCAAGGGAATCCCATCAAGAATGGGACTTCTCCTTGATGTAACTCCAAGAAACTTAGAAAAGGTTCTTTACTTTGCAGCTTACATCGTAACTGATCCAGGTGAAACGAGCCTTGGATATAAAGAAATATTGACAGAGGTTCAGTACAGAGAAGCAAGAGAGCAGCATGGAGATACTTTCAAAGCTGCTATGGGTGCAGAGGCTGTTAGAGAACTTCTAGCACAGATTGACCTTGATGAACTTTCAGAAAATCTTCGTGAAGGACTTAAGAACGCTACAGGCCAGAAAAAAATCAGAATCGTAAGAAGACTTGAAGTTGTAGAAGCTTTACGTTCTTCTGGAAATAGACCTGAGTGGATGGTACTGGAAGTAATTCCTGTAATTCCACCTGATCTTAGACCGATGGTTCAGTTGGACGGAGGAAGATTTGCTACATCCGACCTTAATGACCTGTACAGAAGAGTTATTAACAGAAATAACAGACTTAACAGACTTCTTGAATTAGGAGCACCTGACATTATCGTAAGAAATGAAAAGAGAATGCTTCAGGAAGCTGTTGACTCATTAATCGACAACGGCAGACGTGGTAGACCGGTTACAGGACCAGGATCCAGACCACTTAAGTCATTGTCAGATATGCTTAAGGGTAAGCAGGGTAGATTTAGACAGAACCTACTAGGTAAGCGTGTTGACTACTCAGGACGTTCAGTAATCGTAGTAGGACCAGAACTGAAATTCTACCAGTGCGGTCTTCCTAAGAAGATGGCCCTTGAGCTGTTCAAGCCTTTCATCATGAAAGAATTAGTTGAACAGGGATACGCACACAACATCAAAAACGCAAAGAGAATGGTTGAAAAGGTTAGACCTGAAGTATGGGATGTATTAGAAGGTGTTATTAAAGAACATCCAGTAATGCTAAACCGTGCGCCGACTCTTCACAGACTTGGTATTCAGGCATTTGAACCCGTACTGGTTGAAGGTAAGGCTATTAAGCTTCACCCACTTGTATGTACAGCATTTAACGCTGACTTCGACGGAGACCAGATGGCGGTTCACCTACCTCTTTCCGTAGAAGCACAGGCAGAAGCAAGATTCCTGATGCTTTCAATTAACAATATCCTTGCTCCAAAGGACGGATCACCAATTACAACTCCTACACAGGACATGATTCTGGGTGCTTACTACCTGACATATCCTGGTACTCGTAAGAGGGTTGATATCGTTGATGGAAGAGAAAAGGTATCATACGAAACAGACGAATTTAACAATAAGAAGATAAGAGAAGAACTTGACGCTAAGGGCTTCGAAAGAGTTCCTGAAAAGGGAGACGGTAAGATCTTCACAGACATGGACGAAATGCTCATGGCTTACCAGGACGGTGTTTGCGACATTCACGCTAAGGTTAAGGTAAGAATGTACAAAGATGAAAACGACGAAAGAGGTCACCTTGTTGAGTCAACAGTTGGTAGATTTATCTACAACCAGGAAATTCCGCAGGATTTAGGTTTTGTTGACAGAAACGAAGACGAATACTCACTTGAAGTTGACTTCCTATGCGACAAGAAAAAGCTGGGTGCAATTATCGACAAGTGCTACAAGGTACACGGCAACACAGGAACAGTAATCCTTCTTGACTACATCAAGAGCATGGGATACCACTACTCCACAAAGGCCGCTGTAACAATCGGTGTAGAAGATATGACCATTCCGGATAATAAGTGGGATATCGTAGCTGAATCACAGAAGGAAGTAGACAAGTACGAAAAAGCATACAGAATGGGTCTGATTTCCAACTCCGAAAGATATGAAAAGGTTATCGAAATTTGGAACAAGACAACAGATGACGTTGCAGACGCTCTGATGGATTCCCTTGAACCAGACAACAACCTGAATATCATGGCAACATCCGGAGCCAGAGGTAGTAAGAACCAGATCAGACAGGTCGGCGGTATGCGTGGTCTAATGGCCAACGCTACAGGTCGTACAGTAGAAATTCCTATCAAAGCGAACTTCCGTGAAGGACTTTCAATTTTGGAATACTTCATTTCATCTAACGGTGCTAGAAAGGGTCTAGCCGATACAGCACTTCGTACAGCCGACTCAGGTTACCTGACAAGAAGACTTGTAGACGTTTCTCATAACGTAATCGTAAGAGAAATCGACTGTGGAACTGACGAAGGCGTAGAAGTTAAGGCATTTACAGATGGCGTAGAAACAATCGAACCATTGAATCAGAGAATTGCAGGAAGAACTGCTCTTACTGATGTAGTAAATCCAAAGACAGGCGAAGTTATTGTAGAAGCAGGCGAAGAAATTACTGACGCTCAGGCTGAGGCAGTAATGGATGCTGGAATTGATACAGTTGCTATTAGATCAGCAATGACTTGCCGCAGCAAGGTTGGTATCTGTGCTAAGTGTTACGGTAGAAACCTGGCAACAGGCGAAAGCGTAAACATCGGTGAAGCCGTAGGTATCATCGCAGCACAGTCAATCGGTGAACCAGGTACACAGCTGACAATGAGAACATTCCATACTGGTGGTGTAGCGGGAAGCGATATCACTCACGGTCTTCCAAGAGTAGAAGAACTTTTCGAAGCTAGAAAGCCAAAGGGTCTTGCAGAAATCTGCGAAGAGGATGGTGTTATTATCGACATCCAGCCTAGAACAGACAACAAGACTGAGGTTACAGTTAGAAACGATGAAACAGGCGATAGAGTATACGTTGTTCCTTACGGTGCAAGACTTGCTCACAAGAAGGGCGACTTCGTACCAGCTGGACACAATATTACAAGTGGTCCGCTTAACCCACATGACATTTTAAGAATTAACGGTGTCGGCGGGGTTTATCAGTACTTGCTGAAAGAAGTTCAGCGTGTATATAAGAACCAGGGTGTAGACATCAATGACAAGCACGTTGAAGTTATCGTAAGCCAGATGCTATCAAAACTTAAAATCGAGGACGCTGGAGATACTGATCTTCTTCCAGGCGGACTTTATAGTAAGTTTGAAATCGAAGATGCAAATAACGCTGCAATTGAAGCAGGTAAGGAACCTGCAATTGCTAAGCAGATGCTTCTTGGTATTACAAAGGCCTCACTTGCTACTACATCATTCTTATCAGCTGCTTCTTTCCAGGAAACAACAAGAGTTCTTACAGATGCAGCAATCAAGGGTAAGAACGACAAGTTACTGGGACTTAAGGAAAACGTTATCATCGGTAAGCTAATCCCTGCTGGTACAGGAATGAAGAGATACAAGAACATCAAACTTGATTACGGTGTAAACGAAGTAATCATGCAGGAGTTCGAGGAAGCTCAGAAGGCAGAGGAAGAAGCAATTGAAGCTGTAGATGAGGTAGTTACAGATGCAGTTGAAATAGTCGAAGATGGTTTTGATACTGCTGTAGAAGCCGAAGATGATGCAGATGCATCTGAAATCGTTGAGATTGAATAAAAAATTACTTGCAATATAGGTAAATATGTGATAAACTATGCGGTAGTTTCGAGTTGAATTTGACCCTAATAATTACATTAGGGTCAATTTGACTGTATAAATATTAAAAAGGAAAGGAGAAACAAATGCCTACTATTAACCAATTAGTACGTCAGGGAAGAACAAGTTCTGTTAAGAAGTCAACTGCTCCTGCTCTTGGTAAGGGTATGAACTCATTAAGAAGAGTTGCAACAAACACTAACTCACCACAGAAAAGAGGCGTATGCACTTCTGTAAAGACAGTAACACCTAAGAAGCCTAACTCAGCACTTAGAAAAGTAGCCAGAGTACGTCTTACTAACGGTATTGAAGTAACTGCATACATTCCTGGTATCGGTCACAACCTTCAGGAACACAGTGTTGTACTTATCAGAGGCGGAAGAGTAAAAGACCTTCCAGGTGTAAGATACCACATCGTTAGAGGAACTCTAGATACTGCTGGTGTTAACAACAGACTACAGGCTCGTTCCAAGTATGGTGCTAAGAGACCTAAGAAAAAATAATTAGAAAATAATTATTGAGCATGAAATTTTTCGGGAATTATAGAGCCCTTAATATATATACTTATAGATATTGAGGCGCTCGCGGCATGTTTTTTAATGTGTCGAGTACCCCGAGCAAGACTGGGGCTTATTTAATTGCAGGGTATCCCAGAGTAATCCCGCGCAGCGGGGTGAAGAGAGTGTGCAATTACAAATTTAGTTAAAGCAATTGTGCAGGTAGCTTATATAGCTATCAAGCGAGGAGGGAAGAGAAGTGCCAAGAAAAGGTAACGTACCAAAACGTGAAGTACTTCCAGATCCAGTATACGGAAGTGTTGTTGTAGCTAAGCTTATCAACAGCATCATGCTAGACGGTAAGAAGGGTGTAGCCCAGAATATCGTATACAGCGCTTTCGAACAGATTGAAAAGACAACTGGAGAAAATCCGCTGGAAGTATTCGAAAAGGCAATGAACAACATCATGCCTGTATTAGAAGTTAAAGCAAGAAGAATCGGTGGTGCAAACTACCAGGTTCCTATTGAAGTTAGACCGGAAAGAAGACAGACTTTAGGTCTTAGATGGTTAACTAAATACACAAGACTTAGAGGCGAAAAGACTATGTCTGAAAGACTTGCTAAGGAATTAATGGATGCTGCTAACAACACTGGAGCATCAGTAAAGAAGAAAGAAGATACTCATAAGATGGCTGAAGCAAATAAGGCATTTGCTCACTTCAGATGGTAGTCAGCTTTGTTCGGTAAATTTGAAATTTAAACGGAGGATAAATAATGGCTGGTAGACAGTTTTCTTTAGAGAACACTAGAAATATTGGTATCATGGCTCATATCGACGCCGGAAAAACCACTACCACTGAACGTATCCTTTTCTATACAGGAAGAACTCATAAGATCGGTGAAACTCACGATGGATCCGCTACTATGGACTGGATGGAACAGGAACAGGAACGTGGTATCACAATTACTTCCGCTGCTACTACAGCTCAGTGGAAGGGCAACAGAATCAACATTATCGATACTCCAGGACACGTTGACTTTACAGTAGAAGTAGAAAGATCACTTAGAGTTCTGGACGGTGCGGTAACTGTACTTTGTGCAAAGGGCGGTGTAGAACCACAGTCCGAAACAGTTTGGAGACAGGCTGAAAAGTATGGAGTTCCTAGAATGATTTTCGTTAACAAGATGGACATCTTAGGAGCTAACTTCTTCAGAGTTGTTGACATGGTTAAGGAAAGACTGAAAGCAAATGCGGTTCCTATCCAGCTTCCTATCGGTAAGGAAGATACATTCATCGGTATCATCGACTTAATAACTATGAAGGCTGAAATCTATAAGGACGATCTTGGTAAGGAATTCGAGATTACTGATATTCCTGAAGATATGATGGATTTAGCTGAAGAATGGAGAGAAAAGCTAATCGAAAGCGTTGCAGAATGTGACGAAGAACTTATGATGAAGTTCTTAGAAGGCGAAGAGCTTACTATCGATGAAATCAAGACAACAATCAGAAAAGAAACTATTGCATGCCGCATGATCCCTATGATGTGTGGTTCAGCATACAGAAACAAGGGTGTTCAGATGATGCTAGATGCAGTTATCGACTTCATGCCATCACCACTGGATATCCCAGCAATTAAGGGTGTAGACCCTGACACTGGCGAAGAAGACAGCAGACCTGCAGATGACAGTGCTCCATTCTCAGCACTAGCCTTCAAGATCATGACTGACCCATTCGTTGGTAAGTTAGCATTCTTCAGAGTTTACTCAGGTACTCTGGATGCCGGCTCTCACATCTACAACTCAACTAAGGGTAAGAGAGGCAGAGTTGGTCGTATCCTTCAGATGCATGCTAACAAGAGGGAAGAAATCGAAAGAGTATACTCCGGAGACATTGCAGCAGCAGTTGGTCTTAAGGATGTAACTACTGGTGATACACTTTGTGACGAAGATCACGAAATCATCCTGGAATCAATGGAATTCCCTGATCCAGTAATCGAAATCGCTATCGAGCCAAAGACTAAGGCTGGTCAGGAAAAGATGGGTATCGCACTAGCTAAGCTAGCTGAAGAAGACCCTACTTTCAAGACTTACACTAACGAAGAAACAGGCCAGACAATTATTGCCGGCATGGGAGAACTTCACCTAGAAATCATCGTAGACAGACTTCTTCGTGAATTCAAGGTTGAAGCTAACGTTGGTAAGCCTCAGGTATCATACAAAGAAACTCTTACTCAGCCAGTTGATGTTGATTACAAGCATAAGAAGCAGTCTGGTGGTTCTGGTCAGTACGGTCACGTTAAGATCAGAGTTACTCCTAGAGAACCAGGTGAAGGCTTCGAATTCATCAACTCAATCGCTGGTGGTGCAATTCCTAAGGAATACATTCCTAAGATTGAAGACGGTATCAAGGAAGCTATGACATCCGGCCCAATCGCTGGATACCAGGTAGTTGACGTTGCAGTTGAACTATATGATGGTTCATACCACGAAGTTGACTCATCTGAAATGGCCTTCAAGATTGCCGGTTCAATGGCGTTCAAGGAAGCTGCAAGAAAGGGCGCTCCGTGTCTTCTAGAACCAATCTTCAAGGTTGAAGTAACAGTTCCAGAAGAATACATGGGAGACGTTATCGGCGATATTTCATCAAGAAGAGGTAGAATCGAAGGTTCTGACATGAACAACGGAGCAGTTGCTATTAGAGCAATGGTTCCGCTATCAGAAATGTTCGGTTACGCTACTGACCTTAGATCTAAGACTCAGGGTCGTGGTAACTATGTAATGCAGATGGACCACTTCGAAAGATTGCCTGATAGCTTAATCGAAAAAATTGGAAAATAATTAATTAATATTAGATTTAACTAAGCTTTTTTAATCGGAGGAATTTAAAATGGCAAAACAGAAATTTGAAAGAACAAAACCGCATATTAATATCGGAACAATCGGTCACGTTGACCACGGTAAGACAACTCTTACAGCTGCTATCACAACTACACTGTTCAACAGATATCAGTTAGGTGAAAAGGTAGACTTCGACAAGATCGACAAGGCTCCAGAAGAAAAGGAAAGAGGAATCACAATTTCAACAGCACACGTTGAATATGAAACTCCAAACAGACACTACGCTCACGTAGACTGCCCAGGCCACGCTGACTATGTAAAGAACATGATCACAGGTGCTGCACAGATGGACGGAGCAATCCTAGTAGTAGCTGCAACAGATGGACCAATGCCACAGACAAGAGAACACATCCTGTTATCAAGACAGGTAGGTGTACCATACATCGTAGTATTCTTAAACAAGTGTGACATGGTTGATGACGAAGAATTACTAGACTTAGTAGAAATGGAAGTAAGAGAACTTCTAGACGAATATGAATTCCCAGGAGATGACACTCCAATCGTAAGAGGATCCGCACTAGGTGCATTAGAAGATCCTGCAGGTCCATGGGGAGACAAGATCATTGAATTATTCGAAGAAATCGACGCATACATTCCAGAACCAGACAGAGCAAACGACATGCCATTCCTAATGCCAGTAGAAGACGTATTCTCAATCACAGGTAGAGGTACAGTAGCAACAGGAAGAGTAGAAAGAGGAGTTCTAAAGGTTGGTGAAGAAGTAGAAATCATCGGTCTAACAGAAGAAAAGAGAACAGTAGTAGTAACTGGACTAGAAATGTTCAGAAAGCTATTAGATGAGGCAGAAACTGGAGATAACGTAGGAGCACTTCTAAGAGGTGTACAGAGAAACGAAATCGAAAGAGGACAGGTTCTAGCAAAGCCAGGAACAATCCACCCACACACTAAGTTCAAGGGACAGGTTTACGTATTAAAGAAGGAAGAAGGCGGAAGACATACTCCATTCTTCAACGGATACAGACCACAGTTCTACTTCAGAACAACAGACGTAACAGGAGATCTTAAGTTACCAGAAGGAACAGAAATGTGCATGCCTGGAGATAACGTAGTAATGGAAATCACTCTAATTACACCAATCGCTATCGAAGAAGGACTAAGATTCGCTATCAGAGAAGGCGGAAGAACAGTAGGTTCCGGAGTTGTAACAGAAATCATCGAATAATTCGATGTTCTGATGACTTAAATACGAATTACTAGGGCGAGCTCGCAAGAGCTCGTCTTTTGATATTTTTGGAGTTTCTCGATATCAAGCATTTTCTGTGTTTTTGGCATTTTCTGACGATTTCGATTTTTTATGCCATCGCATCGCAATTAGGCAATGCGAATCTATCATTTCTGGCACATTTGAGTATTCTTGATTTTCCAGTACCAGATTCTTACCCAAAATCAGAATTTTTCATGTAAAGTGAGTGATTCTGGCTCCAGACCCATTAACGGTGTACGCAAACACGTACGATTGAAAAAACATTGTACTATGTAAAATACAACGCTTTCATCAGGGCGGTCTTACTAGCTAAAATCAAAGGATTTTTAGATTGGCTCTGGTACTGGCAATCCGAAAGTTGCCGAATGTGCCAAGTTTGATAGAATGGCGGGCGATGCCCTGAAAGCCGTAGGCAAGTTAGGGGCCTTGCCCGGCAAGAATCTGCCGGAAATCTGAGAAACCCGCCTCGGCCCGGCAGATAGGCGCCGGGAAACTGCTGAAATCCGCCTCGCCCGACAAACGGATGCCAGGAGTCTTGATTTACCACCTCAATCCTAGGGCATGAAGTAAACGGAAAACAAAAAATCCGCTACGCTTTTGTGAAGTAACACAATAAAGTGCAAAAAATGTGAAGAAAAGCCGAAAAGCCATTGTTTCCCCAAATAAGTTCATCTATAATGGGGGCAAGACGACTTATTTCAATTAATGATTTAAACGAGATTGAAGAAGGGAGAATCAGTATGAAGGCTAGAAAAGTTCTGTCATTATTGACAGCGGTTATGGTTGCAATGGCAATGATGCCGGCTATGGTTTTTGCAGATACAGCTGCAGATGCTGCACCAGCAAAATCAAAGGATATCGTTATCCTTGCAACGAGTGACGTGCACTGCGGTTTGGAAGATAACATAGGTTATGCCGGACTTGCAGCTTACCGCAATGCTATGAAGGATAAGTACGAAAATGTTGCACTTGTTGATGCAGGCGATGCGGTGCAGGGAGATGTTGTAGGTACATTATCAAAGGGAACCTGTATCAGAGATATTTTGAATGAAATGAAATATGATGTTTTGGTACCAGGCAATCATGAATTTGACTATGGAATGGATCAGTTCCTTAAGGAATTGGCAGGAAAGTCAACAGCAGGTTACATCAGCTGTAACTTTGTGGACAAGAGCGGAAAGACTGTATTCAATCCTTATAAGATAATGACATTTGGAGACAAGAAGGTTGCATTTGTAGGAATCTGTACTCCTGAAACATTTACTAAATCGACACCTACATTCTTCCAGGACAAGGACGGAAACTATATCTATGGATTCTGTGAAGGAGACAGCGGTAGAGATTTATATAAGGCAGTGCAGACTGCTGTAGATGCAGCAAAAGCCGAAGGTGCAAACTATGTTATTGCAGTAGGACATCTTGGAAATGATAAGAGTGCTACACCTTGGACATCACAGGAAGTTTTAGGAAACACAACAGGCATCGACGTATTTGTTGATGGACATGCTCACTCAACAGGAGTGGAAGCTGTAAAGACAAAGGATGGCAAGAGCGTTCAGGTTCTTTCAACAGGAACTAAATTAGCTAATATCGGTAAAGTAGTCATTTCTACAGATGGAAAAATTACTGCTTCCAACGTTTCAAAAGAAGAAGCAACGGCTAAGGACGAAACTATTGATAAATTTGTAAAGAAGATTATTGCTAAGAATGAAGAAACTACTAAGAAAGTTGTAGCAAAGAGCACAGTTAAACTGAGCTGCAATGATGAAAACGGAAACCGTTTAGTAAGAAAACAGGAAACAAATATTGGCGACTTCTGTGCGGATGCATATAAGGTAGTATTAGGTGCTGATATTGGATTTATTCAGGGTGGAGGAATCAGAGCTGACATAAACGCAGGAGATGTCACTTATGGAGACTTTATTAAGGTTCATCCTTGGAGTAACAAAGGCTGCGTTATCGAAGCAACAGGACAGCAGATTATCGATGCCTTAGAACATGCATCACAGGATGTTGGCACAGCTGAAAGAGGCGGATTCCTACAGGTTGCAGGAGTTACATATGAAATCAATCCGTTCGTAAAGAATTCAGTAGTAGTTGATGAAAAAGGTATGTTTGTACGCGTTGATGGAGAAAGAAGAGTCAGCAACGTTAAGGTAAACGGACAGGATATTGAACTTACTAAGACATACACTGTTGCTTCATCACAGTATATTCTAAAGGAAAAAGGCGATGGATTCGCAATGTTTGACGGATGCAAGGTTGTTAAGGATGAAGTTAAAGTGGATAACGAGCTTCTAATTGACTACGCAACAGAAAACCTGAAGGGAACTATTGGTGAAGAATACGCTAAACCTCAGGGAAGAATCGTAATTAAGAAGGCTGATGATGCAATCGGCGATATCCAGAAGGAATTAGATGCGGCAAACAAGAAACTAGATGAAACAAATGCAGCATTAGCAGCGACAAAGGAAAAACTTGCAGTTGCAGAATTTGGTTGCAAGGTAAAGGCAAGCAACAAGAAGGCTTATTCACAGGTAAGCTGGAACAAGTGTAAGGCTGCAGGCGTTAAGTATCAGGTTTACAGTGCAACTAAGTCAGGCGGCAAGTACAAGCTAGTAACAACAACTTCTAAGACCGCTTATAAGAACACTAAGATTGCAAAGGGCAAGAAGGTCTACTATAAGGTAAGAGCTGTCAAGACTGTTGATGGCAAGAAGTACTACGGACATTGGTCAAATTCAGTAATGTGCAAGAAGTTGGCATAAGCTTTGGTGCTTGCAATGATAGCAGCAGGATAGCAACAGGAGACTGTAAATAAAACTAATGCAAAAATTAAAACAAAAATCTAATACAAAACACGAAAATGGCAGTGCTGAGAATGCACCGCCATTTTTTTGACCCGTTTTACATCGGGTTTATATCAACTTATATCATGTCGAATTCTGCGTTGGAGCGTCTCCAGTGAACATCTGACAAATAGGTACAGACACCGTCGGCGTCACCAGCTTGAAGTAGTTCAAGGATTTTCTGATGCTCCTTGTTTGTTTCAGTTAGAACACTTACCATTGCTTCGGCAGAATCGTCAGGATAAGGCTTCTTCAGAAGTTTTTTCTTATATTTTTCTATACATTCGACAAGCGCTACGTTTTCGCATCTGTTCATATAGATTTTATGGAACAGAGTCTGCTGCTCGTTGTACATTTCGTAGTTGGTGGTTTTGATCGCAAGATTCATGGTCTCAATGTAAAAGGCCATATCGCGAAAATCCTTTTCTGTGAGAAAAGGTACGGATTTCTTTGCAGCCAGGCCATCAAGCGCGCCGATGATTTCATAAAGGTCGGCAACATCTTTGGCGGCCATCTTTTTAACAACAAAACCTTTACGCGCTCTGTTTTCTAAAACGTCTTCTGCCGCCAGCTGTATCAAAGCTTCCCTAACCGGCGTACGGCTTATATTTAGCTCGCTACAAATCTCATTTTCATTTATTTTTTCCTCCGCTACTAGTCGCCCTTCTATGATTAGCTGGGCAATATAATCGTAGACGTGGTCTTTTAATGACTTAAAACCTGTGGACATATCTTCTTCCCTCATCTTTCTTTATTTTCCATATAATATAATACTCCTAAAATAAAGGGTTGACAATACACAAATATTATATTTAATATACAATATATTAAACATACAAAATATTATGCGTTATTTCAGGAGGACGAAACCATGAAAAAATTTAACCACGTAATCGTAAGAAGACCTTGTAAAGCTATGGTAGAAGGAATCACTTCCGGTCTGTATCCAGGAAAGCCTGATTATGAACTAGCTCTTAAAGAACATGACGATTACATCGAAGCACTTAAGAAATGTGACGTAGACGTAACAGTTCTTGAAGCAGATGAAAGATATCCTGATTCATGCTTCGTAGAAGACCCAGCTTTAATTACTAGAGCTTGTGCTATCATCACTAACCCTGGTGCTGAATCAAGAAATGGTGAAAAAGATGAAATCATCGGCGCAGTGAGAAAGTTCTTTGATGAAGATCACATTGAATACATCAAGGCTCCTGGTACATTAGAAGGCGGAGACGTTATGATGTGTGGAGATCACTTCTATGTTGGTAGATCAGCAAGAACCAACGAAGAGGGTATCAGACAGCTTACTGAAATTCTAGCTAAGTATTGTAAGAAAGGACTTAACCAGTGGAATACACACTTATGCAAGAGCGGGCTTCGGCGAATATATCGGATTTAATTCAGCGTGGGGCTACTGGATGAGTGCTATACTGGCGCAAGTATCGTTTATCACTTTATTGTTCGGAACACTTGGTAACTACTCAAGCCTTTTCGGAGATGGAAGCAATTTATTCTCCTGCGTAGTCGCTTCACTAGTTGTGTGGGTTTTGTCATTCCTAGTGTTGCGCGGCGTAAACCAGGCAGTAGTTGTTAACACAGTCGTTGTAATTGCTAAGATCGTACCAATCGTCGTTGTCGTTGTGGCAATCATCCTTGGCGGAGCGTTTAGCTGGGATGTTTTCACAGAGAACTTTACTGGAACAGGAGAAATATCACTGCTGGATCAGGTTAAAGGAACAGTTTATACAACTGTATGGATCTTCATCGGAATTGAAGGCGCAGTTGTAATATCCGGAAGAGGAAAGAATACAAAGATTGCGGGACAAGCTACAATCATATCCTTCTCATCCTTGTTTGCTTTGTACTTCTTGATTTCATTCTTATCAATGGGAGTAATGCCTGCGGAAGAACTTGCAGCACTTAGCAACCCTTCACTGGGTGGAGTTCTTGAAGCGGTAGTTGGACCTTGGGGAGCAGCACTAGTAAATGCTGGCGTAATCATCTCCGTTGGTGGAGCAATGTTCTCATACACAATTCTTTGTGTAAACAGTGCTTTTGGACCTGCTGAATACGGAGCGTTCCCTGAGATTCTTGCTAAGAAGAACAAGAATGGCGCTCCTACATGGGCGGTAATTACTACTGCGCTTATCATTGAGGTGTTTATCTTAGTAATTTACTTTAACAGTGCTACATTCCAGGCATGCTATGCGCTTTCAACATCGGCAATAATGGTACCATATGTATTCTCTGCCTTCTACTATTTCAAGGTAGTTGCAACAGGAGCTGATAAGGAATACGAAAATGGAAAGAGATTCTTCCCTTGGGTTATTGCTATAATCGGTGCGGTTTATGGAGTTTGGCTACTGTATGCATCAGGTATTACATATATCTTCGTAGCAACTATGCTGTATGCTCCGGGAACACTTATGTATCTGTACCACCGAAAGAAGACTGGAAAGAAGATGTTCGAAAGTTCTTTCGATGCTGTAGTTTGCATAGCACTTATGGCAGCGGCTATAGCGGCAGTAGTTATGACTGCTAACGGAACAATCGCTTGGTTCTAAAAAACACAATGCACTATAAATTTAATCACCAAGAGGCAACTCCCGAGTTCGGGAGTTGTTTCTTTTTGTCAGCGTCAAGGCAACAAAACTACCAAAACCATCAAAGACTCTTTTGTATACAGAAACTTTACTTATATTCTTGCTTGTGATAAAATTAAACGATGTGCAGAAGACGGGAGAATATTATGGAAAATATGATTAGAATTGAAAATCTGACTTTTGAATATATGCATGATGAAGAGGGAGAAGAGCAGGTAGTTCTTAAGAATCTTAATCTTGAAATAAAGAAGGGCTCATTTACTGCTATTCTTGGACGTAACGGGTCTGGTAAATCCACCCTGGCAAAAAACATGAATGGTTTGCTTCTGCCAACTGGTGGTGCCGTATACGTGAAGAATTGGAATACCTCTGATCAAGAAACTATTTGGGATGTGAGACAGGCTGCGGGAATGGTTTTCCAGAATCCTGACAATCAGCTGGTTTCTTCCATAGTTGAGGACGATGTAGCCTTTGGACCGGAAAACCTGGGAGTTGATCCTGAGGATATAAGGAAAAGGGTTGATAAGGCATTAAGCTCTGTGAATATGGGAAAATTCAGACGCAAGTCTCCACATATGCTGTCTGGCGGACAGAAGCAGAGAATTGCCATTGCAGGAGTCGTTGCAATGAAGCCTGAGTGCATTATCTTCGATGAAGCAACAGCCATGCTTGACCCTAAGGGTCGAGAAGAAATCATGTACATCGTCAAGGAACTTAATGAAGAAGGCATTACAGTTATCTGCATCACCCACTTTATGGATGAGGCGGTGCAGGCTGACAGAATTATAGTCTTAGAACAGGGAGAAATACTTCTAGATGGAACACCGAGAGAAGTATTTGCGCAGGAGGAGGTTTTGATTGAAGCAAATCTTGAACTGCCACTTGCTGTAGACCTGGCGGGACGTTTGAGGAAGAGGGGCATTAATGTGCCGGAAGATATTATTAATGTTGAAGGATTGGTAGATTACATATGTCGATACAAGTAAAGAACTTAACACATATTTACTCGCCGGGAATGCCTGACGAGCAGGTTGCCTTGGAGGATGTAAGCTTCAGCGTAGCGGACGGAGAAGTTGTAGGAGTCATTGGTCACACGGGATCAGGAAAGTCCACTATGCTTCAGCATCTCAATGGTCTTTTGAAACCGAGTAGCGGAACTATCGTCGTTGGTGATGTGGACATTACAGAAAAGGGTGTTGCTATGCGCGAAATCAGAAAGCGCGTAGGGCTTGTGTTTCAGTATCCTGAGTATCAGCTCTTTGAGGAAACTGTGGCTCTGGACGTTGCCTTTGGACCGAAAAACCTTGGCCTTGACGAAGATGAAATTGAGAAAAGAGTCAGAGCTGCCATGAAAGAGGTTGGGCTGGATTACGAGAAAATCAAGGACCGCTCGCCTTTCGAGCTTTCCGGTGGGCAGAAGAGAAGGGTGGCAATTGCGGGAGTTATTGCCATGATGCCGGAGGTTTTGATATTAGATGAGCCGACAGCGGGACTTGATCCTGGGGCTCATGAGGAAATTTTGAAAATGATTGAGAGAATTCACGAGAATTCTGGAAATATAATTATCTTTGTTTCTCATAATATGGGTGATGTTGCAAGATTGTCTGATAAGGTTTTGGTCATGGACGATGGGCATTTGGTTCTGTCGGGAACACCTACTGAGGTTTTCTCAAAGAAGGATGAGCTGAAGGCCATTGGTCTCTCAGTGCCACCTGTGACTAATCTAATGCAACAGCTTCACGACAGGGGCCTCGATATTGATCCTGATAAGCTAAATCTAGACGAGGCAGAAGAAGAATTAGTTAGATATCTGCAAAGGACGAAAATTAATGATTAGAGATATTACACTTGGACAATATTATTCTAGCGATTCAATTATCCATAGATTGGATGCTAGGTTGAAAATAGTGGCATCGGTGCTATTTATTGTGGAACTGTTTGTTGTTAACAACTTTTGGGGTTTTGGTCTATGCGCTTTGGCCCTAGCTGTTGTGGTTAAGGTTTCAAAGGTCCCATTTAAATTTATAATGCGCGGTATGAAGCCGATTCTGATGATTTTGTTATTCACGTTTTGCCTAAACATGTTTATGGTGCCGGGACATGTGATTTTTCGCATCGGCTTTCTGAAGTTGACAAGTGAGGGACTATACACGGCGGTGTTCATGGCCATAAGGCTAATTCTGCTGATTATCGGAACTTCGCTTTTGACCTTTACGACAAAACCAATAAACTTAACCGATGGAATTGAGAACTTGCTTACGCCACTTTGCAAAATCGGCGTACCTACTCATGAACTTGCTATGATGATGTCAATTGCCTTAAGATTCATACCAACTCTTCTTGAGGAAACAGATAAAATAATGAAAGCTCAGCAGGCTAGGGGCGCAGATTTTGAAACGGGAAACCTTATTGCAAGAGCAAAGGCTTTGATTCCGATTCTTGTACCGCTCTTTGTAAGTGCTTTTCGAATTGCTCAGGAACTTGCTATGGCCATGGAAGCGAGATGTTATAAGGGTGGTAAGGGAAGAACAAGAATGCACCAGCTTAAGCTAGGCAAGGCAGATTATGTTTCTGCAGTGCTTATGACTGCATTTTTTGCTGTTATCATCTGCATGCGAATTTTTATGTAGAGGAAATAATCTTAAATATATAATCTGAAATTAGGAAGAAACTTAATGAGACAAAGAAAAATAAAAAATATAGATGAAAAGCTGCTAGAACATAAGGCATATATAACAGAGAATCCAAAGGACATGAAAGGACACTGGCATGAAGCCTTCGGCAACGACAAGCCCATATACCTGGAACTTGGATGCGGAAAGGGAAAGTTCATAAGGGAGCACGCATGTAAAAACCCAGACCGCAACTATATAGGAATAGAAGGTGCGCTGAGCGTAGTGCTGAGGGCACTTGAAAAAGCTGACGAGGCTGAGCTTAATAACATTACTTTTGTGACTGAATTTGTCCAGGACCTTCGAGACTTCTTCGCAGACGGAGAACTGGCTGGAATTTACCTGAACTTCAGCGATCCATGGCCAAAAGAAAGGCACGCAAAGAGAAGACTAACCTACTACAAGAGGTTGATACACTACTGCCAGGTCATTGAAGAGGGCGGCTCTATAGAATTCAAAACTGACAACGAAGGACTCTTCGGATTCACTCTTGAGCAGATTGATGAACTGGGACTTGAAATTTTGGAAATGTCCAGAGACCTGCATAACGAGGATGAAAACTCAGACATTAAGGCCAGAAATATAACTACGGAGTATGAGGAAAAGTTTTCAGGCATAGGAAAGAACATCAACTATGTAAAAATTAAGGCAAATCAAAATGTTTTTGAAGGTCTAAAACTTAAATAATTTAAGTAGCAAGGTTGTTTGACAATGATAACTTAGAAACATCTAAGGGACCGTTGATTTCATTGGAAATCAACTTGTAAAGAAAAAATCTTTGTAATATAATTGGTGAAGAAATTAGAGAAGGAGGAGCATATAGAAATGATAGAGTATGTGTTAGCAGCAAAGAATGGTAGAACAATACCAAAGGAAGATAAGATTTTTGGCATTAGTAATAGAGCTAATGCAATGATTGAAGCAAAAGGTAAGGACGCAGTGGTTAATGCAACTATTGGCGCTCTCCTTGATGATAATGGTGATTTGATGGTTTTATCATCAATTGCTGAGACTTTTAAGGATTTGAAGCCTACTGAATATGCACCATATGCACCAATCGCAGGCATTCCTGCATTCAGAAAGGCAGTTATTAAAGCGGCTTTAGGAAAGTATGAACCTAAGGGATATGTAGAAGCTGTTGCTACACCAGGTGGAACTGGCTCAATTAGAAACACAATGTCAGTTTATACAGAATATGGTGATACAGTTCTTACAAGTGACTGGTTCTGGTCTCCATATAAGACTATAGCTGCAGAAATTGGCAGAAAGGTAGAGACTTTTACATTCTTTAATGATAACAGAGGATTTAATATAGAAAGCTTCGAAGAAAAGGTCTTCGAACTTTTAGGAAAGCAGGAGCACTTAGTAGTAATTCTGAACACTCCTGCACACAATCCTACAGGATATTCCCTAACAATTGAAGATTGGGAAGCTGTAGTTGCAGTATTAAACAAAGTGCCTGTAGATAAGAAGGTTGCATTACTTCTTGACGTTGCATACATCGACTTTGCAGGCGATGAAGATGAATGCAGAAAATTCTTCCCTGTACTAGAGGGTCTACCTGAAAACGTACTTCCAGTTATTGGATACAGTGCATCTAAGACTCTTACAGCTTACGGAATGAGATGCGGAGCAATGATTTGCCTAGCTCCTACTAAGGCAATCGCAGAAGAATTCAAATGCGCAGGCGAGTTCGCATCAAGAGGAAGCTGGTCAAACTGCTCCAGAGCTGGTCAGAGTGTAATGGCTAGAATCTACAGTGATAAAGAACTAGAGGAAAGAGTTAAGAAGGAAAGAGCAGAAATCAGAGACATGCTTCTGAGAAGAGGTAAGGCCTTCGACGAAGAAGCAGCAAAGATTGGTCTAGTAACAGTTCCATTCGATGCAGGTTTCTTCGTTTCCATACCATGCAGCGATCCTGACGCTGTTGCATCAAAACTAGAAGAGGAAGGAATCTTCACAGTTCCTCTAGCTAAAGGTGTAAGAGTATCAGTCGCATCCATATCAGAAGAAGTTTGTAGAAGACTTCCTATGGCAATTAAGAAGGCAATGGAGGCATGTGGTTGCTAGGCATAACCTGCGTAATGTGCGATGATAAGTGGTATGCCTAAATTGCCGGCACACTGACGGAGCAAATACGTTGCAAATATATGGAAGAAAATGGTTGACAATAAATGTAAAATGGCTATAATATAAGTATGAGCTGGCTGGCGTGGAAAAGGAGAAATCTATGCCAGATAAGAGAATTGCATTTGAGATTAAAGAACATTTAGGTGTAATCCAGAAGATGAATTCAGGGTGGTGTAAGGAACTTAACATTGTATCCTGGAATGGAAACGCTCCTAAATATGATATTCGAGAATGGGATGAGCACCATGAGAAGATGAGTAAGGGAATTACCTTAAATTCATGGGAGATGCAGAAACTTACGGATATGTATCTGAAAAATAACACAGATAAGGCCGTAGCTAAAGGACGCGCCATTGAAGAGGAACGCCGAATGAGGATGGAACTTGACAGGTCAGAGCGCAGAAAGCCAATGCAGGCTGCAGGGGAACCTTTTAGCGAAGAAAGACGCTATGAAGACATGGTGCCGTGCGCAGAAGAAACTCCGTTTGATGAAGTGACTCCGCCTAGTGAGGCAACTCGCCTTGACGGCGTGACGCAGTCTGCGGAAAGAGAAGTGGTCGGAGACCTGGCGGCAGAGGTGGCTGAGGAAACGTCCTTGGACTATAATGAAGAGGAAACCGCTTGTGACAGTACCCCATTCTAGATAGTGATGCTGGGAATTAGCCCAAGCACATTGAAATCTTGCATATGTTTTTAATCGAAGAAAGAGAGGTTTATTCATAGCCTCTCTTTTTGTGTGGGGCGGCGCAACTAAAAACTAGGCAAAGAGTTGCATTTGTTGGTAGTACATGGGGCACAAATGTGATAGAATGACATCAAATGGAGAAGGGAGAATTACGGATGAAGATTCAATTGAGAACTACCCCAAAGGGACCATATGAGGAAATTGAGGTACCTAAGGGAATAACCATAGAAGAGATTTACAAAGAGCGTGAGGCGGCTTTACCATACACAGTTCTGGCAGGACGCGTGAACAACGAAGTAAAGGAACTGGATACGACGCTGAACGAAGATTGCAGACTGGAACTTTTGGACATGCGTACTCAGGGTATCGAGCAAATTTATCAAAGAAGCTTGTCCCTCATTTATCTGAAGGCCGTTAAGGACTGTGTAGGTGATGTGAGGGTGGAAATTCAGAATTCCCTAAACAAGGGTCTGTACACCGAGATCAAAACCGACTACAATCTGACGAAAGAACAGATCAGGGAAATTGAAGCAAGAATGGAGGACATTGTTGCTACGGACATCCCTCTTAAGGTGGAGCATGTGAAAAACGCACCGGGGCGCCAGCCAGCCACACTAAAATACTACTCAATTGATGGTTTTAGAGACTTTTTTTATAGCCTTATGGTGCCGTCCACAGGTTATATAAAGTACTTTGAGCTTATGAAATACAGACGTGGCGTGCTCTTGCGTTTTCCGCATCCGTCGAATCCCAATGAGATTCCGCCTTTTGTTGACGAAAAGAAGATGTATCAGGCCTTTGGTGAGCAGACATTATGGGATCGACTTCTGGGGGTTAACTATGTGTGGGACTTGAACAGAAAAATTGAGAACGGGGAATACAAAGATTTGATTCAGCTTTCTGAAGCACTTCAGGAAAAGAAGATTGCCGAGATTGCCGACATGATAAAGAAAGAGAAGAAAAGGATTATTCTTATAGCGGGTCCATCTTCGTCAGGAAAGACTACTTTTGCAAGACGTCTTTGCATACAGCTACGAGTAAACGGGCTTGAGCCATTGTATATGGGAACAGACGATTATTTTGTTGAGCGACCTGAAACTCCTCTGGATGAATACGGAGAAAAAGATTATGAATGCCTTGGCGCTGTGGATATTAAGCTGTTCAATGACCAGCTTAATGCTTTGCTTGCAGGTGAGGTTGTAGATTTACCTGAGTTCGATTTTATCACTGGAACTAAGAGTTTTGGTAAGAGAAAAGCTTCTGTTAAGCAGGGACACCCTATTGTTATAGAAGGAATTCATGGTCTAAATGATTTGCTTACACCGGAAATTCCGGCTAAAGAAAAGTTTAAGATATATATTAGTCCCCTGACACAGCTTAATATAGACGAGCACAATAGAATTCCGACAACTGATGAGAGAATGCTTCGAAGAATGGTTAGGGATAATCTTTACAGAGGAAGAAGCGCTAAGGTAACTATTGATGACTGGCCGAAGGTAAGGCGAGGGGAAGATGTTAATATATTCCCTTATAGTGGAGAAGCTGATGTGCTTTTCAATTCATATCACGTTTATGAGATATCTGTGCTAAAAAAATATGCGCAACCGCTATTGGAAGAAATCGGTCCGGACATGGAAGAATACGCTGAAGCGAGAAGAATGTTGAAGTTTTTGAGCTTTTTTAAGATAATTGAGGACGACAGCATCATTGTAAATAATTCGATACTACGAGAGTTTATTGGAGGCAGCATATTTGTTGAATAGGTGAAAACGTTGAAATGCGTGGGTTTGCAGAAAAAATGCAAATTCACGCATTGTTTTTTTATGGAGATAGGTGTATGAAAAATCTCATAAAAAGAAACGCCTGGGGAAGTGTATATAAAAAAGGGGTTGAAGGCTTTGGAAATGCTATATTCTGCTCCCCAAAAAAGCCGAAAAAAGTATAATTTTTTTTAAAGAAAACCCTTGCATTTTTGCTTGACCTGTAATATAATACAAAGGCTTGCTTAAGGCGATGAAGTAGGAAGTTGCTGAGCTATCAGGTAATTTCTACGGAGAATTGTCCCCACGGGATGGGGGCGAAGGTGTTCGCCTGTTTTAATCTGAGCGTCGAAAAAAGAAACGCACGGAGCCGTGTGCAAAGTAAGCGATTCCACCGCACACGTTGAAAAATGGGCATTTGACCGATTCCGACTTACTTGTAAAAGCAAATCGCCTAAGGTCAATTAAAGAACCCCTGTACAAAGCGTAGCGAAAACAGTACAAAATTTTAGGAGGAAAACATGAGCGAATTAAAGAAAATGAGAATTAAGCTTAAGGCCTATGACCACGCGTTATTAGACCAGTCAGCAGCGAAGATCGTAGAAACAGCTAAGAAAACTGGCGCAGAAGTTTCTGGACCTATTCCGCTACCGACAGAAAAAGAAGTCGTAACTATCTTGAGAGCAGTACACAAGTACAAGGACAGCAGAGAGCAGTTCGAACAGAGAACTCACAAGAGACTTATCGACATCACAAATGCTACACTTCAGACAACAGATGCTTTAACTAAGCTTGACTTACCTGCTGGTGTAGACATTGAAATCAAACTTCAATAGGTATTAAGGGTACTCCCCTTAGTAAGATTGCATGAGAGGGTTTTCGGAGAAACCATCCTGTGTGGGTTTTGATGAATAAACCAAACCAGAGCAATCCGCTGTAAGAATTTGCGACAAACGCAAAATTAGGAGGAAAAAAATATGAAAGCAATTCTAGGAAAGAAAATCGGAATGACTCAGATTTTCGCAGAAACAGGAGAAGTTATTCCTGTAACAGTTATCGAAGCTGGTCCTGAAGTTGTAACTCAGATCAAGACAGTTGAAACTGATGGTTACAATGCTGTACAGGTAGCATTCGAAGATCAGAAGGCTCACAGAGTTAACAAGCCAATGACTGGACACTTCGCTAAGAGCGGTGCTCCTCTAAAGAAGCACTTAACAGAGTTCAGAGTTGAAGAAGGCGAAGCTTATGAATTAGGACAGGTCATCACTGTTGCTGATTTCGAAGCTGGCAAGAAGGTTGACGTAACTGGAACTTCAAAAGGTAAGGGAACTCAGGGTAACATCAAGAGACACGGACACCACAGAGGTCCTATGACTCACGGTTCAAAGCACAAGAGATTAGCTGGTGCGTTGGCTGCAGGTACTTACCCATCAAGAGTATTCAAGGGTAACGCTGGTCCAGGTAGAATGGGTCGCGAAACTGTTACAGTTCAGAACGTTGTTTTAGTAAAAGTTGACACAGACAGAAACTTAATGCTAATCAAGGGTGCAATCCCTGGTGGCAAAGGAAGCCTTGTAAAGGTTCAGTATGCTGTTAAAGGTCAGGACAAATAGAATAGACTTCAGAAAGGAGGAAGCGCAAAATGGCAAAGGTAACAATGCTTAACATGGCTGGAGCTGAAGCTGGTACTATCGAACTTAACGATGAAATCTTCGGAATCGAGCCTAATGAAAACGCTGTTCACGCAGTTATTGTAAATTACTTGGCAAACCAGAGACAGGGCACTCAGTCAACTAAGACTAGAGGCGAAGTCAGAGGAGGCGGAAGAAAGCCTTTCAGACAGAAGGGTACAGGACGCCATAGACAGGGTAGTACAACAGACCCTTCACAGGTTGGAGGCGGTATCGCTTTCGGACCTAAGCCAAGAAGCTATAGATATGCAGTACCTAAGAAGTTAAAGAGACTTGCACTTAAGTCAGCTTTATCTGCAAAGGTATTAGATAACGAAATCATCGTATTAGACGAATTAAAATTTGATGCTCCTAAGACTAAGGAAATGGTAAAGGTTTTAGAAAACATCAAGGCTGGTAAGAAGGCATTAATCGTTACTGCTGAAAAGGACGAAAACGTAATCAGATCAGCGGCTAACATTCCTGGAGTAAGAACTGCTCTTGTAGGAACTATGAACGTTTACGAAATCGTAAACCACACAAGCTTCATCGTAACTAAGGAAGCAATCGAAAAAATTGAGGAGGTGTACTTATAATGAGATCAGCATACGACGTAATCATCAAGCCTGTTATCACTGAACAGAGCATGGACGTAGCAGCAGAGAAGAAGTACACATTCAAGGTTGCTACAGACGCTAATAAGACTCAGGTTAAGTTAGCAGTTGAAGAAATCTTTGGTGTTGAAGTTAAGAAAGTAAACATCATGAACTATGACGGTAAAGTTAAGAGAATGGGAAGAACACAGGGTAGAACAGCAGGATATAAAAAGGCTATCGTAACTCTGACAGATAACAGCAAAGAAATCGAGTTCTTCCAGGGTCTATAATATAGGAGGTAGCAAACAATGGGAATTAAGAAATATAATCCGACTACTCCTGGTTTGAGAGGAATGACAGTTTCTACTTTCGAAGAGATTACTACAAGCACACCTGAGAAATCTCTTACAGAAACTTTAAAGAAGCATTCAGGAAGAAACGTAAGAGGTAAGATCACTGTAAGACATAGAGGTGGCGGTACAAGACCTAAGTACAGAGTTATCGACTTCAAGAGAACTAAGGACGATATTCCAGGAAAAGTTGCGACAATCGAATACGATCCAAACAGAAGTGCAAACATTGCATTAATCGTATACGCTGATGGTGAAAAGAGATACATCATCGCACCAGAAGGTCTGAAAGTTGGAGATGTTATCTACTCAGGTCCTGAAGCAGATATCAAGGTTGGAAACGCACTTCCAATCGCTAACATTCCAGTTGGTACAATGATTCACAACATTGAATTAAAGCCTGGTAAGGGTGCTCAGCTTGCTAGAACAGCAGGTAACGGTGCTCAGCTTATGGCTAAAGAAAATAAATATGCACAGGTAAGGCTTCCTTCCGGAGAAGTAAGAAAAGTTCTTATTCAGTGTAGAGCTACAATCGGTGAAGTTGGCAACTCAGAACACGCTAACATTCAGATTGGTAAGGCTGGTAGAAAGAGACACATGGGATGGAGACCTACAGTAAGAGGTTCTGTTATGAACCCTAACGATCACCCACATGGTGGTGGTGAAGGTAGATCACCTATCGGACGTAAGAGTCCAGTTACTCCTTGGGGTAAACCTGCTCTTGGCTACAAGACAAGAAAGAAGAACAAGGCTTCAAATCAGTATATCGTAAAGAGAAGAAATGAAAAATAATTAGGAAGGAGCATTACGAATGAGTAGATCACTTAAAAAAGGTCCTTTCGTAGACGTGAAGCTTTTAAGAGCTATTGAAGCTATGAACGAAGCTAACGAAAAGAAAGTAATTAAGACATGGTCTAGACCATCAACAATCTTCCCACAGATGGTGGGTCATACAATTGCAGTACACGACGGCAGAAAACATGTTCCTGTATATATTACAGAAGATATGGTAGGTCACAAGCTTGGAGAATTTGCTCCAACAAGAACTTACAAAGGCCATGCTGCTGATAAATCATCAAAAGTTAGATAAGAAAAGGAGATAAAAACATGGAAGCAAAAGCAGTTGCAAAATACGTAAGAATGTCTCCTATTAAGCTAAAGCCTATTACAGATTTAGTAAGAGGTAAGGATTTAGAAGAGGCATTAACAATCCTAAAGTTCACACCTGGTAAGGGTGCTGAAATCGTAGAAAAAGTTGTTAAGTCTGCAGCAGCAAATGCAGAAAACAATTTTGATATGAATCCAGATAATTTATATGTTGCAGAAGTATATGCTCATCAGGGCCCTACAATGAAGAGATGGAGAGCCGGATCACAAGGTAGAGCATCAATCATCCTAAAGAGATCAAGCCACGTTGGCGTTACTCTTAAGGAAAGAGTCTAAGATAGGAGGTTCATTGAATGGGTCAGAAAGTAAGTCCACATGGTTTAAGAGTGGGCGTAATCAAAGACTGGAACTCAAAATGGTATGCAGATAAGAAGGACTTTGCAGACTGTTTAATCGAAGATAATAAAGTCAGAGAATACGTTAAGAAGAAGTTATATGTTGCTGGAGTTTCAAAGGTATTAGTTGAAAGAAAAGCAGACAAAATCAGAGTTATCGTGTTAACAGCTAGACCTGGTATGGTAATCGGAAGATCCGGAAACGGCATCGACGAATTAAAGGCTGGATTAGCTAAACTAACAGGTAAAGATATTGAAATTTCAATCGAAGAAGTTAAGAGAGCAGAATTAGATGCGCAGCTTACAGCAGAAAGCATTGCACAGGCACTAGAAAGACGTGTTACTTTCAGAAGAGCTATGAAGCAGGCTATCGGCAGAACAATGAAAGCCAATGCAAAGGGTATCAAGGTTCTTTGCTCAGGAAGACTTGGCGGTGCTGAAATCGCTAGAAGCGAAAAGTACAGCGAAGGAAACGTTCCTCTTCACACTTTAAGAGCTGACATCGACTATGGATTTGCTGAAGCAGATACAACTTACGGTAAGATCGGCGTTAAAGTTTGGATCAACCACGGTGAAATCCTAGATAAGGGATTACAGAGCCCAGTTCGTGAATAAAAGCGCGACAAGATAGAAATAAGAGGAAAGAAGGACGGCGACAGAATAAACAGCAGATTAAACAACAACGGCGAGAGAAGAAACGACAGAAGAAATAACAGAAGAAACGACGCTGTAGAAGTTGCTAAAGCAGTAAACCCTAGAGTTAGAAAGACTCCAAAGGTTGAACCACAGGTAGAAGCAGTAGTTGAAACAGCTGAAGCTGTTGAAACTGAAAACTAATAAGCATTAGAGAAAGGAGGAACTAGGCCATGTTAATGCCAAAGCGCGTTAAACACAGAAGAGTTCATAGAGGTAGAATGAAGGGCGTAGCTACTAAGGGTAACACAATTACTTACGGAGCATACGGTCTTGTATCACAGGAATGTGGATGGATCACCTCAAACCAGATCGAAGCAGCCAGAATTGCTATGACAAGATCTATCAAAAGAGGTGGTAAAGTATATATTAAGATTTTCCCACACAAGTCAGTAACTAAGAAACCTGCAGAAGTACGTATGGGTTCCGGTAAAGGTTCACCAGAATACTGGGTAGCAGTAGTTAAACCAGGCAGAGTAATGTTTGAAATTGAAGGTGTAACAGAAGAACAGGCAAGAGAAGCTATGAGACTTGCAATGCATAAGTTACCTGTTAAATGTAAATTTGCCATCAAGGAAAATACAGCAGAGGGTGGTGAAGCATAATGGAATTAAACAAGATGAGACAGATGACAGAAATCGAATTAGCTGCTGAATTAGATAAGATGAAGAAGGAACTTTTCAACTTAAGATTCCAGCACGTTACAGGACAGCTTGAAAACCCTGTAAAGATGAGAGAAGTTAAGAGAAATATTGCAAGAGTTAAAACTATTATGAGAGAGAAAGAACTTGAAAAGGTTCAGGCTTAATGGAAGGAGGATGTTGATATGGCAGATATCAGAAACAGAAGAAAGACTAAAGTCGGCGTTGTTGTAAGCGACAAAATGGATAAGACTGTAGTTGTTGCAATCGAAGATTTCGTTAGACATTCTCTTTACGGCAAGGCAGTAAAAAGAACTAAGAAAGTTAAGGCTCATGACGAAAACAACGAATGCAATATCGGAGATAAAGTAAGAATTATGGAAACAAGACCTCTATCAAAGGACAAGAGATGGAGACTTGTTAACATCATTGAGAAGGTTAAATAAGGAGGCACCAAATCATGATTCAGACAGAAACAAGATTAAGAGTTGCTGACAATTCAGGTGCAAAAGAACTTTTATGTATCCGTATTTTAGGCGGTACTTCCCGTCAGTATGCGAATATCGGTGATGTAATTGTTTGTGCTGTTAAAGAAGCAACACCAGGCGGCGTCGTAAAAAAGGGAGACGTTGTTAAGGCTGTAGTAGTTAGAACTAAAAAGGGAGCTAGAAGAGCAGACGGAAGCTACGTTAAGTTCGACCAGAACGCTGCAGTAATCATTAAGGATAAAGAAGACAAGACACCAGTTGGAACACGTATCTTTGGACCTGTAGCTAGAGAACTTAGAGACAAGGGATTCATGAAGATCGTTTCACTGGCACCAGAAGTATTATAAGGAGGTGTAGCTGGAATGCGTATTAAAAAAGGCGATACAGTAATCGTAATTACTGGTAAAGATAAAGGCAAGACTGGTACTGTACTAAAAGCTATGCCTAAAGAAAACAAGGTTATTGTTGAAGGTGTAAACGTTCAGACTAAGCACCAGAAGCAGACAAGAACTGAAAGAGCTGAAATCAAGCACATCGAAGGACCTATCGACGCATCAAACGTTATGTTCTACGATGCAAAAGCTAAGGAAGCTATCAAGATTGGATACAAGATTGATGGAGACCAGAAGCTAAGAGTTAATAAGAAAACAGGAAAAGTAATTGACTAGGAAAGGAGGAGAAGATTTTGGCAGCAAGATTAAGAGAAACATATAAGAAAGATGTATTCCCAGCTTTAAAGGAAAAGTTCCAGTATGAAAACGTTATGGAAGTTCCAAAGCTTGTAAAGGTTACTATAAATATGGGTCTTGGCGAAGCTAAGGAAAACGCTAAGATTTTAGAAACAGCAGTTAAGGAATTAGCTCTGATCAGTGGACAGAAGCCAGTAACTACTAAGGCTAAGAAGTCCATCGCTAACTTCAAGGTTAGACAGGGTATGCCTGTTGGAGCAAAGGTTACTCTTAGAGGAGACAACATGTACGAATTTGTAGACAAATTCTTCAACATCTCTCTTCCTAGAGTTAGAGACTTTAAGGGTGTTAGCAAGAACTCATTCGACGGTAGAGGTAACTACTCAATGGGTATCAAGGAACAGTTAATTTTCCCTGAAATCAATTATGATGATGTTGATACAATTAAGGGTATGAATATCGTGTTTACTACAACTGCTAAGACAGACGAAGAAGCAGCAGCTTTACTTGAGCTTCTTGGTATGCCGTTCGAGAAATAGAGGGAGGTTAAGCATGGCAAAAACATCTCTAAAAGTTAAACAGCAGAGAAAACCTAAGTATTCCACAAGAGCATACACAAGATGTAGAATCTGCGGAAGACCACACTCTGTTTTAAAGAAATACGGAATCTGCCGTATTTGTTTCAGAGAGCTTGCTTATAAGGGAGAAATTCCTGGCGTAAGAAAAGCTAGCTGGTAAGAATATAAGTTAAATCAGTGCGAAGGTCCCCGGGAGAGGGATACCACGCAAGAGAGAGGAGATATACTGTAATGACAATGACAGATCCAATAGCAGATATGCTAACAAGAATCAGAAATGCCAATACTGTAGGTCACAAGACAGTAGAAATCCCAGCATCAAAGATCAAGATTTCTATTGCTGAGATTTTACTTGAAGAAGGCTTCATTGGTGGATACGAAGTTATCGAAGATAACAAGCAGGGCATCATCAAAGTAGAAATGAAATATGGTGCTAACAAAGAAAAAGTTATTAGCGGAATCAAGAAGATTTCAAAACCAGGTCTAAAGGTTTATGCAAAGGCTAATGAAATTCCTAGAGTACTAGGTGGCCTAGGTATCGCAATCGTTTCAACTTCTAAGGGAGTTTTGAGCGATAAGAAAGCAAGAGAACTTGGCGTTGGTGGCGAAGTAATCTGTTATGTATGGTAATAAGTAGGAGGAAAGTAATATGTCAAGAATAGGTAACAGACCTGTTGTTCTTCCTGCTGGAGTAGAAGTTACTGTAGATGCGAACAACGTAGTTACAGTAAAGGGACCTAAGGGTCAGTTGCAGGAACAGGTTAGCAATTTAATCAATGTAGAAGTTAAAGAAAACGAAGTTGTATTCACTAGAACAGCTGATTCAAGAGAATACAGATCACAGCACGGTCTTGCCAGAACTCTGGTAAACAACATGGTTGAAGGTGTAACTAATGGATATTCCAAGAAGTTAATCCTTATCGGTGTTGGTTACAGAGCTGAAAAGAAAGGCAACACTCTTGTTATGAACCTTGGTTTTTCACATCCTGTAGAAATGGTTGATCCAGAAGGAATCACTACAGAAGTTCTGGATGCTACAACGGTTGTCGTAAACGGAATCGACAAGGCAGCTGTAGGTAACTATGCGGCTAACATCAGAGAGTGGAGAAGACCTGAACCATATAAGGGCAAGGGTATCAAGTACGATAATGAAGTTATTCGCAGAAAAGAAGGAAAAGCTGGGGCTAAATAAGAAAGGAGTGAAGTAAAATGGCAAACGAAAGCAGAAATGACAGACGTCTTAAGAGACACGCAAGAGTTAGAAAGAATTTATCTGGAACTCCTGAAAGACCTAGACTATGCGTTTACAGATCTAACAAGAACATTTCTTGCCAGATTATCGATGACGTAAATAAGGTTACTTTAGTTTCCGCATCTTCACTTGATAAAGAGCTTAAGGCTGAAATCGGTAACGGTGGAAACAAAGAAGCTGCTAAGAAGGTTGGAGAAGCTGTAGCTAAGAGAGCACTTGCAAAGGGCATTGAAGAAGTTACTTTCGATAGAGGCGGATTCCTTTATCACGGAAGAGTAGCAGAATTAGCTGAAGGTGCTCGTGAAGGCGGATTAAAATTCTAACAGGAGGAGATAAGGAATGCGTAATATTATAGATGCATCCAAGCTTGACTTAAAAGAAACTATCGTTAACATCAGACGTGTTGCTAAGACTGTTAAGGGTGGTAGAAATATGAGATTCAGCGTAACAGTAGTTGTTGGAGACGGCAACGGTTATGTAGGCGTTGGTCTTGGTAAAGCTCAGGAAATTCCTGAAGCTGTAAGAAAAGCTACAGAAGATGCAAAGAAAAAATTAATTTATGTTCCTACAGTTGGAACAACTATACCACATAGAAACATCGGTGTCTTTGGAGCAGGAAGAGTTTTATTAATGCCTGCTGCACAGGGTACTGGAGTAATCGCAGGTTCATCAGTACGTACAGTACTAGAAGCTGCAGGAATCAAGGACGTAAGAGCTAAGTCCATTGGTTCAAGTAACACAGGAAACATGGCACTAGCTACAATCGAAGGTCTAAGAACTCTTATGACTGTAGAAAAGGCTGCTGCTTTAAGAGGAAAGAAACCTGAAGAAATTCTAGGATAGGAGGAAACGCAAAATGGCTAAAATGGTAAAAATCACTTTAACTAAGAGTACAATCGGCGCTTCCCCTAAGCAGAAGAAGGTTGTTGAAGCGTTAGGATTAAGAAAGATGCATCATTCAGTTGAATTAGCAGACACACCAGCAACTCGCGGTGCTGTTGCAAAGGTAGCGCATCTTGTTACTGTAGAAGAACTATAAGATAAGGAGGTGCACGATAGATGAAACTGCATGAATTAAGAGCGGCAGAAGGTTCAACTAAGAACCGCAAGAGAAGAGGTCGTGGTACAGCTACTGGTCAGGGTAAAACTGGTGGTAGAGGTATGAACGGTCAGAAGTCCAGAAGCGGTGGCGGAGTTAGACTTGGCTTCGAAGGTGGACAGATGCCTCTATACAGAAGACTTCCAAAGAGAGGATTTAACAACATCTTTGGAACAGAATATACAACTGTTAATGTAAAGGATTTAAACAGATTCGAAGCTGGTACAGAAGTTACTCCTGAATTACTTGCTGAAGTTGGAATGATTAAGCAGGTTAAGGACGGCGTTAAGATTCTAGGCGACGGACAGTTAAACGTTGCACTAACTGTTAAAGCTGATAAGTTCACAAATTCAGCTTTAGAAAAAATTGAAGCTGCTGGAGGAAAGGCAGAGGTGATCTAAAATGGAGATGCTTAAAACTGTAAAGCAGGCATTTAGGGTCCCTGAAATTAGAAGCAAATTAATCTTCACATTGTTAATGTTAGTTGTTTTCAGAATCGGATCTAATATTCCGGTTCCTGGAATCAACAGGTCAGCACTAGCTGAGATGTTTACAGGTGAGACAGGTTTATTCGACCTGTTCGATTTGTTCTCTGGTGGATCATTTAGCAACTTTACTATATTTGCTTTGAGTATCACACCATATATCACAGCTTCCATCGTTATTCAGCTTTTGACAATGGCTTTCCCTTATTTTGAAAGACTAGCAAAAGAAGGAGAAGAAGGAAGAAAGAAAATTGCAAGAATCACTCGTTATATGACAGTAGTTCTTGCTCTGATTCAGGCAACAGGCTTAACTGTTGGTCTGTTCAGAAGAGCAATCGTTGATCAGTCAGCATTCTCATTCGCAGTAATTATTCTGATTCTTACTGCAGGAACTGCATTTTTAATGTGGCTTGGAGAAAAGATTAACGAGCACGGAATCGGAAACGGTATCTCACTGATTATCTTCGGTGGTATCGTTGCTAGAATCCCAACAGGATTACGTAGCATGTGGACACAGTTCACAGATGGTTCAATGAGCGTAATTTCACTGATTCTGTTTGCAGTATTTGCAATCGTTGTTATCCTGGGAATCATTGAGATTCAGCAGGGTACAAGAAGAATCCCTGTACAGTACGCTAAGAGAGTTGTAGGCAGAAAAATGTATGGCGGACAGTCAACACACATTCCGCTAAAGGTTAACCAGGCAGGAGTTATTCCGGTAATCTTTGCACTTTCACTGCTTCAGTTCCCACTAACAATTACATACTTCTTCCCAGGCTCAAGTTTCACAGAGTTTGTCACTAAGTGGCTGTCACCTGCCGGAAACCCTGGAGTTTGGGTATATGCAGTATTTAATGTATTACTTATCATATTCTTCAACTACTTCTACACTGCAATTACATTTAACCCTGTAGAAGTTGCTCAGAACATGAAAGCAAACGGCGGATTTATTCCGGGAATCAGACCGGGAAGAGCTACAGTTGAGTACTTAACTAAGGTTATGTCAAGAATTTCAATTGTAGGAGCTATATTCCTGGCAATTATTGCTACTCTGCCTACTATCATCAGTCAGATTGGCGGTATGAATATTCATTTCGGCGGCACATCACTTCTAATCGCAGTTGGTGTTGCACTAGAAACAATGAAACAACTTGAAAATCAGATGGTTATGAGAAACTATCAGGGATTTCTTAAATAAGAGGAGATGAGCAAATGCTTAGAACAGTATTATTAGGCCCTCCAGGAGCTGGTAAGGGTACTCAGGCAGTTAGAATTGTCGAAAAATATAATGTTCCTCATATCTCAACTGGAGATATCTTTAGAGAAAACATTAAGAACGGAACAGAACTTGGAAAGAAAGCTCAGGAATATATGAACAAAGGTGAATTAGTTCCTGATGATCTTGTTATTGAAATCGCAACAACAAGACTTCTTGCTGATGACTGTAAGGAAGGATTTCTTCTTGACGGTTTCCCAAGAACTGTATATCAGGCTGAAAAGCTTGATGAATTCCTAAAAGAACATGGAATGGAACTTGATGTTGTTATCGATATCGAAGTTGAAAAGGAAGAATTAATTACAAGACTTACAGGAAGAAGAGTTTGCAAAGCATGCGGAGCTTCCTACCATGTAGTTAACATTCCACCTAAAAAAGAAGGCATTTGTGATTCTTGCGGAGGCGAGTTATTCCAGAGAGCTGACGATACTGTTGAAACAGTAAACAACAGAATCGAAGTTTATAATGAACAGACTATGCCCCTTGTAGACTACTATAAGAATGCAGACAAACTTGCTGTTGTTGATGGAGCACTTTCATTAGACACAGTATTCGCAGAAATAGTTAAAGCTATAGGTGAATAGTATGATTATCATCAAATCCAAACATGAAATTCAATTAATGCGTGAAGCAGGTAAAGTAACCGGTGAGGTTCTTCACCTGCTGAGCGATTACATTAAACCGGGCCTTTCAACACTTGATGTTGATAAGTACGTTGAGAAGATTATTCGTGACCACAATATGATACCAACATTTAAGGGTTATGGAGGTTTTCCGGGAAGTGCATGCGTATCGGTTAATGAAGAAATTATTCATGGAATCCCAAGTGCAGACAGAATCCTTCAGGAAGGTGATATTGTCAGCATAGATACAGGATCAACTTATAAGGGATATGCCAGCGATGCTGCTAGAACATATCCTGTAGGTAAAATTGATGATGAAGCTGCAAGACTTATTGAAGTAACCAAGGACAGTTTTTTCGAAGGGATAAAGTTTGCAAAAGTGGGATGCCGACTTTCAGACATTTCACATGCAATACAGGTTAAAGCCGAATCCGAGGGCTACGGTGTAATCAGAGATTTTGTTGGTCATGGCATTGGCTGTGACTTACATGAAGATCCACCGATTCCTAACTACGGCAAGCCGGGTAAGGGCCCAAGACTTGAAAACGGAATGGTACTTGCAATAGAACCTATGATTGTACAGGGTTCATACGAATGTGACACTCTGTTAAACAACTGGACTGTAGTTACCGTTGACGGAAAAATGGCAGCCCATTATGAGAATACAGTTGTTATTAATGACGGTGAGCCTGAGCTGCTTACCTTATAGTAAAGAGAGGTGTAATAAATGGCGAAGAAAGACGTCATCGAAGCAATGGGAACCGTTGTGGATGCTCAGCCAAACGCTATGTTCAAGGTACAGCTTGAAAACGGTTTTGAAGTGCTTGCACACATTTCAGGAAAAATTAGAATGAACTATATTAGAATTCTTCCAGGCGATAAGGTAAAGGTTGAACTGTCACCTTATGACCTTACAAGAGGAAGAATCATATGGAGAGATAAATAGAGATCATTCGATCGGATCACAAGAAGGGAGAAGAAACATGAAAGTAAGAGCTTCTGTAAAACCTATCTGTGAAAAGTGCAAGGTAATCAAAAGAAACGGAAGAGTAATGGTTATCTGTGAAAATCCTAAGCACAAGCAGAGACAAGGTTAATTGATTAATTTATAATTTAATGTTTCCGTGACCAGGAGCGGAAATGCAAATTTAGTTTATAGTATATTTAGAACCCCTGTCTATATCACCCCTGGAAATGGTGACGGAAGATAGGAGAAGGAGGAAACGTATGGCTCGTATAGCCGGTGTCGACTTACCAAGAGAGAAAAGAATTGAAATTGGTTTAACTTACATTTATGGTATCGGTAGACCAACAGCAATGTTAATTCTTGAAAAAGCAGGAATCAACCCTGACACAAGAGTTAAGGACTTAACTGAAGATGAAGCTGGTAAAATCAGAAAGATCATCGATGAAGAGTACCTTGTAGAAGGTGACTTAAGAAGAGAAGTTTCCATGAACATTAAGAGATTAATGGAAATCGGAAGCTACAGAGGAATCAGACATAGAAGAGGTCTTCCAGTAAGAGGACAGAAAACTAAGACTAACGCTAGAACTAGAAAAGGTCCTAAGAAGACTGTAGGTAGAAAGAAGAAATAAGAAGGGGGTAGGGAAAAATGGCTAAAGCTGTAAAGAAAGCAGTTAGAAAAAAGAAAAGAGAACGTAAGAACATTGAAAAAGGCCAGGCACATATCCAATCCACCTTTAACAATACACTAGTTACTCTTACAGATATGGACGGAAACGCTCTTTCATGGTCCAGTGCAGGTTCCCTAGGATTTAAGGGATCCAAGAAATCAACTCCATTTGCTGCTCAGATGGCTGCTGAAGAAGCATCAAAGGGTGCAATGGAACACGGTTTAAAGACAGTTGAAGTATACGTTAAGGGACCTGGTTCCGGTAGAGAAGCTGCTATCAGAGCACTTCAGGCTGCTGGTCTGGAAATCACTATGATCAAGGACATCACACCAATCCCACACAACGGATGCAGACCACCAAAGAGAAGAAGAGTCTAATTGAAGGGAGGAGTAATATAAAATGGCAAGATATACAGACGCTAACTGCAGACTATGCAGAAGAGAAGGTCAGAAACTTTTCTTAAAGGGTGAAAGATGCTACAGTGCAAAATGTGCTCTTGAAAAGAGAAATTACGCTCCTGGACAGCACGGACAGTCAAGAAAGAAAGTTTCTGAATACGGATTACAGTTAAGAGAAAAGCAGAAGGCAAAGAGATTCTACGGACTACAGGAAAAGCAGTTCAGAAATCTATTTGACAAGGCTGCTAGAAAACAGGGTAAGACTGGTGAAAACATGCTAATCTTACTAGAAACAAGACTAGACAACGTTGTTTACAGACTTGGATTTGCTTCATCAAGAAAGGAAGCAAGACAGTTAGTTGTTCACGGACACTTCACTGTAAACGGAAAGAAAGCTACAGCACCTGCTATGGAGCTTAAGGCTGGAGACGTTGTAAAGGTTAAGGAAAAGAGCACTAACTCTCCTAAGTTCAAGGAAGTTAAGGATATGGCAATTACTGTTCCTTCATGGATGTCAGTAGATGTTGAAAAGCTGGAAGGTAAAGTTGTTTCTGTACCTACAAGAGAAGAAATCGATACTCCTGTAGCAGAACACCTAATCGTCGAATTGTACTCCAAATAATATACCGGCTTAGGTTGATTATTATTGGAATAAAAAGGAGGTTTTTTTAGTGATAGAAATCGAAAAACCAACGATAACAAAAATTGTAGATGAAGATGGACAGTACGGAAAGTTTGTAGTAGAGCCGCTAGAACGAGGCTATGGTACAACTCTTGGAAACTGCATGAGAAGAATCCTTCTTAGCTCACTTCCAGGTGCAGCTGTAACATCTGTAAAAATCGACGGAATACTTCACGAGTTTTCAACTATTCCAGGGGTTAAAGAAGATGTAACTGAAATCATTCTGAACCTTAAGAAGCTTGCTGTAAGACTGAATGGTGATAATACTAAGAGAGTAATCATCAACGCTGTTGGTCCTAAGGAAGTAACAGCTGCTGATATTATTGGAGATTCTGAGATTGAAATTTTCAATCCAGATCTTCACATTGCTACGCTTGAAGAAAATGCAGCTCTTGTTATGGAACTGAACCTTGCAAGAGGTAGAGGATATGTTCCTGCAGACCAGAACAAGGATGAAAATACACCGATTTCAGTAATTCCTGTTGACTCAATCTATACACCTGTTAGAAAGGTTAACTATACAGTAGAGAATACAAGAGTTGGTCAGGTAACCGACTACGACAGACTGATCTTAGAAATCTGGACTGATGGCTCAATTTCACCTGAAGAAGGTGTTTCCATTGGTGCAAAGATTATGCATGAACACCTGAACCTGTTCATTCAGCTTGATGATTCAACTGATGGACTGGAAATCATGGTTGAAAAGGAAGAAGATCAGAAGGAAAAGGCTCTTGAAATGACAATTGAAGAATTAGAACTTTCAGTTCGTTCATTCAACTGCTTAAAGAGAGCTTCAATCAATACTGTTGAGGAATTAACAGAACGTTCAGAAGACGATATGATGAAGGTTAGAAACCTTGGAAAGAAGTCTCTTGACGAAGTTAAGGCAAAATTAGAAGAACTTGGACTTGGCCTAAAGCCAAGTGACGAATAAACATCAGAGAAAGGAGAACAGATATGCCAGGATACAGAAAACTGGGCAGAGATTCTGCTCATAGAAAAGCTATGCTGAGAAATCTAGTTACTGACCTTTTCAGAGAAGGTAGAATCACAACTACTAACATGAGAGCGAAGGAAGCTAGAAAGATGGCTGAAAAGATGATCACATTAGCTAAACATGGAGATCTTCACGCAAGAAGACAGGTTTTAGCATATGTATATGACGAAGCAGTAGTAACAAAGCTATTTGAAGAAATCGCTCCAAAATATGCTGACAGAAACGGTGGATACACAAGAATCCTTAAGCTAGGACCTAGAAGAGGTGACTGTGCTGAAGAAGTATTCTTAGAATTAGTTTAATCCGATTCTGAAAACTACAAATAAGAATTTCACGGTGGTATGTTCACCACCGTGTTTTTTTATGCTAGAATTTATCTGATAGGATTATTTGCGCTTTGTAGGGTTTGCTACACGAGAGGAGATTATCAAATGAGAGAAATTACAACTGAAAACTACAAGTTCATGAGCCACAAGTCATGTGAATTCTTTCCATGTCATAAATGTTCAAATGAGGATGATTTTAACTGTCTGTTTTGTTACTGTCCTCTGTATGCACTAGGAGATAAGTGTGGCGGCAACTTTAAGTTCACCGATAATGGCATTAAAGACTGTTCAGACTGCATGATTCCACATACTAGAAAGGCATATGATTATATTAATGGTAAGTTTAGTATGATTTCTGAACTTGCAAGAAGAAAAGATGACTAAAAATTGTATAAAAGGTGTATAAAAGGTGTGTATACACTTAAACCTCTATTGACAATATAGGGGGCGTACGAGTATAATTGTAGTGTTAAATGAATAGTTAATCTAACCAGTGCCATTGAGCTATACCATTATATAAAATGCAATGATTGTGAGATGGATAATAGGAAATCAGGTGTGAGTCCTGAGCGGTCCGAGTCGCTGTAATTGGGGAGTCTGCACGCATCGTGCCATTGAAAGATACGCTAGCTTTTGAGAAGGCGTGTGCAAGATGATGATCCAAGAGCCAGAAAGCCTGCTGGGCAGAGTTATTGATCAACTTCCGACGAGAGTATGTATCATTTCGGCAATGTATTAGCCAGAAGAATTAGGAACCTACCTCCACAACGGGATGATTGGGTTCTTTTTTTGTGACCGATATTGCTATACTGCCTCACAAAAGATTAGATTAATTAAAACTAGAAAGAGGAGAAAGCATATGAAAAAAGGAATTAAGAAGCTATTTTCAGCATTACTGTCAGTAGCAGTAATCACTTCCATGAGTTCAGTTGCATTCGCACACACTGATACTACTGGAGCAAAAGAAGAAAAGTCAACTAAGATTATTTCTTCACTGGGAATGTTCAGCCCTAAGGCAGGAACTGAAGAAATCGAAATTAACAAGGATACTGGAAAAATCACTGTAAGTTTTGATACTACAAAGACTAGAAAGTACACTAAGCTAGCTTTAGCTGAACAGACTAAGAAGGTTGCTGAATTAGAAAAAGCTGCAAAGAACGTTAAAGTAGAAGTTAAAGAAGCAGACGGAAAATATGTTAACCACGTAGAATTCACAATTGCTGCTTCCAAGTTAGGAACAGAAATTCCATTCACTCTATATCAGGAATACAAGAAGGCTGATGGAACTGACGATACTGGTTGGAAGGTATGGGAACAGGGCCAGAAATACCTAACTGTTAAGTTCACACCTGAATTAGTAAACCAGTTAATCGAAGCTATCTATGACAAAGATTACCACGCTGGATCAGCTAAGCTTTGCGTAGCAGCTAAGAAGGGTTGGGACGCTCTTACAGATGCAGAAAAAGAAGCAGTTGAAGAAGGCGGATACTTCGCTGACGAAACTGGAGACGCATCATTAGATAACCCACTTAACCAGGACAAGATTGGTAAGACTGAAGTATTAGTTACAAGCTTTGGTACAAGCTTCAACCAGAACAGAGTTGACACTATTGGAGCTGTTGAAAAGGCAATCGCTAAGGCTTTCCCTAAGTACTCAGTAAGAAGAGCATTCACAGCACAGATTATTATCAATCACGTTTTCGCTAGAGACGGCGAAGTTATCGACAACATTGAACAGGGACTAGAAAGAGCTGTTAAGAATAGCGTTAAGAATTTAGTAGTTCAGCCTACAACTCTAATGAGCGGTCACGAATATGACGAAGTTGTTGAAGCAGTTAAGAAGTATGAAAAGAAGTTTGACCAGGTTGTAATCGGTAAGCCAATGTGCGCATCTGAAAATGATAAGGAAGTTGCTTTAGATGCAGTTTACAAATCAGTTGCTGAAAAGCAGGGTGTAACTGTTGACGAAGCTAAGGCTGGAGATACAGCTTACGTTCTAATGGGACACGGTACTTCCCACGCTTCACAGAAGCTATACACTGACCTTCAGGAATTAGCAAGCAAGAAGGGATATAAGAACGTATTCGTAGGAACTGTTGAAGGTGAACCTGAATCAACAGCAGTAAACGAAGTAATCGAGGCTGTTAAAAAAGCTGGATACAAGAAAGTTATCTTAAGACCTATTATGGTAGTTGCTGGTGACCACGCTAACAACGACATGGCAGGTGAAGAAGATGCTGAATCATGGTTAAACATGTTCAAGGCTGCTGGATTCACAGTTGACACTCAGATTATCGGTATGGGTCAGCTTCCTGAAATCCAGAAGTTATTCGTAGAACACGCACAGACAGCAGCTGCTAAGTTAGCTACTCCTGCAACAACAGCAATCACAAAGACTAAGGCTGGCGTTAAGAAAGTTACAGTTACAGTTAAGACTAACAAAGCTAACAAGGGTTATGAAGTTAGATATTCAATGAACAAGAACATGAAGAACGCTAAAATTAAGACTGTAGCTGGCAAGACTGTAACAATTAAGAACCTTAAGTCCAAGAAGACTTACTACGTTCAGGCAAGATCATATGCTAAGAACGCAGCAGGCAAGAAGATTTACACTTCATGGACAAAGGCTAAGGCAGTTAAAGTTAAATAGTAAATTAAGCAGTTAATTTATATGACGAAATCTGCCGATTTATCGGCAGATTTCTTGTCATATTCAAAGAAGAAAAAAAGAGGTTAGAAAAGATGAAAAAATTTTATAAAAAAGCCATCGCTATGATGTGCATGGTGGCAATGGTGGTTTCCTCAGGCACTGGAGCTTTTGCCGCTGAGAAGAACCTTGAAGACGGAACCTATAAAGCCAGTGCGTATATTAACGCAAGTATGATGAAAATTGCAACTGAGGACCATAATACTTGTACTGTTACAGTAAAAGATGGTAAGGCAGTTGCGCATGTAAGATTGAACGGGGATGGATACGGCAAGTTATTCTTAGGAACTAAGGAAGAAGCTGAGGCTAACAAGGACGCAACAAAGGAAATCCCTGAAGTTGTAGACAAAGATGGAAGAAGCACATACGAAGTTCCATTAGAGGAATTTGGCAAGGTATTTGATTTAGCAGCATATAGCAAGAGCAGAGAAAGATGGTACGATCGTAAAATCGTATTTTACACAACAGAAAATGAAGCACCTGAAATTACAACAGTAAAAAGAGGCACTAAGGCCCTAGAAGTTAAGTGGACAAGTAAGCCTGATCACGCTACAGGATACCAGCTATATGTAAGTGCAACAGGAAATGTTGATGAACCAGATGAATGGAGAACAATTGAAACAAAGGCTAACTCATGCCTAGTTAAGGGACTTGACCCTGGAGAAAAGGTTTACCTAAGAGTTAAGGCTGAAATCAATCCATTTGGAGACACTGTATCACAGAACTTCTCAGATTGGAGTCAGGTAAAGGCAGTTACTACATTATCAAAGGTTGCTAAGACAACTGTGAAATCAGTAACTTCACCTGCAAAGAAGACACTTAAGGTTACATGGGCTAAGAAAACAGCAGATGTAACAGGATATCAGATTATGTACAGCACTAAGAGTAATTTCAAGGGTGCAAAGACAGTTACAGTAAAGAAGAACACAGTAACTTCATACAAACAGACAAAGCTTAAGAGTGGAAACAAATATTACGTTAAGGTTAGAACTTACCAGCAGATTGGAAGCACAAAGTACACTTCTGCATGGTCAGCAGCTAAGATCGTAAAAGTTAAATAAATAAGAGGGATGAAAGATTTGAAAAAGAAATTTATAGCACTGGCTTTGGCATTTTGCCTGGCAGGAACTCAAGCTATACCGGCACTTGCCCTTGGAGACAACGCATCGCTAATTGGCGATGCAACAGTCGTAGCAAGTGAGGAGAGCGTTACTGCGGAAGATGGCAGCCAGTTAGATGCAGAGGGAGCAAATGGGGACTCTGTTACAGCAGAAAATAAAACAGCAGAAGTTGATACTGTAACAGGCGCAACAACTAAGCCCGGTACAAATACTGATACCAGTACTGGCAGCAATACTGGCGCAGACGCAGACAGCAAGGGTGATGCGGCTGCACAAGCTTATGGCGTATATAAGCCAGACAGCTTCACTGCTACAGGGGGCACCGGAAAGGTAAAAATCACTTGTCCTGCTGTAAAGAACAGTAAAGATGGATTCTTAGCTAAAGTTGTTTTTAGCAGTAAATACTATAAAAAGATGGTGGTAAATGGAGTTGAATACAAGGGTGCAATCGATGAAGCGAATAAAACTTCAACCTTCATCATTCCAATCACTCCAAATGCAGACAATACTATTATTGCTACTACCTATGCAATGAGCGAGCCACATGACATCGAATATGTGATTAAGGCAACATGGACAGCTGCCTCAGCAAAATCCGACGAAAGCTTCCAGCTTCCAGGAGAAGGCGGCACTGGCAGTGACAAGGATCCGACCGAAAAACCTGGCGACAAGCCACAGGATACAACTCAGGACAAGCTGGCAGACGGAACATATAAGGTAATTTCCGATACAGATAACAGAATGTTCTACATTCCATTAGACGCAAAAGGAAAGAAGTACACAATTCTAAAAAAGAAGAACGGCAAGCTTCAGATTACCATGGCCCTTACAGGTACAGGCTACGATGCCCTTTATCTAGGCACAATGGAAGAAGCGGACAAAGCTTCCAAGGACAAGTGGATTAAATTTAGCGTAGACAATAAGCATTATGTTTACACCTTCGAAATCCCTGCCCTTGACACAGAACTGAAGATGGCAGCGCATTCAAGTGCCCGCGACAGATGGTATCAGCACACTGTTATCTTTAAGAGCACTAATGCTGTAAAGGTAAAGGCGGGAACATCTGCGGTTCCTGCAGAGTCATACAATCCGTCCAAGCCAGATGTTCCAACAATTCCAAACGTTAACAACAAGCCATCAAAACCAAAAGATGACAAGCAAGAGAAGCCTTCAGTATCCCACAAAGATACTAATAGAGAAACCTCTGCAGTTGACAATAAGACTGGCTTAAAGGACGGGGTTTACGCTCTTGACAGCTTCAGCTGGTCAGGCGGAAGCGGAAGACTTGCATACATTCAGTGCACTAAGCTGACTGTAACAAATGGACAGGCTTATGCTACAATCGAATTCGGAAGCCCAAGCTACGACCTGCTGAAGGCCAACGGACGTGTTTACTCAAAGAGCGGAGGCGGAATGTCCACCTTCACAATTCCGGTACAGCTTAATGCAAATAACACTATCGTTGGTAGAACCGTTGCAATGTCACAGCCACACTGGATAAGTTATACAATTTATCCTTATATCGCTGACACAGGCAATGCAAAGACTATCGACAAAGATGGAAAAGCAACTGACGGCAAGGCCATGAGCACGGTTAGCAACAACAAGCTTACAAAGAAAGCACCTGAAATTGCTGGTCTGAAATATGTATCAACAACAAAAGTTAAGAATGCGAAGAACTTTAAGATTTTCAACTACGAAAAAGGCGTCACATTGATTCAGATTTCAATGACAAAGAACTCGGCATTGAAATACAAGGAAAAGGACAAGGATGAAGCCGAAAAAGTTGAATACGATGACGATGGCAAACCAATTGCCAAGTCAGCAGGAGAAATCACAGAGGAGCTTTACCATAGTAAGGTTGTCAACTATCTGGTAGTTCCAAAGGGTGTAGAAGTTCCTGCAGGTTTGGAAAAAGAAATGGTCATCATTCAGAGACCAGTGAACAAAACCTACACAGCTTCAAAAGCTGCCGTAAATTTCATTGATGACCTAGAAATTTCCAAGAAAATCGCAGCAAAGGGCAAGTATGAGAAGACAGACTATAAGGAAATCATTAAGAATAAGATTAACCTTGCATTCTTCTCAGGCAAGATGATTCCAGAAAAGGACTGTGATAAGAAAGAAGCCAAGGAGCTTAAGGCAGAACTTGAAAAACTTGAAAAGAGATTTGCAACCCTTGGAATTCCTCTAATCATTGATAGATCAGCAGCAGAAAAGGATGAACTTGGAAAGGCTGAATGGGTCAAGGTTTACGGAGCAGTTTACGGCTGTCAGAAGAAGGCTAAAGAAGTCTACGATGACGAAGCAAAAGAGATAGAAAAGAAGTTAGATAAGAAGGAAGCAGATAAGAATGAGAAATAAGAGACGTATGCCTTTGGGGGTTTTGATAGTTCTGTGTGTGGCGATTATGCTAATGTGCACCGCTTGCGGAGGCTCTGGAGACGGAGGCAGTACAGAAAATACAACCAAGGCAGGAGCACCGAAGATTGACGGTCTGACTTTCACTGAGCAGGTGGATTTGGACTACGCGCAAGAGTTCGACATCTTCAAGTATGAGGACGGCTACGCAGTTATAGATACTCACGAAGATAAGAAATTCCTTCTGGTTCCGGAAGGCAAGGACGTGCCGGAGAATCTGGACGATTCACTGGTTGTTGTAAACGAGCCGGCGGATAATATTTATCTGGCTGCAACTGCGTCTATGTCGCTGTTTGATGCAATGGGGGCAATGGACCACGTGACTATGACATCTGTTAATGCGAGTGGTTGGTCCGTGGATGCGGCTGTGAAGGCTTTGAAGTCAGGAAAGATGACATATGCTGGTAAGTACAATGAGCCGGACTATGAAATGATTTTGGACAATGACTGCGAGCTAGTAGTTGAATCTACAATGATTTACCATAACCCTGAGGTTAAGGAAATGTTTGAGGAACTGGGACTTCCTGTATTTGTTGACCGTTCTAGCTATGAGAGCAATCCGCTGGGAAGAACAGAGTGGATTAAGGCTTATGGGGTTTTGACCGGTAAGGAAAAGGAAGCTAATGAGTTCTTCGAAAAGCAGAAAAAAGTAATCAAGCAGCTTGACGATATGGAAAACACAGGGAAGACAGTTGCCTTCTTCTATGTGACAACTGACGGAAAGGTTGTTGTAAGAAGCAGCCATGACTATGTTTCCACAATGATCAAGATGGCCGGCGGGAAATATGCTTTCGAGGGAATTGAGGACGTGGCTGGAAAGGCTTCAGTTTCAATGACTATGGAGAGCTTCTATGAGGCGGCTGTGGACGCAGATTACATTGTATATAACGGCAGTATCGATAACACAGTTAAGAGCCTGAAGGACCTTTATGCAAAGGACGCAATCTTCAAAAAGTTCAAGGCTGTTAAGGAAGGACACTGTTATATGACTGGAAATTCTATGTATCAGCGCACTGATGTAATCAGCGACATGATTATGGATTTCAATAAGATTTTAACTGAGGAAAATCCAGGAGAAATGGAATTCCTTACTAAGATGAAGTAAAGATGGAGGAGTGAATGAGTAAAGATAATCATTTAGGCTTTCACAATGAGGTTTTTCGGAGAAGAAGCAGATACGTGCTTGTTTTTGCCATACTCATTGTTGCGTTCTTCACCATCACTGTTTTGAATATTAATACCGGAAGCGTCAATATGCCTGTGTCCAACATTTTCAAGGCTCTGTTTCTGAGAGAGGGAACTGAGAGAGAAATGGACATTATCTGGCATATCAGACTGCCGAGAATAATAATGACGGCAGTGCTCGGAGGAGCACTGTCCCTTTCGGGTTTTTTGCTTCAGACGTTTTTCGAGAATCCTATAGCAGGACCTTACGTTCTCGGAATTTCTTCAGGAGCAAAGATGGTGGTTGCATTGACAATGATAGTCGGACTTAAGTATGCGTATACCCTGTCATCGTATCCCCTTATTATGGCAGCCTTTGTCGGCTCACTGCTATCAACAGGTTTCATCCTCTTGGTGGCAAGGCGAATTAAGAATATGGCGGCTTTGTTAGTTGCAGGTATCATGATTGGATACATCTGCTCGGCGGTAACAGATTTCACTGTTACATTCGCCAGCGACTCCGATATCGTAAACTTGCATAACTGGTCCCTGGGAAGCTTCTCCGGAATGAGCTGGAGCAACGTTCAGGTAGGTATCATCGTTGTAGGTATTACGACTATTTTGACCATGGCAATGTCAAAACCAATAGGGGCTTTTCAGCTAGGCGAAGCTTACGCGCAGAGTATGGGCGTAAATATTAAGGTTTTTAGAATCTTGTTAATTCTGCTGTCCAGCATGCTTTCCGCATGTGTAACAGCTTTCGCAGGACCAATTTCCTTCGTAGGAATTGCAGTACCTTTCATTGCAAAAGGCAGTTTGGGAACGTCCAAGCCGCTAGTTGTAATACCGGGAGCATTTATATGCGGAGCAGTGTTCTGTATGCTTTGCGACCTTATAGCGAGAACCGCATTTGCGCCGGTAGAGCTGAGTATCAGTACAGTTACATCAATATTCGGAGCGCCTATTGTAATTTACATGATGATAAGAAAGCGTAGCAGAATATGAGTGAGAATTATTTTGAAATTAACAACCTTTCGGTTGGATACAATAAAAAAGCTTTAATAGAAGACATCTGCTTCGACATTAAGAGGGGCGAAATTGTAACCCTTATAGGACCAAACGGAGCAGGAAAGTCCACAATTCTAAAGAGCATAACCAGACAGCTTGAAATCATAAACGGAAATGTGGTTCTAGATGGAGGGAATCTTAAGGATTTATCCTTCAAAGAACTGGCCGTAAAAATGGCGGTGGTTCTTACAGAAAGAATCAAAACTGAGCTGATGACATGCTATGACATTGTGGCAACAGGCCGATATCCATACACAGGAAGACTGGGAATCCTGAGTTACGAGGATCAGGAGAAAGTTGAGGCAGCTCTAGCTGCGGTTCACGCAACTGAGCTGGGAGGCAGGGACTTCAGCGCTATCAGCGATGGCCAGAGGCAGAGAGTTCTACTAGCTCGAGCAATTTGCCAGGAACCGGATGCCATAATCCTTGACGAGCCTACATCCTTCCTGGATGTAAAATACAAGCTTGAGCTTCTTTCCATACTGAGAGGTATGGCAAAGGAAAATAATATTACAGTAATTATGAGCCTTCATGAAATTGACCTGGCCCAGAAGATTTCAGATAAAATCGTCTGTGTAAAAGGTGATAGAATCTACCGTTACGGCAAGCCTGAGGAAATCTTCGACGAAGAGACTATTAAGGGCCTTTATGAAATTGACAACGGTTTCTTCGACCCGCTGTACGGAAGCATTGAGCTGCCTAGACCTGAGGGAGAGCCAAAGACAATGGTAATTTCCTCAAGCGGCAAGGGTATCAAAACTTACAGAATGCTCCAAAAGGAAAATACTCCTTTCATAGCAGGTATTCTTTATCCGGGAGATACGGATTATCAGCTGGCAAGGCTTCTGGCAACAGAAATAATAGAAGAAAAGCCTTTCTGCGCCATTAGTGAATCGGCTATAGAAAAAGCAAGAACTGCAATGAAGCAGTGCGAACGCGTAATTTACGCAGGTGCCGATATAGGCACATATAATAAGAAAATCCTTGACCTTGTTGAAGAGGCGAGAAAAGAGGGAAAGCTTGAAGAATACTAATGATAGTGAACAATTCAAGAAAGATAAAAAGATGGGTTTTAGGACTGGTATAGAAGACTACTATATCATCAAGGACAATAAGAAAATGCGTTTTGGCTATACGACAGGAAGCTGCGCCGCAGCTGCGACAAAGGCTTCAGCCAGAATGCTCTTGGGCCATGGGACGGAGGACCAGGTGGTCTCTGTCCTGTTGCACACGCCTAAGGGGATTGACCTGAACCTGGAGGTTTTGGACGTTTCCAAGGGCGGTAGCGTGACTGGCGCTGGCGAAGCCAGAAGCGATGATAGTCAGGCTTGGGTCCAGTGCGGCATAATGAAGGACGGCGGTGACGATCCTGATGTGACCAGTGGACTGATTGTCTATGCGAAGGTTAGCAAGCAGGAAAGTGGCATTACCATTGACGGCGGCGAAGGCGTGGGACGAGTGTCTAAGCCGGGACTGGAGCAACCTGTAGGAGCAGCAGCAATTAATTCAGTGCCGAGGAAGATGATAGAGGAAGCCCTTAGGGAAGAGGCTGAAAGAGCCGGTTACAAGGGTGGACTAAAGGCAGTCATTAGCGTTCCAAAGGGAAGAGAAACAGCAAAGGAAACCTTCAATCCAAGACTGGGCATAGAAGGTGGAATCTCCATCCTAGGCACTTCGGGCATAGTGGAGCCAATGAGCGAGACTGCTTTGATAAAAAGCCTTCAGGTGGAGATGGCACAGCAGATTGCAGGAGGAAGAAAGCGTCTAGTGGTGACTCTTGGCAATTACGGCAGAGATTACCTGGATGGCTTGGAGAACTTTCCACTGAAGGAATCTGTAAAATGCAGCAACTACGTAGGCGAGGTTATAGATGCGGCGGTGAACTACGGCGCGGAAGAACTTGTTTTTGTAGCCCACATAGGAAAGTTCGTTAAGGTTGCAGGTGGAATTATGAACACCCACTCAAGAAATGCAGACAGCAGAGCTGAGATACTGGCAGCAGCAGCCCTCCGGGCGGGCATGGAAAGAGAGGAAGTCCTTGAAATATTGGACACCTTAACAACAGACGAAGCCTTAGACATTATAGATAAAGCTGGCCTTTTGGAAGAAACTATGAGAATAATTTGCGACAAAATCGGATTCTATCTGAACCACCGAAGCTACGGTAAGGTAAAAACAGAGGCAATGATTTTCTCAAATTCCAGAGGCTATTTAGGAGAAACAAAGGGCTTCAGAGAAGCCGTTGAAAGGATAAGAACGGAAAATGAATAAAGGAAGACTATACGGCATAGGTGTAGGCCCCGGAGACCCGGAGCTAATGACACTTAAGGCCTTAAGATATATAAAAGAAAGCGATGTTATTGCAGTTCCCGGAGACAATCCGAGAGAAACAGTTGCATACAAAATCGCAGAGGGAGCATATCCTGAGCTAGGCGAGAAAAAAGTTATAGGCGTGGATATGCCCATGATTAAAGATGAAGAGGAGTTAAACCAGGCACACGATGCAGCAGCCCTTGTCATAGAAAAAATCCTAGACGAAGGCAAGAACGTTGCCTTCCTAACACTAGGAGACGTTTGCGTTTACTCAACATATCTTTATGTACATAAGAGAGTTTTGGCCCACGGCTACGAGGCGGAAATTACAAGCGGAATTCCGTCATTTTGTGCCACAGCGGCAAGACTAAATATGAGTTTAGTGGAAAGAGATGAGCCACTTCATGTAATTCCAGGTACATACAACGCGGAATCCATGGACAAAGTCTTGGAACTTCCGGGTACTAAGGTTTTGATGAAGGGCGGAAAGAAAATGGCGTCAATTAGAGACAGCGTTATTGAAAGTGGGCAGGAGGCCGTAATGATTGAAAACTGCGGCATGGAAAACGAAGTCTTGCACCTGAGCGCAGATGACATACCTGATGACGCATCATATTTCTCATTAATGATAGTGAAAGAAAGAGGTTAGAAACATGCAGAAAATCCATTTTGTAGGTGCCGGCAGCGGAGCGGCAGATTTAATCACACTTAGAGGAAAGAGTTTTTTAGAAGAAGCAGATATCATCGTTTACGCTGGTTCCTTGGTTAACCCTAAGCTTCTTGACTATGCAAAGGAAGGATGTCAGATTTACAACAGCGCGAAGATGACTTTAGAAGACGTCCTTGAAGTTATGATCGAAGGCTACGAAAAGGGCCAGAAGGTTGTAAGACTTCACACTGGTGACCCTTGCCTTTACGGCGCAATCAGAGAGCAGATGGATGTTCTTGATGAAAAGAAAATCAATTATGATTACACACCGGGCGTAAGCTCATTCTGCGGAGCTGCATCAGCACTGAACCTTGAATACACTCTTCCAAATATTTCACAGAGCGTTATTATCACAAGAATGGAAGGCAGAACACCGGTTCCAGCTAAGGAAAGCATTCAGTCCTTCGCCGCGCACCAGGCAACTATGGTAGTTTTCCTGAGCACAGGCCTTCTCGAAGAGCTGAGCAAGAAACTTATCGAGGGTGGTTACACAGCGGATACACCTGCAGCCATCGTTTACAAGGCAACTTGGGATGATGAAAAGACTTTCGTCTGCACAGTTGGAACACTGGCACAGACAGCAAAGGAAAACAACATTACAAAGACAGCCCTAATGATTATCGGAGACGTAGTTGGGTGCACAAATTACGACAGATCCAAGCTTTATGATCCGGAGTTTACAACAGAATTTAGAGAAGCGAGCAAATAAATGAAGATTTCAGTACTGGCTTTTAGCCTTACAGGTGAGGCGTTGGCGGATAGGTTAGCAGACCATCTATCAAAACTCCCAGAGACGGAAGAAATCAAAACTTTCGTCAAAAGTATTCACTCCCCAAACTCAATATCGGAGTCCTTGAGTCAGTGGACGGAGAAACATTTTCATGATTCCGACGCCCTGATTTATGTTAGCTCTTGCGGAATTGCAGTCCGTGCAATAGCACCTTTTGTTAAGAGCAAGAAAACAGACCCGGCAGTAATCGTCGTTGACGAGCTGGGACGAAATGTTATTTCCCTGCTTTCCGGACACATTGGCGGAGCCAATGAACTGACAGCAGAGATTGCTAAAATAACAGGAGGAAATGCGGTAATAACAACAGCTACAGATATTCATGGCAAGGGAGCACCCGATGTTTTCGCCAAGAAAAACGGACTAATAATAGACGATTTTACCAAAGCAAAGGAATATGCAGCCTTGATGATTCAGGACAGAGAAGACGAAATGGATATGTGGATTTCGCCTTTCCGCCCAGATGAAGAGGAGGCCGGCGCGGAAGGCGCAGGCCGTGGCGCTGCGGACGCTGCAAGCGATAGCCCAGAGGCTGATTGCCTGTGGCTAATTCCGAAATGGGCATATGTAGGCCTTGGATGCCGCAGAAATACTGAAGCATCGGTAATTGACGATGTGTATAATGAGGCCTTGAAAGCCTGCAATATGGGCCAGCTTGACCCAAGAGCCGTTCGCTGTTTCGCATCTGTAACACTAAAGGCAGATGAAAAGGGACTATTGGAATTCTGCGAGCAGCAGGGCGTGCCTGTGCATTTCTTCACACCGGAGGAACTGGAGCAGGCACCGGGTGAATATACGGAATCAGAGTTTGTAAGGGAAACCGTAGGCGTAGGCAGCGTGTGTGAGAGAAGCGCAATGCTTGCCAGCTTAATGGAGACGCCGGCATCGGCAGGACAAGAGCCGAAGAAATCATCGCCAGCAGTGCATGAGCCGTACTTTACTTTAAGAAAATTTGCCAGAGATGGCGTGACAATAGCAATAGTAATTAAAGAAGAGGAATTGAAATATGAATAAGATTTATGTAGTGGGAATCGGCCCAGGTGCATATGAGAAAATGACCATAGAAGCAGCAGAGGCACTGAAAAAATGCGACTGCATCGTAGGATATGACGTATATATTGACTTAGTTAAGGACCACTTTGCTGATAAGAAGTTTATGAGCACACCTATGAGAAAAGAAGTAGACAGATGCGTTATGGCCTTTGACGAGGCAAGCAAGGACCAGACTGTAGCCATGATTTGCTCAGGAGATGCAGGAGTATATGGAATGGCAAGCCTTATCTATCAGGTAGGAGCTGACTATCCAGAAACAGAAATCGAAATCATCCCAGGGGTTACAGCTGCAATCAGCGGAGCTGCAGTACTTGGAGCACCACTGATTCACGACTTCTGTCTGATCAGCTTAAGCGATCTTCTAACACCATGGGAATTAATTGAAGCAAGACTTAAGGCAGCAGCTGCAGGAGACTTTGTAGTGAGCCTGTATAATCCGTCCAGCATTAAGAGACACGACTATTTGCAGAAGGCTTGCGACATTCTTATGGAATATGGCAAAGAGCCAGAAACAGTTTGCGGAATTGTAAAGATGATCGGAAGAGAAGGCCAGGAATGCCAGACAATGACATTAGCTGAACTTAGAGATACAAAGGTTGACATGTTCACAACAGTATTTATTGGAAACAGCTCAACTATGAATATGAATGGTAAAATGGTAACACCACGAGGCTATAAAAATGTGTAAAGTAATTCTTTTCGGCGGAACAACTGAAGGAAATGAAACAGCTGAATTCTTAAGCGAAAAAAACATAGAGACCTTGGTTTGCGTTGCTACTGAGTACGGCGCAACAAGGATGAAGGAAGGGCCTAGTCTGAGGATTTCCTCAGAAAGACTGGACGAGGCAGCCATGGAGGTTTTGATCGAGGAAGAGAAACCGGAAATCGTCATTGATGCCACACACCCTTACGCTAAGGAGGTAACGGCCAACATTAAGGCGGCTTGCCAGGCCAAGGGCACTGAGTATATGAGGCTTTTGCGTGACGCGGCAGGCAGCGGTATGGAAGAGGCCGGGGCTGTTTTTGTGGACAGCGTGGAGGCGGCGGCTGAGTATCTTTCCGGCACCGAAGGCGTGATTTTCGCATCGACGGGAAGCAAGGAACTGCACAAGTACACTGCAATTCCAGGCTATAAGGAAAGGGTCGTTGCCCGCGTTCTTTCGACGGCTGATGTTGCGGCAGAGTGCGAGGCTTTAGGATTTCGCGGCGAGAATCTGATTTGCATGCAGGGGCCATTTTCCAAGGAACTTAATGTTGCCATGCTGAAGGCGAAAAAGGCTAAGTACCTGGTGACTAAGGTTACGGGCAGAGCCGGCGGCTATGAGGAGAAAATTGAGGCGGCCAATGAAGCGGGCTGTACCTGCGTCATCGTAGGCAGACCGGAAGAAGAAAATGGCATGTCATACTATGAGTGCAAGGGTAGGCTTTGCCAGCTATTCGATATCAAAACCAACAGAGCCGCAGCCCTCATAGGCATTGGCATGGGCGGCTACGGCAGCATGACAGGAGAAGCCGAGGCGGCAGTTGCTGAGGCTGAAATTGTAATCGGCGCGAGACGAATGGTAGAGTCTGTGGATGTGCTGGATAAGGAAGTTTTGGTCGAGTACGACAGCAAGAAGATTGCTGCTTATCTTGAGGAACATCCTGAGTATGAGAAAATTGCTGTTCTATTGTCTGGAGACACTGGATTCTATAGTGGAGCCAAGAAACTGGCAGGAGCCTTGGAAAATATAGGTTGCCAGGTGCGTCAGATAGCAGGAATTTCGTCTGTGGCATATTTCATGAGCAAAATCAAGAAGAGCTGGGATGATGCTGTAATTGTAAGCAATCACGGTAGAGAGGCATCGCTGATACCGCTGATAAGAGACAATGAGAAAGTTTTTTCCATTCTAGGTAAGAAGGACGATGTGGCTGGACTTGCAGGAAAGCTGAAGTACTATGGCCTGGATAAGGTAAAACTTTACGTAGGCGAGAAGCTTTCATATGAGGATGAGAAAATCGTCTCCGGCTATGGCGAAGATTTTGAAAATTACGAAAATGATCCTCTTTGCGTTGTTTGCGCAGTTAATGAGGATTGGGAAAATACAAGAATCAACAAGCTAGCGAGACGTCGCGACGAAGAGTTTATCAGGGCCAAGGTGCCTATGACTAAGTTCGACGTGAGAAGTGCGTCCATTGCCAGAATGAACCTTGAAGAGGATTCAATTTGCTATGATATAGGTTCAGGAACTGGTTCTGTCTCCATAGAAATGGCCATTATCGCATCGCGCGGTCATGTCTACGGCGTGGAGAAAAAGGAAGAAGCCGTTGCCCTAGCCGAAGAAAACAAGAAGAAGTTTATGTGCGACAACTTTACCATAGTCCCAGGAGTGGCGCCGGAGGCTATGGAAGGATTGCCTGCACCGAGCCATGTTTTTATCGGTGGATCTTCGGGGAATATGGAAGAAATCGTAGCAGAATGCTGCAGAAGAAGCAGCCAGGCAGGCGGCAAGACTGCCGGCTCGGCAGGTACAAGCGAAGCGGCCGGCGAAGGCGGCTCAGTCCGTTTTGTTATAAACTGCATTGCACTTGAGTCTATGGCTCAGGCACTGGAATGTAGCAAAAAATTTGGACGCGAGGGAAGCGTGGAAATCAGCCAGGTAACCTCAGCGGAAGGCCACAAGGTTGGGCCTTACACCATGATGAAGGGCGAAAACCCTATATACATTGTAGCGTTTACGGGAAAGGAATTGGAATAGATGAAGGTTCCAAGAATACTGCTGGCGGCGGGAGCCAGTGGAAGCGGAAAGACATTGATAACCTGCGGAATTCTGCAGGCTTTGATAAATAAGGGTGTGAAGCCGTGCTCCTTTAAGTGCGGCCCCGACTATATCGATCCTATGTTTCACAGCAAGGTAATCGGCGCAAAGTCCAGAAATTTGGATACTTTCTTTGCACCTGAGCACATTGTGAGATGGATTCTCGCCGACAACTGCAGGGATTGTGACATTGCAGTCATCGAGGGCGTTATGGGGTATTATGACGGTCTGGGCGGAACAAGCACCAGAGCCAGCGCCTACGACGTAGCCCGCGTAACAGATACACCGGTAGTTCTAATTGTAAATGCTAAAGGCATGAGCGGCTCGGCAGCGGCCTTTGTCAAGGGCTTCAAGGAATATAGGACGGACAGCCACATTGAGGGCGTCATTTTGAATCAGGTGAGTCCTATGATTTATCAGGGACTTAAGGCTCATATTGAAGAGGAGTGCGGAGCGCGCGTTCTCGGATATCTGCCTAAGGTCACGGACTGCCTTCTGGAGAGCAGACACCTGGGTCTTGTTATGCCTGATGAAATAGAAAACATTAAGGAAAAGCTGCAGAAGCTTTCTGAGATAATTGAGGATAGCGTAGATTTAGATGCTTTAGTAGAGCTGGCGAAAGGCGCGCCGGACGTTGAAGTATCAAAACCCACAGGAGCAGCCTTCGACTTTCATACTGAAGGCAAGTACCCTGTAAAGCTGGCAGTTGCAAGGGATGAAGCCTTTTGCTTTATGTATGAGGATAACCTGAGACTGCTACAGAAGATGGGTGCGGAGATTGTGGAATTTTCGCCTATAAAGGACGAGAAAATGCCTGAAAATGTGTCTGGGCTCATTCTTTACGGAGGCTATCCGGAGCTTTATGCCAAGGAACTGGAAGCCAACAAGCCCATGCGTGACAGCATTGCAGCTGCCGCTACGGGCGGAATGCCTGTTTTGGCAGAGTGTGGCGGATTCATGTATCTTCACGAAAGCCTTGAAGATAACGAAGGCAAGGCCTATGAAGGCGTTGGCGTTATCGAAGGCAAGGCGTTCAAAACCCAGAGACTTGGACGTTTTGGTTACGTTACCCTCGAGGACGAAGGCGGAGAATTTCTGAAGGGCGTGGAGCCGGGACCTATTCCTGCCCACGAGTTCCACTATTTTGACTCTACTTCAAATGGAGAAACTATGACAGCGAGAAAGCCTGTGGGCAGCAGAAGCTGGAAGTGCATGCACCAGAGTGAAAATATAATGGTAGGATTTCCACATCTTTATTACTACGGGAACCCTAAGGTGCCGGCAGCATTTCTGGCAAAATGTGAGGCCTACGGCAGGAAACGCGGTTAGGTCCAAGGTTCAGCCGGGAGAACCCGCTGGACACAACTATAATTTATAATAACGATTTGGAGAAAATAAGCTAATGTTAAAATATTCGGCAATTGCTTTGGTAATTGGCTTTATATTGGACTTAATAATTGGGGACCCTAGATGTTTCTATCATCCCGTAAGGCTAATAGGAAAGGCAATTGAAGTAATGGAAAAATTTCTTAGGAAGGTTTTTCCGAAAACACCGGGAGGAGAAAGGGTAGCAGGCCTCGCTCTCATTATATGCATTTGTGCAGCTAGCGGACTGGTTCCATGGCTGATCTTGAAGCTATGCTTCCAGGTTCATACGGCACTGGCTGTGGGAGTCATGGCAATAATCTGCTATCAGTTCGTAGCGGTAAAATCCTTGAAAGTTGAAAGCATGAAGGTATATTACTCCTTAAAAAACGGAACAATAGAAGACGGCAGGGATGCGGTTTCCATGATAGTTGGCAGGGATACCCAAGGCTTAGATGAGAGAGGCATAACTAAGGCGGCGGTAGAAACCATTGCAGAGAACTTTTCCGACGGAGTCTTCGCGCCCCTATTCTATTTTGTAATAGGCGGCCCCGTTCTAATGCTAGTTTATAAGGGAATAAACACCATGGACTCAATGGTTGGATATAAAAACGACAAGTATATCAACTTCGGTCGATACGCTGCTAAGCTAGACGACGTGGCCAATTATATTCCATCGCGTCTAGCAGGTTTGATACTTGTTCTGGCCGCAGGTGTTTGCGGAGAGAGCATGAAGGGCGCCTGGAGAATTTTCAAGAGAGACAGATACAATCACGCAAGCCCTAACTCAGCCCAGACCGAGGCAGCAGTGGCGGGAGCCCTGCAGATTCAACTGGCAGGCAATGCCTACTACTTTGGTAAACTCTATGAGAAACCAACTATTGGCGACGCCATCAGACCTGTTGAAGTCGAGGATATACGCAGAGCAAACAGACTAATGGTCTGCGGTGGCGGAATTACAGTCGCAATTCTGGCAGTACTGCACACCTTGACGGTTCTAATTCTTTTGGGCATAATCTAGAACTAAGAACCATGACAAAATATCATTAATTAAGGAAAATATATGAGCAAAAATACACACGGCGGCGACATTTACCGCCACAAGAACGTTACGGATTACTCCTCCAACTGCAACCCTTTCGGCGCGCCGGCAGGTGTGGTTCATGCAATATGCAGCGCAGCATCTGAAATCAATCACTATCCGGACGTCAACGCGTCCGAGCTGAGAGAGGCTCTTTCAGCGCACCTGGGCGTTTCCGGCGACAAAATTTTCTTTGGAAACGGTGCAGCAGAGGTGATTTTGGACCTTGTCTTTGCGCTTAAGCCTAGGAGGGCATTGCTGACAGCACCTAGTTTTTCGGAATATGGGGAAGCTTTAGGGGCTGTAGGCTGTGACATTAAATACCATAAACTATATGAGGAAAAGGATTTTACCATAGAAGAAGACATTCTCGATGCTATTACTGAGGATTTGGATATTATGTTTATATGTAATCCCAATAATCCTACAGGAGTTTTGACTGAGAAGGTTCTCATGGAGAGAATAGCCGAAAAGTGTGCGGACATGGGCGTGACACTGGTGGTGGATGAGTGCTTCATGGATTTCATTGAGGAGAGGGCGCGGTATTCGGTGCAAAATGAGCTGGAGCGATTCCCAAACCTGGTAATTCTGAAGGCTTTTACCAAGTTGTATGCCATGGCGGGTGTGCGACTGGGTTATTGTCTTTGTGATAATGAGGAAACTCTGGGAGCCTTGGACAAGGTTAGACAACCTTGGAATCTCTCTAATTTGGCACAGGCGGCAGGGGTTGCAGCCCTTCAGGAAGAAGAATATGTGGCGACTAGCCTGGCGGCTATTGAGGCTGAGCGTGTGAGACTTATTGCGGCGCTTAGAGGGCTGGGGCTGAAGGTTTATGGCTCCAATGCCAACTATATTTTTTTCCAGGGTCCTAAGGATCTGTACGATAAATGTTTGGAAAAAGGCTTTCTCATAAGAGATTGCAGCAATTATCAGGGCCTGGGCAAGGGCTTTTGGCGAATTGCCGTGAAGCTGCGAGAAGAAAACGATAGATTTATGGCAGCGATGGAAGAAATTTTGAAATAGTTTTGATAAAATTTTGAGCGAGGAGAGCGAAAAATGGCAAAGGTACTTATGGTTCAGGGAACCATGTCAAACGTAGGAAAAAGCTTGGTAACTGCAGGTTTGTGCAGGGTTTTCAAGCAGGATGGATACAAGGTTGCACCTTTTAAATCGCAGAATATGGCGCTGAATTCTTTTATTACAGCTGACGGCCTGGAAATGGGGCGTGCCCAGGTTATGCAGGCTGAGGCAGCAGAAATCGAGCCTGACGTTAGAATGAATCCTATTCTGTTAAAGCCGACTAACGACGTTGGCAGCCAGGTAATTGTGAATGGAGAAATTCGTGGCACTATGAGCGCGGTGGACTATTTCGCGTATAAGCACAATTTGGTTCCTGCCATTATGGAAGCTTTTAATAGTCTATCTGAGGAAAACGACATAATTGTAATTGAGGGTGCAGGCAGCCCAGCTGAGGTTAACCTTAAGGACGAGGACATTGTAAATATGGGTATGGCGAAGATGGCAAAGGCACCGGTTCTTCTAGTCGGCGACATCGACAGGGGCGGAGTGTTTGCTCAGCTTATCGGAACCGTTGACCTTCTTGAAGAGGACGAGCGCTCAATGGTCAAAGGCCTCGTTATTAACAAGTTCCGCGGGGATAAGACCATTTTAGACCCAGGCGTTCACATCTTGGAAGAAAAGTCTGGAATTCCAGTAGTTGGAACCCTGCCATATGTGTATGTTGACGTTGAAGACGAAGATAGCCTGAGCGAGAGACTTGTAGGCTCAGCTCAGGTTGACCTTATAGATATTGCAGTTATTCGTCTGCCTAGAATTTCAAACTTTACAGACTTGAACTCACTGGAAATGATTCCGGGAGTTTCTGTAAGATATGTTAAGAGCGCAGGAGAGCTGGGAAACCCTGATATGATTGTGGTTCCAGGCTCTAAGAATACAATTTCCGACCTTCTGTGGATGCGTCAAAACGGCCTAGAGGCGGCTGTCCTCAAGCAGGCTGGCGCCGGCAAAATTGTCTTCGGTATCTGTGGTGGATATCAGATTCTTGGAGAAACTCTTTCTGATCCATCAGGAGTTGAAACTTCAGGCGAGGTTCGTGGCATGGGACTTCTTCCAATCGACACAGTCTTCATGGAAGAAAAGACAAGAACGAGAGTCAGCGGCAAATTCCACTGTGAAGAATCTGTATTTGGCGGATTGTGTGGCGTAGACATTCAGGCTGAAGGCTATGAAATCCATATGGGTCAGTCTGAACTTAAGGAAGGCGCAAAGCCGCTATTAACTATTACTGACAGCGTAACTGGAGAAACAAAGTCCGACGGAGCTTACTGCGACAAGGTCTTCGGATCCTATGTTCACGGAGTCTTTGATGGTGACGGCATCGGCGCAGTAATCGTAAAGGCTCTTGCAAAAGCAAAGGGTGTTGAAATGGAAGATGTAGCAACTGTAAGCTACAAGGAATATAAAGAAAAACAGTACGATATTCTGGCAGATTCCATTAGAGCAAATCTCAACATGGAAGAAATCTACAGAATACTTGAGGAGGGCTTGGAAAATGCTTAGAGATTTAATTGAAAAAGTAGAACCTAGAGATATTGAAACCAAAAGCTTTGAGATCATCACCAGCGAACTAGGTGACAGAAAGTTTGAAGCTAACACTGAGCTAATCGTAAAGCGTTGCATCCACACAAGTGCAGACTTTGACTATGCAGACAACCTTCGCTTCTCAGAAGACGTTGCACTTAAGATGATGGAAGCCATCAAAAACGGTGCATCCATTGTAACTGACACTAATATGGCAAAAGCCGGCATCAATAAGGTTTCCCTTGGCAAGTACGGCGGCCAGGTTCACTGCTTCATGGCCGACGAAGACGTTGCAGCAGCCGCAAAACTTTCTGGCGAGACTCGCGCATCTGAAAGCATGAAAAAAGCTGCCTCCATGGATGAAAACTTTATCTTCGCCATCGGCAACGCCCCTACAGCCCTTGTAACTCTTTACGACTTAATGAAAGAGGGCAAGATCAATCCTATCGGCATCATCGGCGTACCAGTAGGCTTCGTAAACGTAGTCCAGTCCAAGGAACTTATTATGAGCGCCGACACTCCTTACATCGTAGCGGCCGGCCGTAAGGGCGGCAGCAACATCGCCGCATGCATTGTAAATGCTCTGCTTTATATGATTAACAACGAGCGCCACTACTGGCGCTAGGTGCGGCGAATTCTATCATTTCTGGCACATCCAGCTGATTCAGAGTTGCCAGTACCAAAATAGACCTCATTTTAACTAGAATATGACCATTTCATCAATCCAGACCATTAATTTTGGCTGGATTGCTTTCGTTTTAGGACTAGAATTACCCACATTCACCTAGTTATTTCATCAAAAGTGACAAAAGCTCCGCCAGACTTCTTGAAGGCAGCCCCAACTTTGGTACTGGCAGGGTCCAAAATGCTAGAATGTCCTACATCTGATAGATTGAAGACAATAACAATAACTGCCAGCAACATCCTCTCCCTAAAATTCATGTTGATTTTGTGACGGGACTGTGTTAGTCTGTATGTGTAAGGAAATGACTAACGGAAGAGGGGTGCGAGTCCCCGGCTGACCGGCAACTGTAATGCCTGCAATGACAGGACAAGCCAGGAGACGAGTTATTTCAGCGGTGTAAACGATTCCCCAGGAACAGGAGCGGCATCAATTTTTATATCAAAACCAACATAGTGGTAAGCACCTATTAGGAATAAGTTGCAAACTATGAATGGGGAAAGATAATGGATTTTGATTTATGTGAGACTGTCTGGAGAATGGGCGGTCTTTTTTAATTGTTCTTTTAAAATAGGATTGTCGCCGCAAGAGTATTGGAAAAGCAATCTAAGTAATGACAATTTAATAAACTTTAGTGCTTTTGTGGCAAATGCGCGACCCGCATGGAGGTAGACGAGGCGTAAGAAGCGTCAGCAGTGCCGAGCGGACACGCATTCTTGTTCAAGCTGAACAAGGGAATCAGGTGAAATTCCTGAACACGTGGATAGCAGCTTTGCAGATAAGGCAAAGCATATCCTTAGTAGCTGTGAGTACAAAGTGCTGTTTCCATGCAGATGAAAGTTGATTGCTGAAAATCGACAACGAAATGTCTGCGTGCGGTGAAAACCGGTCATTGGAAGGACTGTAATGGTCCGGAGAGAAGGCGAAAAGAGCGCGCTGTGAGTTTTGATAGAAATGGAGAAACTCCTGAATGTACGAGTCAGAAGACCTACAGAACAACTGAAAGACTGAGAAATTAAGGTCTTGATGCATCTCGTGGTAGCGCGGGACTTGGTTTACAATATGTCACAGGAGCAACGATTTATATGGTCGTTGTTTTTTTTAATACTTTAAAAGCCACGGGGCGAGAGAGGTGTGCAACTCAACCGCAACGTAAATGGCGGGCAGTCGCCGAGAATTTAATACTAACAGACATGTGCATTTTGAATAGCTTGTACTGCCATGAGCGATTAGAAATGTCAACAGAGTTTTATTCAAGGAGGAGAATCATGAATAAAAGCAGAATGAAGAAAGGGCTAGCCTTAGTCCTAACACTAGTTATGGTATTTGCTACGACAGCAAGTGTTTTTGCAGCAGACAATGGCGGAACAGCAAATTATACTATTAAGTTTTATGATCAAGAGGCAGGAACCTCAATTGTTGTTGATACTTCGGCTGAAAGTGGAATTACTTTGAATGCAGGAAGAAACTTATACGAAGAAGTAAACGACACTTTAGGCTTCTATGAACCGGCGTGGACTTCTTATCCTGATTACTACGACAATACTCAAACTGTTTTCCATTTGAAATCATTTGTAGGCTATGTAGAACAGAACGTGGATCATCAATACAATTCTGACGGTAGCGGATGGTCAAAGGATTGGGGTTGGATGTATACTGTAAATGGAGAGCAACCATCATTCCCTGATAATCCTAACCATGGTAAGATGATGAATCAGTATACAATTCAAGACGGTGATGAAATTGTTCTAAAGTACGTTTATACCGAAACTGCATGGGATTCAGATGGAAATACAATTTATAATATTGTACATGAATAATTAATTGATATATGCCTCATAGAAAGAATCTCTGTGAGGCATATATCAGTAGGAAGGAAACATATCATGATTGGTTCTAGAAAAACAGCAGTGGGAAGAAGGATTACCGCTGTATTATTAATTTTCTTTCTTTTGTTTACGAATTTCTGTTACATTCAGGACAATAGTGATGTTTACGCAGAAACTGTATCAAATGACTATGTAAAGAATATAAAATTCCTAATATCAAATCAGTCAACTGGTAATGAAATTAAAGAGTATAACTTCTCAAAAGAACAGTCAGATTATAATATTACTTTACCAGATTTCCGTTTGGCGGGGACAGTAATTGAATGCTCACAACAAGCTGTTGAAGATGGGTGTTATTATAGAGTCAGATTAAATGATGAAAAAGTTAAAGGAGTAAATGATACGAAAGTAAAAACAACAACAAATAAAATCTTTGTGCTTCCAGGCGCTTTGGACAATTGCAAAGTTGGACAAACTAATGTATTGACAGTAACTGTTGGAAAATATGATGATGCGAAAAAGCAATTCATCGAAAATGCATTTGTTACGTATAAATACAATATCATGAAAAGTTTGACCTTAAAGACTTTCGAAGTAAGAGACAAGGACGGGGGCGATAACCTTATAAATCCTGCTTTCAACCAAAAAAATGATCCATATAAATTGTCATACGGCATAAATACATTACAGCCTTCTGTCAAGCTAACGCTGAAAGCGACAAATTCTGATACAGAAATATATATAGGCGAAGAAAAATATGACGAAGAAAGATGGTATTCAATTGATTCATTTTCAAAGGATCAGGAAGGGGAAATCTTAGTACCGATTACTGTTCGCTACACAGGAGAAGGTACAGTAACCGTGCCGGAAACTAAATACACCTTAATTATTAGTCAAAAATCGTATGCACCTATTATTACAAAGCAGTCTGATGAATTTATGACTGTACAGAAGGCGGATCCCAAGTCTATGTCAGTTGAAGCGTCTTGCCCAGAGGGGACAGGTGAGCTCAGCTATGAATGGTATAAATTCATAGGTCAGTCCAGAAAAAAAATCAATGAGGCATCCACATCAGAATATGTTCCGCCTATTAAGTACGCTGGAACTACGGCTTATCAGTGCGTTGTGACCAACACCGTAAACAAGACAAAATATCAAACCTTATCAAGAAAATTCAAATATACGGTAGATAAAGATTCATTAACTGCACCTGAGTTTATTACTCATCCTAAGGTGTATGAACATAATAACAGCACTAAATTCTATTGTAACGGAAAGCCGACAATATATTGGGAAACTATATCTGATGGAGAAAAATTTATTGAAGGAATCCCATATAGATTTGACATCTACACAAGTGAGACAAATTCAATGGAAAATGCGACAATAGTTGACGGATGCAGTGTAGTAAATAAAGGACATCGTACTGTGGACTCAACCAATAATATCTCAGCAAAGAATTACATTGCGATGCTACCGTCGCAGAACGTTGTAGGCGATCGTTATTATTTTATTAAGGCTAGCGTGTTTGAAAACGGAAAAACGGACGAAATCGTAAGTGATCCATTAAAACTTAGTTTTGTAGATCCTGCAAGCGTTGTTAAACTAGAAGGTAAGGGAACTGAAAACGAACCATTTCTGATCAAAACTGTAGATGATTTAAGGACAATGAAAGCTTTAGTAGAAGGTACGAATGGTAATGACTCCTTTGATTTTAGCGGACAAAACATAAAACTATGTGAGAACATAGAATTGCCAGATGATTGGGCCCCAATTGGAAACTTAAAACCTGATGGCGATGAAAACGATCGAGGAAAAAGTCTTAACCCTTTTTCAGGTGTATTTGATGGAAATGGGCACTTAATTACTATTGCTGATCACGGAAAGCCATTGTTTAAATATGTAAGACGAGCAACTGTAAAAAATCTAAACATCTATGGAAAGCACGTTGACAGCAATGGGCTGGTAGACACGTATGTTGTTGACTATGGTGAAGAGGGAGAATATGTTGACGATGTAGAGAAACTTAGAACCATAGATATAGAAAATGTAACCATTAAAGAAGGCACAAATATCTTAAAATCAGGGTTTATAAGTGGCGTAGGTTCTGGCGTTAACGCAATCAATATCAGAAATTGTAAAATTGAAAAAAATGTTATTATTGGGTATGATAAAACACAGAGCTACATCGGATCATTTGCTGCAGCTTTTAACGGGACTGTTGAATCAAGTGTAAGCTATGCAACGGTTTATGGTGTTGATCAGGTTGGTGGTCTAATTGGAAGCAAGGGACAGTCAATGGGACCTTGCGATATTACAAACAGTGCGTTTCTAGGTACCGTAGAAGCGACTGGAAACCATGTCGGAGGCATTTTAGGTAAAGGTTACGGTGCACCAGGTACACCAGTTGTGCAAATACATAATTGTTATGTCAATGCTAGCATTATGGGGAAAGAAAAAATCGGAGGCATTTTAGGTGATGATAGCGGACATAAAGTATATAATGACACAGGCGATGGTTATAATATAAAGGGCGCCTTAGCAATTAGTGACAATGTCTTCTATGGAAGCATAAAAGGCGAGGGACAATATGTAGGAGGCATTATTGGTTGTTTGAATGACTTTACCAAGAAAAGTGGAACAGCGACAAATTATTTCCTCGATTCATGCGGAACATTAAAAGGCATTGGTGGAACTTTGGAAGGCGTGTCTGTAGGTGAAGAAAAACATAGCCAGGCAGCAACAGAAAAGGAACTTAGCGACGGAACCATTTTGAATAAGCTTAATTCTTCTAAAACAAGCTACAAAAACTGGATCCAGGGAGAAAAACACCCAGTGCTTAGCGAAAAACCTGTAGTTACTAGACTAAGAATAGAGGATGGCTATAAAACGAGATATCTAATTGGAGAGAATCTCGAATTGAATGGAATGAAGATTACTGCCTTTTGGTCGGATGGAAAGAAAAAAATACTTTCCGAAGAAGAACAAGCAAAAGTTGAAATCATAGGATTCAATTCTGCAACCTACGGAACGCAAGTAATCACACTGAAGTATGAGGGAGCATCGACCGAAATCAAAATAGCAGTTTTAAAACCTGACACAACAGAAACTCCTAAAACTATTACTGTATCATTTGCACTTTGGGGCGACAGAATACATAATTGTGAAGTTGATAAGGAAATTCATACTTTAACTGATGGTAATCTTCAGCAATGGATTAAAGGAGAATACACAGTAGGAATTAATTCAACTGTCAAAGACGTATTTGAAAAAGCTTTGACTGAAGCTGGATATAGCTGGAGGAATAAAAGCGGTAATTACGTTCAGGGAATCACTCCAAAGGATGGAAAAGAATTAGCTGAATTCACTAACGGAAAAAAATCAGGTTGGATGTATACGTTAAATGGTTCACACCCTGTCTGGGGAGTAGCAGAGCAGTACTTAAACAACAACGACGTAATCGTCTTCCACTACACTGATGACTTCACTAAAGAGGAAGGCTCCGACAAGTGGGGAACGCCGGGTGCAGACGAAGCCAAGGACGTAACAACTTCCGGTTCTGGCGCATCCACAACAACCAAGTCACCTACAGAAGTAACGGTTTCTAACAAAACCAACGCAGACGGAACAACTGAATCAACTGCAACGGTAACTGTTAAGAAGGAAAACCAGGAAGAAATCATCAAGCAGGCCAAAGAAAATAATTCTAAGGAAATCGTTCTAGATGTTGCAGCATCTGACTCAAAGGGCGCAGACAATATTCAGCTAGAACTTCCTAAGGATATGGTAAATTCAATTGTTAAGGATACTCAGGCTACTGTAACTGTTAAGTCAGAACAGGGCGAAATGACAATTGATAAGGAAACTTTAGCTCAGATTTCTAAGGATGCTAAGGGAGCAACTGTTGTTGTTAACATTAATAAGGCTAAGACTGCAACTGAAGAACAGAAGAAGCTAACTGGTGAAAACACAGCTGTTTATAAGCTGACTATAATGTCGGGAAATGAGGTAATCAGCCAGTTCAATGGTAAGATTACTGTTAAACTTCCTATTCCTGCAGTGCTTCTTGATAAGACTGTTGCAGCAGTTCACTTCGATAGTGCAGACAAATTCACCGTAATGGATGGTAAGCGTGTAACAGAAGCTAAGAAGGATTACTACGTATTCGATACTACACACTTCAGTGAATTCGGACTAGTTGATGCTAAGGAAGCAGGAATTACCGTAGATGACAATGATGACAAGGTTGATAAGGTCAAGGAAGCAAAGAAGATTGCTTCTAAGATGAAGCTTACAACAGTTGCAACAAAGACAAAGAAGAAGACTGTAAAAGTTAACGTTAAGATGACTAAGAAGACTAAGACAGACATTAAGGCACTTAAGAAACTTGGTTACAACGTTAAGTACAGTTTCTACCGTTCAACAAAGAAGAACGGAAGCTATAAGGTAGCAGCGACTAAGAAAGCAAACACTTACACTTATACTAAGGGTAAGAAGGCTAAACGTTACTACTACAAGACTCAGGTTCGCGTATACGACAAGAAGGGCAAGTTAATCACAAAGACTACTCTTAAGAACAGCAAGTACGCAAGCAGAGTTTGGGCAAAATAAAATAGGCTATCATAAATTCCTATAAGGACATGAGGACTCATCTAGGCAGACAGCTTACGAAGAGTCCTCTGTTCAATTGAGGAAGAAAATGATATAATTATACTGTAAATTGGCGAAATAAATCGCACGAGATATTAGGGGGATATAAACCATGAGTGATAACACACAGAATAAAAAAGAGTTATACAATAGCTTGCAAGGAAAGAAGGTATTCATTCCTTGCAGACTAGAGGAAAATCAGAACATTACTTTTGAGCTTCTAATTAATGAAAACGAAGAAACTATGATTCCGGCATTTTTTGAGAAAGACTCAGCAGAAGGAAAGTTTGATTTGGAGAAGCTTATCGAACTAGAATTTTCTATGTTAAGAAATATTCTCATAGAACTACCTGATGAAATCTCAGGAATTGTAATCGAGCCATTTAGAGATAACATTATTTTAAATCGTGAAGCTCTTGGAGAATATGATTCTGCGACTCAGGGCATGACGGTAAAGAAAGTTGACCACGACAAGGTTACATATATGCCTGTTAACGGAACGCCCGCAGGCCTTGCAGAAGCCCTTGCCGAGTTTTTGGAAGGCGAGATCGGAGTAAATGCAGTATGGACAATCTTCGCACAAAATGAAGATGAAAGAATTCCACATTTAGCTTTTGCCATCGATTATATTGGAAGCAAATTCGAGCTTTTCCCAAAATTAGCTGAGGTTATAAAGCCATTCATGCAGCCAGGTCAGGCCTTTGAACTGGCAGACAGAAATCCAAATATGGGGCCTTACCTGACAGAGCAGAACTGCATCTATAAGCGCAACGCATCAGTGCAGTAAATGGAGAAAATATGAGAGCAAAATAATATGCTTTTTAATGGAATTTACACAAGATTTAGCTTGCTAAAGGTAAGAATTTCAAGTATAATAGTTGTGTAATGAAATACTGTTCTATGTTCCATTTACGTAACCGTTTTTTATCAAAACTTCCAGTGTTCGTAAATGGCTAAGAGGGAAGCAGGTGCGAATCCTGCGCGGTCCCGCCACTGTAACGGAGGAGCTAATTTCCAGAACCACTGAGGCAACTCGGGAAGGAGAAATGTGCGATGATACCAGAGCCAGGAGACCTGCATGGAATATATCTTTTCTGGCCGGCGAGGAACCGGGATAGGAATCAGAACAGCAAATACGGGCTGTGGGGTTATCCACAGTCCTTTTTTTGAACGTAGGAACCGGATGACCTGGCTTTTCATTCTTTTTTCGAGACAGGCCCAGTCACCCTGTCTCATTTTTTTTCGCTAAAACCGGCAGGGGGAACTATGAGTAGAATATATATTGCCACTTTTTCAGAAAATGCTGTAGAGGTGGCGAAAGAAAACAATGTAAATATAGAACTGAATGACATATGCATTTCAGAAAATTTGGACCCTGGGAGTTTTGATCGAACCTTGGAGTACATGAGGGGAGAAATCACCGGGGCAGGAGCCAAGGGTGTAATTATGCACGGACCCTTTACGGAGATTATTCCGGCGGGCATAGACCACCGATTCGTGGATATGGGAATAGAGCGACTTAACGAAGCCTATGAAGCGTGCAGAGTACTGAATATCAACAGGATGGTGGTACACTCGGGGTACGAGCCGCTGATGTATTTTAAGGAGTGGCATTTGGAGAAATCCGTGGACTTTTGGAAGCGCTATATGGAGGGCAAGGACGATTTTACCATATACATTGAGAATGTTTTTGACGACGAGCCTCAGATGATGAAGAATCTGGTGGATGCCTTGGATGACCCGAGAATCAAGCTTTGTTTGGACGTGGGGCATGCCAATGCTATGAGTTTGCCGGAGTACGATGTTTACCGCTGGATTGAGATTTTGGGGGACAGAATCGGCCATTTTCATCTGCATAATAACGATGGAAGCGGGGACCAGCATCGGGCTTTGATGGACGGAAGCCTTGACATGGAGCGTATAATAGAATGTGCAAATAGATTTTGCAGAAGCGACGTGACTTTTACCATAGAAAGTCATGAGTGCAGAGAGAGCGCGCCGTGGCTGAAGAATATATTGGAAAATAAATAAGATAGAATTTAGATAGACCGGAGAAGGATTTAATGAGTTTGGACAGATTAAACAGCAAGCAGAGGGAAGCAGCAATGTGCATGGAGGGACCTCTGCTTATTCTTGCAGGTGCAGGTTCGGGAAAAACCAGCACAATGACAGAGCGAATTGCATATATGATCGAGCAGGGAATTCCGCCGTGGACTATTCTTGCAGTAACTTTTACCAATAAGGCGGCGGGGGAAATGAGAACCCGAGTGGAAAGCCTTGTGGGCAACTGCAGTGATATGTGGATTATGACATTCCACTCCATGTGCCTTAGAATTCTCAGATATCATTACGACCGCATCGGTTACGATCAAAACTTCGTAATCTACGACGGCACGGATCAGAAGACTTTGGTAAAAAATATTCTGAAGGCGCTGAATATAAATGATAAGGAATTCAGCCCTCAGTACATTCTTGCAGTTATAAGCAACAGCAAGGAAAAGGGACTGGACGCTGAAGGTTTCCGAAGAGTTGAGGATGATACATATAAGGCGAAGATTATTTACCACGTCTTCAAGGAATACGAGACTCAGCTGAAGAAGAATAACGCTATGGACTTTGACGACTTGCTTTTGAACACTTTGAAGCTTTTCAAAGCTGATGAAGAGGTGCTTATGAAGTACCAGGAGCGTTTCAAATACATAATGGTAGACGAGTATCAGGATACCAACCACATTCAGTACAGCATTATTAAAATGATGGCTGATGCCCACCACAACCTTTGTGTTGTCGGCGATGATGACCAGTGCATTTACCAGTGGAGAGGCGCCGATATCAGAAATATTCTGGATTTCGAGAAGGATTTCCCTGAGGCTAAGGTAATTAAGCTGGAGCAGAATTACCGTTCAACAGCCAATATTCTGGCGGCGGCTCATTCCGTTATTTCCAATAACAAGGGCCGTAAATCCAAGAAACTTTGGACTGAGCACGAGGATGGGGAAAAGATAAAATATTTCCGTGCAGAAACGGAAAAAGATGAGGCATATCAAGTGGCTTGGCAGATAGATATGATGAAGGACTCCAGCCGCAAGTACAGTGATTTTGCTATTTTATATAGAACAAACGCACAGTCCAGACACTTTGAAGATGCTTTGACAAGAAGAGACATTCCCTACAGGGTGCTCTCCGGTCAGAGATACTACGATCGCAAGGAAATCAAAGACGTCATGGCATACATGCGCCTGGTTGTGAACCCACGCGACGATCTTTCGCTGCGCCGCATAATCAACGAGCCAAAGCGTGGCATGGGTCCTAAGTCAGTGGAGAAAATCGAGGCTTTTGCACGCATGCAGGGTCTTAGTATTTTCCAGGGACTATGCGATGACAACATCCTAGCGTCTTTGCCGAACAAAGCTTACAACGGCGTAAAGGCTATGGTTAATTGCATCAACAAATGCCGAAATGAAAAGGAAAACCTGATGGTTTCTGAAATTTATGATATGCTGTTAGTTGAAACAGGATACATGAAGGCACTGGAGGGCGAGAAGACTGTTGAGGCCGAGGGCAGAATGGAAAACCTGATGGAGTTCAAGTCCGTAATCTATGATTATGAGAAGGATTGTGCCGAGACAGGTACGATTCCGTCCATGGATGAGTTTATGGAGAAATTGACCTTAATGGCTGATGTGGACAACCACGATGAAAACGAGGACGCAGTAGTTCTTATGACAATGCACAGCGCAAAGGGATTGGAATTCCCCGTGGTATTCCTGCCTGGCCTAGAAGATGGGCTGTTCCCTGGAAGCAGATCCTTTGACAGCGAAAGCGGAATGGAAGAAGAGAGAAGACTTTGTTATGTTGGCATGACACGCGCCAAGGAAAAGCTGATTCTTTCAAGTGCGGCAATGAGAACCCTTTATGGCAGAACTGATTACACTAGGGAGTCCCAGTTCCTTAGAGAAGTGGATAAGAAGCTTATTGAGGGCGATGCTATATATGAGAGAAGAAGCCGTAGAGATACGGACTTGGGGGTTTTTACCGGGTCCTTCGACGGATATTCTCTGGCAGAAAGTCCTAAGCCTTATGACACTCTTAAGTACGCCAAGAGCGCTACAAAGGAAAGGGCGGCTCAGACTGCAAAGGCTGCATCTGCTGACTATGCTCCAGGAGATGAGGTGCACCATGTTAAGTTTGGCGAGGGAACTGTAATTGACCAGGACAAGAGTACTGTTAGTGTAATTTTTGATAGTGTAGGCATGAAGAAGCTGGCAAAAGGCTTCCCGGGCCTGAAGAAAATATAGGAATTTAGGAATATAGAAATATAGAAATCTGAAAAGGTATGTAAAATGGAAGACAAGAAAAGTCTTATAAGAGAAAAAATAGCGCTTCTGAACAGGGCTGCCAAGGCATATTATCAAGATGCTACGGAAATAATGTCTAATCTGGAGTATGACAAGCTTTACGACGAGCTAGTTGAGCTGGAAAAAGAAACGGGCATTATTATGGCTAACAGCCCGACTCAGAACGTAGGATATGAGATTCTCTCTGAGCTACCTAAGGAGCAGCATCCTAGCAGAATGTTGTCCCTAGACAAGACGAAGGATAGAGAAGCTTTGGCTGCGTGGTTGAGAGAACGAAGTGATCATAAGGGGCTGCTATCTTGGAAGCTTGATGGCCTTACAATTGTCCTGACCTATGAGGACGGACGCTTGATTAAGGCTTTAACAAGAGGTAATGGAGATGTAGGAGAGGTTATTACAGCCAATGCTAAGGTCTTTGAAAACACTCCGGTTGAGATTCCTTTTAAGGGCAGACTTGTTCTTAGAGGCGAGGCCGTAATTAAGTATAGCGACTTTGAGAAAATCAACGAATCCATAGAAGAACTTGATGCTAAATATAAAAACCCACGAAACCTATGTAGCGGCTCTGTCAGACAGCTGAACACTCAGATTACGGCAGTGAGAAAGGTAAACTTCTTTGCCTTTAACCTAGTTGAAGGCGGTCAGGAGACTGATAGCCGCGAGGAGCAGCTGAAGTGGCTGAAGGCTCAAGGCTTCGACGTGGTCGACTACCGCGTGGTTACTAGTGAAAATATAGTAGAAGCTGTGGGAAAATTTGAAGAGGAAATTAGCGAAAACGATTTGCCCTCAGACGGATTGGTTTTGACCTTGGACGATATACCATACAGCAGAAGCCTTGGCACTACGGCAAAGTTCCCGCGAGACTCCATTGCATTTAAGTGGATGGACCAGGAGGCGGAAACGACGCTTATGGAAATTGAGTGGAGCGCGTCAAGAACGGGGCTAATTAATCCGGTGGCGATTTTCCAGCCTGTGGATCTTGAAGGGACTACGGTTAGCCGCGCCTCTGTGCACAATATTAGCGTAATGCGCGAGCTGAAGCTGGGCATCGGCGATAGAATCACTGTTTACAAGGCCAATATGATTATTCCGCAGATTGCAGAAAATCTGACAGGCAGCAACAACATTGCAATTCCGCAGGTCTGTCCGGTTTGCGGTGGCAAGACCGTTGTAAAAAATGAAACGGGAGTCGAAACCCTTTACTGTACTAACGAAAAATGTCTAGCAAAACAGATTAAGAGTTTTACCTTATTCGTTTCTCGTGACGCCCTTAACATAGATGGCCTGTCTGAGGCGACTATTGAGAAATTCATCGCAAGAGGATTTATAAAGGAATTTGCAGATTTGTTTAAGCTAAACAGATACAGAGATGATATAATGGAAATGGAAGGTTTCGGAGTCAAGTCCTTTGATAATTTAGATAAGTCCTTGGAGAAGGCGAGTCAGACTACGCCGGAAAGACTTCTTTATGCTCTTGGAATTCCAGGCATTGGGGTTGCCAATGCCAAGCTGATTTCCAAGGCGTGTATGAGAAAATGGGCTGATATGGAGACTCTGACCCGTGAGAAGCTGCTGGAAATCGACGGAATTGGAGAAGTTCTTGCCAGAGACTACGTATCGTTCTTTAACGATGAAGGCCACAAGCGTGAAGTTGCAGACCTTCTAGAGGTTCTGACCTTAGATGAAACTGTAGAGGAAAGTGCGGATTTTCTTAAGGAAATTACCTTTGTAATCACAGGTTCACTGAACAATTTTGCCAACAGAGATGCTCTTAAGGCGGAAATTGAGAAGGCTGGCGGCAAGGTGGCAGGCTCAGTGAGCTCCAAAACCGGATATCTAATTAACAACGATGTTGCATCAACGTCGGGTAAAAACAAGAAGGCCAAGGAGCTAGGCGTTCCGATTATTGACGAGGCGACCATTGCGGACTGGCTGGAAAAGGGCGCAAAACCCGAGGAGATTTAAAATGCTTGAAGTAGGAAAACTTGACAGCGATTTGCTGCAAAGAATTGTAATTGATAAAATAACATATAAAAGACCCGAGGTGCTTACTCGCGCGGGAATCGGCGAGGACTGCGCAGTCATGGACTTCGGCGACTACGAGTGCGTGGTTTCGACGGATCCGATTACGGCTTCCGTCGCCGACGTGGGCCGCCTGGCTATTCACATTTCGTGTAACGACATTGCCAGCAACGGCGTCGAGCCCCTGGGCATCACCTTGGCCGTAATGCTTCCGGAGGGTACAACTGAGGCAGACATCGAGCGAATTATGGCTCAGGCCGGCGAAGCATCAAAACTAGCAGGGGTCGAAATCATCGGTGGTCACACTGAAATTACCAAAGCCGTAAACCAGCCTGTAATTGTTTCTACAGCCATTGGAAGAGGCCTAAGGGGAGCTTCACAGAAGGCCGAAGACATGAAGGTGGGAGACTATATCCTCATGACTAAAACAGCAGGACTGGAAGGCACAGGAATTGCGGCGGCAGAGTGCAGAGATGAGCTTGAGAAGGTTTTAGCCGATGAAGAGTTTGCAATTGCGGACAAGCTTCTTGATAATGTAAGCGTAATTAAAGAGGGCGTAATTGCTGGAAGAATTGGAACTCACGGCATGCATGATGTAACTGAGGGCGGAATTCTGGGCGCCATTTGGGAAATGTGCCAGATTGCAGGCCTTGGCGTCGAAGTTGCAGGTGCAGACATTCCCGTTGAGCCCGTTACAGTGAAAATCTGCGAGCACTACGGTGCGGACTATATGAGACTTATTTCCAGCGGTTGTATGCTCATTATTGCATCGCCGGAGAAGAAGGATGAAATCATAGATGCCGTAACTGAGGCGGGCGTGAAGATTACCTGCATCGGAAGAATTAAGGAGGCAGGCGATGGTTTGACCATAACAGACGCTGAGGGAAACCGCAAGATCATAACTCCGCCGGAAGCCGACGAGCTTTATAAGATAATTGATTGACAATCAGCTCGAAAACACATATAATATAACGGATGACAATTTAAGATTGCCTTTATATAGTTCCGCCTGGTATGGTTTGGGTCCTGCGCAATAAGACGCCATGAACCTTGTCAGGTCCGGAAGGAAGCAGCAATAAGTGGAGGTACTTATGTGCCGCAGATAAGCCTTCTCCAACGCCTGCGGAACTATATAAGGGCAATCTTTTTTTCAACAGAATTTCGGAGGAAAAATGTACACAGCTCTTTACAGAACACAGAGGCCCGAGATTTTTTCGGAAATCATCGGACAGGATCATATTGTAAGGATCCTAAGGAATCAAATAAATACAGGTACTGTAAGCCACGCCTATTTGTTTTGTGGGACAAGAGGAACGGGAAAAACCACTACGGCCCGCATTCTTGCCAAGGCTGTGAACTGCCTGGAGCCTGAGGGCGACGAGGTCCCTTGCGGACATTGCGCCAACTGTATGGCCATAAAAGAAGGCAATTTTATGGATGTTATAGAAATCGACGCGGCTTCAAATAACGGCGTTGACAATATCAGAGAACTTCGCGAAAGCGTAAAATATCCTCCGGCAGTGGGACGGAAAAAGGTATATATTATAGACGAGGTTCATATGCTTTCCACAGGGGCTTCCAACGCGCTGCTAAAAACCTTAGAGGAGCCACCGGAAAATGTAATGTTCATTCTGGCGACTACGGACCCGCAGAAGCTCCCTCAGACCATTCTTTCCAGATGTATGAGACTGGACTTCAAAAGAGTGCCTGAGAAGACATTAATTACCCATATGGGCGCCATTTGCAGGGAAAAGGGAATCGACATTACCGACAGCGCCCTGCGCCTTCTGGCAGCCAATGCAGACGGTTCCGTCCGTGACGGCCTGTCCATATTGGACCAGTGCCTGGCAGGCGGAGATAAGAAATTGGACCGCGATGACATCCTTGAATTTTTGGGAACAGTCTCCGAGGAATTTTTCATCGAGCTAACTGAAAGAGTAGCCCTTCACGACGTGGCAGGCGCGCTTCTCGCAGTGGAGAGAGCTCTTTCCGACGGCAAGGACGTTAAGCAGCTCATGAAGGACTGGATGAGCCATTACAGAGGCCTTCTGGTTACAAAATACATAAAAAACGCCGAAGATATGCTGAATATGTCCTCGGAAAACATAGAAAAACTGAGACAGCAGAGCGCGCAGATTTCTCTGGACGAAATCAACGACGCCATTCTCACCCTGTCAAAAACAATAAACGACGCAAGGTATTCCACCCAGCCTAGGGTTCTCCTGGAACTGGCAATTGTAATCATTGCCGAGGGGCTTACAACGTCCGGCGGACTTGCTCCGTCCGGCGCAGGCAAAGGCAACACATCGGGGAACAAAACCAACAGAGTCCCCGCAGTAGGTCAGGCGCCTGGAGGCACTGGGGCTTTTGACGGTGCAAGAACAGGTGCGGGAGCTGCAGGTTTTGATAGAGGTGGCGTGGGTCAAGTGGGCGTGCAGACCCCGGCAGAAATGCAGATATCAGGTGCAGAAAGCCAAGGCGCAGAAGCATCGGCAGAGCCGGCCTATGACCTGGACCACATCTGGGCGCGTGTTTTCGAAATGGGAGAAGACATAAAGGGCAGCTTCAACCTGATCAGATCGGGAGCCAGCCTTGCAGGCATCAGAGGCGACGAGTTTAAGGTTGTGTGTAGCAGCGAATTCATGAAGAATTATGTTGAGGACAACAGGCAGAGCATTTGTCAGCTTATGGAGCAGATTGTGGGAAAACACATGAAGATGATTTGCGTAGGACCGGGCCGAAGCGAGGCTACATCAAAGGATGCGGGCTATAGCGATTTGGCAAAAGAAGTTGAGGAAAAGTTGAATCTGGGCATTAAGGTCAGAGTTGAATAAAAGCCGAGACGGCAACAAAATAGAGTTGAATTAATGAAATATGGAGGATTTTTACTATGGGAAAAGGTATGAGAGCAGGAAAGAAGCCTAAGACAAAAGCACCTGGAATGGGTGGCGGAAACATGCAGAAGCAGTTGCAACAGGTTCAGGCAATGCAGCGTCAGATGGAATCTATGCAGGCTGAAATCGAAGAAAAGGAAATCACAACTACTGCAGGTGGTGGAGCTGTAAGCGTAACTGCCAACGGTAAGAGAGAAATCGTGAACCTGACAATAGATAAGGAAGTTGTTGATCCAGACGATGTTGAAATGCTTCAGGACCTTGTAATGGCTGCAGTTAACGAGGCTATGAGACAGATTGACGAGCTTTCAAATTCTGAAATGAGCAAGATTACCGGAGGACTTAACATTCCGGGACTTATCTAGGGTCGCAGTGGGACGGTTGCAATGAGACAGTACCCAAAGCCCCTGGCTAAATTAATAAATGAATTATCAAAACTTCCCGGCATAGGCGGCAAAACTGCCCAGCGCCTGGCTTTTCACATTTTGTCTATGACTGATGTAGAGGCGAGAAATCTGGCCGAGGCTATTACTGAGGCTAAGGCAGAGATGAAGTATTGTTCAGTGTGCGGAAATTTAACTGATATGGACCCATGCGCCATTTGTTCTGATAAAAGCCGCAGACAGGACGTTATCTGCGTTGTTGAGAGTCCGCGTGATGTAATGGCAATGGAGAGAATCAGAGAATTTGATGGTTTGTATCATGTGCTTCACGGCGCAATTTCGCCTATGGATGGAATTGGGCCTGAGGACATTAATCTGAAGTCTTTGATTGTACGTCTTCAAAATAGCGATGTAAAGGAAATTATTCTGGCGACTAACCCTAATATTGAGGGTGAGGCTACGGCAATGTATATTGCCCGTCTCATTAAGCCTTCTGGAATTAAGGTGAGCCGTATTGCAAACGGAATACCAGTTGGCGGCGACCTGGAATATGCAGATGAGGTTACTCTGCTTAAGGCCATGGAGGGAAGAAGAGAACTCTAAAAAACGAACCCCGAGTCAATGTTCAATGTGAACCGACCCGGGGTTTTGTAATATATCGATTTAGTTGTTAACCTAACTGTCAACTAGGTCGCTTAAATCAAATCTGTAAAGTTAAAGAATGAGTTAAGCTGTACAATAATAAGTAGTACCATGAATACTGGTGCTATGTATCTCAGACAGAGATTAACGAATTTGCGCGATCTGTACGGGCTGGATAGTGCAATTTCATCGTCGATGTAATGTCTTCTGGTCCATCCTAAAACTATTGTCATAAGCAGTGAACCTAGCGGCATGAAGATTCCTTCGCCAAGTAAGTCGAAGAAGTCTAGCCATGTCTTCAGTCCGAACGGATGCCAGAAGCCGGATGATCCAAGAGCGTCCATGGATACAAGGGTTGAACCAAGTGCTCCAGTACATGTAATGAACAAAACATACAGATGTCTCTTTGCCTTCTTACCTTTCTTATGAGCCATATCTGTAAATGGAGCAATTCCACCTTCCATCATTCCGATGGATGAAGAGATAGCTGCGAAGAATACTAATAGGTAGAAGAAAGCACCGAAGTATGTTCCGAAACGTCCCATGCCGTTGAATACTGCCTGTAGTGATACGAACAGTAAGCTTGGGCCGCTTGCAGGCTGAAGTCCGTAAGCGAATACGGCCGGCATAACTGCAAGACCGGAAAGAACTGCTACGATAGTATCCGCAAATGGGATAATCAGTGAGTTTTGTTCGATGTTAGCGTCCTTGTTCAGGTATGAACCGAATGCGATTACAGCTGATGAACCAAGTGACAGTGAGAAGAACATCTGGCTTCCTGCTAAGCCCAAAACCTTGAGCCAGCCTTTGCCTTCGAACACCGTGAAGTCTGGTGTAAAGATAAATTTCACGCCTTCCATAGCGCCTGGAAGTGTGCAGCTTCTAACTACTACGATTAAAAGCATTACGAATAGTACAGGCATTGCAAACTTTGAGAATCTTTCCAGACCCTCAGCAACACCGCAAACTAAAATTAGCGATGTCATAACCAGGAAAAGCAGGCCGTATGCAACTGCTGGTGCTCCGCTGGAAATGAATGTCCCGAAGAATTCTCCTGAATCTGTTCCGCCAACACCCCATGATGCTCCGAAAATGTCGCCTAGGTTAGCTACAAAGTATTTGATTACATAGCCACCGAAGGTGCAGTAGAAACAAAGCAAGCAAAATGGCACCAGCATTTCAAGGAATCCGACAAACTTAAATCTGCTGTCGCACTGCTCGAATGCAGCAATGGCCGCTTTCTGAGTTTTTCTTCCTAGGGCAATTTCACCCATCATTAAAGGATATCCTACGAAGATTGCCATTACAATGTATATTAATAGGAAGGCAAATCCGCCACCTACACCCATCTTGTAAGGGAAGCTCCAAAGGTTTCCTAGTCCTACGGCAGTTCCGATAGTTACCATCAGGAAGCCGAAGTTACTATTAAATTTACCACGTTTTTGTTCCAAATTTTAGTCCTCCTTGAAAGTAAATTTGTAAAATTTCACATACATTAAAAGTACATTCTATTATACTCAAACAAATGGCAAGGTGTCAACAATTATGATAGAATAGAGAACGGTAAAAACATGTAATGGGGGATATTATAATGACTAGGACAAAAAAAGAGGGCAAAAGGCTTCTCTTCTGCACACTTGGTGCACTTTTGATGGGTTTCAACCTGAGTACTTTGGTTAGTGCCGGCGGGTTATTCCCTGGAGGTTTTGCTGGTGTCACAATTCTGATACAGGAAATCTTCAAAACCTTTTTCCACATAAAACTCGCGTACACTTTAATTTACATTCCACTGAATATGATACCGATTTTTATCGGTCTCAAATATCTAGGAAAAAGATTTACTATCTATTCAATGTATGTAATTGTACTGGGAAGTATTCTGACAGATATTCTTCCTGCCTTTGATGTTACAGCAGACGTTCTGCTTATCAGCGTATTCGGAGGAATCATTAACGGAACCGCAATTACTCTTTGCCTATTAGTAGGCGCATGTGGCGGCGGTACAGATTTCATCTCAATCTTCTTCTCTGAGAGAAAAGGTATCGATGCATGGAACTATATCTTCGCAAGCAACGTTATTATCCTAGGAACAGCAGGAATCTTATTTGGTTTCGACAGAGCTTTCTACTCAATCATCTACCAGTTCTGTACAACTCAGGTTATTCAGCTAATGTTCAAGCGTTATCAGAAACACACTCTTCTCATTATTACTGAGAAGGCCGACGAAGTCTATGAGTGCATCAGAGCGCTTACTCACCACGATGCCACTTTGTTCAAGGGCACCGGTTGCTACTTAAATGAAGAAAAAAGCATGCTTTACTCCGTAATCGGAAGTGAGGAAGTTCCACGCGTAATCAAGTGCATTAAGGAAATCGACTGCCACGCTTTCATAAACTCATTTAAAACTGAGCAGATTGACGGAAGATTCTACAAGAGACCAAATGACTAGGAGAATGAGAGAGGCGGAAACTCACTGACGCATCGCCTAATTGAGATGCAAATCTATCAATCTTAGCACATATGGCTTTTTTTGAACGTGCAGTACCAAAATCCAGGCAAAAGGTGAGAAAAAGCTTGGCTAACCGTTTTGCTTTTCTATTGCAGCAGGCCCCTAGAAGACTCTTGTATTATTTCAGATGCAAGAATTGTCCCATTCACAGAGACAACGCTAGGAATGTGGGTAAAACCCTCTGATAACTATGGAAGAAACTTACAATAATAAGGCGGTCTACAAAAAATAGCTAACACTGAGGCAACTGTTTGGTACTGGAGACATAGAAAATGGCCGAATGTGCCAGAAATGATAGATTTTTGCCCCAATCCGTTGAAAATTGAAGAAATGGGGCGCGTGTATTAGCTAAACCATGGCGCGCCTCGTGCCAACCGCTACTATAAGGCGCCCCGGCAAACATCGCCGCACCCACGCCCCGCGCCCCGCGCCGGGCATACATCGTCGCGCAGCGCCTCTACCCCGGGTTGCCTAATCTTATACTGCCATGTTTGCTGCAAGAAAGCCTTTCATGGCAATAATGTCTTCTTCCTTCATAGGCTCATAGGTGCCAAGCATCTTTGCGATGCAAGTAGTCTGAGCCATTTCCTCAACGTATACTGTGGCGTGCATAGCTTGGTTCATGTCCTTGCCACAAGTCATCATGCCGTGATTCTTAATTAAACAAGCCAGTCCGTCTGAACCTAGAGTTTTTACAATGTTTAAGGCAGCGTCCTCAGAGCCAGGAAGTGCGAAAGGCACGATGCCAACTGGTGTAAACTCACAGTGGGGTGGGGTGATAGGTAGCAATGGTGCTGGATTTTCTCCCATTGCTAAAATAGTTGCGTACATGCTGTGAGTGTGAACAGTAGCTCGGATTTCGGGTCTTGCCTTCATTACAGCAGAGTGCATAGGCAATTCGGAGGATGGTTTGTAAGGACCATCGATCCATTCGAGAGTTTCAAAGTCACAAAGAGCAATGTCTCCAGCCGTCATTCCTGTATATTCAATTCCGCTCGGTGTAATTGCAATTACTTTGCTGTCGTCATCCCTCATGGCCACGTTGCCAGATGTCCCGTGAACAAGCCCCTGATTAACCGCATCGAACACGGCGTCTAAAACTGTCTGTCTAAGTGATTCATATTGCATAACAAAACGTCCCTTCCTACAAATTCATATATTCCCATTGTAGCCCTTTTTATCAAAACTTTCAAACCCATTCTCGCCATTCATGAAATGGCATTCTTGAATTGAAGGGGCGAAAGTGATAGAATCCTCTATGAAATTCAAACAATTCTATGTGAGGTGAGATGATATGATTAATGAAAAATATTCAATTTTATTTAGCAGCATGACAGGAAACACAAAGATGCTAGCAGATGCAATCGCAGACGTTTTGCCAAAGGAAAATTGCGAAGTATTTGGAAAAACCGGTGAAAAAATGCCGGAAACAGAAATGCTATATATTGGATTTTGGACAGATAAGGGAAATGCAGACGCTGCGACTTTGGAGCTTCTGAAGGTTTTGACAAACAAGAAAATCTTTTTGTTCGGAACTGCTGGGTTTGGTGTAAGCGATGAATATTTTCAGAAGGTGCTTGGAAATGTAAGACAGGCGATCGATGGAAGCAATAAAATTGTTGGCGAGTACATGTGCCAGGGCAAGATGCCACAGGCTGTTAGAGACCGTTATGTGAAAATGAAGGAAGATCCTGAACATATGCCACCAAACATCGATACATTAATTGAGAACTTTGATTTGGCACTGTCACACCCAGATGAAGCAGATTTGGAGAATCTAAAGAAGGCAGTACAGTAGGGCATAATTTAGTTTCGAACTGTCTAAGATCAAGATAAGGTTGCCTTTTTGGAAAATACACGTTACACTATAGGGAGCTAAGCAAACTTGCATGAATCAAGAAAGGAAGGGGAAGCCCATGAAAAATGAAAATGTATGGAAATCCTATGGAGAAAAGGAATTGCAGGAGCTCCATGCGATAAATGAAAAATATAAAAAATGCTTGGATGCAGGCAAAACTGAGAGAGAATGCGTGAAGCTTGCGATTAAAATGGCTGAGGAGGCAGGCTACAAAGATATCAAAGAGGTGCTTGTTGCAGGGAAGCCGTTAGTTTGCGGGGACAAGGTCTACGCCAATTATATGGGAAAAGCCCTTGCGTTGCTACGCATGGGCGAAAAGCCAATCTCCGCCGGCATGAATATTCTGGGCGCGCATATTGACTCGCCGCGCATCGATATCAAACAAAACCCACTGTACGAAAACGAAGAATTTGCGTATCTGGACACGCACTACTATGGCGGAATCAAAAAATATCAGTGGGTAGCCGAACCGATGGCGCTCCACGGCGTTGTAGCGAAAAAAGACGGAAGCGTTGTGGAAATCGTGATCGGAGAGAAGGAAGAGGATCCGGTACTTGTGATTACTGATCTGCTGATTCATCTCGCGAAAGAGCAGCTTGAAAAGAAGGCAAGCGTTGTCATTGAGGGCGAAAAACTGGATGTCCTTGTCGGCAACAGACCTCTCAAGGACGTTGATAAAAACGAAAAAGAAGCGGTCAAGGCAAATCTTCTGCAGCTGCTTAAGAAAAGCTACGACATCGAAGAAGAGGACTTCCTGTCAGCAGAGCTAGAGCTTGTTCCGGCAGGCAAAGCCAGAGACTGTGGTTTGGACCGTAGCATGGTAATCGCTTACGGACAGGATGATAGAGTGTGCGCTTTCACCTCTCTTTTTGCGATGTTGGAGGTAGAGCATACAGAACGCACAAGTTGCTGCCTGCTTGTAGATAAAGAAGAAATCGGTAGTGTCGGTGCGACCGGTATGCACTCCCGCGCCTTTGAGAATACTGTGGCAGAGCTGATTGCGCTGAATGAAGGCGAATCCGAACTTAAGACACGCCGCGCGATGGCAAATTCCCGCATGCTGTCATCGGATGTCAGCGCAGCGTACGACCCATCTTTTGCAGATGCGTTTGAAAAACGTAGCTCCGCGTTCTTCGCAAACGGTCTTTCCTTCAACAAATTTACGGGAAGCGGTGGCAAAAGCGGTTCCAATGATGCGAATGCGGAATATATTGCGGATTTGCGTAAAATCTTCGACCGGGAAGGTGTGGTGTATCAATTCGCGGAACTTGGAAAGGTGGATATCGGTGGTGGTGGAACCATTGCCTATATCATGGCAAATTACGGCATGGAAGTCATCGACAGTGGCGTAGCGGTGTTGAATATGCACGCGCCTTATGAGATCAGCAGCAAAGCGGATGTCTATGAGGCAGTGAAGGGCTACAAGGCATTCTTGTTATACGCGTAAGTCAAAGAACGTGCTCCGCAGGGCGTAAGCCTTGCGGAGTTTTTTTGTGGCAAAAATGCAAAATAATCCCACAAAAACCATTGCCGCGCAAGGCACAGGAAAGAAAATAAGCAAATAAGCAACATGTGAAATCTTACATTCAATGGAAAATCCTTGCTTTGTGCCTGCAAATGTGGTATACTACAGAACATAACATTTGCATACTTCAATGAAATGAAGTGGTGAAGTATACCCAATGCAAATTCGCTTGTCACTGTATGACAAAATTGAAAGAGAAGGAGAAGAAACAGTGTCAAAATATATTGTAAAGCGTATTTTTCTTGCCATCATCACCTTATTGATTGTTTGCGGAATCACATTCTTTTCAATGAATGCAATTCCAGGTGGACCATTTGATAGAGAAAAGGCAACATCACCTGCAGTAAAAGTTGCGTTAGAGCAGCGATTCAATCTTGATAAGCCGGTTCCAGAGCAGTTTGTGATTTATATGAACAATCTGTTACATGGCGATTTCGGCATTTCGACAAAGACAGGAAGAGATATTAAAACAACAATTTTTTCTTCATTTGCTGTATCTGCAAAATTGGGGGGGCAGGCCATTGTGGTCGCCGTCATCCTCGGCATTGTCCTTGGCAGCATCGCGGCGTTGAATCGAAATGGGCTACTTGACCGACTGATTATCTTTCTTTCGACCTTGTTTACTTCATTGCCGAGCTTTGTGTTCGCGACCCTGCTGCTGCTAGCCTTTTGTATAAAGCTACAGTGGATTCCATCTTGGAGTCCGGAAAGTCCGAACTACATTCTGCCGGTCATTGCGCTGTCGGCATCTCCGATGGCGTACATTACGCGTTTAACCAAAACCAGCATGCTGGACGCGCTGGGTCAGGACTATGTGCGTACAGCAAAGGCGAAGGGCGTGGCAAGGTGGAAAATCATTTTCAAGCATACCTTGCGAAATGCGATGATTCCGGTCATTACTTATGTGGGACCGATGACCGCCTTTATTTTGACTGGTTCCCTGGTCGTAGAAAGAATTTTTACTATCGGTGGGCTGGGCTCGAAGTTTGTTGACTGTATCATAAATCGTGATTACCCGATGATTATGGGAACCACCATTTTCCTCGCAACGCTGATGATTACGATGAACTTGATTACAGACATCGTGTACAAAATGGTTGACCCGAGAATCAAACTGGACTAGAGGAGGATGAAGATGCAGAATGAAATGAATCCAATCAATCAAATGCCTAAGAAGAATCCTCTTAGCTTTCAGATTGATTTATCAAAATTTGAAAAAGCAACCGATGAAGAAAAACTGCAGCAGGACGTGATGAGTGAGTCCTCGTCTTTTTTCCGGGACGGTATGCGCAAGCTGATGAAGAATCCGTTGGCTGTGGGCAGCATCATCGTATTGGTCGCAATTGTTTTGATGATTATGATCGTGCCACATATCGTGCCTTACGGATATTCGGATATCGTGACTGTCGATGGAGTACGTGATACGGCTGCAAAGAATATGGCGCCGTTTCAGTGGTCAGAGTTGGAGCAGGCACATATCGATGACGGCGGCAGCCTTTTCCCACATATCATGGGAACCGATGAAATGGGACGTGATTATTTTGTCCGTGTTGTTTACGGCACAAAGGTTTCACTTATCGTAGGTATTTTTGCGGCTCTGTTAGTTTTGATTATCGGTGTCATATACGGTAGTATTTCCGGATACTTGGGTGGCAAGGTCGACCTTGTTATGATGCGAATTGTCGATATCATTTACTCCCTGCCGGACATGCTGATGGTAGTTTTACTTTCCGTTGTATTGCAGGAAGTTTTGAGTACAGACCAGTTCCCAATGTTCAAGCAGTTGGGAACCAATATGCTATCGATGTTTATGGTTTTTGCCCTGCTTTATTGGACGGGTATGGCGAGAATGGTGCGTGGACAGATTCTCACGATTAAATCCAACGAATATGTCCTTGCCGCAAAAGTCAGCGGTGCAAGCGCTGGACGCATCATCCGCAAGCATATTTTACCAAATAGCATCAGTGTCATCATCATTACGGCGGCGCTACAGGTACCTTCGGCGATTTTCACTGAAAGTTTCCTAAGCTTTATCGGCTTGGGCGTAAAGGCGCCGATGCCATCTTTAGGATCACTTGCGAACGCTGCTAGAGCAGGTATTTCCGAGTATTCCTACAAGCTGATTTTCCCAGCAATGATGATTTGTCTGATCACGCTTGCTTGTAATCTATTGGGAGACGGTCTGCGTGACGCGTTTGACCCGAAATTAAGGAGGTAACAGAGAATGAGCGAAACAATACTTTCTGTACAGAATCTGCACACCTCTTTTACAACCGGCAAAGGCGAGGTCCACGCGGTTAACGGTGTGTCATTTGACTTAGATTCCGGTAAGATTCTCGGTATCGTAGGAGAATCCGGCTCCGGCAAGTCGGTAACGGCATATTCCATAATGCAAATTTTGGAATCCAACGGAAGAATCGCGGAGGGAAGCGTCCTTTATAAAGGAAAAGATCTTACCAAGTTTACGGAAAAAGAAATGCGGGAATTCCGCGGAAAATGCTGCTCAATCATTTTCCAAGACCCGATGACGAGTTTGAATCCGGTCTTTACGGTCGGTTCTCAGCTTAAAGAGGCAATTGAGTTACATACGAGCCGCAAGGGGAAAGAAGCGGAGGCTCGTGCAATCGAGATGCTGACCCTTGTCGGCGTTAACGAGCCGGAAAAGCGAATCAAGCAGTATCCATACGAGCTTTCAGGTGGTATGCGTCAGCGTGTGATGATTGCAATGGCGCTTTCCTGTGAGCCGGATATTTTGATCGCGGATGAGCCGACGACGGCATTGGACGTTACCATTCAGGCGCAGATTTTAGAGCTGATGCAGGATTTGCAGAAGCAGCTCGGAATGGCAATCATCATGGTAACCCATGACCTAGGCGTGATTGCGGATATGTGTGATGAAATCATCGTTATGTATGGCGGACGCGTCTGCGAACGTGGTACGGCAGAGGATATTTTTTATCGTCCTAGTCACGAGTATACCAAGGGATTGCTCCGTTCTATTCCTAATGTTGGGAGGATGGGTGAAAAATTGGTTCCGATTCCGGGTACGCCAATTAACCTGTTGAATATGCCAAAGGGCTGTGCGTTTTGTCCGCGCTGTGAAAATGCGATGAAAATTTGTTTGACAGAGCAACCGCCGGAAATGCAGACGGCGGACGGACATTATGCCTCATGTTGGCTGAATGTTAAAGCAGAGATGGAAAAAGGGGAGGTGTAAGCTGTGGCAAATGAAAAAAACGAATATTTGCTGGAAGTCAAAGACTTGAAACAGTATTTCCCTGTCAAGACGGGTTTTATGAAGAGCCTTCCGCTGAAAGCCGTTGATGGTGTGAGTTTTTCCATCAAGCCGGGAGAAACGCTAGGACTTGTTGGAGAGTCCGGCTGCGGGAAAACGACAGTAGGACGTTCGATTCTGCGTCTATATACCCCAACAGGCGGCGAAGTCATCTTTGATGGGAAACCAGTAGACGAGAAGAACATTCACGAAATGCGAAAACAAATGCAGATGGTATTCCAGGACCCTTATTCCTCACTTAATCCGCGTATGACGGTAGAGGATATCATTGGAGAACCACTGGATGTGCATAAATTATATAAGACAAAGGAAGAGCGTAGAAATCGCGTACTTGAGTTAATGACTTTGGTAGGTTTGAACGCAGAGCATGCGACACGTTACGCCCATGAGTTCTCAGGAGGACAAAGACAGCGTATCGGGATTGCGAGAGCCTTAGCAACAAATCCGCGTTTCATCGTCTGTGATGAGGCGGTGAGCGCGCTGGACGTATCAATTCAGGCGCAGGTCATCAATATGTTTGAGGAGTTGCAGGAAAAGCTAGGCGTTGCGTACTTATTCATTGCACATGATTTGCTCGTTGTGCGACACATTTCGGATCGTATTGCGGTCATGTACTTAGGACGCATCGTGGAAATCGGTGACGCAGATGAGGTGAGCGAGCAACCGCTGCACCCATATACACAGTCCCTTTTGAGTGCGGTGCCGTATCCGGACCCAAAGATGGCGAAGGAACGGAAACGTATCGTTCTGGAGGGCGATGTGCCGAGTCCGCTACATATGCCGAGCGGATGTGCATTCCGTACACGTTGCAAATACGCAACGGAAAAATGTGCGCAGGAATGTCCACCACTTGTAGATCGCGGAAATGGACATCAAGTTGCTTGTTGGAATAAGTAATCCAGCAGGAAACAGATCGGATACCTATGACGGGAAAGTTTAGCATTGTATAGAAAACGGTATCCAGGCTCAGAATGCAATGTTGTGCCAATGCAGGGAATTAATCGGCATGATATTCATTAATACATTAAGAAAACTAGTTAGTAAGGAGGATTTTTTTATGAAGAAGAAAGTCTTAGCCATCATGCTTACACTGGCCATGGTATTTACCTTGGCAGCTTGCGGAAACGGCGGAAGTAACGGAGATTCGGGTGAAAGCTCTGCGCCGGAATGGAAATCCTATGACGAAAAAATCGATGCCATCAGAGCCGAAACTGATTTGGCAAAGCGTGAAGCGCTGATGCACGAGGCAGAAGATCAGCTTATGGAAACATGGGCTGTTGTTCCACTGTACTATTACAATGACGTGTATATGCAGAAAAAAGATGTTAAGAACATCTATCACAACATCTTCGGATTCAAATACTTTGGATTCGCGAAGACTCCTACAAATGAGCTGGCACTTCAGATTGCTTCAGAACCAGATAAGCTTGACCCAGCTCTGAATTCGACCGTAGACGGCGCTTGCCTTGCGATTCTTGCGTTCTCAGGACTGTATACCTATGATGAAAATGGGCAGCTGGTACCAGAATTGGCAGAGAGCCACAAAATGAGCAAAGATGGGCTGACCTATACATTCACGTTGCGTGACGGTCTGAAATGGTCTGACGGCGAAAAGTTGGACGCAAACGATGTCGTATACAGCTGGAACAGACTTGCAGATCCAATGACAGGATCAGACTACTCCTACTTAGCAGACGTAATTGCTAGGAATGATGACGAAACTTTGCAGGTGGAAGCTTCCAAGGATGGAAAGACCTTTACGGTTCACCTGAACGCACCATGCGCATACTTCCTTGACTTATGTGCATTCCCGGCATTCTATCCGGTACCAAAGCACGCGGTAGAAGCTGCTGATGGCGCAGATACCAATCCTGGAGCTTGGGCGCTAGAGGCAGGTTTCGTAACATCAGGTCCAATGAAGCTAACTGCTTGGAAGCACAACGAATCCATGACTTATGAGCCAAACGCAAATTACTGGGCATCGAATAAGGTTTCTTTAAAGAAAATCAACTTCATGCTAAGTTCTGACGATACTGCCGTTTACAATGCATTCAAGGACGGTTCCCTGCAGTTCATCGATACAATTGCAACCGATATCATGGAAAGTGTAAAGAATAAGCCAGAATTCTATAAGATTGATACGCTTGGCACCTATTACTGCGGCTTCAATGTAAACAGTAAACTATTCGAAGGCAAGACCGTAGAGCAGGCGGCAGGCATGAGAAAAGCGTTTGCACTTCTGATTGACCGTGAATATATCGTTAAGACCATTGCACAGGCAGAACAAGAGGTTGCAAACACCTTTATCCCAACCGGAATGGCAGATGGACAGGGCGGAGAATTTAGAAAGAATGACGATGCTTACACCTATCCGGATAAGGAACACGTTGGATACTATGATCCAAAGCTGACAGATGCAACAGTAGACGAAGCTAGAAAACTCTTAGAAGAAGCTGGTTACAAATTTGACGATAAGGGTATGCTGTCATCCGACACACCAATCGACATGACTTATCTGACAAATGACTCCGAAGGTAACGTGAAGATTGGTGAGGCAATCCAGCAAGACTTTGCTAAAATAGGCATAAACTTAACTGTTGAGACACGTGAGTGGAATGTATTCCTGAACGAACGTAAAGATGGAAAGTTTGACTTTGCACGTGAAGGCTGGCTAGCTGACTACAATGACCCTATCAATATGCTTGAAATGTGGGAAACAACATCCGGTAACAACGACATGCAGTTCGGAAAATAATCGAATCGTCAGCGATTGAAGCTGTGAAGTGTAACGGTTAAACAAAACTAAAAATGTTTTTTAATAGGAGGATTCTGCTGAATCCTCCTATTAGTATACCCAAATTTCTTTCTTGTATTATTTCATTTGAAATGTAATGGTACCGGCATCTGCATCCATTTCACATGGAGCATTCATTGGTAATGTAATGAGTGGGAAGTCATGACCGGATTGTATATTATACATAACCGGGATATGGTGATCACCTAAAGCATCTAAGATCACATTGACGATCGTATAATTGTCTTCGTCGTTGTTGCAGGAAGCGAACTGACCAAGTAGAATTCCGGCTGCATCATCCAGTTTTCCGGCATCGCGAAGCTGGTAAATGTGGCGATCAAGATTCCCGATATGTTCGCCGATTTCTTCAATGAAAAGAATTTTTCCTTTGGTATCCATTTCATATGGTGTTCCTAATGAAGCACATATAACCGTCAAATTTCCACCAATCAAAGGACCGCAGGCTTTTCCACTACGTGCGGCAAGAACAGGGAATCCGGCAGGTGGATTATAAGTGTATGACTGACCGGTATTCAGAGCTGCAAAAAAGGAAGCTTTTGTCTCTTCATCGAAGTTGTCAATGATATTTGACGATACCATTGGACCATGAAATGTTACCAAATCGCATGCCTGATTAAAAAGCAAGTGCAGGAACGTAATGTCGCTGTAACCGATGAAGATTTTTGGATTTTCTCTGACAATATTCAGATCGATTTTATTGAGAATCCTATTTGCACCATCTCCACCACGCATGCATATGATAGCATCAGTTGAAGTATCAGCGAACATATCGTTTAAAATCTTTCCACGAAGAGTTTCATCTCCAGCCATGTATCCGCCTTTTGAAAGTGAACAGTTTTCAGCAAGTTTTACCTTGAAACCTAAAGCTTCTAAAGCTTTTTGAGCTTGTGCGGCACGTTCAGCCGATACGGGTGAACTTGGTGAGACAATGCCAATGGTATTGCCAGGGACAAGTTTTTTCGGAAAAATCATAAATCAATACCCCCACATCATGTTTACAACGACAGCAGCCATAATCAGGGAGAAAAGATCTCCTCCAATACCAGCGATAGCAGATTGTCTTGCATTTGTAATGCCTACAGCACCAAAATATACGGCCAGTACATAGAAGGTTGTTTCAGTAGAGCCAAAAGCCACGGAGGCAATACGTCCAATCTGCGACTGTGTGCCGAATTGTTCAAGCAGATCTGCACATAAACCTTGTGCACCACCGCCGGATAAGGAGCGCATAATTCCCATTGGAAGTACCTCACCAGGCAGTCCAACAATAGAAGTAATCGGATCGAGCAGGGAAACCAGCCAATCCATTGCTCCTGATGCACGGAACATACCGATTGCACAAAGCATAGCAGTCAAGTAAGGTATAATCATGATTGCGGTTGAAAAGCCTTCTTTGGCGCCATCGGTAAAAGTTGTATAAATCGGAACCTTTTTGAGAATCGCATAGAGCGGTACGAGGAATACAACGAGTGGAATTAAATATAATGAGAGAAAGTTTAAAACTACTGACATACTTCATCTGCCTCCTTCTTTGGAACTCCTGTTAAAACGATGGGATCGTTGCCCACGTAGTTCTTGTTGATTCTGAGCGTTCCTGCAGCCTTTTCTTTTTCAATGATCTGATTATAATTGAAACATTTCAACCTGCCGAGAAGCTTCGTTAAGATAATGCAGACAAGTGCGGCACACATTGTTGATAAAATTGTAGGACCTACAATTTCAGCGGCGCCTTCTGCCTGTACTGCAGTACGCATTGCGATAACTGTTGTTGGAATCAGGGTAATGGATCCGGTAGAAATTGCCATAACCATACATTGTGCATCTGTAGCGATGTTTTCTGTTTTGTTTAGTGTCTGTAATTCCTGCATTGCCTTGATCCCGAGAGGGGTACATGCGTTTCCGAGACCGAGAACACTGGCCGCAACGTACATGGCTATGGCCGAATTTGCGGGATGATCTTTTGGAACTCCAGGGAATAAGTGTTTCATAACAGGTGAGATTGCCTGCCCTAATTTTTCGCACAGACCCGCTTCCTCCATAATTTTCATTAATCCGCAGAAAAATGTCATGACACCGATCAGTCCAAGTGCCAATTCTACAGCGGTGTCAGCAAAGGAAAATAAATTGTCTTGTACTGCACCGATTGTGCCTGTACAGATGCCGGCAATGACCGAAGCACCGATCAATACCAGCCAAATCCAGTTCATCATAATAAAGTCCTCCTAAATCTTATATTAGTAAAACTGAGCAATAAATTACAAGAGTAAGATAAAGCAAATAACATGCCAAAATTTGACGAAAAATTTTAATAATGAAAATGGATAGAATCCAGGTGCTGGTGGCATAAATCTTGCTCTTTAAGTAAGATTGTATTGAAATGTAGAAAGATGACGCAAGGAGGACTACTTATGTACAAAATATCCTACACATATACAAATAAGGCCAAAATTGTTATGTATCTGATGCTGGTGGCCGCAGGCATTCTGCGATTAGTACTGGTTACAGAAATAAAAGTATATAATATAGAAGGCTACGAGGTCTATCTGCTTCCGACATATCTATATTATTTCGTTTTATTTGCAATACTGACAGGTATTTTTTTTGGATATAAATTTTTTTACAGTCTATACGATGAAAACAAGATCACTTACTGTAATGTACTGTTTAACCGTTCAAAATCCATGGCAATGGACGATATTAAGTTCGCCGATTTTGGAAGGAAAGGGGTAGCACTATATGACCATATAAATCCTGAAAAAGGAGAAAAGCCGACACTTTATCTTCCTTTCTTCCGCCTGGGCATACCGGAGGCAATTTCTGTGAATAATTTCTTTGAAAGGCTGCTTGACAAGAAAGGGGTTGTTGTGAAAAAACGCTTTGAAATATTGCCTGGATACTCGAAACTGTGGAGTATATTATCGCTGATATATGCATTTATTACTTTTTGTATTATGATAGTATGCTTGCAGCCTTTGTACACTGTGATTATTTTGTATATGTCGCATCATTGATTTGAATTGTTAGAATGAAAAGAATCAAGATGTGTCAATAGACATGTTTGATGCAACCTGGATTCCCGACTTTCAACAGGATAAAACGAGATGCAAATAAGTTGCAACCAGTTTAAAAATTAAAAAACAGTTCTCTCAATGCGAAAGAACTGTTCATGATATTAAGTTGTTTGAAACATAGCCACCGCACCCAGCGGTTTGGTACAAATATCTAAAAAATTGAAATCGTATATCGCGATGAGCAGAATAAAGCGGTCATCCGCAAGCTGAATCATGTTGTCCTCAAAGGTGAGACAGAAATTATGGCGATGGAACGTAGTCTGAACAAAAAACTGGTTGAAAAAGGTCTGTTTGCGAAACACTCGTTTCGGGATATCAAACATCGCTCCAAGGCTATGGAGGACTTGTATTACCGTCTGAACGTGTTGCAGATTAAAATGCCGCCGCTGCGTGCGCGAAAAGAAGATATCGCTGTCCTTCTGGAATATTTTCTCAAGGACGATTACGACCGCTTCCGGTATCTTCTATCTGGGATCTTATGTGCTGCAGAGGACCAATATGAGTATGGGACTCGCGCTGTTGTGCTGGGTCATCGGCGGTGTGGTATCACTGCTCGGCGGACTTTGTTTCGCGGAGCTGGGGGCCAGCGATCCAAAATCAGGCGGCATGGTTGTTTACATGGACAAAGCTTATCACCCGGCAGTCGGTTATTCCTTTGGATTCACAAGCTGGCTTGTCAGCGGTTCCGGCTCGATTGCGGCGCTGGCAATCGCGCTTGCGACCGCTTTGAATAACTTTGTGGATCTGTCCGGCATGCAGGTCAAGCTCATCGCGATCATACTGATTATCGCCTTGACGGCGTATAACTGCCTTGGTATCAAGATGGGCTCCATTCTGCAGAATGTTTCGATGATCGCAAAAATGATCCCAATCGCGATCATTCTGTTCGCGGCATTGATGATCAATACATTGATGGAGGATCCGGTAACAGCATGCATCGGCCTGGTCGTTCCGGCACTGGGCGTTCTTACGTGGTTCCTGTTCGACAAGAGATTGAAAAAAGAAACACAGAATCAGGAGAAGTAGAGAGAAAACCAAGCTGGCAAACCACTTAAAAATATGGCTAGAGAAGAAAATATGGGATAACCGAAAGAATGTAAAACAGAACTGAAACACAAATACGAAAAAGGAGAACGGAACCTGATTACGGATGTTCCCGGCGTGACAGCGGTCTTCACGCATGTGGGGAATCTCTTCCGCGAAAAGGTTCCGGCAGCCCCGTTTTCATCATTAGGAGAAAATGAAAATGTTTGACAAAGTAATCAAAAATGTGAGAATCATCGACGGAAGCGCCGCACCGTGGTATCGTGGAGATATCGGCATCCAAGACGGCCGCATCCGCAAAATCGGATGTATCGCACAAGAAGAAAACACCGTTGACGGCGGGGATTTGTACGCAGCGCCGGGCTTTATCGACATTCACTCGCATAGCGACACGACCTTGATGGAATATCCGCAGGCGGAAAGCAGAATCCTGCAGGGGATTACCACCGAGATCGGAGGAAACTGCGGTCTGTCAACCGCGCCGGTCAGCCATGATCCTGAAAAAAAAGAAATGCTCCGCGCTTATGTCGGAGATTTAAGTTATGAATGGAACACGGTCGGCGAATTCCTTGATAAAATGGAGCAAGCACCGATCAGTGTGAATTTCGGAACAGAAGTCGGGCATGGAAGCATTCGTGTGGCCGCCATGGGATTTGAAAACCGCAAACCGACCTCCGGGGAAATGGAAACGATGCGTGCGCTTCTTCGCGAAGCGCTGGAGGACGGCGCGTTTGCGATGTCGAGCGGTCTGATCTATCCGCCGGGGTGCTATGCGGATACGGAAGAGCTGGTGGAACTTTGCAAAGAGCTCGTGCCTTACGGCGCGTTTTACGCCACCCATATGCGAGAGGAAGGTGAACAGGTCGTCGAGGCGGTCAAGGAGGCAATTGAAATCTGCGAACGTTCCGGCGTGCCGCTTGAAATTTCACACCACAAGGTGATCAAAAAATCAGTCTGGCAGGTACACTGCAAAACGACGATCGCGCTCATCGATCAGGCAAGGCGCAGGGGACTGGACGTCAAGGCGGATCAGTATCCGTACTGTGCTTCTTCCACAACCCTCGACAGCAATCTGCCGGCATGGGCGTTTGAAGGCGGTATGGAGGCGCTTTTCGACCGGATTCAGGATCCTGAGAGCAGAGAAAAAATGCGTCAGGAGTCGAATGCAGGCCATGTCAGTCGTTGGGGAGACATTTACGTCGGCTACGCCGAAAGTGAAAAAAACCAATGGGCCGTCGGGAAACCTATGACCGAAATCGCACGGATGATGGGCTGCGACCCTGCGGAAGCGGTCATGAATCTGGTGTTGGAAGAGAAAGGACGCGTTGACGAGGTCAATTTCGGCATGTGCGAGGAAGACATCGAATACATCATGAAACAGCCGTATGTGATGATAGGATCGGACGGAAAGGCAGTGCCGCTTGCTTACGCGGGCAGGCCGCATCCGAGATTTTTCGGAACATTCCCGCGTGTCATCAGCCATTACTGTTTGGAACGCAAGCTTTTCCCTCTGGAAACCGCCATCCATAAGATGACGGGACTGCCGGCGGCAAGGCTGAATCTGCAGGACAGAGGTCTGCTGCGGGAAGGCATGTGGGCGGATCTTGTTATTTTTGACGCTGATAAGATCAAGGACGCCCCTTCTTATGAAAAGCCTGCGCAGGCCTGTGACGGCATCGTGCAGGTTTATGTAAACGGCGTACTGACCGCACAAAACGGCAAACATACCGGTGCGGCAGCAGGAAAAGTACTTCGCCGTACAAAGTGAATGGAGGTGCAGCACATGACCGGCGATCAAAACGGCGATGTGACGCTGGACATCAACAGCTTGTACAAGTTTATGAGCGTCATCAGCGATACAACCGCGACCAACGCGCTGTATCGCCATTACGGCAATGATCGCGTGATTGCCGCATTTCAGGAATTGGGGCTTGTGGGAACGCAATTTAACCGTGCCTATTACGATGAGGAACGGGAAAGCCGCGGAATCCAGAATTATTTCGTGCCGAAAGAGATCGGGGATCTGTTCGAAAAAATGTACAGAAGGACACTGGTCAGTCCGGCGGTGTCAGAAGAACTGGAGCGCATCTTACTGCAGCAACAGGTCAATCACAAGATGGGCGGTAAGCTGCCGCTGGGCTTTCCGATCGCGCATAAGACAGGAGAGGAAGAGGACAAAACGCATGATCTGGCAGTTGAAATCGATCCGACGCTCACGCCGCGGGAGGGCGTTTACGGATATTATTAGACCTTAGCCTATTTCATGAAAAAAGTCTGTAAATTACCTTCCATGGTAATTTGAAACTATGAAACCCTTGAAGTTTCAATTGTTCTTAGCTGAAAATAATATAATACAGGTTTTTAACCATGTCAAGGACTCCTTCCGAGAAAGGAGTCCTTGTATGCTTTTCATTTGTCAATTTCTTAAATTTTATTTTGCGTCACTTTACGTCTTGTAGCGTAATATAGATATATCTATCCACTAGGAGGCACCACATGAGGGTCAGAATCAGCAAGTCTAAATTAGGTCTCCGTTTCTACATCATCAAAACATATTATAATACCAAAGGGATTGAACGCACCATTACCGTTGAAAAACTCGGCAGCGAACAGGAAATTCGCGAAAAAACAGGCCGCGATCCGATGGAATGGGCAAAGGAACGCGCTACATTTTTAACCCAACAGGAAAAAAGTGGAAAACCTAGACGTTTCTTTCACGCTTTCTCCGGCGAAATTGATTACGAAAGACTACCAATATACCTTTCAGGTCGGATACCTGTTCCTGCAAAAGACTTTGACGATGGAGCAGATCCAAACCGTATTGGAAGCCAGTAAGGATACGCCGATTCATATGCAAGTACTTCTGAATGTATTGATGGGGCTTCGGTAAGCAGGAGGTGCGTCTGAAAACATCCTCCAGCTATCGGGAAATTCCGATACCAGATTATGTATTTGAAGCAATTTTAGAGCAGCGGAAGATTTACGAGCAGCAAAAGCGAAGAAGTGCTGCCGAATGCGGAGCAGGATAACGTCCTTGTAACAGAGAGTATGGATGTTGTAATCAATGCAAAATCGTATCTATCTTAGAGAATCTCGAATCGAAAAGCAAAGTTTATAAAAAGTATAGACATAACCGCAATTTGGAAAACCTATGTTCGTTTTTGGCTATACTTTTTATATTTTTTGTGTTACAATGTCCTTGTCACTGAGAAAGGAAAACGAGAAATGGAGTTCAAACTACATTCAGAATTTAAGATGATGGGTGATCAGCCACAGGCAGTGGAGAAGCTAGTCAGAGGCATAAGGGAAGGTAAGAAGCACCAGACCTTAATGGGCGTTACTGGTTCCGGAAAGACCTTTACTATGGCAAATATCATAGAACAGGTGCAGAAGCCGACGCTGGTAATTTCACATAATAAGACCTTGGCAGCCCAACTGCATGGTGAGTTTAAGGAGTTCTTTCCGGAGAACGCGGTGGAGTATTTTGTCAGCTATTATGATTACTACCAGCCGGAAGCCTATGTTCCATCCACAGATACATATATTGAAAAAGACTCGCAAATCAACGATGAAATAGAGAAACTTAGGCACTCGGCCACTGCGGCCCTAGCGGAGAGAAGAGACGTTATAATCGTAGCTTCCGTTTCCTGCATATACGGCTTAGGTAGCCCATTCGATTACGAAAATCAAATGCTGTCCTTAAGACCAGGCATGGAAAAGCCACGCAACGAAATCTTGCGCAAGCTGGTGGACATCCAATACAACAGAAACGATTTGGCCTTCGAAAGAGGTACATTCCGCGTCAGAGGTGACATCATAGACATCTTCCCAGCAGGCTCGGACAAAGCCATCAGAGTCGAATTATTCGGTGATGAAATCGAAACAATAAAAGAAATGAATCCTTTGACAGGAGAAATTCTGGGTATAAGAAATCATGTAGCTATTTATCCGGCTTCTCACTATGTAACGACTAAGGAAAATATGGAGAGAGCCATTGGCACCATAGAAGAAGAACTTAAAGAAAGAGTCCAGTGGTTCCAAGATAGAGGAAAGCTGTTAGAAGCCCAGAGAATAGAACAGAGAACAAGATATGATATAGAAATGCTTCGCGAAATCGGAAGCTGTAAGGGAATTGAGAACTATTCAAGGCACCTGGCAGGAACTGCGCCAGGGACTAGGCCTTATACACTAATAGACTATTTCCCTGAAGATTTTCTGGTTTTGATAGACGAGTCACACGTAATGTTGCCACAGCTTAGGGCCATGTATGCTGGGGACCGTTCGAGAAAGTCTTCTCTTGTGGACTTTGGGTTCAGGCTTCCATCGGCATTAGACAATAGACCTCTGCAATTTGCGGAATTTGAGGGTATGGTAAACCAGGCCATTTACGTCAGTGCAACGCCTGCAGCCTATGAGAAAGAGCAGTCCGGAGGCATTAGTGCAGAGCAGATTATCAGACCGACTGGACTTCTTGACCCGCCTATTGAAGTACGCCCAACAGAGGGTCAGATCGATGACCTTATTGGCGAGCTGAAGAAAGTGTCAAAGGCTGGGAATAGGGCTTTTGTTACTACCCTTACGAAGAAAATGGCGGAGAGTCTGACTACATATTTGACCAATGCGGGCATAAGAGTAAGATATCTACACTCTGAAGTTGATACCTTGGAACGACTTGAAATCATAAGAGATTTGCGCCTTGGAGAGTTCGATGTTCTAGTGGGAATCAACCTACTTAGAGAGGGACTGGACATTCCGGAGGTAACTTTAGTTGCTATTTTAGATGCAGACAAGGAAGGGTTCCTGCGTACTGAGACGTCTTTGATACAGACCATTGGTCGCGCGGCGAGAAATGCAGAGGGCCGAGTAATTATGTACGCTGATCATGTAAGCCAGGCCATGAAGGCTGCCATGGACGAGACGGACAGAAGACGCGGAATCCAGGATAAATACAACAGGGAACATGGAATTACGCCTAAGAGCGTTCAGAAATCGGTAAGAGCGGTAATTGAAGCGACTAGGGCAGCTGAAAGTGAGAGCACATATAAGGGAAAGAAGCCGCTTGAAATGACTCACAAGGAACTAGCCGATTACGTAAAGAAATTGGAAAAGGAAATGCAGCAGGCAGCTTCAGACCTACAGTTCGAGAGAGCGGCAGAGCTGCGTGACCAGATATTTGAATACAAAGTGCGCCTGTAGCACTAGTTCAAAAAGGAGGGGACAACGAATTTGGGAAATGAAATAATAATTAAAGGGGCAAATGAAAATAACCTTAAACATATAGATGTAAATATTCCGAGAGACAAGATGGTTGTAATTACTGGCCTGTCGGGGTCGGGAAAATCATCTCTGGCTTTTGATACCATTTATGCCGAGGGTCAGAGGCGTTATGTGGAGAGCCTTTCTGCCTATGCCAGACAGTTCCTGGGCCAGATGGATAAGCCCGACGTTGAGCTTATCGACGGACTTTCGCCGGCAATTTCCATTGACCAGAAGACTACGAGCAAGAACCCTAGATCTACAGTGGGCACAGTGACTGAAATCCACGACTACCTGAGACTGCTGTACGCCCGCATCGGTCAGCCACACTGTCCGGTTTGTGGCAAGCCAATTACGAGCCAGACCGTTGACCAGATGGTTGATATTATATTAGGGTATCCAGAAGGAACAAAACTCATAATCATGGCTCCCGTAGTGCGTAAGCGTAAGGGTGAGCATGAAAAAATCCTCGACAGAATCAGAAGAGAGGGCTTTACCAGAGTCAGAATTGATGGGGAAATGAGGCTTATAGATGAAGAAGAAATCAAGTTAGATAAGAAATTTGCTCATAACATAGACATTGTTGTAGACAGAATAGTAGTTAGAGAAGGCCAGGAAAGCAGATTGGCTGAAGCTCTGGAACTTTCGATGAAAGAAAGTGACGGCCTTGCAACCGTACAGTTCATGGCCGACGACTGGAAGCAGGAAAAGACTTTTTCAAGCAAGCTAGCATGTCCTGAGCACGGCATAAGCATGGAAGAACTAGAACCGAGAATGTTTTCATTTAACAGTCCCTTCGGCGCATGTCCTACATGTAACGGACTTGGTTTTACACAGAAACTTGACCCGGAGAAAATTATAAAGACAGACCTTAGCATCACCAAGGGCGCTCTAGGAACGGTTTTCGCATCTATTGAATTTGCAGGAATATACAGACAGATGATAGACGCTCTTGCTCTTCAGCATGGAGTGGATATTAGTGTGCCTTACAAAGATCTTCCAGAAAAATTCAAAAAAGAGCTTCTTTATGGAACTGGTGATAGACACATTAAATATACCTATGTAAGCAGAACATCAGGTAATGAAACAAAGAGAGACCATCCATTTGAAGGGCTTCTTAACAATCTGGAAAGACGATATAGAGAAACCAGCTCAGATTTTATGAAGGATAAGATGCAGAAATATATGGTAACGAAGCCTTGTCCTGACTGCGAAGGAAAGAGACTAAAACCAGAGGTTCTTGCAGTAACTGTTGGCGGGAAAAACATAGCCGATGTGTCCGACATGTCAATTATGGAAGCCTACGAATTCATAAACAGCTTGGAGCTCACTGAAAAAGAAGAGATAATCGGCAGACAGATTATAAGGGAAATTAAAGAAAGATTGAAATTCCTCATTAACGTTGGCCTTGAGTACCTTACTCTTTCCAGGTCTGCGGGGACACTTTCTGGCGGTGAATCTCAGAGAATCAGACTAGCGACACAGATAGGATCCAGCCTTATGGGGGTTTTGTACATTTTGGATGAACCAAGCATCGGCTTGCACCAGCGCGACAATGAGAAATTGCTGGAGACCTTGAGAAAGCTTACTGATTTAGGCAACACGCTGCTTGTAGTCGAACACGATGAAGACACCATGTATGCTGCCGACCACATCATTGACATCGGGCCAGGCGCTGGAATTTACGGCGGAGAATTGGTGGCACAGGGTACAGTAGAGGATATCAAAGCCTGCAAAGATTCAATTACCGGACAGTATCTATCCGGAGCTAGAAAGATTGAAGTTCCAAGGCATAGACGAGAAGGAAACGGCAAGTTTATTACCATTAAGGGTGCTGAGGAAAATAATCTGAAAAACGTGGATGTAGATATTCCTCTTGGCAAATTTGTATGCGTTACAGGTGTTTCCGGTTCAGGAAAGAGCAGCCTTATTAATGAGATTTTGTATAAGGGTGCGTCTAATATTACTAATAGAACTAAGGAGCCTGCGGGTAAGCATAAGAAAATCCTGGGGATTGAGAATATTGATAAGGTAATTAATATAGACCAGTCGCCAATTGGAAGGACACCGAGATCCAATCCGGCAACATATACGGGAATGTTTACGCCTATAAGAGATTTGTTTGCATCACTGCCGGAGGCTAAGATTAGAGGTTTTGAGAAAGGACGCTTTAGCTTCAATGTAAAAGGCGGAAGATGCGAGGCATGTAGCGGAGACGGAATTATTAAAATCGAGATGCACTTCCTGCCAGATGTTTATGTGCCTTGCGAAGTTTGTAAGGGAAAGAGATACAACAGGGAAACCCTCGAAGTTAAATATAAGGGGAAAAGCATTTTTGATGTGCTGGATATGAGTGTAGCGGAGGCACTAGACTTCTTCAAAAACATTCCTAGCATTAAGAGACAGCTGGATACTCTCAATGAAGTTGGCCTGGATTACATTAAATTGGGACAGCCGTCAACTCAGCTTTCCGGTGGTGAAGCCCAGCGCGTTAAGCTGGCTACGGAGCTTTCTAAGAGAAGCACAGGAAAGACCTTATATATCTTGGATGAGCCGACTACAGGGCTGCATTTTGCTGATGTTGACAAGCTGATACAGGTCCTTGAAAAACTGGTAGATGCAGGAAACACTGTTGTTGTAATTGAGCATAATCTAGATGTTATTAAGAGGGCGGATTACCTAATTGACCTGGGACCTGAAGGCGGAAACAGAGGCGGAACTATAGTTGCAACAGGTACTCCTGAGGAAATTGCTGACTGCGAGGAATCTTACACAGGCCAATTCTTGAAAAAAATGTTGAAATAGTGTATACTTTTAACTTGATAGGCTATTACATTGTTTGAGAGGTATAAAAATGACTGGAAAAGACAACCTGACTATGCTAACCGATTTTTATGAAATCACAATGGCTAATGGATATTTAAAGTCAGGTATAGTTGACGATATTGCTTATTTTGACATGTTCTTCAGAAGAGTTCCTGATGGCGGTGGATATGCTATTATGGCAGGGCTGGAACAGGTAATTGATTATCTGAAAGATTTGAGTTTTGATGATGATGACATTGAATACCTGAGAAGCAAGGGAACATTCTGCGAAGAGTTTTTGGACTACCTTCGTGACTTCAAGTTCACTTGTGACGTTTGGTCAGTGCCTGAGGGAACACCAATCTTTCCTTACGAACCGATCATGACTGTTAGAGGTCCTGTAATCCAGGCTCAGTTTGTGGAGACAATGATTCTGCTTCTGGTTAACCATCAGAGCTTGATTGCTACTAAGGCAAGTCGAATCGTTAGAGCTGCAAAGGGCAGACCTGTAATGGAATTTGGAACAAGAAGAGCACACGGAACGGCGGCAGCAATTTTAGGCGCTCGAGCATCATATATCGGAGGTTGTTCAGGAACAGCATGTACAATTGCTGATAGAGACCATGGTATTAAAGCTCTTGGAACTATGGCACACAGTTGGGTGCAGATGTTTGACAGCGAATACGAGGCTTTCAAGAAATATGCGGAGGTTTATCCTGACAACTGCGTACTTCTTATAGATACGTATAATGTACTGAAGTCAGGCGTTCCTAACGCTATTAAGGTTTTCAAGGAATGTAAGCCAAGTAAGATGGGAATTAGAATCGACAGCGGAGACATTACTTATCTTACAAGAAAAGCACGAAAGATGTTAGATGATGCCGGTCTTCAGGATTGTACAATTACTATTTCCAACTCTTTGGACGAATATCTTATCAGAGACGTGCTTCTTGAAGGCGCACAGATTGACTCCTTCGGTGTTGGCGAGAGAATGATCACGGCTAAGTCTGAGCCTGTTTTTGGCGGTGTCTACAAGCTTACAGCTCTTGAAGAAAACGGCAAAATTGTACCTAAAATCAAGATTTCCGAAAACGTTGCCAAGATTACAAATCCTGGATTTAAGAAGGTTTACAGACTTTACGACAAGGCTACGAACAAAGCTCTTGCAGACGTTGTGACTCTTGATGAAGAAGTGATTCCTGAAATTGACGGATATGAAATCTTCGATCCAAATGCAGTTTGGAAGAGAAAGAAGTTATCTAACTTCTATGCAAAGGACCTTCGCGTGAGAGTTCTTGATAAGGGCGAGTGCGTATATGAATGTCCGGGCATTGAAGAAATTAAGAAATATTGTCAGGAACAGATAGACACATTATGGGATGAAACTTTACGTTTCGACAACCCACAGACATATTATGTTGACCTTTCACAGAAGCTTTGGGACATGAAGTCACAGCTTCTGAGAGTGCATACAGTACTGTAGGGTGTTGGCTGTAGGGCGCTGGTGTGTGACGCATAAACGCGGCACTACAAATAAAAAGCTAAGCAAAATAAAAGGCTCTGCCGAATTATCGGTAGAGCCTTGAAATGTTTTTGTTAAGTTATCAAATTTTGCCTGCGCTTCCAAGAACGTTTTCGATCTTGTGTGCAACCATATCCTTAACTGCCTGACGTGCAGGTTTCAGATACTGACGTGGGTCGAAGTGATCTGGGTGTTCAGCCATATATTTACGGATTGTTGCAGTCATTGCAAGACGGATATCTGAGTCGATATTAATCTTACATACGGATAATGCTGCAGCTTTACGAAGCTGTTCTTCTGGAACACCGATTGCTCCTGGCATATTTCCGCCGTATTCGTTAATCATCTTTACGAATTCCTGTGGAACTGATGATGATCCGTGAAGTACGATTGGGAATCCAGGAAGTCTCTTTGAGCATTCTTCAAGTACGTCGAAACGTAGTGGAGGTGGAACAAGGAGTCCTTCTTCGTTAAGAGTGCACTGTTCTGGTGTAAACTTGTATGCACCATGAGATGTTCCGATTGCAATTGCAAGTGAGTCGCATCCTGTTCTTTCAACGAATTCTTCTACTTCTTCTGGACGAGTGTATGATTCATGACCTGATTCAACTACAACCTCATCTTCGATTCCTGCTAAAGTACCAAGTTCTGCTTCTACAACTACGCCGTGAGCGTGAGCATAGTCAACAACCTGTTTAGTCAGGGCTATATTTTCCTCAAATGGCTTTGATGATGCGTCGATCATAACTGATGTAAAACCGCCATCGATGCAGCTCTTGCATAGTTCGAATGAGCTACCGTGGTCAAGGTGAAGAGCAATTGGAACTTCTGGATTGTTTTCTACTGCTGCTTCTACTAGTTTAACCAGATATGTATGATTTGCATAGTTGCGGGCACCATTGGAAACCTGAAGAATTACTGGGCTCTTCAGTTCACTTGCTGCCTCACAAATACCCTGTACGATTTCCATGTTGTTTACATTAAATGCTCCAACAGCATATCCGCCGTCGTAAGCTTTTGCAAACATCTCTTTTGTTGTTACTAAAGCCATAATGTACCTCCAATGATTTTATATACAACTCAATTATACACTACGCAGAAAATATATCAATGTATTCCATGCTTATATTTTAATTTGTGACTGTCTTTGCAATATCAGCCTTAGTTGCTCCTGCACCGAAGGTGAATGTAGTGGCTTTGATATTAAGTGGATCGCAACCTGCAGATTTGCATACCTTTTCAAAATCCTCATAGGATGAAAAGAGTCCAGCGTCTACTAGTGACTGTACTGCTGTCATTGCAGCGCCTGCCTGAACTGTTACTGTAACGTCGGATGCCAGCGCATCACCTGACCAGATTCCGTCAGAGCTGGTTGCATTTTTCGTGGAGGCGTCAGTATCGTCGGCCTCATCCATCTCCTCAACTGAGGTTTTTGTTGGTCCTGTTTTATCTGCCAGCGTCTGAGGATAGCTCATGATGACATCCATTCTCCAGGCGATTAGGCCGGCTGCCAAAACTAGAATAAGAAAAGCGATAACTATATCGTTTTTATCGTAAATAAAATCTTTAATAAACTTCATTTTCTCAACCCCTTTTTCGTGTTGTTTATCTTTTTTATTTAACTTGCTTTCTACCTTATAATTTATCACAAATCAATGAAAAGAACAAATAATATTTTTCTTTAAGATGCCGTGAGTTTGTTGTATAATAAAGGGTATGAATAGTATAGAAGTAGGAAAAAATGAACAGCAGCAGAGACTGGATAAGTTTTTGAAGAAATACCTGGGAAATGCACCGCTGTCGTATATTTACAAAGCAATAAGAAAAGATGTTAAAGTCAACGGGAAAAGGGCCAAGGAAGATACAATTCTTCAGCTTGGAGATACGGTGACTCTATACATAAGCGATGCTGACCTTGCCAAATTTACGAAGAAGCGCGAAAGGACTAGAGTTAAGCGTCAGTTTAAAATCGCCTATGAGGACGAGAATATTCTCGTTGCTGAGAAACCTTTCGGACTTCTTACTCATGGAGACCGAACTGAGAAAAAGAACCATCTGGCTAATCAGGTTGTAGACTACCTAATTGAAAAGGGTGATTACAATCCAAGGTTGGAAAAAACTTTTACACCGGCATCGGTGAACAGACTGGATCGAAATACGACTGGGTTGGTTTTGTTCGGTAAAAACGCGGAGACGTTGCAAGCGCTGAACCGCATGATTCGCGAAAAGGACAAAATCAGCAAGTATTATATGACCATTGTGAAGGGCGCCGTGAAGGAGGAACTTTACCTTAGAGACCGCATGGTAAAAGACGGCAAAACCAACAAGGTTAAGGTTTTGTCCATGGACGAGGGCGGCCGGGATATGGAGACAATCGTAAGGCCTATTCAGCCAGGCAGGAAGTTTACTCTTGTAGAGGTTGAAATTATAACGGGTAGAACTCATCAGATTCGTGCACATCTTGCCAAGGCAGGCCACCCTGTTATCGGCGATGTGAAGTATGGGGATAAGCAAGTCAATGAATTTGTAAGACGCAAGTTCAACCTGAACACTCAGTTGCTGCATGCCTACAAGCTAACTTTCAGCGGTTGCAGCGGCAATTTGGAGTATTTAAACGGATTGGAAATCAAGGCAGATCTTCCAGAAGATTTTGCTAATATTAGAAGGGAATTGTTTTAAAATGAAGGGATTTATTAAGGATATGGTCTTAGCCATTTTAGTGGCAATTGTTATAATTCAGTTTATCAAACCTGTAATTGTAAGGGAAAGCTCTATGGAAAACAGTTTTAATTCCAAGGATTACCTGATTGTGAGCAAGCAGTCCTACAGTTATGGTGAGGTAAAAAGAGGCGATGTTGTCGTTTTCGAGTCAACTCTTGTGGATGACAACGGCAATGACAAGCTTCTGATTAAGAGAGTTATCGGTATGCCGGGTGAAAGAGTTCAGGTAAGTGACGGTAAGGTATACATCGACGGTGTGGAGATCCAGGAGGACTACATTAAGGACGGAACAACTAACGGCGACGTAGATCTGGTGGTGCCAGATGACGAGTATTTCTGTATGGGTGACAACAGACTTGTCAGCATCGATAGTCGCGACCCTCAGGTAGGATGTGTCCAAGCGCATCAGATGGTTGGTAAGGTTGTTCTCAGAGTCCTACCGATTGGCGATTTCGGTCTGATTCACACGCCTGACTATAACATATAGTTTTCACGTGACAACGTAAAAGGGGAAATGGGAAAAATGAAGAGAGAGGTTGTAGAAGTTATCAAAACCATTGCAACTGCAGCAATTGGTGCACTGATTATCATTCAGTTTGTTATTCCGACAACAGTTTTTGGGAATTCTATGGAACCGAATTTCTCGGATAGGGATTATGTGGTTCTTGTGAGGCAGGCTTACTACGGCGATAAGAGTCCGGAGCGCGGCGACATTGTAGTGTTCCAAAGTCATCTTAAGGAAGCTAATGGTGCCGAGAAGAAATTGATTAAGCGCGTCATTGCAGTTGAAGGGGATAGGATTGCAGTGAAAGACGGCAAGGTTTATTTGAATGGCAAGGTTCTTGAAGAGGATTACACTAAGGATGGAATCACAAGCGGCGAAGTCAAATCGGTTACGGTGCCCAAGGGCATGGTTTTCTGCATGGGCGATAATAGGCTGAACAGCACTGACAGCCGTCACCGCGAGGTCGGCATGGTTGACAAATCGCAACTACTTGGCAAGGTGGTTTTTCGTCTGCTACCTATAGGCGAGTTTGGTAGAGTGTAGGTTTTGATGACATGAATATAGAAGTGAGGCATTGAGGATATGGTAAAAAGAGAGAAACGAATGGTAGCCAACAATAAGAAGGCGCGCCACGACTATTTTATAGAAGAAGTTTATGAGGCAGGAATTGTGCTGACAGGAACAGAGATTAAATCCGTCCGCCAGGGTAAGGTCAGCATCAAAGAAAGCTTCGCAAAAATTGAAAAGAATGAAATGTTTATTTACGGTATGAATATCAGCCCTTACGAGCAGGGCAACCGCTACAATGTGGACCCTTTACGTCCCAGAAAGCTTTTACTGCACAAGCAGGAGATTAGAAAGCTTATCGGTTACACAACAACTAAGGGTCTGACTTTGGTTCCTTTAAATATGTACATTAACACCGATGGCCGCGCAAAGGTTGAAATTGCAGTGGCTAGAGGTAAAAAAAACTACGACAAGCGTGAAGACATTGCAAGACGTGATGCGGCTAGGAAAATGGATCACGCCATGAAGCAGAGATACTAAGCGCGGGAAATTGTAGTTGACAAATCTCAAAAAAAGTGTAAAATATAATTCACACCTTGGGGGCGAAACGGTTTCGACGGGGGTGTAGAAGCAAGATAAGCGAGTCGTAGTCGCCAAGTCTACGTTAAAAATGGCCGTTAAATATAAACGCTAAAAATAACAATAATTTCGCATTTGCTGCCTAATTTCGTAGCGCGCGTGTCAACTCCGGTTTACCTGTAGGCCGGATGATTGGCATCGACTATACAGGAAAACCTTGCGAGAGTTTCCGGTATCGTTAAGGGACTAACGGAATAGCACCTTTCGTAGCTTGTTAATGGGCGACTTAAGGGGCGAAATATAAATCATTAACTGCACTCGGAGAAAGTTTTGTGGAAATGCTTTCGGACGTGAGTTCGAATCTCACCGCCTTCACCAGATATATGGCTCTAGTCAGAAATGGCTAGAGCTTTTTAATTGTAAGGGTTTCGGCTGATGAGGCAAGCAATATCAAAACTTCCAGAGACCATTGCAAGTCAATACAGGCTAGAAAATTAGGGATGAAACGTGAGGCTTTCGGAGCCTTTGAAGTAGGCGAGATTCGATAGAGTTGACAAATTTAAACAAAAGCTCTTAGTTTTACTAAATGATGCATCATCTGGGGATAATTATCTGGGAGTTATATAGATAAGCATTTAGGTTAATGGGCGAAGGAAAAATTCAATTGTTACGTATATTGTACTTGTGTAGAATTACTTAGAATTTTCAAATATATAATTCGCAAAGTCAAAGCTTCTGTTTATCTTATTATTGAAGACTAATACACCGTATGATACAATGAAAAGGACTAGAATTATAAGAGAAAAATGAGATTTTAAAATGAAGAGGGAATTAGTATGGCAGTAACATACAATGGACTATGGAAGTTATTAATTGATAAAAACATGAAGAAAGTGGATATGATGACTAAAGTCAGAATCAGTAGTAGTACCGTGGCAAAAATGACAAATGGTGAACTAGTCTCTATGAAGGTTCTAGAGAAAATCTGTGAAGAACTAGATTGTGATTTCGGAGATATTATCCATTATGAAAAGGATACAAAGGAAGTGGACAGTAATGGAATATAGTGCTAAACCTAGAACAATCATGCCAATTAATATAGATTACCGCACAGAGGAATTACTTGCTGAAAACGGAATTGGAGAATACTTAAGGGCAGTGAATGGAGTCTAAATATGGCGAGTACAAGTTTGGGGGAAAGACTGAATCGAATTGAGGGTAAAATCTCTGAAATATCTTTTCATGAAAATAAGGATCTTGGAAAAAGAATTGAGGTGACAGACAAATGAAATTAAAAAATATCAAGGTTTCCAATTACAGATGCTTTAAAGAAGCAGAAATTGGTTTTGATAAGCATATCACATTGGTGGTTGGAAAGAATGGGGCAGGTAAGACGGCAATATTGGATGCTGTGGCGATTTCAGTCAGTACATTTCTATTAGGTATTGATGGGGGTGTCAGCAGAAGTATTTTAAAGGATGATGCTAGATATGAATTCTATGATTTGAATGGAACGATTGATTCACAACACCAGTTTCCTGTAAGTATCGAGAGTATTGGTGATTGCCTGGGTCAACAAGATGTGAAATGGATCCGTTCTTTGAATTCCGAAGGCGGAAAGACAACGATTAAAGATGCCGGTGAGCTGACAGGACTTGCGAAAGAAGCACAGAATCAGATTATGACAGGAGATAGGTCTCTGGTACTTCCGCTGATTTCTTATTATGGAACTGGACGTTTATACGCGCAAAAGAAAGAAAAGAGAAATTTAAAATCATTAACAGAATTTAAGCGACAAGCTGGTTACGTAGATTGTATGGCAGCAGAGTCAAATGAAAAGCTGATGTTAAACTGGTTTCAGATGCAGACAATGAAAAGTCTTCAGGAACAGCAGAAGACGGGCATATTAGAAAGACCACTGCTTTTGAAAACGGTGGAAAAAGCAATTTGTAGAAGTTTTGAGAGAATCAGTGGCGCAAGGAATGCTAGCCTTTTCTTTGATCTTGATACCCATAGATTGGTATTGGAGTATGAAAATACGGATGGCAGTGCGCAGAAGTTTGCGATGGATGAAATGAGCGATGGATATAAAAATACGCTTAGTATGATTGGTGATATTGCCTATCGTATGGCAGTGTTGAATCCTACACTTGGGAATAAAGTATTGGAAAAGACACCGGGAGTTGTTCTGATTGACGAGATAGATTTACATCTGCATCCGCAATGGCAACAGACAATCTTAAGTGATCTTCATGCAATCTTTCCGGAAGTTCAGTTTATTATTAGTTCTCACGCTCCAGCAGTTATTAACTCTGTTCCAAGAGAGCAGATTCGAATTCTAGATCGCGGGGAAATCTGCATGCCTGCGGCACAGACCTACGGAAGAGATGCTAATTCTATATTACGTGAGGTTATGAATGTATCAGAACGCCCGGCTGACATTAAGCATCGTATGGACTTATTCTATGCGTATATGGATGAAAATAATTACAAAGAAGCCGACAAGGTTTTGATAGAGATAGAATCAACTGTCGGAACAACAGATCCAGATATCGCGGCAGCAAGGACGTCTCTGGATTTGGAGAGAATATTGGGGGAATAGAGTATGATTGTTATAAAAAAAGGAAAAGAGCCCAATAGCCTTCTGAAATTCCGCAAGGAAAACCCGGATGCAGATTATGAGTCGGATATGCCTACGGATGTATTAAAAGACATCCGTGAACAGATGTGGGAAGAGCAGAGATGCCTGTGTGCATATTGTATGAAGAAGATTGAAAATCCAAGTGTTGTGAGAATTGAACATTGCAGGCCGAGACATCCACAAGATGAGAAGGAACATGATAAAAGAGCCACGCTGGACTTTAAATGGATGGTAGGAGTATGTTATGGAAATAGTTTACAAAAAAGGTGTAAAACGTGAAGATACAACGTGTGATGCACATAGAGGGAATGTGGAGCTTACGGTGAATCCTTTTGACGAAATGTCTGTCAGGAAGATTAAGTATAAAGCAGATGGCAGAATTTATTCAGAGGATGCGGAAATCAATAAGGACGTGACAGAAACATTGAATCTGAATTGCCAGGCTCTTTCGTTACCAGAAACACGAAGAAGTGTTTTGATGGCAGAGAAGAACAGAATTACGGAAAAATGCAAAGGCAAATCTCGGGAAGCGTATATACGAGAATTGGAACGCACTTATGACAGACTTGTGGAAAAAAGAAACTTGACACCATATTGCGGAGTAATAATTTCCTGGCTAGAGAGCAAATTAAAGATATCGTAAGCTGTATAGAATTTTGACCCAGAAAATACCGAACATCCAATACAATAGCTGTGAAAATGGCACTTACAAAAGAAAGACTGATAGGCAAAGAATATTATGACTTATCCAATGCATATCAGTCTATGCACATCAAATATTGAAACTGCCGTGTACGAGAACCGTACGCACGGTAGTGTGAGAGGACGGTAGCTGGCCATTCCCTCCTACTCTCTTTAAAATGCTAGGATGTCTAGTTTATCCCAACCACCCATTTACCTTCATATTAGTTTTAGCTCATGTATATATGGCTTAATTCAACAACGAAATTGCTAATCATTGCTATGAGAGGCAAAGTCGTAATCATTTCGATTATCTTACTTTCATCTTTTGTTTTCTTCAGAACATGCTTAGTCCATTGCTGTTGTGTATACTTCAATAACTGCACCACCACTTCTACTATCATAAGAATAAGGAGCACATATATTATATAAGGATTAATGCCTTTATCATGGATTAAGACATATACCTTGTAGGCGGCAATATATAATGCAATATTAACCAAGACAACGCCCCATTTGCTTAGTTTATTCAGTCTTTTCTCCATATTATTTTCCTTTCCTTTCTAAAAATAGCACTAACAAGCTGGTACAAAAGATGATTGGAATCTACGCTAGAGAGGTGTTCTCTAGTTATTCCTATAATAGGATAGTATCATCCATAGATAAATTAGTCTGCTAGAAAAATCTTAAAAAATCTTAAGCAAACTTAAGCTTTCTTAAGAGCTTTTAGAAAGCCGCCATGCAATCCACATAGTTCCCTACAGCCACTTATTTTTCTTTGAAATCCACACCAATAGGAAAACAGCCAGCACGGAAAGCGCAATTACGTAAACATATCCAAAGGCCCAGCCAAACTCAGGCATAGACTTGAAATTCATGCCGTACCATCCGACGATAATCGTCAGTGGGAAGAAAATAGTGGTGAGGCCGGTAAGGATCATCATATTGTGGTTCATTTTAATGTCAAGGTGCGAGGAGTAAGCATCCTGCAGATGTTCAACAGTTTCAGCAAGGTAATCTACGTTATTGCTAAATCTAGCTACGCGTTTTTCAATATTAGAAATAAGTATGGAGGAGGACGCATCCTCAAATAAAAGGTTATTTTCATCAGCCTCAAGGACATCTAGAAAGTCCAGATATCTTTCATATTGGACGTGAAGCTTATGAAGCTTTCTCTTGATTTCAAGGATACGCTTATTGAAATCCGATTCAATTTCATCGTTTAGAATATCCTGCTCCATGGCATTAATATCGCCTGCAAGGGTATCGATAAAAACAGTATCGCGGGACACCAATTCCTCTATAAAGGTATAAATGAATTTTCCCACTGTGACTGTATCAGGATTAAGCCTGTTAAGCACAGCATTAACTTTTTCCTCATTGGAACTGTCGCTGTCGAAAATATCGATAATGAGGATTTTACCATTGGAAATATGAACCGCAAGGCGATCATCTGGTAAATCGTCGGTGGGATCGAAAAACTTCATTTTTGTAAAAGTGCAGTTTTCGTCGAAGTATATTCCTTCAGATGATTCAATGCACTGCGTTACCAATTCCTCGTTCATACCAAAGGTTGGCGCAGCTTCAGCCAGTGCATCGGCGTGAATATAGCCTATTGTAAAGTTGTCGTTTATATGCTTAATCATGAAAGATGCCTCCCATAAATATAATAGTCTATGAATATTATACTCCTCATAGGGGAAAATAGCCAAGAATATTTGAGTTTACGGAGCATGAAATGTAAGCTATAATTTAGGTCAGAGATATAAGAATAAATGGGGAATTTCAATGGACAATATTAAGGAACAACGAAAACTGCTTCGCAAGGAGAAGATTAAGGCCCGGGACAGTCTCTCGGCGGAAGAACGAAATGCCAAGTCGGCACAGATTTGTGCGCAGCTTCTGGCGTCGGAAGAGTTCGGGCGTGCGAAGACAATTCTCATATATAAGGGCATCAGAGGTGAGGTACGCTTAGACGCCCTAGAGCAAACAATATCAAAACTCCCAGAGCCCAAAACCCTAGCATACCCTCTCGTTATCTCAAATGAAGACATGGTAGCTTTAGTACCAGAGGGTGAAGATACCTGGACGGAAGGCTATTTTGGAATAAGTGAACCTGTAAGGGGAAAATCCGCAGAGATTGCGCCAGAGGACATTGACCTGATTGTGTGCCCATGCACGGCCTTTGATGAAGAGGGCGGTCGAATGGGAATGGGCGCCGGCTTCTATGACCGGTATATCGAGAAGGCCAAGCAGGGTTGCGCGATCGCCGACCGCAAGGGAGTGTCTGCCGGTCGCAAGGAAACGACCGGCTCTGAGAGAACACATGCCGGCAGAGCGGGAAAGCCTGCTATTGTTGCCGTTGCTTTTGAGTGCCAGAAGTCTGAATCGGTGATTAAGCAGCCGTGGGACCAGCCAATGGAGGCTGTCTTTACCGAGGAGAGGGTGTATAGATTTAAAGGAGAATTATTGTGAAGAAGGAATCTTTAGTGCATGTATATACTGGTCACGGAAATGCGCGAGGTGAAGCATTATTATAGTCAAGGAGTCCTGCCCAGAGATGGGATTGACGTTTAGGAATAAGAGGTAAGGAAATATGGTAAAAACTATAGTAAAGGATGTATTTTTTTTGGGGCAGAAGTCTGCGCCGGCAACGAAGGATGACATACAAGTCGGGCGCGATTTGATGGACACACTAGAGGCTAATCGCCAGGCATGTGTGGGCATGGCAGCCAATATGATTGGCGTGAAGAAGAGAGTAATAATTGTCAATGTTGGATTTGTTGATGTGGTCATGTTCAATCCTGTTTTGGTGAGCAAGGATACGCCGTACGAAACTGAAGAGGGGTGCCTGTCATTGGCTGGAGTGCGCAAGGCGACTCGCTACGAAAACATCGAGGTCAAGTATTTGGATATGAACTGGCAACCACAAAAGTTGAAACTTAGCGGATGGCCTGCACAGATATGCCAGCACGAGCTTGATCATCTGGAAGGCATTGTGATTTAGAGTATAGATTAGATTGCAATTAGGCGATGTGTTTCTATCGCTTGTGGCACATTTGCCGATTTGCGAGGAGCCAGTTCCAAAACCTCGAGAAAAACCTATGGAATCCGCTATGTTTTTCTATTGTGCCAAGTCCCGGGAGAACTCTTGTATTGTTTTTTGAACAGAAATTGTCCCTTTTATAGAGATAATGCCTGGGATGTGGGTAAAGTATAGGTAAAGCCTGTCACAAAAATTACAATATTTCACATCTAGACCTGTGAGTTGGTACTGGTAATATGAAAATGCCTAAATGTGCCACGAATGATAGAATTTACGCCCCAAAAGTTTAAAAAAAGAAAAAACGTGCCCGCCGTGATCCGGTCAACCGCCCCATGGGCGGGCCCACGCCCGCTAAAGCTCCAAACAAGGGCCGGCCCCAGCGGGTCGGCCCTCCAATCAGCCATACAACGCATTTGTCTCGCGCCATACAGCTTATTTTTATTATCTATTCTCAACAATCTCCAAAAACTTCTCGTGAATCCTAGTATCATCGTCTAGTTCTGGGTGGAAGGCGAAAGCAAGCTGGTTGTCATATCTGACGCCTACAATTTTCCCTCGACTTCGGCGAGAATTTCCACAGAAGGATCAGCAGATTCAATATAAGGGGCTCTGATGAAAGTCATAGGCACAGAGCCGATTCCCTTAACGTCACCCTCAGTATGGAAGCTTCCGAGCTGACGGCCATAAGCATTACGTTTCACGCAGGCTGGCAGAGTCGTAAAATGTCTCAGCTCATCATTTTCAATCTGTGCTGACAGAAGAATCATGCCTGCACAAGTTGCAAGAACAGGAAGTCCATCTTCAATTCGTGACTTTAAAGTCTCAAACATGCCAAGCTCACGAAGTAGCTTTCCCTGAACGGTGCTCTCTCCGCCAGGCAAAACTAAGCCATCAAAAGGAATGTCTAAGTCAGAAGCCTGTCTAAGCTCGATGCACTCAGCGCCTAACTTTTCGAGCATTTTCTCGTGCTCAATAAAAGCGCCCTGCAATGCCAATACTCCAATCCTCATTATTTTCCTCTTTCTGCCATCAAAACTTCAATTTCCTGTTCATTGATTCCGACCATAGCTTCGCCAAGATCCTTAGAAAGTTCAGCAATAAGCTTAGCATCAGTGTAGTTAGTTACAGCCTGAACGATTGCAGCCGCTCTCTTTTCAGGGTTGCCTGACTTAAAGATACCGGATCCAACGAATACACCTTCAGCACCAAGCTGCATCATAAGAGCAGCGTCTGCAGGAGTTGCTACACCGCCAGCTGCAAAGTTAACAACAGGAAGTCTTCCGTTGTCATGAACATATTCAATTAATTCATAAGGAACATGAAGCTGCTTAGCTGCTTCGAAAAGTTCGTCTTCTCTCATATTAGTAATCTTAGCAATTTCACTGTTCATCATTCTCATGTGGCGTACAGCCTGAACTATGTCTCCCGTTCCAGGTTCGCCCTTAGTACGAATCATAGCAGCGCCTTCGTTAATTCTTCTTAGAGCTTCGCCTAGATCTCTAGCTCCACACACGAAAGGTACCTGGAAATCTCTCTTATTAATATGGTAAACATCGTCAGCAGGTGATAAAACTTCACTCTCATCGATGTAGTCAATTTCAATAGCTTCAAGTAGCTGAGCTTCAACAAAGTGACCGATACGGCATTTTGCCATAACTGGAATAGAAACAGCTTCCTGAATTCCCTGGATCATCTTAGGGTCACTCATACGGGAAACTCCGCCAGCAGCTCTGATGTCAGCTGGAATTCTTTCAAGTGCCATAACAGCACAAGCACCAGCAGCTTCTGCAATCTTAGCCTGTTCAGGTGTAGTAACGTCCATAATTACACCGCCCTTTAGCATTTGCGCCAATTCCTTGTTTAACTTGTATCTTTCGTTCTTGCTCATTTTTTCTTCCTCCTAAATTTCGCCCGCAGGCTTCCTCCTAAATTTCCGGCCGCAAGCTCTTTACTTATCTTTTAGCTCCGATTATAATGGTAATGTGACCATTTTGAAATCATCAAAACGAACATATTCAATAAGGTCAGATTTCACAAAGGAGCAAAAATGTTAACATATACTTTCACAAATATAGGGTCAGATTCCCTATACGAACATCTATATAAATGCATCAAGAATGACATCCTGCAAGGGAAGCTGGGTGTTGGCGAGCGCCTTCCATCCAAGAGACCTTTCGCGAAAAATCTGGGCATAAGTGTCATCACCGTTGAAAATGCCTATGAGCAATTAATTTCAGAAGGATATATTTATTCCATCCCTAAGAGAGGTTTTTATGTTTCAGATTTAAAAAAAGACACTCTTCCATCCCAGACCTCGCAGGCTAGCAATATCGTATTGCCTGCATCGACGCCGTCCTACATTGCTGATTTTTCCAGCAATCAGACGGACAGTCAGATTTTCCCTTTTACAGTTTGGGCTAAGACCATGCGAGAAATCCTAAATGAAAATCAGGAACAACTAATGATAAATCCACCATGCGGTGGAATCCTAGAACTGCGCAAAAGCATTGCAGACTATTTAAAGGAATTCCGTGGAATGACCGTAAGACCAGAGCAGATAATAATTGGAGCGGGCACCGAATACCTTTATAGCATACTGATTCAGCTGCTTGGGAACAACATAATCTACGGTCTCGAAAATCCGGGTTATCCGAAGCTGGCCAAGATTTACAAAAGTCTTCATGTGCCATACAGTTTCATAAACATCGATGATAACGGCATTTCCGCTGAAGCTTTAGAGGAAAAGAAAATTTCCGTTATCCACATATCACCATCCCACCATTTTCCAACAGGAATTGTAATGCCTATAAGCCGCAGATACGAACTACTAGGTTGGGCGGCCAAAGAGCCGGGACGATATATTATCGAGGACGATTACGACAGCGAGCTGCGCTTGTCCGGAAAACCTATACCGACACTACAGAGCATCGACGTTTCTGACCATGTCATTTACATTAACACCTTCACGAAAACCCTGTCGTCCACAGTCCGCATCGGGTACATGGTGCTTCCGGAAGTTTTGACGCAAAAATATTATGAGGCGTTTTCATTCTACTCATGCACCGTGTCCAACTTCGAGCAGTACGCCCTGGCAAAATTCATGGCCAACGGCAACTTCGAAAAGCACATCAATCGCCTCAGAAACTACTACCAAATCAAGCGCGACGCCATCTTGACCACGTTCAAGAACGGCCCGCTGAAGAATTACATTACCATCACAGAAGAAGAGTCCGGCGTGCATTTTCTCATGCATATCAAAACCACCAGGTCCGAAGCAGACCTTATTCTAGCAGCTCGCGCTAAAGGCATCAAGCTGGCGCCTTTGTCCGACTACTATGATAGTTTTGACAATGAGGAACTCCGCAACACCTATGTTATGAACTACTCGTCCATCGATATTAACAAGCTAGACAAGGTGGCCGAAGCATTGTACCAAATAGTGAAATAAGGAAGCTATGAAAAAGGCCTCACCTGCAAACTTGTTTAAGTAATATGTTATAAACAAGTTATGGTTGAACTTATTTAAGTAATGTGTTATAAATAAGTTAGGAGGTGCAAAATATGGATTATAATTTTTCGGAAGATTTAAAATCGATTAGGGAAGTTTTGGGGATCTCCCAGGGTGAACTTGCAGATAAAATCGGAGTGGAACAAGTAACAATTTCAAGAAGTGAAGCAGAAAAGACAGAGCCTTCTACAAAACTCCTGGAAAGTGTGTATTCCTTTGCATTCTCAAAGAAAGTAAGGATAAATAGACTTAAGGAAATGCTTTGGCGAGATAATTTGAAAGAAAACGAAAAATTGCTTTTCCATGGTGCGAAAAGTGAAATTATAGGGGAAATAGATATAAATAAAGGAAGAAACAACAATGACTTTGGCCGTGGGTTTTATACGGGTGAAAGCTATGAGCAGGCGATTTCATTTGTTTCCGGCTTTGATAATTCTTCCGTGTACTATATTCGTTTTGATGATAGCGATTTAAAGTGCAAAAGATATAGAGTTGACCAAGACTGGATGCTGACAATTGCCTACTATAGAGGAGCACTTAGCGAGTACGAAAACCACCCGACAATACAGGAACTTGTGGCACAGTCTCAAGACTGTGACTATATAATTGCGCCAATCGCCGATAACCGCATGTTCCAAATTATAAATTCTTTTATAGATGGCGAACTTACCGATGAACAATGTAAGCATTGCCTTGCCACAACAAATCTTGGAATGCAGTACGTTTTTACCAGTGATAAAGCTGTTTCTCAATCAAAACTCATAGAACGTTGCTACATCTCAGATAATGAGAGGACTTATTATAAGAATATTCGAGTAGAGGAATCGACTCTTGGGGCAGATAAGGTTAAACTTGCGAGAAAACAGTATAGAGGCAAAGGCTTATATATTGATGAAATTTTGAAGTAGAGGAGGAGATCGTAATGAGGAAAATAAATAGAGATGGATTGCTCCTGTGCGAGCTTCAGGCCACTGCATTTGAAAAATCAATAGATAAGATGGAATCAAGCTCTGAAATATTTATGAGAAGATTTATGAAGAGCAAAATAGCAAAGAGTATGGATAATGGTGATATCCTCTTTAGCAACATACAAGCTAATGATATTTTGCAATTGGTTGATGAAGAATATGGTGCTACTAGCTATGGTTCAGTAAAGTACTCCCGCAATGAGATGTACTGGATTGGATATATTTATAGATATTTTTCTTTTACCTACGAATTGTCATCTTCACAGGTTTATAAGATTATTAAACCTAAGGAGTTGAGAGGATTGTTTCTACCATATCATACAATGGATCCTGCTCAGGCTGTTGAGAGGATTTTGGAAGCTAAAGGAATGTTTGTCGATGCGGAAACGGAACTTCAGAGACAGTATGAAATCTTCAAAAGGATAAGAACAGAGAGTAAAAAAAGAGGAGAAAACAAATGAACTTATATATGATGTGGCCAATTGCACTAGCTGTTGTTGCAGAAATTTTTTATCAGGTTTGCGCTAAATCCCTGCCGGGAAACCTGAACCCCTTCGCATCGCTTACAATTACATACCTAGTTGCCGCTGCCGTTTGCGCAGTAGCTTTTGGAATTAGTAGAAATGGTTCAAGTTTCTTAGATGAATTTAGCAAAATGAACTGGACTACTTATGTGTTAGGATTTGCCCTTATGTGTATGGAGGCAGCCAGCATTTACATGTACAAAGTCGGCTGGACCTTGAATACTGGCTATATTTGCAAGGCTATAATACTTAGCATTGCCTTAATTTTTGTAGGATACTTATTATACAAGGAATCATTTACTTGGGAAAAGGCGGCAGGTATTGGAGCTTGCCTTGTGGGGTTGTATTTGATAAATAAGTAGAAGCCCCTATAATTACATAAAACAAATCCCCCGGCTGCAGCCGAGGGATTTTCAATACAATCCATGTTTTATTCATGTAAAGTCATTAATTATAATGTCTGGATGAAATCCATTGGTGCATATAAGTATCCACCGAAGAAATAAGGAGCCTTTGATAATTCAGCCTTAGTAGTAGCTCCGTTTTCTGTTACAGTGTAAGCTTTCTGTCCTGCAGTTAACTTATAAGTCTTAGCAGCGTTCTTGATTGTGTAAACCTTAGCGCCGTCCTTCTTAACAGTCTTAGTAACAGTGTAACCATAGTACTTAGCAGCCTGAGTTAGTCTGCTGTCTGCTACGAAAGTAGTCTTTCTAGCGTTGTTAACTCTATCGTTTACATTGTCAGTCTGAGTGAACTGAAGCTTGCGGTAAAGGTTCTTGTTTGCCTTGAACTGGTCAGCTGCAACCTTTTTACCTAAAGCAGTTACATATGCTCTGCCGTTAGCCTTGCTCTTTGCATATGCTTTGTTAATCTTAGCGATTTCATTCTGCATATTATTAAGCATGATCTTTTCTTCAAGTAAGTTGTAATCCTTTACACCCTGTGATAAGAATGCTCTATCGGATTCTGCAAGGCTGCAGATTCTCTTACAGTTGAAGTATACGCTGTTTTCATTGAAAACATTTCCATCTGGTTTGTATCCAGCATAAGTATCAGTGATACCGCTGAATGCAGGGATGAACATTGCATGTTCAGCATTACCTAGTGCTAACCACTGAAGGTTACATGAATCAGCAGGAAGGTTAGGGTATGTCTGAAGAATGTGAACGCATGACTGACGAGTAACACCGATAGGTCTCATTCCTGCGTTTTCGCTCTTCATCATGTCATATTTAGTTCCTTCATATCTGTTTCCGTATAACTGCATTAAGTCAGTTACAGAAACCTTGTTATCTGGTGTATAGAATAATGGATAGAATTCATCCTTGCTGTATTCTCCAACTAGGGAAGGAGCTAATGTCTTCATTCCAATCCAGTTTCTCATGTTGTTGTAGTCTTCTCTTGAAGGGTTGTCAATTGACTTAACAAGGTTGTATCTTCCCTGATCATCCTTAACAGCTCCGCCTGCTTTTTCAATTGTTTCAAACAGTTTATCTGAGAATACAAAGTTTTCAGTGTCTTTAGGGTCAACCCAGTCAATCATGATGTGGTTTCCGAATACAGAAACTTTGTCAGTAGGCATCTTCATTGCTGCATAAGTATGTCCACCGTAAGTTTCGAAAATCCATGCTTCCTTCTTATCAACGAAGAATAAAGTGTTGTATTCTTCTGAACCATACTTGTCGATTAGTTTAGCAAGAGTATCAACAGCGCCTCTAGCTGTCTTTGCCTGGCATGCAATTAGTCCTGCAAGGATAGCTTCACGAAGACCTGGTTCTACAACTGGGTCAAGTGCTTCATAAGCTTCCTTAACGCCTGTGGAAACAGTACCAACGGATACTAGACCATATTCATTTGTACAGCTTGCAGGATATTCTCCGTCTTCTAGGTCATATGAATCTGGAACGTAAGTGTACTTGTAAGTTGTCTTAGGAAGAGCAACCTTAAGTCCGTTTGCTGTATCTTCGTAGTAACGTCCTGCCTTAGTAACTCTAGGCTTAACCTTAAACAGTTTGTTGTAAGCACCTCTACCCTGGTCCTCACTTCTTGCAACAACAGTTGTGCCTTCTGCACTTACATCTTTACCAATGTACATTCCAGTGCAGGCGAACGCGCCGGAAGTCGTTAAAATCATAGTAAGAGCAAGTGTCAATGCAATGATTTTCGCTTTTTTCATAGCTTTGTCCTTTCTTGATTTACTTGGTGATAACCACCAAAATAATTCCATGTCTTGTATCGATGTTCTCATCCTAACATAATCAAATCCGCACGTAAAGGTAAAAACAAAATTCACACACAAGAACATAATTAATACAAATTTCCTTCACGTAGCGACGTCTTTCGGTATGATCTTTGCATCAAAACCCTCTGCCAAAGTTACCCCGAATTTTACCTAAAAACCTAAAATTTCAACATTTTTTTATTATTTTTCACAGAAACATTGGACAAACCCACTAATTTGATATATAATAAACGTTACGCGTTTGTGCGTAAATGAAAATGAAATTAATATGAAAGGAAAGTATCAAATTGGAGAAAATCAAAAAAGGCAATAACAAATTAGCTGACACAGTTACTATAGGTTTTGCTCTGTTTGCTATGTTTTTCGGAGCCGGAAACCTAATATTCCCGCCGTACCTAGGACGTGAATTAGGAGACCACTGGTTCCTTGGATTTCTATGCTACATTGGCGTAGATATTGGACTGGGATTAATCGCGATGATGGTTATCGCAGTAGCAGGAAGAGGAAGTGACTCTATTACTGAAAAGTTAGGAGTAAAGCTTTCCGCTATATTCCTAGGCGTTATTTGCATCTGTATCGGACCTGCAATTGCAATTCCTAGAGTTGCATCAATTACATACGAAGTGGGGCTAGTTCCTAACTTTGGAAATCTCAACCCTATACTTTGTACAGGCGTGTTCTTCGTATTCTGCTGGCTTATCTGTATTAGCAAGAGCGAAGTAATGGATATTGTTGGAAAAATTCTTTCACCACTAATGGTTATTGCTCTTCTATATATGATAGTTAAGGGCATAATAACTCCAATCGGAGATATTACAATGGAATCAAGTGTAGATCAGGCTGTAAGCTTAGGTGTTTCAGCAGGATATCAGACAATGGACATGATGGCTGCAGTAATCTTTTCAATCAGTGTTATCTTCACTATTAAGGATAAGAATTACACTGCTAAGAAGGACCAGTTCACAATGCTAGTGGCAGGTGGACTAATTGCTACAGCGCTTCTTTTCGTTGTTTACGGTGGACTTGCATACATCGGTGCAACATACGCACACAATGGAGAAGCAATGGCACAGGCAGATGTTTTGGTAAAAGTTGTTTTAGTTCTTCTTGGAAAATCAGGTTTATTATTACTGGGTCTGATTGTAATCCTTGCATGCTTAACTACAGCAATTGGTCTGATTACATCAATTTCAGAATTCTTCGAAGAGAAGCTTCATATCAGCTACAAGATCCTTGTAACTGTATTTACTATTGTTTCCTTCCTAATTTCAAACTTGGGAACAGACATTATTATCAATATGGCTGCGCCGATTCTAGGAATCGTTTATCCAGTTCTTATTACTCTGACATTCTGTTCAATTGCAGGAGATAAGCTTCCTGTTCTTGGATATAGAGGCGGAGCAGCATTTGCATTTATCATTGCTATCATTCAGCAGATTGAGGCATTTGCAGGCAAGGACATTATCTCACATGCATTACCAATGAATTCAATGGGATTCGGATGGATTGTTCCTGCAATTATCGGTGTAGTTCTAGGGGCAATCGTTGCCAAAGTCAGAGGCAAAGACATTGAAATCGCAAGAGCTTGTGAAATCGAATAAGATGAATAACCTTACAAAAGAATAACAAAGAATATGACCTGCTACGTAAGCATACATCAGCTACGCAGTAGGTTTTTTGTTTTTTCACGTTTTTCTAGTCAAATTCCGCAAAAAAACATGCACCAAAACCCCTGAAATAATACTGAAGTATGATTTACAGTCTGCGATAAAAAATGTATAATTTGATATTATAAGGAAGTGCAAATAATTATAAAGGGAAAGGAGAGACTCCTTTGACTGAAAATATTCTCATCAAACCATCTATAAAAGAAGAATTTAGGAACTTTATGGATCATGAGCGCATCCTCTGTTTCAGTGCGCCCTGCGGATTTGGAAAGACATGCGTGGCAGAGGCACTGCTTGCAGAACAAGTTTCCACCAAAAGGAAAATTCTGCGACTAAACCCAGGAGAACCCGACTTCGCTATACCTAAGTCGGCAGAAGGTTGGGACATATTGCTAATAGACGATGCACAGTACATAAATGAAGATAGCGACTGGCAAGCTCTTTGCCGATTAATAAGAATGAGCACAAATAAGAAGTTCATCATGCTAACAAGAGGTGCTCCCGAAGGCTGTCTTATGACCTTTAGATATGCGGGAATAATGACAGTTCTGCGCGCAGAAGATCTCCTGTTTGATTCAAATGATATAAGAACCGTAATGCATAACTCGGGTATAGAAATCAGCGAGGTCGAAGCCATAGAGATTAAAAGAATCTCCATTGGCTACCCTCTCGGCGTTATTATAACGGCAAGAAATATCACAACATCCAAAGACAACAATAAACTGAATAAAGAAATAATTGCGCGATCTTTTCGCGAAGTTTATCTATATTTTGAAGAAGCAATCTACAAGCGTTTCGACCTATCGGTCAGACGTTTTTTACTGGAGCTAGCTCCCTTTAAAAGTTTTGATACCGAAATGGCACGGGTAGTTACTGGAGATCCTCACGCGGGAGAACTGCTGGAATACCTTTTACGTAACACCACTATGCTACTCTATGACGACGTGGGAACCTATTCATTTTGGCCAAAGTTTAGAGATTTTCTCATGTGGGAAATGGATAGAGAATTCAGTGAGGAAAAGAAGAAAGCTACCTTTGTGCGAGGTGGATTATACTACGAGCTGAAGGAAGATTACGCTAATGCCTTGGAGTGTTATACCCTGGGAGACGACCATTCCAAGGCCTCGGAGATTCTCATTCGAAATTCTGAGCTTCATCCGGGCATGGGACACTATAGCGAAATGGCTAAGTACTATAAGAGCATGCCTGAATTCGAAATTCTTGCTTCGCCAGCGTTGATGCAGGGCATGAGCATGCTTTGTGCGCTGTATATGGATTATGATGAATCTGAGCGGTGGTATAAAGAGTTGGAAGATTTCTACCGGAGATGCAGCAAGCATGATGCTGCTGGAAAGCAAGCGCGGAGCCGGCTGGCATGGCTGGACATTTGTCTGCCTCAGCGAGGTGTCGCAGGTCTTACGTCTACTATTCCTGCGGTTTTTAACCTCCTTAGAAATAAGGAAGTTACCTTACCGGGATTTTCTGTTACTAGCACCTTGCCTAGCATAATGAATGGCGGAAAAGACTTCTCTGATTGGAGCAAAATCGATGACCTTCTGTACAAGACAATTAGGGTTCCAGTGGAAACCATTTTGGGAAAGGACGGCGTAGGTCTGGCCGACTGCGCCATCGCAGAAAGTAAGTTTGAGAAAGGGGAAGATATCTCGGCAAGAATGCTGAATTTAATTCCAAGAATCAATGAAATCCGCCAGAAAGGGACTCCGGACATAGAATTTGCCATGACAGGTCTCTTGGCGAGGGCACAACTAGCTAATGGCCAGAGCGAAGATGCCATTCGCACTATAAAAACCCTGCGCCAGGATTTCGAGAAACGCGGTCTCTCTCGTTTCATGCCTAACATTGACGCAATGCTCTGCCGCATGGATCTGCTCATAGGCAATTTGAATAGTGCCGAGGAATGGTATATGAGGAAATCACCTCGGGATCCTATGAACATTAACGTTATGAAAAGATATCAATATATGACCCAAAGCATGGTGGAGCTGGCCCTTGGCAAACCCGACGCGGCCCTTGTGACCCTGGCCCCTTTAGAAACAAATTTCAGAAAATGCGGCAGGCATATAGACAACATACATCTGAAAGTTTTGATGGCCATAGCCTACTACAAGAAAAAGGACGACGCTTGGCGTGAGGCGCTAGCTGAGGCCCTTGATATTGCCGAAGACTACGGATTTACGCGTACCATCAGTGTATACGGGTCGGCCGTTTTACCGCTTTTGAAAGATCAAAACCGACAGACTATGAACTCCTGGTACAAGGCGCTTATGGCTCAGGTCAGAACCCGTGCGGGGCTGTACCCAGATTTTTTGCAGGGGCACATGGGCCAGTGTGAGCCTTTGACCCCTACGGAACTGCAAATTCTTCGCCTTATTTGTGCTGATAAGACCAACGGGGAAATTGCAGAAATTATGGGAATCAAGCTGCCGACGGTGAAAACCCACGTAGCACATATTTTCAATAAACTTAAGGTAAAACGGCGCAGCGAGGCAAAAACTGCCGCAATTAAGATGAATCTGTGATATAATTCATAGTGAAACTAATTGCAAAAATTCTTGTATAGAAATCAGAAGGGAGGGATGGTTCAAATATGCAGAGAATAAGCGGAAGTTTAATGTCTGGTGACCGCGTAATCGCAGAAATTGAAAACGGTAACATAATTGAATATGATGAGAATCTTCTGCCACTGCATTTGAAACGAACGAAGAATTTTGAAAGGTGGCTTGCATCTCGGGCTATTGATTCACACAGGACTAATTCAAGGCTCTTAAAGAAGGTTCTTCGTTTGAAAGAACGAGATGATGTGAGCACAGTACTATCTGTCAATGCGGCTACAATTACTGATAGATATTGGTTCAGACCAGAAGGCTCAGAGGAGACCTATGATGACATAAGGTTTAAGGAAAACTATTTCGATAAATTAGCCTTGTGCGGCGATCCAGACAGTATGTCTAATAGGCCATCACGAACACCGGAGCTTACGAACATAGGAAGCTTCGAAAAATGCTGGAGGCTTGTAGAGGGTAAATGGTGGATGTATAAGACGGGGAACGAAAACGAGATTTTTTCTGAGCTCTTTATTTGTAGGCTAGGAGAAAAATTAGGCCTTAATATGGCACACTATGAGCTTGACGATAAGTATATACGTTCTGAAGATTTTACCGATGGCGCTAAAGTTAATTATGAACCAGCCAGTTCCATTTTGGGCGATGATGATGACTATGAACGCTGTTTTAGAATCCTAAATAGTGTTTCGACTAAGTTGGCTGAACAATATTTAGAATTGATTTGGATGGACACCATATGCTTTAACATGGATCGACACACGGAAAATTTCGGCTTTCTTCGAAATGTAGAAACTGGAGAAATTCTTTCTCTAGCTCCTAACTATGACAACAATATTGCTTTGATTTCAAATGGATATCCATCAGATGTAAGCAGAAAGAATGATGGATTGATCGGCTTTTTTGATAGTTTTGTTGAAAACTGTGACGATGCAAGGGTTATGTATGGAGAAATGAACTTACCGGAGATTACGGAAACGCTTATTACCCAGTGTATGGACGAAATCCCCGTAAAAGTTGACGCAGACTATGTTCGCGAGTTTATAATGAACGGATATGAAAGGATTATGGAAAAATGAGGCTAAATAAAGATAAAATGCTGAAGACAACGGAAATTGCCGAGAAATCTATGAAGGAAAATCTTGTTCCGGGTCTTGCCATGGCGTATATATCTGAAGGCAAGACGATTAAATTTGATACTTTGGGCATTGCAAACCCTGCCACTGGCGAAAAGGTTAGGCTGACCACACATTTTGAGGCAGCATCTCTAACAAAACCCATTTTTGCCAAAATTGTTCTAAAGCTGGCGGGAGAAGGGGTCCTGGATTTAGATGCGCCTTTGAGTAAATACGCGCCGGAGGCTATGCCTTCTAACGATCCGAGATGCAAGGACATTACGGCTAGACAGGTTCTAAGCCATGGAACGGGGTTGCCTGATTGGGGCAATGCGCCTGTAGAAATGCTTTTTACGCCGGGAACTTCCTTCGGATATTCCGGCAAAGGATACACTTATCTTCAGGACGTGGTGGAAAAGCTGACAGGCAGAAGAGTTGACGATTTAATGCAGACTGAAGTTTTTAACCCGCTTCGCATGGACGATGCAGCCATGGTTTGGACAGGACCGCTTAATCGCACCTTAGCAAGGACTGTAGATGCTGAGGGCAAAATTGAACCGCCAAGAGACAGATGCCAACATTCAGTGGCAATTGAGCCAAACTGTGCATTTTCTTTGCATGTTACCATTAAGGATTACCCTAAATTTGTTGAATCGGTAATAGGCGATTCGGCACTTATTGAGGAAATCAGCTCATATAAGAACCCCGCTGACTACGGCGTTGAGTGGGGCCTGGGCTGGGGACTTTACAAAGATATTATTTGGCATTGGGGCGACAACGGCGGATTCAAGTCACTGATATGCTTCGACCCTGAGACTAAGGACGGAATTTTAATCCACACCAATGGCTTCAACGGATTGCAGGTTTGTTATGATGTGGCAGGATATGTTATGGAATATAGTTTTGATAACATTAAGGAAATGGTTGCACACGCTGAATAGAGGATGCGTGAACATAAAGATCATGCAAAAATAAAGAATACGCAAAAATAAAAACAGCAGGAAGGAAAAATCCATTCTGCTGTTTTAACTTTATTTGTCCGCATCTTGTGTGCTGAATTCGCAGTCCACCTGGTGCAAGTATTTGCGCTCACATACAACTGCTGCAATTGCACCAACTAGCCAGGTTATCGGGTAGTTTATCATTAGAAGCATTAAATTGCTTCCGCCGCCGATGCTGCTGTTGTCAAACACTAGAAATATCCATAAAAGTCTCACACCACAAAGGGAAATAATGGATATGAGCATAGCCTGGAAGGTTTTGCCCACGCCTCGGATTGTTCCTACTTTGACGTTGAAAATTCCAAGAACCCAGTAAGCTGGAAGCAAGCAGTTCAACATGAATACGCCACATTTTACAACGGCAGTTTCGTCGGTAAATATCCTTATAATATATGGACCGGCGAAGAACATTATTATTGCAACGACGATGGCATATCCTACGCCCATAGCCGTTGAAACTTTGGTGCCCTTACGGATTCTGTCCGGGCGTGCAGCACCGTAGTTTTGACCGGTAAATGTAGTTGCCGCCATGCCCAGGCTCATAATTGGCAGAAGCATGAAGCCCTCAACTTTGGCATATGCCGTATAAGCTGCCATAGTGTTAGAGCCGAAGCTGTTAATGGATGCCTGAACAATTACATTAGACAGAGAAATAATTACACTCTGGAAACCAGTAGGCAGTCCCAACTTAAGAATTTGTGACGGTAGGCCTTTGTGAAGCTTGATATCCTTAAGGTTAACGTGATAAATTTCCCTACTTTTTACCAAATATCTTACTATGAAAACACAGGAAACAAACTGGCTCACATCTGTGGCAATTGCTGCGCCTATGATTCCCCAGCGGAAAACGCCGACGAATAAAATGTCAAGAACAACGTTAGTCACTGACGCAATAATAAGGTAAACCAGTGACCTTTTGGAGTTGCCTACAGCGTTCAAAATTCCTGCACTCATGTTGTAAACGGTGGCAAAAACTGCTCCTAACATGTACACTCTTAAGTACACAACAGCCTGGTCGAAAACGTCTTCTGGCGTGTCGATGGCTCTCATCATCATAGGCGTTAGCACTACTCCCGCAACAGCAAGAATAACTCCTCCAATAATAGCAATTGCAAGGGAAGTGTGTACCGCAGCATGAAGTCTCTTAGTGTCCTTAGCACCGTAAGCCTGGCTCGTAATAATTCCTGCACCAGTTGCTGCGCCAATAAAGAACCCTATTAAAAGCATTACAATGGACCCGGCATTACCGGTTGCCGCCAGGGCTTCCTTGCCTACATAATTTCCTACAATAATTGAGTCAAATACGTTATATAGTTGTTGGAATAGATTTCCCAAGATAAGGGGAATCGAAAATGCTACCAGGGATCTCCAGATGGAGCCCTCAGTCATAGAGTTTTTACCTTCCATATATATACCTCATTCTTAATTAAATTACATAATTTGTACCTTAAATGATAACATAGAAAAAGGGCATAGGTCAATTTTACAAATGAGATTTTTTGAAAATTTAATTTCGAACTCGGACGAATTGATTTGTATTAGTTTTAAGGGTATAATTATTACAAATGATTTGAATGAAAGAGGTAATGAGAATGATTAAGAGACTAAAAAAAGAAGATACAATCCTAGTAGCAATCGACTTCCAGGAAAAGCTTCTGCCTGCTATGGCCGATGCTGAAACAACTGAGAAGAACGTGAAGATTCTAATTGAAGGAGCTAATGCTTTTGGCGTAGATAAAATTGCAACAACTCAGTACGCAAAGGGTCTGGGCCAGACAGTTCCAGGAGTTGCAGAAGCTCTTAAAGATTGCCCAATTATCGATAAAAGCTCATTCAGCTGTTGGTTAAACGATGAATTCCGTCAGGCAGTTGAGAAAGCAGGAAAGAAAACTGTAGTTATCGCAGGTATCGAAACTCACATCTGCGTTGAGCAGACTGCCCTTGATATGGTAGAAGCAGGCTACGATGTGTTCCTTGCAGCAGATGCAGCAAACTCCAGAAACCCTAAGAATCACCACATTGCGCTGAACCGCCTTGCTGCAGCAGGGGTAACAGTTACTTCTGTAGAAAGCATTCTATATGATTTGCTAGGCGGAGCAAAGGCACCTGAATTTAAGACAATTTCTAAATTGGTAAAATAAGGTAGAATAAGTTGGACTATAGATAATGTAATTGGAGAAAAAGGGGAAAAGTGATATGGGAAACGAAAGCATGATAAACGAAAGCTTGACACGATGCAAACTAGCTATCTTTGATCTGGATGGCACGATTTTGAACACTCTGGAAGATTTGACCGACTCCACAAATCACGCCTTGGAAAGCTACGACTTGCCAACTCGCAGCATTGACGAGGTTAGGCGTTTTGTTGGAAACGGCATCCGCCTTTTAATTGAGCGCGCCGTGCCGGCAGAAACCGCTGAAGCGATAAAAGATAAGGTCTTTGCCGAATTCAAGGCCTACTATAAAGAACATAGCGCCGTGAAAACCAAACCTTACGACGGCATTGCTGAACTGTTCGCCGAGCTTCGTACTAGCGGCTGCCTGGTGGCCGTCCTATCTAACAAAGCAGACTTCGCCGTGCAAGACCTTTGTAAGGAATACTTCCCCGGCCTCATAGATTATGCTGCCGGAGAAAAAGAAGGTATCAGAAGGAAGCCAGCACCAGATGCAGTCCTTGCAATCCTTGAAAAATATCAGGTGGCGCCAGAAGATGCGGTGTATATTGGCGACTCAGAAGTGGACGTTGAAACCGCTGTAAATGCAGGAGTTTCCGGAATTTCAGTAACCTGGGGCTTCCGAAGCAAAGAGTGGCTAGCAGAACACGGCGCTATTAATTCCGCCGATTCTGTGGATAAACTAAAAAACTTACTATTTAGGATGTAGCAGTGCTGCATCCTTATTATATTTCTCCACAAAGCCAATTTTCTTACGAAATCCTTAACTATTCTTACGATGTACTTAAACCTATTGTTTCCCCATTGGCGACTTGATATAATGAGCGTGCAAAAGGGAATTGGGGGATTCAGATATGTTAGTATTAGAGAAAATATATGAAAATTATAAAGCCGATGGTAATCGTGTGGCCTATGAGTCACAGGGCTGTTCCCTTACATATAAAGAACTTTGGGAACAGTCCGACCGTTTGGCTTTATTAATTTTGGAAAGATTCGCAGGGGCCTCAGGCAAGGCCTTAGGCGAGAGCACAAGCGAGGGCGAGGAAGAAACGCACAAACCCATAGTCGTTTTCGGACATAAGAAGCCGGAAATGCTTGTTTCGTTCTTGGCCTGCGCAAAGGCTGGACATCCGTACTGTCCAGTTGACACCTCGATGCCAGAGTCTCGTATCAAAGATATCTTGCAGGCAGTGGGAACTCACATAGTTCTTGCAACAGAGCCGCTAGATGCACCGGAATTTCAGGTTGTGTACGTGGACGCAGCGCTAGAAAAGGGCGCAATGCAGGCGGGCAAGTCGGTACAGGCACATGCAGTACCTACAAGAGGTACCGTGAGTCATGAGCAATGGCTTAGACCTGAAGATGTATTCTACATCATCTTCACATCAGGCAGTACAGGCAAGCCAAAGGGCGTGAAAATCACCTGCGAAAATTTGAGCAGGTTCACAGACTGGTCAGAAGGATTTTTCGAAAAGGGAGCCAGAGTTATGAACCAGGCACCGTTTTCCTTCGATCTTTCAGTTATGGACACATACACGTCCATGACAAGGGGATGTTCACTTTACGGCCTGCCAAAGGAAATGCAGAAGGAATGCGGCGAGACCCTGGAATTTATTCAAAATAAAGAAATCCAATACATGGTGTCCACACCATCCTTCGTCAATATGCTTCTGGCCGATCAAAACTTCAATGAGAAAGCATTCCCGAACCTCAGGCAATTCCTCTTCTGTGGGGAGAAGCTGACAGAAGAAACGGTGAAACGAATTTATCAGCGTTTCCCAAATGTCAGAGTGATTAACACCTATGGACCAACGGAGTCAACAGTAGCCGTTACATCAGTTGAAATCACCAAGGAAATGGCAGATTCAGGAGATGACATTCCAATTGGAGTTGTGAAGCCGGGAAGCCAGATTGTCATAGAGGATGAAGAAATTATAATCTGTGGCGATACAGTGAGCCCGGGATATTTCAAGGACGAAGAAAAGACGAGGAACGCCTTCTTTGAGAAGGACGGAACGCGCTACTACAAGACAGGTGATAAAGGCTACTTCAAGGGGGATATGCTTTATTACATTGGACGAAAAGATAACCAGATTAAGCTTCACGGTTACCGCATCGAGCTGGGCGACATCGAAGCTAATCTAATGGGGATAAATGGGATTACAGAGGCCGTGGTGCTGCCGAAGGTTAAGGATGGAGCTATTAGAAGCCTGACCGCCTTCGTGGTTCGCAGTGCCGACGAATCTGATCTCACCTTTCAGGAGGCAAAGGCTATAAAATCAAAACTTTCAGAAAAGCTTCCGGCTTACATGATACCGAAAAAAATCAGGGCAATTTCGGAAATGCCGCGAAACATTAACGGCAAAGCTGATCGCAAGAAACTGGAGCAGCTGCTGTAATGGCAATGTTTGAAAGCCTGCAGTTTTTCATAGTGGCGGCTGCCCTGGCCGTGCCCGCTATAATCCTGGGAGTACTTGAAAAATCTCAAAAGCTATATGGCGGAATTGTGAGCTTTATTTTCCTTATATTCAGCATGGGAGTGGACCTGGATTTCAAAAATGGCTTTACCCATGAATTTAACCTGAATGGAGCCTTGTTTCTGCTGGCATATTTGGCTATAGAATACTGCGTCGCAGTGGGTTTTGTTCGGGTGGTGAAGACGAAGGGACGAGACGAGAAACTGTATTATCTGTTCATCGCCTTGGCGCTTGCGCCGCTGGTTGTGAACAAAGTCGGAGGTTTTGTTGACCTGAAACTCTTCGCATTTATAGGCATTTCCTACATGACATTTAAGATGGTGCAGATCGTAATCGAGATTTATGACGGGCTCATCGATGAGGTCAAAGGGCCGGAACTGTTCTATTTCCTGACGTTCTTCCCGGCCATTCTCTGCGGGCCAATTGACCGAAGCAGAAGATTTATGGAAGATATAAATGGCGTGAGGAGCAGGGCAGAGTACCTGAATATGGTTGGCGACGGGCTGTTCAAAATCTGCCTGGGCCTGGTGTACAAGAAGGTTCTTGCCAGTGCCATGGTCATGATTGGCACACAGAACATGTATATTTACGGCCTGCAACTATTTTTCGACTTTGCCGGCTACTCATTGATGGCAGTGGGCTTCAGCTATCTGTTCGGTGTCAAAACTCCCGACAACTTCAACCAACCATTTAGGAGCATCGACCTGAAAGATTTCTGGAATAGGTGGCATATGACCTTGTCATTCTGGTTTAGGGATTACCTGTTTTCCAGGATTTTGCGGAGGGCCATGAGAGGCAAGTGGTTCGGTGGAAATAAGCTGACACAGGCTAGCGTCTGCTTCATTATCAACATGACGGTAATGGGAATCTGGCACGGTCTGGAACTGCATTTTATAGTTTACGGAATTTATCACGGCGTGCTTCTGGCCATAACAGAAGTTTATCAGAAGAAATCGAAGTTTTACAAGAAACATAAAAAAGAGAAGGGCTACAGACTGGTTAGCTGGTTTGTGACTTTCAACTTAGTAATGTTTGGCTTTTATATTTTCTCGGGGCAGCTGTTTTAGATAGTGGCTCTGAGAAAGCAAGCGTGTTAACAAGAAAGGGGTATAACAATGGAAGAGAAAGTATTAGAAGAAAAGGTATTAGACATTTTAGAAGAAATCTGCGACGATGACATCGTAAGAACTGACCGCGACATCAACTTGCTAGACGAGGGTCTTATGGATTCACTGGATTTCACAGAGCTGATCATCATGCTTGAGGACCAGCTGGGCGTTATCATTTCGCCATCGGAGTATACGAGAGAAGAGTCAGACACCCCGGCAAAAATTATTGAAATTGTAAGGTCTAAGGCATGAAGAAAATAGCGGCCTTTGTCACGGCTCTTGTCATATTCACGGTTCTGTTGGTTTCTATCCACATTCTGGCTATCAAAACCTTACCAAAGGGAAACCGAGATTTCGGCTACTGGATTAGCTCAGCCAAGGATTCATCCTACGAGCTGCTGGCCCAAAACATCGGGCCCAAGACCCAGCTTTACATGGGTTCATCGGAGTTCCATCATGGGCTGAAGACACAGTACAATCCGTCCAATCTGTTTCGCCAGACTGACCTGGATATAATGTGCCTAGGCGCAGCCTTTAACCAGTGCCTGACTCACGCCATCACCGTTGGCGCCGTCGGACCAAAGCTGGAGAACAAAAAAGTCTGTCTGATTCTGTCGCCAACCTGGTTCTACAGCCATCGCAGCGCACTGGCTGGTCGCGAGTTTCTGCTGCGTTACTCGTCAACCTGCTATTTCAAGGCCATGCACAACGATCAGTTGTCAGAAGCCACAAGGGACGCTATCAAAACCCGCAAAGAGCACCTGCTCAATTCCTCGGGTAACGACGATAGCTTCAAGAAATTGCAGGGGGCTATAGGTAAGGAGAAGGATAGAGCTAAGACGGTTTTGATGTGGACAGTGAGAAGGAGACATAGCGTAGAGGTTGATCCAAGCGTGGAGGAAGGTGGAAACGGCCACAACCTCGAGAACACTGAAAACCCAGGGAACGTCAAGGTGCTGGACTTCGGCACTCTTATGAAAGATGCCGAGATAGACACCGGAAAACGCCATAACCCATACAATATGAAAGACAAAATCTTCAATAGAAAATTCAAGGGAAAGCTGAGCAAAATGAAGAACAAGAATGCGAACCTTTCCTTTGATGAGTCAGATGAATATGGGGATTTGCAGATTTTCATAGACGTTTGCAAGGATCAAGGGCTGGATGTTGAGCTAATCTTGCAGCCTATGAACGGCAAGTGGTATGACTACACCGGACTAACAGCAGATAAAAGACACGTTGTATCAAAGAAAGTTAAAGAAATCGCAGACAAAAACGGGGTTAAGCTTTGCAATCTAACTAATGAGGAATACACAGAAGGATTTTTCGAGGATGCAGTGCATCCTGCACAGAAGGGATGGGTGATTATCAATGAAAAAGCGTATAACTTCTTTAATTCATAAATTTAGCTTTGCAGGTCTTCTAGGCAATAAGGACCTGGACAAAACCTTTGCAAAATATACTCTAATGTTCCTGGGAATGATGCTGGTATTATATCTGTTCTTCCTATTTGGAAACATGTCAGGCGGCAATTTTGCATATTCAGAGTTTTAGAGATAGATTTGTAAAATTTACCTAGAAAAACATCGTACGCATCGCAATTAGGCGATGCGTTTTCGCTATTTTGTTACATATTCTATGATTTATGCGTTGTTTGGGTTGCTAGCATCGCAATTAGGAGATGCATTTCTATCAGATGTGGCACATTCTAGGACTTTGGATGAAGCCAGTACCAAATATGGCTCAAAGTAGTGGCATTTCGTCTCGTTTTATCTTTTGTAGCACTGGCCTTGCTATAGAAAATGTCCCTTTGCTATCTAAAATCCTAAGGTTGTGGGTAATACTATCGTAACTAAAATGTAATAAAATGACACAAATGATACAAATTGCAAAATTAGAGGTCTAAATAATCGAGAGCGTGGTACTGGCACTTTAGAATCATGGCAAATGTGCCAGAACCGATAGAATTCTTCTAAATCCTATAGCCCATAATATCCATTAAGGAACAACGCCACGACCGGAATTGTAACCAGTGAAATCAGCGTGGCAACTGCAATGCATTCTGCCGACAGTGTAGAATTCTTATTTTCAATAACCGCAATGGCGGAAGTAACAACTGCAGTAGGGAATGATGCTCCAAAGATCAGGCAAATCTTTACCGTATCTGCAATTGGGAGCCAGTTAACTAGCAAGAAAGTAACTAGTGGTAGGGCAAGCATCTTAATTAAGGACATTAGAACTAGTGTAATGTTACTGAAAATATGCTTAAGATCTGCATCGCCTAATTGCATTCCAACTAAAAGCATGGAAAGCGGAACTGTAATCTGTCCAATTGTATCAACAGTATCAAAAATCATGTCAGGTAGCTGCAGTCCGCAGAACAGCATAATGATTCCCAAAATAGAGAATATAATTGAAGGGTTTGCCATCTTCTTAGTTAACGACACGAAATCCATCTTTGGCCCTTCGTGGTGCATGCTGAGAATCAGCGGCCCCGCTCCGTAAAGATAAAGAGATAAGATTATGTTGTGCAGAACCATAAGGTAGAAAATGTCTCCTCCAAAAATCGCCTGAGTAACAGGAAATCCCATAAAACCGTTGTTAACAGAGGCAAAGCCGAAGATGTATACGCCAATGTCCTGCTTCGGTGTTTTTTTGAAAACCGTTTTAAAGAGAATCCATCCGATGAAAGCCGAAACCGCAAAGAAGCCACATGTCAAAATCAGGGTTTGAGCCGTTGACACCGCCATGCTTGCATCAAATTCTCTAGATGTAATGGACGTCAAAATCATGCAAGGTGTAGTCACCAGCAAAAGCAAGTCCACAAAATATTTAGTGGCAGCAACCGGAAAAACATTTTTCCTATAGAGAACAAAACCCACTGCCATTATCAAAAAAATCGAAAAAACCTTAGATATAACTGTAATCATACTACTCCAAATGTGGCATTTTTCACGGCAAAATGCCTGCCTAATATCAAAACAAATTTCCCTCTAACAACTAAAAAACGCTCTGCAAAGCAAAGCGTTCTAGTGGTGCACCTGACAGGAGTCGAACCTGCACCTCGTGAAAGACACGGACCTGAACCGTGCGCGTCTGCCAATTCCGCCACAGGTGCACATATTAATTTCAATTGCGTACTTGCAACTGACTGCAAAAACTATTATATTATAATGCGGGAATTTTGTCTAGAGAAAATTTATCTCAAGCCGAAATTAATTAGACAAATATTCAACAATCAAAAGGAGTGGAAAGTAAATGGAAATTTTAAGAATCCTAGCAGGACCTATAATCGGAGCAGTTATAGGTTACTGTACAAACTATATTGCAGTTAAAATGCTCTTCAGACCATATAGACCAATTAAGGTCTTTGGCAAAACCCTGCCCTTTACGCCGGGTATAATTCCAAAGCGACAGCCAGACTTGGCAAGAGCAGTAGGTAAGGCCGTAGGTGATAATCTATTTGGAGAGGTGGAAATCAAAGGTATCCTACAGTCAGACGAAGTAAAAAATACTATTATCGGAGGCATCACCGATTCCATTGAAAATGCCATTGACGGTGAAACAGTAAGAGGCACAATAATGAAGTTAGCATCTTCTGAGGAATCCTACGACAACAAGAAAGATACTATTGCAGACTTCCTTTCAGTGAGAATCATTGAAGGAATCAAGAGCCTGGATATAGCAGAAATCATCACTAAGCAGGGAACTTCAGCAATTAAGCAGATGGGCGGAATGCTGGCGATGTTCGTAAACGAATCCATGGTAAGCTCCATGGCAGGCCCAATATCAGAAAAATTCGTTGATTACCTTGAAGGTGAAGGCTATTTCAAAATTCACCAGCTAGTAGAAAATGAAATCAACGAAATTGAGGGCTGGAGCATGGATCACATAATCGGCGAACATCGTCTGGATAAAATCAGAACAGCAATTTCAGACCTTTACGACAAGATGTTAGGTGACAAAATTGCAGATATACTTAACGCCTTTGACGTAGAAGGAATTGTAGAAGAAAAAATCGTTTCTATGGACGTTGAGGAGCTGGAAACTTTGATACTTTCAGTTATGAAACACGAATTAGGAATGATTGTAAATCTGGGAGCTTTGATAGGTATGATACTTGGACTTATCAACTTGTTGGTACTGTAGACACCGCGCCAACCCTGTGATATACTTTTAGGGTATGCCGCGCAAATGAACGCGCAGGGTGCATGATAAAGATAGACAAAGGAGAAATTTAGGAGTGACAAGCGAAATTCTAGAAAAGTGCAAGAAAGCTCACGAACTTCTTGCGGCTGACGAAGCCTGCAAGGGTTACGCTGAGCAGACCGCGCAGCTAATAGATAAACTGGAAAACCAGGCAATGACAGTGTCCATTATCGGACAGTTTAAGAGAGGAAAGAGCAGCCTTTCCAACGCAATTCTGGAGGATAAAGTTCTTCCAGTGGGCATCGTGCCAATTACGTCGGCTGTAACTAAGGTTGTTTATCGCGAAGACAAATCCGTGCACGTTTACTTCAAAAACGGCGCCGTTGAAGAGGTTGACGCTGCGGATCTTTCCAAGTACATCAGCGAACAGGAAAATAAAAACAACGAGCTAGGCGTTGAAATGGTTGTTATGGGCTCACCATCACCGTTCCTTAAGGAAGGCATGGAGTTCGTCGATACGCCGGGCGTTGGCTCATTCCACAAAAACAATACCGAGGCCGCATACGAGTACATGAAGGAAAGCGACGGGGTCATCTTCCTTCTCTCCGTTGACAGCCCAATCAATCAGATCGAGATCGACTTCCTGCGTAACACTAACGACTTCGCCGGCAGATTCTACTTTGCCGTGAACAAAACAGACACAGTCTCAGAATCCGACCTTAACGCTTACATCGATTATTGCCGCATGATTCTTTGCGAGCTTATGGGAACAGAGGATGTGAAAATCTTCCCAGTTAGTGCTAAGACCGGTGCAGGAATTGAGGAGCTAAAGAATACTGTTTTGACCGACTGTCGCAAAAATGGAGCAGCAATTCTTGAAGAATCCGCTGAAAAGAAGCTGAAGGAAATTATTACACAGAGCTTGAAGCAGCTGGACTTCTACTGGAAGGCAATGAACATGCCATACGAAGAATTAGATGAAAGATTTGCGGCTGTGCAGAAGGTAATTGAGGAAATCAAGGAAACAGCAGCAACACGCAATGCTATTTTCGAGCTATATTTAAATGAAATCAAACTACAGCTTTCAGCAAAAATTCTGGAACTTTTCGGCATGGAATATCACTACAATATAAAAGAACTACCTGCCGGAATGGTCACAATGAATAAGGACCAGTTCCTGAAACAGGTAGATGAAATCTGTGATGATTTAGTCGATACATTGAATAGAATTCTGCTTTACAGAGAGGAAAATGCCTACACTGTAGTTCGCAGAATCAATGCGATAAATAGACTTACAAGAAGCCTGAAGCGCTTACAAGAGTAAAGCGAAAGGATAGTGAAATGTCATAGGCGGTATGCTGCAAGCATATCGCAAGGCATTTCACTGCGATAGGTTGCTTCGCAACCCACCGCCAGGCCAGCGCCGCGTTTTCCTACAACTAGGGAGGCGATGTGGTTTGCCTGGGCCAGCATTTCATCTAAGGAGCTGCCTGAGGCAAGGGCTGCAAGGCAGGTTCCGCAGTGGCTGTCGCCGGCACCGATGGTGTCTACAACCTTTTCGCAAGGTACAGGCGGGGCATAGTGCAGAGTCTGTCCGTCAAAGGCATAAGAACCTTTAGAACCATGGGTAACGATAACAACGTTGCCCGTTTTTTTATGCAATCTTCTAGCTGCAATTTCAATAGTTGCAGTTTCGGCCGCGCTGCTGCAGCTAGAAGCTGAGTCAGAGTCATCGGTCATGGTGCCACAGCCTGTAAAGCGACAAACTTCATCCTCATTCAGATGAATAATAGGCTTTAAGGCAAAAATTCTTTCCATTAGCGCAGGGTCGATGTGAGTAATTCTCGGTCCCGGAGCGAAGCAAACCTGAATTTCAGGATGTTCCTCTAAAAAGTCTACAATAACAGATCCGGTCTTGTCCTCAACCTCCAGGCCGCAGATATATGCGTAACTGTATTCAGAAGGCAGGGCATCGAACCATTCCTTTTTAAACAGATATTCTGCTCCGTGATGGCAGATAAAAGTTCTTTCACCGTCACTTTCAACGAAGCAATAGCAACAACCATTGTCCCCAATGCCAAAACCATCTAAGGGAGTTTTGATACCGCGGTCTGCTAGCTGATTATGAACGTAATCCCCATAGATTCCCGAACCCACAGGAGAGAACAAGGTGTAGGGCACGTTGTGATGCCTGATGATTTCAGAAACGTTAAAAGCGCAACCGCCCAGAGATGATTCCTGGGAGTCCACGTTAACGTCCTCAGCGCGGGACGGCATATGGTCAAGTTTTACGATTATGTCGGCAACCGTAGAGCCGATAACTAGTATTTTCTTCATATTTTCTATAGCTTTGCAAGCATCTCCTCAATAATTTCTACGGCGTCTTCGATGCAGCCGTCGCAGCTACGAAGCACCTTTCCTGTGTCCATGCCTTTTAATTCACGGCAGGTTACGGAGCCGTTTTTGACCTGGAATTTTTCGATTGCCTCTCTGATTAGCTTGTAGGTTTCGCCCTTGGAACGTTCTCCTTCGCCAAGATTACCGTTGGAGTTTTTCATTCCCATGGCGAATGCAATTGCAGAAACAGCGCCACAGGTTCCGGCAGTACCCATTCCAAATCCAAAGGCTTCAGCCATTTTAAAGGTCTGCTCTTTATCAAAACCCAATTCGTCGCAAAATGGCATGATTGCAGCCTGGGCACAGTTATAACCTATATGGTGATAGTTGTATGCTTCAGTTTTCTTATCCATATATTTACCTCGTTTCGTTAACCTTTCGTCAATGTATCAATTTTACTACAAAAGCATTGCCTTATCAATAAATGGAGGATATAATTTTTTATAATAAGATGAAGCCGAGAGGTAAAAGGAATGAAACACAGAATTTATAAGAAAAGTGATTTAAATATATCTAAGTGGAGCGGGGGTACAACTACTCAGCTAGGGATTTTTCCTGAGGACAGCGTATATCTAGAGCGAAATTTTATTTGGAGATTGAGCACCGCTACCTGTGATCTGGAGGAGTCGGATTTTTCCAAGCTGCCGGATTTTGACAGGGTGTTAATGGTTCTTAAGGGCAGCGTGGTTCTGGCGCACAAGGACGTGCGAGTAGCTAAGCTTGCTGAACTGGAGCAGGACAGTTTTAGTGGCGCCTATAAAACCAAAAGTTTTGGTAAAATCGTAGACTATAACCTTATGGTGAGAAAAGGGAATAAGGGAACTTTGGAGGTTTTGACGCCGGAGAGTCAGTGCGTGAAGCTAGAGTGTCCGAAAGATGAGAATTACGAATTTTACACCACATCTTTTTATGTGAGAGATGGGTTCTGTACTGTAGAAATCAATGGGGAACAGAATGGAGAACAGAATGGGGAAACTGTAATGCTCAGCGCCGGAGACCAGATGATTGTGGAAATGAAGTCCGGCGAAGATGTCGAACTATCCATTATGGGTGAAGGCACAGTTGTAAGGGGAAACATATGGTACAATTACGAGGCTGACGAGATGAGGCCAACAGAAATCCCACCGGAAAAGGCCAGCTTCAAGGATTTTCTGACTTGTATATACCTTGCAAATACACAATTTAGAGGTGCATCTCATATCTTCAAGAGAATGAAGAGGGAATGGAAGGACGAGTTTTTAACTAGGGCTATTGACAAGGTTGAGCGTATATATATTCCGTTTTTTGTGGGGCTAATTGGCGCCTGCATTGTGGGCTCCTTTGCTATTACCAGGATGAGTACGGGAATGTGTGCCTTGGCTGTGCTTCTATGGCTTATAGCTGATATGTTTGTAGTTTCGCCACTGATTTACATGGCAGTGGTGCCTAAACCGGTGCACAAGCACATTAAGAACATCGATCAGCTGACACCTTATGAGGAAAAGGTGCGCGCCCAGCAACTTGGAATCAACGTTCAGGCAGAGAAAATCATAAAGAAATATTCCAAATCCAGTGAGAGAATTGATAATATGAAGAATGAATTATAGACAAAACCATATATAGCAAGCTAAAGGGCTGTGAAGAATATCACAGCCCTAAATTAATGCCTTTAATATTGAATTTTGATGATTTGCTAAAAACTACTATACACATGTCCCGCCTTCAGCTTAACTCCCTTAAGTAGTGCCAGCTCTTCCACAGTGCATAACTGGAATCCCATCTTTCTAAGCTTAGGAATAATGCGCTTAGAAGCTACAGCCGTGGAGTAATGTAGGTCATGCATGAGGACGATGTCCCCATCAGATGCATTGTTAATAACCGATCTGTAAGTGGCACCTGCATCTCTCGTCGCCCAGTCGCGGGTATCAATGGACCAGAGAATAATTGGCATTCCAACGCTGTTTCGAATTGTTGCAGTATTTTCTCCACCAGGAGTTCTGCAAACTGTAGGCGCCTTGCCAGATCTCTTCTTAATAGCCGTAACGCTAGAACGAATCTGGCTCTTGATTTCCGAAGATGAAAGAGTGCTGAGCCATGGATGAGAGTAAGTATGGCTTGCAATCTGGCAGCCAGCCTTAGCTGCAGCTCTTATTGATTCCGGATATATACCTGCCCTGTTACCTACAACAAAGAAAGTCGCTACAGAGTCATTGGCCTTAAGGGTATTCACTATGCTCATGGTTCCATCGGCAGGACCATCATCATAGGTGAGAGCAATAGCCTTGCGTTTGCCATAAATTATCCTCCGAATTTGCCCCTTCTTGTTAATGTTATAAACATTCCCCTTGCGTTTAACAAGGCCCGTGAGCATATGTCCGTTCTTCTTTTCAAAATAATACTTTTCATTGCCAATCTTATGAAGGCCCTTGAACATGGCACCAGTCTTCAGATTAAAATAGTACTTAAACTTTCCAATCTTATGAAAACCCTTAAACATAGCGCCGGTTTCCTTATTAAAGTAGTACCACTTGCCCTTAAGAGTCTTCCAGCCTTTTACCATATGCCCGTTCTTCTGGCTGAAATAATACTTCTTTCCATTGATTAACTTCCAACCCTTTACCATTGTGCCATCTTTCTCATAGTAAGTTACGCTGCCGTTAGCATTATGATGGAATCCTGGCGTAATATCCGGTTTGTCAGGCTGATCTGGCGTTCCGGGAATTTCCGGAATGTCAGGCTTGTCAGGCGTCTCAACAACGTCAGGCCCTGTGCCTGCAGAAGGCATGCCCTCGGCAAATGTCGGTACGGTGAACGCTGCCACTAGGCACACCGCCGTCAAAACCGTCAAAACTCGCTTTCCCATTAATTTCATAATCATCTTACCCCCTAAAAACTAGCGATTAAAATTTCTTAATTGCCTCCAGGAATGCATCTACATCCTCATCAGTAGTTCCCCATGAAGTGACCAGTCTTACGACTCTCTTATCATCACCTGCAGGAGCCCAGTCATAGAAGAAGAAATCTTCTTCCAGTTTGCGAACCATTTCAGTAGGGAAGATAGGGAAAATCTGGTTTGTAGGAGAAGTTCCGTCGAATTCATATCCGCATTCAGCGATTCCATCTCTAAGCCTCTTTGCAAGTCTGTTTTCGTGACGACCGATTTCGTAGAAAACGCTGTCCTCGCCACCTTCAAGAAGAGCCTCAAACTGAACACCGATAAGTCTTCCCTTAGCAAGCATTCCGCAGTTCTGCTTAATCATCCATCTATAGTGGTCGTTCATATTGTCATCGAAAATAACTACAGCTTCACCAAGCAAAGTGCCATTCTTAGTTCCGCCAATGTAGAAAGCATCAGTCAGACGAGCAATATCCTTAATTGTAAGATCTGTCTCAGGACAAGTCAGGCCAGCGCCAAGTCTAGCACCGTCAAGGTAAAGGTACATATCGTGCTTGTCACAGCATTCACGAAGCGCCTCAAGCTCAGCCTTAGTGTAAACAGTACCGCTTTCAGTTGGATGAGAAATATAAGCCATCTTAGGCACTACAGTGTGGTCATCCTCAAACTCAAGCCAGGCGCCGTCAATTAGTTCAGGAGTCAGTTTTCCGTCCTCGCCGTCAACAGTCAAAACTCTGTGACCCGTAAGTTCAACAGCACCGCATTCATGAATGTAAATGTGACCACTTCTTGGTGCAACAACGGCCTGGAACGGCTTCAAAGCAGATGCAATTGTAATTACATTCGTTGGAGTTCCGCCAACCATCATATATACTTCACAGTCATCACGGCCAATCATTTCCTTAATCATTTCAGCTGCGTGCTCACTGTGGTGGTCAAGAGCATAACCGTCAGTGTGCTCTTCGTTAGTTTTTATCAAAGCATCCAAAATATGGGGATGTGCTCCCTGGCTATAGTCACTTCTAAAATAAATCATTTTTTTCAGTCCTCCCGTAAATAAAATTACATGTCTGGAACTATTATAATTTATAATCTTCAGGACTGCAATTAGTTTCAAAAATATCTAAAAAATAACTGAAAGCAGTAACTGAAAACGTATTCAAAATAATTATAAAAAACACAAAAAAATCACAAAAAAGCTATTGAATAACCAAAAATATTGTGCTAGTATCTGAATAGAAAAAGGGAACTATGTATATTAATTAAGGGAGGTAAGAACCATGAGATTACTAAGAGAATTATCAGACACAGTAAAAGCAAACTATAAGACAACAGAAAAGAATGTCATGAGAAGAGTTCAGAATGCAAAGAAGATGAATACTTTCGTAGGTGACGCAGAAGCGCATTTTAAGAGCACGCGCAAGTAGTGAACTGGCAGAGTGAGTTTTGATGCAGAAAACTTACAAAATAATTCCTAAATAATTCCTATAAGAATTGAAATGTTATTTGAAATTGTATATAATGTAAGGATAAATGAGAAAGCTAACACGTAGGAGTATATAAAATATAGGGAGAAAAGGAGTATTCAAATGGCAAGTGAAGTAGGAATTGACTTAGGGACAGCCAATGTGCTGGTTTACATAAAAAACAAGGGCATCGTTTTAAACGAGCCGTCAGTTGTTGCAATCAATAAGGACAACAACGAAATCTTGGCAGTAGGTGAAGAGGCAAGACAGATGCTGGGAAGAACACCAGCCAACATCATTGCTGTAAGACCACTGCGCGATGGAGTTATCTCTGATTACGACATTACTGAGAGAATGTTGAAATATTTCATTAAGAAGACATGCGGAAGCAGCAGATTCTTCAAGCCTAAAATCATGGTTTGCGTGCCAAGCGGTGTAACTGAGGTTGAGAAGAGAGCTGTTAGAGAAGCTGCAACTCAGGCTGGAGGTAAGGAAGTTTATCTTATGGAAGAACCGGTTGCTGCAGCTATTGGTGCAGGTCTGGATATTTCGAAGCCAGATGGCGCTATGGTCATTGACATAGGTGGTGGTACAACTGATATTGCAGTTATTTCACTAGGTGGAATCGTTGCCAGCGCTTCAGTTAAAATGGCAGGAGACAAGTTTGACGATGCTATAATTAAATACATGAGAAAGGTTCATAAGCTGTATATCGGTGAAAGAACTGGTGAGGAAATCAAGAAGACAATTGGCACTGCTTATCCTAGAGAAGAAGCTATTGTTATGGAATGCAGAGGAAGAGACTTAGTTACAGGTCTTCCTAAGACAGTTGAGGTTTCATCTGAGGAAATCATGGAAGCTCTTGAAGAGGCACTTCACACAATTTGTGAAGCGGTTCACAGTGTTCTTGAACAGACACCACCTGAACTGGCTGCTGACATCAGCAACTCTGGAATTGTCATTACAGGAGGAGGCGCACTTCTTTATGGTATTGACAAGAGAATTGAAGAACGCACCGGAATTAAGGTAATAATTGGAGAAAATCCTAAGGATTGTGTTGCAATCGGAACTGGTAAAGCTTTAAATGAACTGGAATCACTGGAAGGAAATGCTCTGAACAGAAGAGCCCCTTATTTATAAGAAATTTAAATCCTCGGGAAATAGATTCCCGAGGATTTTCGACGCTTTGTGGGCCTTGATAGAAAACGCGGGAGGAAGAATGAGACTTGAATTAATTGCAACTGCAACCTTTGGGCTAGAGGCAGTAGTGAAGAGAGAGATACAGAATCTTGGATATAAGATTCTTAAATCAGAGGACGGAAAAATTACGTATATGGGCGACGAGAGAGCTATTGTAAAGAGCAATTTGTGGCTGAGAAGTGCTGATAGAGTTTTATTGAAAATGGCTGAATTTAAGGCTATGGAGTTTGAGGAACTGTTTCAGCAGACTAAGGCGCTGCCTTGGGAGGAACTGATTCCCATAGACGGCAAGTTTACCGTAACAGGTACGTCAGTAAAATCAAAACTTCACAGTGTGCCTGCGTGCCAGAGCATTGTAAAGAAGGCTATTGTGGAAAGATTGAAGGAATATTACTGCATCGACCACTTTGAGGAAACTGGTGCGGCCTATACGGTGAAAACTACAATTCTAAAGGATAACGTAACCTTGACTGTTGACACCAGCGGTGCAGGACTTCACAAGAGAGGATATCGCGCGCGCGATGTGGCTGCACCTATTAAGGAAACCCTGGCGGCTGCCATGGTTCAGCTTTCTTTTTGGAGAGAGGATAGACTGATGATGGATCCTTGCTGCGGGTCTGGAACTGTTCCTATTGAAGCGGCTATGATTGGCAGAAATATTGCGCCGGGCCTTAACCGTTCTTTTGCTTGCGAGGGCTGGGAGCTCATTCCTCCAGAAATGTGGAAGGAGGAACGAAAAGCTGCCTACGACGCAATCAATTACGACACGTCACTTAGAATTTTCGCCTTTGATATAGACCCGAAAGCAATTGAAGCGGCCAAGGAAAACGCCATCGAAGCGGGAGTGGATGATTGTATTGTATTCAAGTGCATGGATATGAGAAAGATTCAGGCTAATGAGCCTCGTGGCATCATTATAACTAACCCTCCATATGGAGAACGCATTGGAGAGGCCAAACAAATTGAAGCTATTTATAAAAAATACAATGAGTTCTTCAAGAAAAATCCAACCTGGTCATTATTTATGATTACGACTGACAAGACAGTTGAAAAGAAAATTATGGAAAGACCAGCGGACAGAAGACGTAAATTATATAACGGACGACTGGAAGTTTGCTACTACCAGTTCCATGGCGCAAAGAGTAGTTGGTGATACGCTGCTGCAACACGCTGCTGCGATACGATGCTACGATACGAT
>JAUNMH010000016.1 GCA_030537495.1 Clostridia bacterium | reverse complement strand
CTCCTTTTCATAACAAAATTATACATAAATTCTGTTATGAAGTCAACGAATATACTATTGCTGTTAGCCTTTTGAGAAGATTAATATTTACGGAGTGGGAGTATATAGATATAATAGTAAGCAAGAAGATGTAGTGTAAGTAGGTGATTGGATGAATGAACAGTTCATACAAAGAATAATATTTGATTGGGATAAAATTAGTAGCAGGAGTTATACCGGGTGCTGATATTTATTGTTTTGGTAATGGACGCATACATTTATGCGAATATGAGGAAACGGAGAGTTATCAGACAACTGAACTGTTTATAAACAATAGGAATATGATACTTGATAGACTGTTAACAGATTAACTTACAAAATGAAAGGGAAGATAATGAAAAAGGGGTTAATACTTGAAGGAGGCGCCATGCGCGGTATGTTCAGTGCTGGAGTGATGGACGTCATGATGGAAAATGAAATTAGTTTTGATGGAATCATTGGAGTTTCTGCAGGGGCAGCGTTCGGGTGCAATTATAAATCTAGGCAGATTGGGCGTACGATTCGTTACAATGCGAAGTATTGCCGAGACAAGCGCTATAGCGGTATTGGCTCACTTGTGAAAACGGGAAATCTTTTTAATACGGAATTTTGTTATGGTGAGATTCCGCTTAAACTCGATGTTTTCGATTTTGACACCTATGAGAAAAATCCGACGGCATTCTATGTAACCTGTACGGATATTGAAAGCGGGAAGCCGGTTTATCATGAATACATGGGGCAGAGGGATCACGGTTTTGATTGGATTCGTGCATCGGCATCGCTTCCTTTAGTTTCGCAGATCGTGGAAATCGACGGAAAGATGCTGCTGGACGGCGGGATATCAGATTCTATCCCTGTTGCATTTTTCGAAAGCATTGGGTACACAAAAAATGTGGTTATTCTGACGCAGCCCAGCGATTATCGGAAGAAGAAAAATAAGGCGATCCCTTTGATTCGTATGAAGTACCGGAAGTATCCGAATCTTATAAAGGCCTTGGAAAATCGCCACCAGATGTACAACGATGAGTTGGTTTTGGTAGAAGAACAAGAAAAACGCGGCGAGATTTTTGTCATACGCCCTGACGCACCACTTCCAGTGACGCGTGCAGAAAAGGACCCGCTAAAACTGACCGCCTGCTACGAAATCGGTAGGCAGACTGGAGAAAGAGAGCTCGCAAAGTTGATTGAGTTTATGGAAAATTAGGATATAATGATGTGGCTGAAATCAAAACACTGGAGATGCGCTTATTGCAGAATGTGCGGTAAAAGATCAAATCTGGGGAATTGGACTTTCCATGAAAGATAAAAATCGTTTCAGTCCCAATAAGTGGAGAGGTCAAAACTTACTTGGCTACGCATTAATGATGGTGCGTAAGCAGTTAAACGAGGGGTAGCAAAATGAAATTATTATTTAAGCAGAGACTTTTTTCATGGTTTGACAGCTATGATATTTACGATGAATTCGGCAATACAGTTTACGTTGTAAAAGGCCAATTGTCCTGGGGGCATAAACTTGTAATCTATGATGCCGATGGAAATGAAGTGGGAATGGTCGTTCAAAAGGTTATTACCTTACTTCCTAAATTCGAGATTTACAAGCAGGGCAGTTATATTGGCTGCCTCAGCAAGGAATTTTCAATTTTTACGCCACATTACAACATTGATTACAATGGATGGCATATCGATGGATCATTTTTCGAATGGGACTATAGCATTCTAGACAAAGACGGCAATTTAGTTGCATCTATTGGCAAAGAATTGCTTCACTTGACAGACACGTATGTTATCGATGTGCAGGATCCAGAAGATGCACTGGATGCATTAATGTTTGTATTAGCTATTGATGCAGAAAAGTGCTCAAGGGATTAAGTCCCTAAATCTTTAATTTATAGTGGAGGTTACATTATGCATAACGAGGAACTGAAATGGATTGAAAATGCGTTAAATTCGCTACATGAAACTGGAAGAATGGGAGACTTGCATTGGAGAGCTACTTATACGGAAGAGGATAAGAAAGGGCTAAAGCTTCTAGAGCAGTGGATGCAGGAAAAAAACTTAGAGATATTTTATGATGATATTGGTAATCTTTATGGGAAAATTGAAGGAGAGCAGGACAAAATAGTTTTGACCGGATCTCACAGAGACACCGTAAAGAATGGCGGAAGATATGATGGTGCGCTAGGTGTAATTTGCGCTATTGCTGCTGCCGGTTCACTTTATGCTGAATTAGGTAAACCTAAAAAGAGCGTGGAAGTTGTTGCATTTTGTGAAGAGGAAGGCAGTAGGTTCTTGTCTGGATATCTAGGTAGTTGCTATTTGACGGGGCAATTATCTGATGAAATTATGCAGCAGCGAGATGTGGAGGGAATCACCGTAACAGAGGCAATTAAGCGCGCAGGCTTTGATGAAAATAAGACAAAGAAAGCGCCACAAATGTCTGATGTTGAACGCTTCGTCGAGCTGCATATTGAACAGGGCGGTGTGCTGGAGCAAGGTGGCGAGCAGGTCGGTTTGGTTACTTCGATTGTGGGTCTTTTGATTGGTAAAATTATCATTGGCGGTCATCAAAACCATGCCGGCACAACTCCAATGAATTTACGTAAGGACCCGGTAACGAGAGCGGCGCAGTTTATTGTTGATATGAACAAGTGGGCTATGACGTATGGGGAAGACATAACTTGTACATTTGGGGAAATCCAAGTGTCACCGAATAAGAGCAATGTTATTCCTGAATCGGTCAGCTTATCTTTTGACATTCGCTCGACATCTTCTGATATACTGCAAGAAGCAGAGGAAAGGATTAAGGCTTTAGAGCAGCTACAGGATGGATTCAATTATACGCTGGAATTTATGCCACTAGATGCTCCAGCCCAAATGGATGAAGCTGGCTTGAAAATGTTAGAAGCTGCTGCAAAAGAACTTGATTTGTCATATAGAAAAATGCATAGTGGTGCTGGTCATGATTCTCAGATTATAGCGCAGAAAACTAAGACGAATATGATATTTGTTCCAAGTATAGGTGGAATCAGCCATTCACCATTGGAATATAGTAAGATTGAGGATATTGGCCGTGGGTACTTGCTGTTGAAAGCTTTCTTAAGAGAGATTGCATGGTAAGTAGTATGAGGGAGGTAGCAAAATGTATAGATATGAATATGAGACTATAAGCTGTGATGTTTCAGGTTGGGGCATGGTTGCAGGCAACGTTTACACCATTGAGAATTATCGTTCCATTATTGACAAAAGAGCTGCAGACGGATGGAGATATGTAGGATTCTTTCCTACTAAACAGCGTGGCTCAGGTCATGCACAGGAAGTGGATTTGATTTTTGAAAAAGAGGAGTAAAGTTCTAGGAATGAAGATGGTACAATCTAGGTAAAAATTCATATGCGTAGAATGCATAAAAATTGCAAAAATAATGCATAATTATTAATTTGATGAGCAGTTGTTCGGGTTTTTAAGAAATCAGGGTGACTGCTTTTTGATTGATTTTCGGGAGATTAGAAGATTTTCGCCCGTAAATACAAGGGGATTGTTGAATTGGAACCAAAATTGCTATGAAATTTATATTTTAGAATAATACAGTTCCGAAATAATTTACAGAAAATTCATCTTAATTACATTTTCTTCATTTTATTGACAATATCGCTTTAAAGCGCTATAATACACTTGTACTTGTATTTATACGGGTTTTGTTGCTTTTTATTTTTAAGGAGGATTTATTATGGGTAGAAAGATTCCTATGTGGCAATGTTTACTTGTAATCCTTGTGATGGTTGGCCTTTTAATGTGGTCAATTTTAGTAGATGATGGTGGAGAACCTCATGTCGCACTTATTCTCGCAGCAGCCTTTGCAGCAATCATTGCAGGTATCAATGGTTGGAAATGGGCTTACTTGGAGCAGGCAATCCTAGCTTCAATTAACAGAACCATGCAGGCTTGCATTATTTTAGCTATCGTAGGTGCTATGATCGCATCATGGATGGCAGCAGGAACAATTCCTTCAATGATGTATTTTGGTATTAAGGTTATCAGTCCGAAAATCTTCTTACTTACATCTTGTATCCTTTGCTCAATCGTATCACTAGCAACTGGATCATCTTGGTCAACAGCAGGTTCCATGGGCGTTGCACTTATCGGTGTAGGTGTAGCTCTAGGATTCCCAGAAGCTATGACAGCTGGTGCTGTAGTATCCGGTGCATACTTCGGTGACAAGATGTCCCCTCTTTCAGACACAACTAACCTAGCTCCAGCAATGGCAGGCGCTAACCTGTTTGATCACATCAAGCACATGATCTACACAACAGGTACTTCAATGGTAATCGCATTAGTTGCTTATGCAGTTATGGGATTCATGTATTCTTCAAACAATACACCAGATATGAGTACATTAGATGAAATTATGGAATTCATTAAGAATTCATCAAAAGTAAGTATTCTTGCATTAATTCCACCAGTATTCGTAATCTGTGCAGTAGCTCTTAAGCTTCCTGCAATTCCTGCTTTAATCGGCGGTGTATTTATTGGTGTTCCATTTATGTTCTGGAATAAAGCTGCAGTTGAATCAGCTCAGGGCTTATCTCTGAAGAACTGTATCTTTACTACATTGAACAATGGTATCGAATTAGCAGTAGTTCCTGAAGACGCATCATTAATTATTGAAAAATTAGGTTCATTACTATCCTGCGAAGGTATCCAGGGTATGTTCTGGACAATTTCAATCATCCTATTTGCAATGTGCTTCGGTGGTATCGTAGATGCTACAGGAGTTATGGGAACATTTGCAGGTCTTCTATTGAAGGTTGCAAAGGGCAGAGGCGGCTTAGTATTAGCTACTGAATTCTCATGCTTAGTAGTTAACGCAATCTGCTGTGACCAGTACTTATCACTTGTAATTCCAGGAAGAATGTTCAAGGAAGCATTTGAAGATATGAAGCTTGCACCTAAGAACTTATCAAGATGCTTAGAAGATAGTGGTACAATTACATCTAACTTCTTCGGATGGAATACATGCGGAGCAACAATGAGAAACTTCTTAGGAGTTGACAGTGGATATATTCCATATGCAATTCTTAACTGGGTTAACCCTCTAGTATCCATAATCTTCGGATACACAGGCATTACGATGACAGAAATGACTGACGAAGAATATGCTAAGGTTCTAGAAGAGAGAGAAAGAGAAAAAGCAGAAGCACTAAAAGCACTAGAAGCATAAACAGAAAGATATATAAAGAAAGATTTTCATAGAGCTAAATGAAAAAAGAAAGCTAAAACAGCTAGGAGCTCAGATCTCGCATATATCACTTGTATGAATACAAAAGACGAACCCCTCGGCAATTAAGATGCCGAGGGGTTATTTCGTAAAGTAATTTTTTTAAAATTTAAATACTATAATCCAAGACCGAAGTTTTTCTTTACTCTAGCCATTGTCTTTTCAGAGATTGCATTCGCACGAACCGCGCCGTCCTTTAGGATTTCGATAAGTTCATCTGAATGTCTGATTTCCTCATAACGTTCTCTGATTGGTGCAAGAGCGTTAACTACGATTTCTACAAGATCTTTTTTGAAATCTCCATAGCCTTTTCCTTCATAATCTTTCTCAATCTGTTCAAGGGGAACTCCAGCTAGAACGCTGTAAATGTTCATTAGATTGCTGATTCCAGGCTTATTTTCTACGTCAAATCTAATAACTCCTTCTGAGTCAGTAGTTGCTTTCATAATTGATTTCTTAATCTTAGCAGGGTCATCTAGTAGAGAAATTCTGCTGTGGATATTCTCAGCTGACTTACTCATTTTCTGAGTAGGATCATCTAATGCCATGATTCTTGCGCCTTCCTTAAGGAATCTTCCGTCGGGCACTACGAATGTCTTCTTTCTTGTATTGTTAATACGGTTAGCAATGTCTCTGCAAAGTTCTATGTGCTGTTTCTGGTCATTTCCAACTGGAACGATATCTGTGGCATACAAAAGGATGTCTGCCGCCATCAAAACTGGATAAGTGAATAATCCTGTTGGGGCGGATTCCTTATTGTGACTTTTAGCCTTAAACTGAGTCATTCTTGAAAGCTCTCCTGTATATGAATTACATGTCAGAACCCATGAAAGTTCAGCATGACCAGGAACGTCTGACTGAACGAAAACGATTGACTTCTTAGGATCTACGCCAACTGCTAAATAAAGTGCAGCAACGTCAAGAATGTGTTCTTTTAATACTTTAGGATCCTGAGGAACTGTAATTGCATGCATGTCAACGATGCAATAAATACATTCGTGATCGTCCTGAAGTTCAACGAACTGACGAAGTGCTCCTAAATAATTACCTAGATGTATATTACCTGTAGGCTGAACGCCTGAAAAAACTCTTTTCATATCTGTATCCTTTCGTTTAAATATCTATCCTTTAATATATCACAAAACGTATCAGTACGTCAATATGCCTGGGTTAGAGGATGAATTTGGAAAATGTTGGAAAAATTTCTATGTTAAAAACTAGAAAAAAGATTAAATTATGGTTGACACAATTTAACAAAAATGTTATTATCATCGTGAAGAAAGGAGGAAGAATATGGAAATAATTAAAGTGGGCATTTATCTTGAGGACAGTGATTTCGCGGAACTTCTGGCAGAGGGCCTCAGTAGGGAGTACAGAGGCTTTCAGATCTATCTCTTAGACGGTTTTGATAGAAGTGACGAAATGGATATCGTTCTAGCGTCACACCCAAGTGGCCAACCTCATGTGGTTGAAGCGTGCACGGAGGTGCTGTCAGGCGAAGACGTGATGTATGCAGAGGGGGATACCACTTTTAGAGTTTTTGTGTATAAAGACTGTCCAGATTTAATAAATGACTTGCTTTATATTTATTTCAGGTTAACCGGTAAGATTTGCAGTTATAGAGGAGAAGGGGCTTGTAAGACGGTTTTTTTCTGCTCTGATTGCAGCGGAGGTGCCGTTACGCGCCTTTCCATTGAGACGGGAAAGGCTATTGAAGGAGTGTATGGTCAGAAGGTGCTCTATGTTAATCTCTGTGCCATAGATTATTCTTATGATTTTGTTAATCATGAAGAAGGAAATCTGCTGAGACTTCTTTACTATCTGCATAATTCTGTTGATTTTCCCATAAATAACTTTATTACAGAAGCTTGTGAACCGGATTGTCTCAAAACAGGAATAATCAACAGTTATACGGATGAAATTGACGCAGAACTCTTTCACAAATTACTGGCAAGGATTGAGGAACTAGGGAAGTACAACTATGTTTTAGTTGATGTTGGAAATCATCTGAATAGGGCTAATAGGGAGCTGATTTCAAATTCTGATATTGCTGTTATGGTGGTAAATGAGACGACTGTAACAGGAAAGGCTGTGAGTGAAGAAATTTCTCGCTTAAGAGGTTCTGACAAATTAATATCTGTATCAATGGAAGAACGTGATTCTTATGGGAATGCAGCACTTTTAATATCTAAGAAAATTGTGGAGGATTGTAAACTTGAATTTGAAAAATAGTGAGTATATAAAGGCCAAAACGGAGGAAGCGAAGGATAATATTGTTAATGCGGGAAGAAAAGTTAGTGACTCAGAAGCGTTGGACATAGTCGAGGATATAACTCTTGACAACCGGAACTTTTTCAATTTGTCTGATTACAATGACATTATTGAGGCTGTGTATGCGAAGACCAGAAATAAGCTGGGACTATTAGAAAACTATATTAATGACGATGATTACAATGAAATTATGGTAAATGGAGTTGATAACATTTTCGCTGAGCATCGAAATGGAGAGATATATCGTTTGGACAGAATTTTTGAGACTGTTGATGAGCTTGAAACTGCAATTAGAAATATTGCATCAGGTGTAAACAGGGAAATAAATGAGCTTTCACCCATTTTGGATGCGCGTTTGCCAGATGGATCCAGAGTTAATGCTGTTTATAAAAATGTAGCGATTAACGGTCCGGCCCTGACCATACGAAAGTTTGGAAAGGAAAACATTTCTATAGAGAAGATGATAGCTAATGGCACTCTTACTGAGGAATGTGCAGATATGCTGGAGATGCTTGTTAGAAATGGATACAACATTTTCGTTAGTGGGGGAACATCAAGTGGAAAGACTACATTTCTTAATGCATTATCTGGATTTATTCCGAGGAAAGAGAGGGTAATTGTTATAGAAGACTCTATGGAACTTAAGATGAATCATATTCCTAATCTGGTTCAAATGGAATGCCATAATGCTAATTCTATGGGGCAAGGTCAAATCGATATGGCGGGTTTGATCAAAACCAGTCTTAGAATGAGGCCGGATAGGATAATTGTTGGAGAAGTGAGAGGCGCTGAGGTCTCTGACATGCTTCAGGCTATGAATACGGGCCATGATGGCTGCATGAGCACAGGCCATGCTAATTCGGTCAAAGGCATGCTTAGAAGATTGGAAGCTATGTATCTTATGGGGACGTCAATTCCTATAGACGCCATCAGAGCACAGATTACAGAAGGAATAGATATAATGATTCACTTAAGCAGATTGGACACAGGTGTTAGAAAAATTGTTGAGGTTCAAGAACTGATAGGCTTCAATAATGGAAACTATGAGCTTAACCCTTTGTTTAGTATGGATAACGGTCTGAATCTTAGGCGAACTGCAAACAAGTTACAAAACAACGGAAAACTTAATTTAAGAGTTGCAAATGACTAATTACAACTCATACACTTTAAGCAAAAGGGAGCGTATAAGATTTGCTCTAGCTGTATTAGCTGGATGTACTGCTTTAGGATATGTTTTTTATAGAAGTTTTTTTGCTTTGATATTGTTTCCTCTTATATATGGGAAATGTGAAAAGCTTTATAGGCATTACATGGCGGAAAGAAGAAAGAAAAATCTTCTTATTCAGTTTAAGGATTTTCTATATTTAATATCTTCTGCTTTAGCCGCAGGTAATCATATGATTACTGCTATGAAGGAGGCAAGGGATGGACTAGATAGAATTTATCCTGAGTCTGAAATTGTCATGGAACTGGATTCTATAGTAGACAAAGTTGAGGAAGCAGGGGCAGATGAGGCTGATGCCTTGAAAGAATTCTCACTAAGAACAGGACTGGAGGATATTGAAGATTTTACTCAGGTGTATCAATGTTGCAGACAAAGTGGCGGAAATCTTATAGAGGCTGTCAACAGAGCGGCAACGGTAATAGGTGAAAAAATTGCTGTTGAAAGTGAAATTAGAAAGATCGGCGCTCAGAAAAAACTAGAGGGTCGCGTGATTTCAGCTATGCCTATAGGCATAATCGTCTTTTTACAGATTGTTTCACCTGATTACCTTAACATCATGTATGAGTCTCTGGCCGGAAGAATTCTTATGACTGGAGCTCTTGTAGCTTCCGTGATAGCTTATGTGGCAATAGAAAGGATTACTGATATTGAGATTTAAACTGTATGATACAGCAAAAAGACTGGGTGTCAGGTTTTACGAGTATTGCATAAGGGATGAAAATCAAAAATTTGCCATGGGAATTTTGGCAATTTTGCTACTGCTTATGGGGGTTCAAATTGGTGGATTAATCACAGAAAGAAAGAGTTATATTTATAATGACAAGGGTCAATTAGTCGCATTTTTACGATCATCGACAGACAGTGCGGAGAGCATACCTTTGCGTGTAAAGGTGTCTCGCAACGGCAAGAAAACAGTGAAGGATGTTATCGTAAATGTTGATGGAAAGAAGAATATAACTGCTGACGGTGAAGCAGAAGAGGAAGAAGGTGAGTCTTTCCAGGCTTTTGTTGCTGGCATTGTGTCCAGGCTTTCTGACTGTGAGGATAGAATCATTTATTTGCCACTTAAGGAAAAAGATGCAGTTCTCTCATGGGGTAAGCAGAGAAGTTACAGCGTCCTGCTTATTCCGTTTCTTTTTCCTATGGCAATGGCAATGTTAAATGAACATCGCAAAGCCGAAGCGAAGAAAGAGGCAGAGAAAAAACTAAGTAGCGTGAAGAAATCTCTACCAAGATTTTGTAATCTATTGCTTTTAATGATGGGAAGCGGATTGATTTTTGAGGATGCTTTTAATCGAATTGCAAAGATATATGAGGAAGGATCTAATGACAGTTTCAAATCCTTTATAACAGAAGTCAGGGCTCAGTGTGAAAACACATCGGATAACACCATTGAAGCTTTGACAAAAAAGTCAAAGGAACTGAAAATAAGGGAACTTTCCCGACTTAGTGGAATATTGGAAAGTGGACAGAAAAAGGGAACTGACATGACCTCCAAGCTGGAAATGGAAAGTGAACTACTATGGAATGAGCGTAAAAACTATGCAGAGGAAAGAGGGCGCGCTGCTGAGGTTAAGCTTTCCTTTCCACTGGCTGTGTTGCTGATAGTTTTGATAGTTGTCACGGCAGCTCCGGCAATGATGGAAATGTAGTGACTTTTGAAGGAAAGGGTGATTGGATGAAAAAAATTCTGATGAATCGTAGAGGTATGGAATTGGTTCAAGTAGGACTGCTTATTGGCATAAGTGTGGCTATTGCGCTAATATTTAAAACGCAGATAACGACCTTTGTAAATAATACCTTTAAAGCGCTTAATGGATAAAATAAGGAGCTTTAGCAAAAGAGGCAGCCAGATGGTGGATGCCTCTGTAGTAATCCCAATTTTTATACTTGTAGTTTTTAGTCTTATTAGTTTATGTATTTTCTTTTTTGAAGGCTTGAAGGCTCAGACTGATGTACACAAGTATCTTGTTAACGAGGCCATGAAGGGTACAGTCATCTTTAATATAAAAAATAAAACAACAGAAACCTCTAAGAACACAGGTGGCTTATCTAAATTGGTTTTGACGCACAAGTCGTCTGACAAGATTTATGTTTTCAATCAGTCTGAGATAATCAGAATCGGAGGGATGATGGAATTTGACGGTGATGGGGAATAAAAAGGGTAGTATTACGATTCTCATATGTCTGTTTATTTCATCTTTAATGATACTTATAACGGCATATATCGGTGCAGCCAAGGCGACGGCTCTATCGGGGACTGTGAAATCCTTGGGCCTGTTATGGGGCGAGTCGGTTTTGGCTGAGTACGATCTGAATTTGTACAATCGGTATGGAATATTCGGATTTTATGGACAGCCGGCAGATATAGGTGGAAAATTCGATTTCTATGCTAATAAATCTTTTGAAAGGAAAAAATATGTAAGCTATGAAGGCAGTACGATCAGGCTATATAATTACGCTTTAATTGATACAAATGTTTTTAAAAAGCAAATAGTTAAATGTGGCAAACACACTTTGGCGAATAAGGACTTAAATATCAAAGATATTGTAAGCGTTAAGTATGAAGACTCAGCGTCTTCTCCGGACAATCTCTTTGAGGGACTTCCATCCGGGGGACAGAGCAGCGGGCTAAGCGTTTTAGATGCTGTGGGTGCTTTGAAATCCATGAATTCTATTAAAGATTTGTTCAAGCAATCGTCTGATGTATATTTTGAAAATAAGTATATTGAGTCATATTTCAAAAACATGATTGATGATAGAGGGCTTGGGAAGACGCATTTTCAGAATGAAGAGGAATATATTTTATGCGGAAAACTCACTGATGAAGGAAATGCTAATGCTGTTAGAATTAAGCTTATAGGTGTCAGAGAGGCCTTAAATTTAGCATATGCCTTAAGTAATGAAAAAATGTGTGCTGAAGCTATGGCAGCTGCGGAGATTTTGACGCCAGGGCCGCCGGCTGTTGCTACGCAAAAGGCTTTGTTAGCGGCGTGGGCTCTGGCTGAGAGTAATAACGACTATAAGCTACTGATTAAGGGGCACCGCGTTCCGCTTATGAAAAACAGCCAAACCTGGGCCATTGACTTGGAAAGTATCCTGGAAAATCGTGAAGAAGGAATGATATTTACCGGTGTAGATGAAGGCGAATCCTACGGGGAATATTTAAGTGGATTTCTTGCGCTGATGGATGAAAATGTTAAGTTACTTCGTATTATGGATTTGATACAGATTAACAACCGAGCCTTTTATTATGGGAGTTTTATGCTTAAAAATTATAGTGCAGGATTAGAGTATGCTTTACAGGTTAATGGGAAAAAATATGAATTTACCAGGGAATATGAAACGAAAAAATAACCGAAAGGGTTCATATCTGGTTGAAGCAACCTTGACCATTCCGATTTTCTTTATTGCTGTTTATCTTTTGATTTCAATTGTGCCTATAATAGCTGAATGCGAAAATATTTCTTTTGGCATATCGGAAGAATTGAGATTCGAATGCATTAAGTCGGCTTTTCGAGAAAATAAGGCGGCACTTCCACTTAAGGCAGTAGGACGAACTTTGAGGAATAACTCCAGGGTTAACAGTGCTGTTGTAACGGAGTATAAGTATTTGTACACGGAAAACGGAATTAGTGATTTGATTTCCATTAAGGTTAAAAATAAGTTTTCGGAAAAAAGTCCTTTAGGGATAAGTAGCCATGCGAGTTTCAGTTCTGAGGTAACGGGGAGAGCTTTTACAGGTGCCTACTATCACGGAGGTGATTCCTGTGTTGATGATAAATGGGTCTTCGTATTTCCAGAATGGGGAGAAGCTTACCATAACGGTGCGTGTACCTTTGTGAAGGGCTCGTGCAGGCTAGAATATCTTTCTAAAGCTCTGATGCAGGATTACAAACCATGTAAATTATGTAATGCCAGTTCAGCTCAATTAGGTAGTCCTGTATTTTGTTTTACTAGTTATGGGAAGGTATATCATCTGGAAAACTGCTCCACCGTTGATCGATACTATATAGAAATGAAAAAAACTGAGGCTGAGGCGAGTGGATATCGCCCATGCTCAAAATGTGGGGGTTAATATGGCGGATTTTGAAAAAATCAATTACATAGACAAGGGTCTAAAGAAATATGAGGTGGATATTCTCACCCTAGGTTTGTGCGACATTTTTTTTAGAGCTTCTTTCGTTGAAGAGAAAAGTAAGGTTAAAGGAATCTTTGACTGTAGAGGTTATGAAAAATTATCTGATGTAGAAAAAATCAGTGCTGAGACTGGATTACATTTGTTTGCAAGTATGGCAAAAAATGCACTTCAAGCGGAAAAACACTGCATGTTTTCGGAAAATTTTGAAATGCGCGAGGAAAACTGCTTCGTTGACTTAGAGAAGGGCGATATGAAATTTCTGTATCTTAGGGACAACGGAAAGAAAAACTTTAAGGACAAAATGCTGAAACTTATGTGTGTTGTTTTAGAGAAAGTTGATGTTAATGAGCGTGATCTGTTTCAGCGAGCTATGGATGTTGTCGGAAACAGCAAAGGGGGCTTCAAACCGATGATCGGGCATATTGAAGCCTTGGAAAGGAAAGCTTTGCAAGACTTAAGAAAGTGAGGAGGCGAAAGCCTCCTTTTGCGTTATGGACCTTGAAATACTTTGGAATACTGAACTTTATGATGAAATTTGAGACGATTATTGGTATAATAACAGTGACTGTTTTATTTTAGATGAAAGAAGAGCAATTATGATACCATTATCGACAAGGATGAGACCTATGAGCCTGGACGAATTCGTTGGACAGGAACATTTTCTCTATGAGGGGTCTCTGCTTTACAATTCAATAAAGAATAAAAGTTTTGATTCAGCAATTTTCTTTGGACCGTCAGGAACAGGAAAAACGACTTTGGCGAGAATTATCGCCAATGAAATGGATGGAAATTATACGGAAATTAACGCATCCACTACAGGAACCAAGGAACTGAAATCTTTGATAGACGAGGCTAAACTGAGGTTTTATGGTCTGGAGAACAAAACCACCTATGTCTATATAGACGAGTTTCATCGCTGGAATAAGTTGCAGCAGGATTCGCTTCTCAAGGCTCTTGAGGAGGGTGTCATTAAGTTTATTGGCAGTACTACGGAAAATCCTTATTTTGCTATTAACAACGCTATTATTAGCCGTGTCAGAAATATTTATGAGTTTAAGAGACTTTCTGTGGAGAACATCAGAAAAATTCTGCTGAGAGCCTTGCAGGACAAGGAAAAGGGGTTTGGCAATCTTAATGTTAAATTTGATGAAGAAGCGATAAATATTCTAGCTGAGCTGTCAAATGGTGATGCTAGGGTCTCCCTGGATACGCTGGGATTCATTGTAGATAATCTTGATTTGGAGAAGATGATTACAAAAGAACTTGTTGCAGAGGCCATGCAGAGAAAAATCGGATTTTACGATAAGGGTGATGATAGATATAACTTATTGTCAGCACTTCAGAAATCCGTAAGAGGTAGTGATCCGGATGCTGCTATACATTATTTTGCGAGACTTGTTGATGGCGGTGCAGATATTCAGATGATTGGCAGACGACTTATGGTTATGGCAAGTGAGGATGTGGGTATGGCTTATCCTTCTGCAATATCTATTGTGACCTCATGCGTTCAGGCTGCTTTGATGGTTGGATATCCTGAGGCGGTTATCAATCTGACACAGGCGGTTATTCTGCTTGCCAGCGCGCCAAAATCTAACGCAGCATATATGGCTTATGAAGAAGCAATGAGTGATATCAAGCATAGAAAAATTGACGATATGCCTGACCATTTAAAGGATACTCATTACAAGGGTGCCAAGGATTTAGGTTTTGGTGAAGGATATAAATATCCCCACGCCTACGGTGGATATGTAAAGCAACAATATTTGCCAGATAATCTTTATAGAGAAGGAAAGAAGTATTACAAACCTACATCCAATGGGTCAGAAGCTTCGTTTAAAAAGTTTTTGGAGGAATTAGAAAAAAGATATGGAAATCATTAGAGCACAGCATTCTGGCTTCTGTTTTGGCGTTAAGCAGGCCATAGAGGCTACGGAAGAACAGATAACAAAGGGAAATGGCAAAAGAATTTATACTTGTGGTCCGTTGATTCATAATGAACTGGTTACTGACGACTTGGCTAAGAGGGGCGTACACATTATTATAAAGCCTGAGGAAGCTGAAGCAGGTGACATAGTTATTATTAGATCCCACGGAGAGCCTAAGGATTTCTATGATCGTGCAGTAAAGGTGGGCGTGGAGCTTGTGGACGCCACATGTCCTTTTGTGAACAAAATCCATCGACTTGTATATGAAGCTTATGGAAATGGGGAAAATATAATTATAATTGGAGACCGCAATCATCCAGAGGTTAAAGGTATTAACGGATGGTGTGACAATGAGGGAATAATTTTGGGAGATGTAGAAGAAGCAAGAACTACACCTATGGATTTTTCAGAGGCTTTCGTAGTTTGTCAGACTACTATAAAAAAGGAACTGCTTGTACAGATTCTAGAGGTTTTAGCTGAGAGAAATATACAGGTGACAGTGAACGACACCATATGTAATGCAACTAAGGAACGCCAAGAGGCATGCGAAGAATTGTCAAAAAATGTAGATGCCATGGTCATTGTAGGGGGCAGAAACAGTTCGAATACGAGGAAATTATATGAAATCTCGAAAAAAAACTGTAATAATTCATTTTTTGTTGAAAAAATTATCGATTTACCATTGAAACAATTGCAAAAATGTAATAAAATAGGACTAGCAGCAGGTGCATCGACGCCTGAATGCGTAATTAAGGAGGTTATTGCTAACATGAGTGAAATGATCACTAACGAAACAATGTCAATGGAAGATTTCATGGCTGAAATCGATGCGTCTTTAAGACTACCTCGCACTGGCGAAATTGTAAACGGTAAAGTACATCAGGTAACTGATAAGGAAGTTATCGTAAATATGGGTTGTAAGAAGGACGGAATTCTTCCTGCGGAAGAAGTTACTCTAGAGGAAGGACAGAAACTTACTGATTTATTCAAAGTGGATGATGAAATTCAGGCGAAGGTTATTAAGACTGACGACGGTGATGGTGGAATCTTACTTTCAAAGAAAAAGTTAGAAATCAATGAACACTGGAACGAAATCAATGAAGCTCTTGAAAATAAATCAATCATCAACGTTAAGGTTATCAGAACTGTTAACGGTGGTGTAATTGCAGCGTACAAAGAAGTTACTGGATTTATTCCTCTATCACAGCTTTCAGACAAGTTTGTAGAAAGCGCAGATGAATTTGTTGGTCAGACTATGGATGTAAGAGTTACAAGAGTTGACCAGAGAAGAGGAAGAGCAGTATTCTCTCACAAGGCTGTTCTTGCTGAAGAAAAGGCTAAGAAAGTTGCAGCAATTTGGGAAAGCTTACATGTAGATGATGTAGTAGAAGGTAAGGTAATGAGATTTACTGACTACGGTGCATTCATCGACTTAGGTGGAATCGACGGATTATTACATATCTCCGAAATTTCATGGGGTAAGTTAAAGCACCCACAGGAAGTGTTAACTATTGGTGACACAGTTAAGGTTAAGATTCTTTCAATGAATGAAGAAAAAGGAAAGATTTCCTTAGGTCTTAAGCAGACTACACCTGAACCATGGTCAGTAATCAACGAAAACTACCACGTAGGACAGGTTGTAACTGGTAAGGTTGTTCAGATCAAGGAATACGGTGCATTTATTGAGTTAGAACCTGGTCTTGATGGACTTGTTCACATTTCAGAAGTTGCACACAAGAGAGTTACTGATATTGCTGATGAACTTACAATCGGACAGGAAGTTTCTGCAAAGATTCTTGAAATCGATGAAGAAAGAAAGAGAATCAGCTTAAGCATCAAGGATACTCTTGAAGTACCTGCAGAAGACGCTGAATAATTAAATTATTCAAATGAGATTAGCATAGCCATAGTATTTATGGCTATGTTTTTTTGTATGACGGGTATTTAGCAATAGCATTCACAGGGAAGAGATTTAAACTAAATTTTAGAATAGGGGGAAATAATGAAGGAAAAGAAAGAAAAGAAATATAATAATAGTAAGAAAGAAGTTCATCCTAAGCATCCTAAGCATCCTAAGCACCATAGGGATTCAAACCATGAATCGATTGTTGGTGTTCTTGATAAGACCAAATCGGGTTTTGGTTTTGTCAGACAAGAAGAAGGCGAAGATATCTTTATCAGTCGCTACAATATGAATGGTGCTATGAATGGGGATACTGTTGAAGTTGATTTACTGCCTGGATATCTGTGGGAACGCAGCATGGAGGGCATTATTGATAAAGTTGTCGAAAGAAGCACTAAGGAAGTTGTAGGCAAGTTCCAGAAAAACAAACGCTTTGGGTTTGTTGTTCCTGACGATAAAAAGAACAATGATGACGTCTTTGTAAAAAAAGAACATTTTAGAAATGCTCAGGAGGGAGATACTGTAGTCGTTGAGATTACGGAGTATCCGACAAAGGACGCTAGTGCTGAAGGAAAAATCACAGAAGTTATATGCAGAAAGGGAGAAGTAGGTGGCGAGATTAAGGCCTTAATTAGGGCACACGGTCTGTATGAGACATTTCCGAGCCGAGTTAATGCCGAAGCTAAGGCAAGATCTAAGGAACCTATTACTGAAGAAGAAATCAGCAGACGAGTTGACCTTAGAAAAGAAACCATTATTACCATAGATGGCGCTACAGCTAAAGATTTAGATGATGGCGTATCCGTAAAGAAACTGGACAATGGCAACTATCTATTAGGCGTTCATATTGCAGATGTCAGCCACTATGTAGATGCTCATGGAAAACTAGACGAGGAAGCTCTAAAACGCGGAAACAGCGTCTATCTTCTTTCCAGGGTAGTTCCAATGCTTCCTAAGGTGTTATCAAATGGAATCTGCAGTTTGAATCCTAACGTAGACAGACTAACACTTAGCTGTCAAATGGAGATTGACGGCAAGGGAAACGTGGTAAACCATGAGATTTTCGAGAGCATAATTAACTCAAAAGCAAGAATGGTTTATGATGATGTATCAGATATTCTTGAGAATCAGGATGAAGAGTTAATTGAGAAGTACAAAGACATTTATGATGACTTGCTTATAATGGGCGAGCTGGCAGAAATTCTTAGACATAAGCGTAAAGAAAAGGGCAGTCTGGACTTTGATTTTGATGAGGCAGAGATAGTTTTAGACGAGGACGAAGTACCAGTGGAAATCGGCATAGAGGAGAGAAGAACTGCAAATAGGCTTATTGAAGAATTCATGCTTGCAGCAAACCAGACAGTTGCAGAACATTTCTTCTGGATTGATTGTCCTTTTGTCTATCGTGTTCACGAAAAACCTGATACTGATAAAATTGTCGAGCTGAAAGCTTTCTTAGCTGGTTTTGGTATAAACCTGCCTGTAAACCCAGATAACGTACACCCTAAGGCTCTTAATGACATATTGGAACAGGTTGCAGGCACACCTTATGAAAACATCGTGAATACAGTAATGCTTAGATCTATGAAAAAAGCTTACTATAGCACGTCCTGTGACGGGCATTTTGGCTTGTCATTTAGATACTATTGTCACTTTACATCACCAATTAGAAGATATCCAGACCTTATGATTCACAGAATTATTAAGAAATACATTAATGGTGAACTTACTGAATCTTCAATTGAAGGTCTGAAGAAAGATGCTGAGGAAGCTTCTTTAATCTCTTCTCAGACGGAGCGCAAGGCCCAGTCCATGGAAAGGGAAGCGGAGAAGATGAAGAAGGCTCAGCATATGGAGGCTCATATTGGAGAAATTTTCGACGGTGTAATAAGTGGAGTAACAAGCTTCGGGATTTATGTTCAGTTGCCTAACACTGTAGAGGGAATGGTACGTCTGGATAGCCTGAAGGACGACTATTATTACTACGAAGAAGGGAAATACAGGGTTATTGGTAGTCATACTAATAAGATTTACGCACTAGGTGACCAGGTGAAAATTGAGGTAATTGGCGCAAGTCCTGAGGAAAGAATTATTGATTTCAGGATAGTGCCAATTCGTAAGAAAAACCGAAAGGATGAATGTGAGAAGGGAGAAGGAAAATGAGGATAGAACCGTATACAAACACAATCGATGTGGAAGATTACATTAGGGACTATGTTAATGTGGAAGAATTCCTAGAATACTGCAAGAAATGCAGAAATTATGATAAAAAGTGGTCCTGCCCTTCTTTTGCCTTTGATCCCATTGATTATTGGAAAAAGTTCGAGCATCTTAAGGTTTATGGGAAAAAAATATTCCTTAAGGATGATGAAAACGTCAATATGGATAACTTCGAAGAATATATATATAAAATTAAAGCTGAAATGATGGATGAACTTTATGAGGAAGAGAAGAAAATCCCTGGAAGCGTTGCTTTAGGCGCAGGGAGCTGTGCATACTGCGGTGAAGATAACTGCCAGAAGAAGTACAATCAGCCTTGTAAGTTTCCTGATAAAATCAGATATTCTATAGAGGCTTTAGGCGGAAATGTAGGACTGACTGCAAGAAAACTTCTTGGAATCAATCTGCTTTGGTGTGAGGAAAATGAGCTTCCGGAGTATTTTGTTTTAGTAGGTGGTTTATTGTATTAAAAGGTGAAAAACAACCCCTTTGGTTGACAAAAGCAAGTTAATGGCTAGCTTTTGCCGAACAAAGGGGATTTTATTTTACATTTTTAGAACATTTTTAGCTACGAACTCTGTCAGAATTCCAGAATGAAGGCGAGAATAACATTATTATGGAATAAAATTCAAGTCTTCCGCCAAGCATTAGAATTGCACTAAAGAACCTGCCAAATGGAGAGAACATACTGAAATCTCCGCCGATAATTTTACCAAAGCCTGTACCATTGTTTGATATACATGCAAGAACAGTGAAGAAAGTAGTCTCCATATCCTGGTTTTCCAGGGACATTACGATGCTGGCAAATACAAATACTGCGAAATAAAGCAAGATGAATACTGTTACGTTTGAAGCAGTTGTCGTACTTACCGGATGATTGTCCAGCATAACCGGTTTGATTGCTCTTGGGTGAATTCTCTTATAGACACCACGTCTGATTAGTTTGAAGAAAATTACCACACGGATGATTTTAATGGATCCACTAGTTGAATTACCGCAACCGCCACAGATTATAAGTGTCATAAGTATGAACTTCGCAAGAGACGGCCATAAGTTAAGGTTATCCACCTCGAAGCCAGAAGTAGCGGAATAAGCAACTGTCTGAGTAAAAGCATCTTCGGCACAATGAAGAAGTGAGCCGTGTCCGCCACTGAAATAAAGTGAACCAGTAATAACGATACTTCCTACTAAAATAAATCCTAGAAAAACGCGTAATTCTGTATTTCTGAAAACCTTTCTCCATTTTCCTGTGCAAATGTAAAAATACATTACAAAGTTAACGGAGCCAACAATTGAAAATATTGCAAAAATCAGCTTTGTATATGTGTTCATGTGCAGGTTGATACAGTTGTTTACGTTTAAAAGTCCCGCAGTACTAATGGTTGAAAGTGTGTTTGTCAAAGCTTCCAGAGGAGTTAAATTAGTTGGAAGCAATAGCAAAAACTCTAGGGCAGTCATGACTATATAAATTACATATGAAATAATAGCTGTCTGACTAGTTCTTGACGCAAGCTTCTCAAAGGCTGTACCTGGCATTTCTGCCGTAGCAATTTTCTGCCCTTCCGCTCCTAAAACGGGAAAGAATGAAATTGCAAGAAGTAGTAGTCCCATACCACCGAGCCAGTTAGTAATGGATTTCCATAGAACAACAGATACAGGCAGAGTTTCAAATGGAATTACCCAGGCACCAGTAGTTGTCCATCCTGAAACAGATTCAAAAATAGAATCAGATAGAGAATAACCACAACCACTTAATAAGTAAGGTACAGTTCCTATTATGCTGACTGAAATCCATCCGATGAAAGCGATAAGATAGCTTTCGCCGGCTTTGATCTTCGTAGTCTTATACCTTGAAAAGCGAATTCCAAGGGCCCCTAGACCTACGCAGCATAGGGATGAAAAGAAGAAACCTTGTGCTGGAACCGTTTCATCATGGTAGACTGCACATACAATAGGGAAGAACATGGCTATACCTATTATAAGCAATATTATTGAAATTGTATGTCGAATAACTCTATAATTTAAACGCATGAGTTTCCTTTCTAAAAAAAATACAATTTTTATACTCTGTACAAATTTATACTCTGTTAGAATTCCAATAATGCGGTGAGAACAGCATTAAGAATGTAAACAGTTCAAGTCTTCCGGCAATCATAAGCAGCGATAGAACCGCCTTTGAAAAGCCAGAAAGGAAGTGGAAATTACAAGTAGGACCAACTAAATTGAATCCAGGCCCTATATTTCCTAAGCAGGTCATAACCGAAGTAATAGTAGTTACCAGGTCGTAGCCGTTAAATGAAATTAATAGTGAGCCTAGGAACACTGTAAATACATATAGGAACACGAAATTTGCAATACCTGTCGCAACTTCCTGAGAGATTTCTTTTTCGCCAATACGAATTGGAACGACTCTGTTAGGATGGATCTTCAAGGAGATTCCTCTCTTAATCAACTTCAGACAAACTAAAACACGGATTATCTTAACGCCTCCGCCAGTAGATGATGAGCAGGCACCAGTAAGCATAACTAAGAAAATTAACATCTTAGCAAAAGTTGGCCATATATCAAAATCTGCAGTAGCATATCCTGTAGTCGTTATAATTGATCCAACCTGGAAGAAGGAGTCACGAAGACAAGCGCTCGAATCTGTATATGTATCAGTAAGCATTAAATCCATATAAATTAGGCAAGCTGTTGCGCCGATAAGGGTAAGATAGAATCTTAATTCATTATCTTTCAACATTTCTTTTAATCCTCTTCTCTTTAACACAAAGAAAAGGTTGAAGTTAATTCCACACAGCACCATGAAAATGAATATAACCCACTGTAGATATGGGCTGGAAAAATGAGCAATGCTGTTGTTATAAGTGGAGAATCCACCAGTTCCAGCTGTACCAAAGCTGTGAACCAGAGAGTCATAGAGACTCATACCTCCTAAGCATAAGAGGATAGTTTCAACAGCGGTAAATACAATATAAATCCTATAAAGATTATACGCAGTATCGGAGAACTTAGGTGTCAGCTTATCCATAGTCGGTCCCGGCGTTTCAGCACTAGCAATAAGCTGTCCGCTGACGCCAAGCGATGAAAACAACGCCATTATCAAAACAATTACACCCATGCCTCCTAGCCAGTGAGTGAATGAACGCCAAAATAAAATAGAGCGAGGCAAAGCCTCAACATCAGGAATCAAAGTCGAACCTGTAGTTGTAAACCCAGAGGCGCTTTCGAAAAAAGACTCAACTAAGCTAGGTATAGAACCTGAGAAATAGAATGGTAGGGCGCCAATAAAAGATGCCACAATCCAACTCATTGCAACTACAAGATAACCATCACGAATTTTCATTTTCAACATTGAACGATTAACGTTCTTTGCAATAATAAAGCCAGGTACCAGACAAGGTATAATAACATAAAGAAAAGCGGGAACGCAGTTATACTCCTTGTATATTAAGGCTACAACAAGAGAAGGTATTAAGCTGAAGCCTAATACCAGTAGCAGAATTCCCATTATTCTTAATACAACTTTATAATTTACAGTCATAGTGTTACTTATCCTCTTGCCTTGTTATTCAAGACTATTCTTCAAAAGTTTTTCGATATATTCAAGTTCAGTAAGAAGACTGAGCAGAATTACTCTGTCATTCCACTTAATAACGGTATTACCATCAGGAATAATAACCTGACGCCCTCTGTGTATAGCCGCAATAAGTAGCCCCTTAGGAAGCTTTAGCTTCTTTATTGGAGTTCCGATAATATCCATATGAGAGTGAGCGACGATTTCCATGATTTCCGCCTGTCCCTGAAGCAGTAGGGAAGAAATTACGCGCTTCTCACCCTGAATGAAACGTAGAATATTACTTGTTGTAATATCCAGTGGATTCAGAATAATATCTACGTCCATACGTTCAATAAGCTCCTTATAGCTTTCGTGGCTGACCTTAGAAATTACGTCCTCCACGCCGTGCTTCTTCGCCATAAGTGCAAGTAGAAGGTTACCTTCATCAAAACCAGTAGCGGCTACAAAAGCATCCATATTTTCTAGATTTTCCTCATCCAGAAGGTTGATATCTGTTCCGTCACCATTTAATACCATAACATTGTTAAGGTGAGTTGATAGATAGTGACAACGGTTTAAGTCTTTTTCTACAATCTTAACCGACGCACCAAAATCAGCTAGCTTCTCAGCTAAGTAGAAGCCGGTTTTACCACCGCCGATAATCATTACCTTCTGAAGGTTAGTATAAACTCCCTTTTCATGAACTTTCTCATTAAGGGCAATTATTGAATCCTTTTCACCGATAATGTAAACGTAATCGGTCTTTCGTATTTCATCCTCACCATGAGGGATGATGATCTTGCCGTTTCTGGAAAGAGCTGCAACCAACATATTTGGTAGAACACTATGCACTTCAGGCATTGAAAGTCCAATAAGTTTATGGTAGTTCTTTGCAGGAAATTCAGCCAAAGCAATCTTTCCACTTGTAAAAATACCGCCACTTAAGGTGTATTTTTCAGCCAGATATTTATAAATTTCAACTGTAATTGCCATATCAGGGTTAACGATGGAATCTATTCCCATAGTATCCTTGATGAAATCGAACTGATTCATATGTTCAGGATCGCGAACTCTTGCAATTACGTGTCTGCATCCTAGTTTCTTAGCAAAGGCTGCGATAACAATATTAGCTTCATCATCACCAGTTGCAGCAACTAAATATCTAAAATGCTGAATGTCGATGCTGTTAAGAACACTGATATCTCTTGCATCGGCATTAACTGTAAGAATATCAAGGTGATTAGAAAGCTTATCTAAAACCCTTGCATTTGTATCAATAACCGTTACAGAATAATCTCCGCCTAAAAGGGCAGATGCGACTCTAGTGCCAAGCTTACCGGCACCAACAATAGCTATATTCATATCATTACCTTTCTAAAATCAAGTGAATTCCTATATTAAGCATACAACATTCTACAGCAAAAGCACTTCATTTGCAAGGGTATTTGGTATATAATTATAAAACATAGAGAGGTACACATTATGAACAATAAAGAAATCAAGATCGTAGCACTAGATTTAGATGGTACGACGCTGGACCCAAATAGTAAATTTACGAAGCGAACGATTGAAGCATTTTACAATGCAATGGAGAAAGGCGTTCATATAGTCGTTTCCACAGGCCGAACATTTAAGTCACTGCCCGAGCAACTTTTTCATATCCCAGGGCTGGACTATGTCGTAACGTCTAACGGTGCCCATATAACAAAACTAGCAAATATGGAAAGAATTTACGAAAATATTATAACTCCCGAAGCAGTGAGAAAAGTAGTTGAGTTACTGGAACAACATGATATTTCTGCAGAAATTTTTATAGACGGAGTTGCCTTCATTGATAAGAGCGATTATGACCATATAAAAAAACATGGCTCAGGATATAGGGATGACCACTATGTCTTATCTACAAGAAGACCTGTAGAGGGAATTTTAGACTATCTTCTTGAAAATAAGCATCAGGTAGAAAATATCAGCTTAAACTTTCCTTTAATAAAGGATAAAGAAGAATTTGGAAAGAAACTTAAGCAGATTCCAGGGATTACAGTGACTTCTTCTTTTGCGCACAATTATGAAATTGGTGGTGAAACTACAAGCAAGGCGGAGGCCCTTAGGTTCCTTATGAAAAAATTGGGGTTAAATTCTTCGCAGTTAATGGCTTGCGGTGATAGTCCTAATGACGAAGAAATGATTAAACTGGCTGAAATAGGCGTAGTTATGGGCAATGCATCTGAAGAAATGAAGGCTAGAGCTGACTATGTTACAGACAGCAATGCGGAAGATGGAGTTGCAAAGGCCATTGAAAAGTTTGTGCTTAAGGAGTCCAAGTAGGGAACGTCAAGTAGGGAACCACACAGACGAATAGAAAATAATTACAGTGAAATATTGACAAATAACTCTCGAAGGTGTAAATTATAATTACTAATTATTTACATCGAAGGGAGTTTTTGTATTTATGGGGATTGAGAATAAAGTCCTTGGAAGTTTAGGTGAAAACTTTGCAGAAGAATATTTAATCCAAGATGAATATGAAATAATCGCACGTAATTATAGGTGCAAAAGTGGAGAAATTGATATTATTGCTACAAAGAATAGGACATTATATTTTGTTGAAGTGAAGACTCGTAGGAGTAAGACTTTTGGTTCACCGGCAGAAGCTGTTACGCAAAAGAAACAGCTACATATGAGGAGAGCAGCAGCTTCATTTTTGCAGGAGGAACAGTTTCGGGGATATTCAGTGGAATTTAAGGTAATAGAGGTATTTGTTAATGTTATAGATGATGTAATCATCTAGGAAAGGAGGCTTGGATAGAGTGCTTTCGAAAGTAAAAACAGCAACGGTGCAGGGAATTGAAGGACAGATGATAACTGTGGAGACAGATATTTCTCCAGGACTGCCGGGCTTCTATTTAGTGGGGCAGGCCGATACAGCGATTAAGGAGGCGAAGGATAGAATTCGGGCAGCTCTAGGTAATTCGGGCTGCGAATATCCTAGAACTAGAATAACTGTGAATATGTCCCCTGCGGGAATACGTAAGAGAGGAAGCCATTTTGATTTAGCCCTTGCCATAGGAATATTGGCTTCCTCAGGCCAGATTAGAGACGATAAACTACAAGAGTACTGTTTTATTGGAGAGCTCTCCCTGGATGGGACACTTAGCAGGACTGACGGTATTCTGCCTATGATTATTACTATGAGAAATAACGGAATAGAAAATATTATTATCCCTTCTGCCAATGAGGAAGAGGGCGCCTTAGTCAATGATATTAATATTTATGTTGCCGATTGCATAGAACAGATTGTTAATCATTTAAATTATGATGCGGAGCTGAAAAAAATACGTGGAGATGAAAACTTATATAATGAAAGAAAAATTAAATATAATGTAGATTTTTCTGACGTAAAAGGCCAGGAAACCGCCAAAAGAGCAATTACTATATGTGTAGCAGGTGGACATGGACTTTTTATGATGGGAAGCCCGTCTAGCGGGAAAACTATGCTTGCAGAAAGAATTCCCACAATTATGCCTCCTATGAAATATGAAGAGATTCTAGAGAGCACAGTTATCTATTCTATATCAGGACTATTGGATAAGGAGAATCCTATAATTGATGTAAGGCCATTTAGGCATCCGCATAATAGAATTACTCAGGCTGCTTTTATCGGGGGAGGAGCTTATCCTAAGCCTGGTGAAATTTCCTTGGCCCATAAGGGTGTGCTTTTTCTCGATGAGTTTGGGGAATTTGACAGAGGAGTGATAGAAAATCTTCGCCAGCCCCTAGAGAAAAAAGAAATCATATTAAATAGAAAGGAACTTAGCTGCATCTATCCGGCAGATTTTCTTCTTGTAGCTGCAAGCAATCCCTGTAGATGTGGTTATTACGGGGATGAAACCCATAACTGTAAATGCACAATGTCTCAGGTTCTGAACTATCAGCATAAGCTGTCAGGTCCTATAATGGATAGAATCGATATGAACTTATTTCTAACGCCTGTAGGTTATGCAGAACTTGAGGATGAGAAAAATACTTCGTCAGAGATTATGCGAAAAAGGGTTATGAGGGCGCGTAAAATACAGGAAGAGCGTTTTCGAAATGAGGCCATTTCTCTTAACAGCGAAATGGATGGGAATTTACTGGATTTGTATGTGCCTATAGATAGTCCCGAAATTAAGAAATTTCTCAGTGAAGCATATACCAGACTTAAACTTAATCCGAGGACTATGCAGAAAGTAAGGAAAATTGCAAGAACTATTGCAGATCTAGATGGAGCGGAGGAAGTTAAAATAGAGCATTTTGCAGAAAGCTTGGCATATAGAGGGGAGGCATCATGGCTGGAGTATTGAAAAAGGGAGAAAAGTTATTTCCCGAAAAGGTGGACATTTTTGCGCCTGAGGTTAAGGAAATCTATTATGAAGGAAATCTTGAGTTATTGGAGAAACCTTCGCTTGCCGTTGTAGGAAGCCGCAAGTGCACTGCTTACGGAAAAAAGATAGCTGGTGAAATTGGAAAAGGAATGGGAAATGCTGGAGCAGCAGTAGTTAGCGGACTTGCGAGAGGGATAGACACGGAAGCACATATCGGTGCAGTTGGAACTGAAGGAGGAACTATTGCAGTGGTTGCAGGGGGCATAGATCAATTTTACCCATCGGAAAACCGAGATCTCCAAAAGAAAATTGCCAGCGATGGTCTGATTATTTCCTTAAAACCACAAGGATATAGATGTAAACCCTATGATTTTCCAATTAGAAACAGAATCATAAGTGCAATTTCAGATGGAGTTGCCATAATGGAGGCCACAAGCAGGAGCGGAGCTTTGATAACGGCAGAGTGTGCTGTGGAGCAAGGGAAGAATGTATATGCCTTACCGGGTAACATCTCGAGTGTATACAGTTTTGGAACTAATACATTAATAAAGGAAGGTGCTACCCCAATCGTATCAATAGATGACATGATTAACGACTACGGTCTTTCATCAAAACTAGATGAGGACAAGTATGTTCCTTTGGGAGATGGGGAAATGCGCATTGTTGAAGCCCTCAGAGAATATGGTGAGCTTACAATTGAACAACTGTATAAAAAAACTAACATCCATCCTTACGACTTAAATGGTATTCTTACAGTCCTTGAAATAAAAGGTGTGGTCTTTTCTGCTATGGGAAAGTTCTTCGTTTGTTGAATTTTTTGTGGTTATTTTGTAATTTTTAAAAATTTTTGTTGCAAATTCAATAAAATGAGAATACAATGACTTACTATGACGAAGAAAAACCATGAAAGGACGCAAATATGGCGACTGCAAAGAAAATATTAGTTATAGTGGAATCACCGTCGAAAGCCAAGACTATAGGTAAGTACCTCGGTGCAAGATATAAGGTTGTTGCATCAGTAGGTCATGTAAGAGACCTGCCTAAGAGCAAAATCGGAATTGATATTGACAATGACTTTGAACCTCAGTACATAAACATTAGAGGTAAGGGAGACCTGATAAAAGAACTAAAAAGGGAAGCTAAAAAGGCTTCTAAAGTATATCTGGCTACCGACCCTGACCGAGAGGGAGAAGCAATATCATGGCATCTGGCATATATTCTGGGAATCGATCCAGAAGAGCCATGCAGAATTGTATTTAATGAAATTACAAAGAGTACTATTAAAGAAGCAATCAAACATCCTAGAAAAATAGATATAGGTTTAGTTGATGCCCAGCAGGCAAGACGTGTTCTTGACAGACTTGTGGGATACCAGATTAGCCCTATTTTGTGGAGAAAGGTTCGCAAAGGCCTTTCTGCAGGTAGAGTTCAGTCTGCTGCCCTTAAGATTATTTGCGATAGAGAAAAGGAAATTCAGAGTTTTGTACCTGAAGAATATTGGAATATTATTGCAGATTTTAAAAAGGGTAAAACATTTAGTGCCAAACTTGTTGAGCATGATAAAAAGAAAGTTTCTATTAATAATGAAGCTGAAGCTAATAAAATTTTAGATGAACTTAAGTCTGGAAGTTTTGTTGTTGGAAAAATTGCGGAGAGAGAGAGAACCAGAAACCCATTTGCTCCGTTTACGACCAGTAGCATGCAGCAGGAGGCTTCAACGAAGCTTAACTTTAACACGAGAAAAACCATGATGATTGCCCAGCAACTTTATGAAGGTGTGGAAATCAAGGGCCAGGGAACAGTAGGTTTGATTACTTACCTGAGAACTGACTCCGTTCGTATTTCGGATGATGCCAAGGCAGCTGCAAAGGAATACATCACAAATAGATATGGTAAGGAATATCTTGGGAATCACGTTTTCTCAAACAAGAAAAAAGATATTCAGGATGCTCATGAAGCAATTAGACCAAGTAATGTGGAGTTGGCGCCAGAGGATATAAAGGACTCTCTGTCAAATGATCAGTTTAAGCTGTATCGTTTGATTTGGTGCAGATTTCTTGCTAGTCAGATGTCAGGTGCAAAATTTAATAATATGCAGGTTGACATTAACAATGGAAGTTACATATTTAAGGCGACAGGCTCTAAGTTGCTGTTTGACGGATATCAGAAGGTGTACAATAATAGCAACGATGATGACAAGGACAAGATTCTTCCGGCAATAGAAGAAGGCGAAACCCTGGATCTCAAGAAAATCGAGGGTGAACAAAACTTCACGCAGCCGCCTTCAAGATATACTGAAGCCGGCCTGGTTAAGAAGCTGGAAGAAGATAATATCGGTCGTCCAAGTACATATGCACCAATTGTCAGCACGCTTTCAGAACGTAAGTATGTGAAGAGAGAAAAGAAAACCCTTATTCCTACAGAACTTGGATTCATTGTAACAGGGCTTATGGAGGAATACTTTAAGGAAATTGTTGACGTTGGGTTTACCGCTTCAATGGAAGATCAGCTTGACGATGTTGAAATGAACAAGAGAGAGTGGAAATCTATTATTAGAGATTTCTATGTTCCGTTTTCAAAGGATTTAAAAATCGCCGATGAGGCTATTGAAAAGGTCGAAATTGAACCACAGCCTACAGGAGAAATCTGTGAGCTTTGTGGAAAACCTATGGTACTTAAAATGGGACGTTTCGGTGAGTTTATTGCATGTAGTGGATACCCAGAATGCAAGAACACTAAGCCTATTGTAACTAAAATTGACGTTCCGTGTCCTAAGTGCGGAAGGGATATTGTAGCGCGAAAGAGTAAGCGCGGAAGACTATTTTATGGTTGTAGCGGATATCCCGAGTGTGATCAATCATTTTGGAATAAACCGGTCAATAAGAAATGTCCTAAATGTGGAAGTCTTCTTGTTGAAAAGAAAACTAAGGCAGGAAATCTAGCCTGCTCAAATTCAGAATGTGACTATAAGGAATAGTTTTTTAAGGATGGAGGTATTTTGTATGATACAGTTTCATGCAACAACAATTTGTGCTGTAAGAAGAGGACCTGATGACATTGCAATTGGCGGTGACGGACAGGTTACAATGGGCGAAACAGCTATTATGAAAAACAGCGCAGTAAAAGTAAAGAAAATATTTAAGAATCAGGTTTTGACCGGCTTTGCAGGATCAGTAGCCGATGCATTTTCACTTACTGAAAAATTTGAGAAAAAACTTGAGGAACATGGCGGAAATCTAAAGAGGGCTGCCGTTGACCTGGCACAGCTTTGGCGTTCAGATAAGGGAATGAGAAGTCTGGAAGCTTTGATGATCGTTGTTGATAAGGAAGATATGCTTGTTGTATCCGGAAACGGTGAAGTTATTGCACCGGACCAGGATTTCATTGCAATTGGTTCAGGGGGAAATTACGCTTATTCAGCGGCAAATGCACTGTTTAATCATACAGACATGTGTGCAGAGGATATTGTAAGAGAATCTCTTAAGATAGCTTCTTCTATTTGCGTATATACTAACGATCACATTACTGTAGAAAAATTATAGGGGGATTGAAATGAGTACAAGAATTCAGAGCATGACACCAAAAGAAATAGTGGCAGAACTTGATAAATATATTATTGGACAGGACGATGCAAAGAAATCTGTAGCAATCGCTCTTCGTAATAGATATAGAAGAAGCCTGCTTTCTGATGAGCTAAGAGAAGAAGTAACACCTAAGAATATTCTTATGATGGGACCTACAGGTTGTGGTAAGACTGAAATTGCAAGACGTCTTGCTAAACTTATGAAGGCACCTTTTGTTAAGGTTGAAGCCACTAAGTTTACAGAAGTAGGATATGTTGGTAGAGACGTTGACTCCATGGTTAGAGACTTAGTTGAGGCATCAATTAGAATTACCAAGCAGTCTAAGTTAGGCGAAAAATATACTATTGCAGAAAAACTCGCAGAAGATAAAATTGTTGAAGCGTTAATTCCTGGCAATAAGAAGGCAAGCAAACCAGCGTCTAAGAATCCTTTTGACTTTCTTATGAACAGTGGTGGATATCCTAGCCAGAAGCAGCTTTATGAGGAAAGCCAGAAGGAAGCTGCGCAGGGTACCAATGAAGAAATTGACGTGGGAATGGCAAGAGAGCAGGTTAGACAGCAGCTTCAGCAGGGACTTCTTGAAGATACACTTATTGAAATTGAAGTTGAGGATGCGCCTAAGGGCAACCAGCTTGACATGAGCAATGAAGGTATGAGCATTGCCATCGGAAATATTTTTGGCGATATGATGCCTAAGAAGACTAAGAAGAGAAAAGTTAAGGTAAAGGATGCAAGAAAGATTCTTAAGGAACAGGAAGCGCAGAACTTACTGGATATGGATCAGGTTACAGATGAAGCCCTTGAAAACGCTGAGCAAAACGGCATTATCTTCATCGACGAAATCGACAAAATCGCGTCAGGTGGAACTTATCACAGCGGTGCAGACGTTTCCCGTGAAGGCGTTCAGAGAGACATTCTTCCAATTGTAGAAGGTAGTGTAATCAATACAAAATACGGTCCCGTAAAGACAGATCACATTCTGTTCATTGGTGCTGGAGCTTTCCATATAGCAAAACCGACAGACTTAATTCCTGAACTTCAGGGCCGTTTCCCAATTAGAGTAGAACTGCAGAATCTTACTAAGGAATCCTTCGTACAGATTCTTACAGTGCCTGAAAATGCAATTCTAAAGCAGCACAAGGCTTTACTGGAAACTGAAGGAATTAAAATTGAATTCACAGATGATGCCATCGATGAAATTGCAACTATGGCGTTCTTAATGAATGAACAGACAGAAAATATCGGAGCGAGAAGACTTCATACAATTATGGAAAAACTTCTTGAGGATATTTCCTTTAACGTTCCTGAAATGGAAGAAGAAAATATTACTATTGACCGTGAATACGTACAGAAGAAGTTCGGCGAAACTATTCACAAAGACGATATGGACAGATACATTTTATAATGGATATCTGTGACGAATAATAGAATACCTTTATCAAAACCTCCTGAGAAGGCAAAAATTGCCTGACTTAGGGGGTTTTGACGTTGATAGGACACTTTGACTTGTGGTATACTGTTACTATGTTGAAATTTAATGAAAATAACGAGATTATAACAGAAGAAAGATACAGAGCTCTCTTAGTAGGGCTGGAGAGAAAAGAAGATATAAGTTACTCTATGGATGAACTGGCAGGTCTTGCTGAGGCTGCTAATGCGGAGGTTTTGGGCAAGGTTGTTCAGACACTAGAAAAGCCCAATACAGCCACTTTGATAGGAAAGGGCAAGGTGGAGGAAGTGGCTCAGCTTGTGCAGAATATGGAAGCTGACACTGTAATCTTTAATGATGAGCTTTCTGGAGCGCAGCTTCGTAATTTGGAGGACGCGCTAAATGTAAGAGTAATTGACAGGACTATTTTAATTTTGGATATCTTTGCGGCTAGAGCGGAATCTAGGGAAGGTAAGCTACAGGTTGAACTTGCACAGCTGAAATATAGAATGCCGAGACTTATAGGATTTGGTAAATCTTTATCCCGTTTGGGCGGCGGAATTGGTACGAGAGGTCCTGGTGAAAAGAAGCTGGAGACTGACCGCAGACATATTGAAAGAAGAATGGATGACATTAAAGAGGAACTGGCCCAGCTTAGAAAGACAAGAGGTGTGCAAAGGTCCAGAAGAGAAAAGTCAAGTATTCCAGTAGTCGCTTTAGTTGGATATACGAACTCAGGAAAGTCGGCGCTTATGAACCGTCTGCTTTCTGATGTGGATAAGGAAGAAAAGCAGGTAATGGAAAAAGATATGCTTTTTGCTACTTTGGATACTAAGCAGAGAAGCATTAAGCTAGATACCAATCGTGAGTTTATTCTTGTGGACACTGTTGGTTTTGTTAGTAAATTGCCACATAGTTTGGTGGAGGCCTTCAAGGCGACTCTTGAAGAGGTGCTTTATGCTGACCTCTTGCTGCATGTGGTAGACGCATCATATGAGAATAATAAGTTTCATATCGATGTGACAAACCGCGTCATAGACGAAATTGGGGCAGGAGATAAGGAAAAGGTGACTGTATTCAATAAAATCGATTTAAACCCCGATTTTGAGCCTCCTGCAACGGGAACAGAGCAGCTATTTGTATCTGCTAAGGAAAATATCAATATAAATAAGCTTATTGAAGCTATAAAGAGTCGAATTTTTGCGGATAAGGTGAGCACAAAGCTTCTAATACCTTATGACAGAGGCGATATTTCGTCATATTTGTGTGAAAAGGCTCTAGTTAATGCTATGGATTATGAAGAGGGCGGAACTAAGTTTACCTTGGAAATGAGCCTGGAAGATTATCAAAGGTTAAAGAAATATGAAGTTATATAGTACTGTGGAGAGGGAAGCTTCAGCAGAACAAATAATTGAAAAATCAAGGTTTATAACCTATGTGAAACCCGTTTCCTCTAAGGAGGAAGCGGATGCTTTCATTGCGGAGATTAAGAAGAAGCATAAGGACGCTACGCATAATGTTCCTGCTATGGTAATAGGGGATAAATTTCAAATTCAGTGGGCAAGTGATGATGGAGAACCACAGGGAACTTCAGGTGCGCCTATTGTTCAGATGTTAGTTCAGGAAGGTGTCACAAACGTTGCAATTGTAGTAACTAGATATTTTGGCGGAATCAAGCTGGGAACTGGTGGATTAGTTCGTGCGTATACCTCTAGCGCTAAGCTTGGACTAGAGGCTGCAAAAGTTATTGAAATTTTTGAAAAAAAGGTTTTGACATATCAGGTGGACTATGGTATATTTAATAAGCTTTCGAATTTCACATTCGAGCAAAACGTTTCCATAGAGAACGTGGTATACACAGACGTGGTTAAGTTCGACCTGGTTGTTGAACCTGAAGAAACTGATCTGGTGAAGAATGCAGTTACAGGTATCTCCAACGGACGAGAAATTCTCGAATCTGAAGAACTTAAAAAAAGTTAAAAAAGTTGTTGACAAACATGTCAATCCGATGTATACTAAACAAGTCGCCTCGAGTGAGAGAAAAAACGAAAAACACTTCGAGATTGACAAAAGGTGTGGGCGGTTAGCTCAGCTGGGAGAGCACCTGCCTTACAAGCAGGGGGTCACAGGTTCGAGCCCTGTACCGCCCACCAAATCAACAATATGCTGGCGTGGCTCAACGGTAGAGCAGCTGATTTGTAATCAGCAGGTTGGG
>JAUNMH010000015.1:32021-36052 GCA_030537495.1 Clostridia bacterium | reverse complement strand
TTTAGGTTCTAGCGGGAGACCGTGGGGGTTCAAGTCCCTCATCGCGCACCATAAATATCAGCATACTACATGTGTGTTGATATTTTTTTCTCAATCCGGTAACTATAGCGAAGAGGTTACACCTGTTCCCATCTCGAACACAGAAGTTAAGCTCTTTTGCGCCGATGATACTTGGTGGGAAGCTACCTGGGAAAGCAGGACGTTGCCAGATTCGGTTTTTATTAAAATTATATGTGGCTCCATGGTCAAGCGGTCAAGACACCGCCCTTTCACGGCGGTAACCCGAGTTCGATTCTCGGTGGAGTCACCAAATTAGTTTTTATCTGCTATGCTAAATGAAACAGCGTAGCAGTTTTTTTATGTCTGCAATTAGATATTATGGTGGCAGGCAAAAGTAAATTCTATCTGTTTATACCATTTGCGGATTTTCGTAAGAAATATGTTAACCATCTAGCTGTATTGTGAGGCAGAATGAATAGAATTTGTATATCTATGGGAAAATATTCGCGTTATGCATATATTTAGACGAGGGATAAACCATCATGTGGGTCAGGACTCGTATATTTTATGCATGGATGATGAAAATCGCTAGGTGATGAATACATAGCTAGGCAAACAGACACCTAACTTGTCCCAAGAGACACCTATTTAGATGGAATGTACTACAGCGATGGGAGACACCTGAGGAGCAGTTAACACAATTGCATGTGAGATTAGGCAAATGGTGTAAGGCGATAGATTTTAGATGGGGTTGACAGTCGGATTTCATGAATAATGCATGCATAGCATGCAAATCTGCAGCTTGAGTAGCACGCATCGTGAAAATCCAGAGCATGAACACCAAGCATCGTGTAATTGGGATGGAAATGGGAAAATAAAAGGAAAATCTAGTGGAAAACATGCCTGGATCGGTTGACATTGCAATAGAGCCGTGGTATTATTAATGTGTTAAGAAATTTTAGAGCTTTTGGCAGAAGAGTGGGTTAAGCCCACTCTTTCAGTTTTGTTTAGGCCAAATACAGTACACGAGGAGCAAAAGGTACGCATGGCCAAATATGGTACGTGAGGGTCAAGCAATCTACGCAAGGCCCGTCAGTTTGCAGGACACGGTTTGCAGAAAGGCATGATATGGCAAAGAAAAAGATTAAAGATACTATAGCGGAAATTGCTAATGATTTTTTAGTAAACAAGGGGTTGGAACTGTACAACGTTGAGTTTGCTAAAGAGGGTAAAGATTGGTTTTTACGTGTTTATATTGATAAGCTTTCTGATGATACAGAAGATTATGTAAGCACTGATGACTGTGAGGCAGTAAGCCGTTTTCTAAGTGATGAACTTGATAGATTGGATCCAATTGAACAGAATTATTATTTGGAGGTTTCATCTCCGGGAATGGATAGACAGCTTATTGAACCTAAGCATTATGCAAAATATGCAGGAAAACTTGTTGAAGTTAAACTTTACAAGGGTGTTGATGGAAAGAAAATGTATGAAGGCATTCTTGTGGGCTTAATCGATGACAAGGTTGTTATAAAAGATGAAGATGGAAATGAACTTGCTTTTGAAGTAGATCAGGTTGCGAAGACTAACCTGGCGGTTGTTTTTTAAGGAGGGAGCTCAAAAAACTATGAATAAGGAATTTATCACAGCTATAGAGGAACTAGAAAAGGAAAAACATGTTTCCAAAGATGTTCTTATTGAAGCTATTGAGACAGCGCTTGTATCCGCATATAAGAAGAATTATGGAACAGCGCAGAATGTCAGAGTAGACATTAACAAAGAGACTGGTGATATCGCAGTACTTATGAGAATGGAAATTGTTGAAGAAGTTGAAGATGATATGCTAGAAATTTCCTTAGAGGAAGCTCAGGCAGTAGACCCAAGATATGAGGTTGGCGATGCAATTGAATATCAGGTTACACCAAGAGACTTCGGAAGAATTGCAGCACAGACTGCTAAGCAGGTAGTTGTGCAGAGAATCAGAGAAGCAGAAAGAGGAATGATTTACGATGATTTCATTACTAAGCAGGGTGAAATCGTAACAGGTACAGTTCAGAGAAAAAGCGGAGAAACAATGTTCATTAATCTGGGCAGAGCAGAAGGAATCCTTTCAGCGAACGAACAGGTACCAGGAGAATTCTTTGATATAAATGAAAGATTAAAAGTTTATATCATGGATGTAAAGAGAACAACTAAGGGACCTCAGGTATTCCTTTCAAGATCACATCCTGGCCTAGTTAAGAGACTATTCGAATTAGAAGTTCCAGAAATTCAGGACGGAGTAGTTGAAATTAAAGGTATTGCTAGAGAAGCAGGTTCAAGAACAAAGCTTGCTGTTTATACATTCGATGAAAACGTCGATCCAGTAGGAGCATGTGTTGGACAGAGAGGTACTAGAGTTCAGACAATAGTTGATGAACTTAATGGAGAAAAGATTGATATCATTTCATGGAGCGAAGATCCAAAGGAATTGATCACAAACGTTCTTAGCCCAGCAAAGGTTGAGACAGTAATCATCGAAGATGAAGAAGAATGCATTGCAACTGCAATCGTTCCTGACTTCCAGCTTTCATTGGCAATCGGTAAAGAAGGCCAAAATGTAAGACTTGCTGCTAAGGTAAGCGGTTGGAAGATTGACATTAAGAGTCACTCTGCATATTACAGTAACGAAGAAGGCGAAGAGGTTTTCAAAGTTGAAGAAATCTAATGTTCCTATGAGAAAGTGCATAGGTTGCCAGGAATCCAAGCCACAAGATCAGCTAATCAGAATTGCCTGCTACGAGGGAGTTTTGACCGTTGATTTCGAGGGGAGAGCTAAGGGCCGAGGTGTCTATGTGTGCAAGTGCAGAAAATGCATGGAGAATGCAAAGAAGAAGAAAGCCATCATCAGAGGTTTTCGGGGTGCAGTAACTGCAGCCGCAGCCGATGAAGCTATGGACCAGATCCTGCAGACAATGGAGGTTGATGGACATGGTGAGAAATAAGGTGATGACATATTTTGGTTTTGCAGCGAAATCAAGGAATCTGGTCACGGGCAGTAACACTTGCCTGATGATGATGGATAGAAAGAAAATTAAACTTCTAATCGTTACAGAAGATATTGCAGAAAACACTGTAAAAAAAATGTTGCAGGGATGCAACAAGAATAACATAGATTATAGGATTTTCGGGAAAAGCGACGAGCTGTCGGCCATTACTGGAACTGACGGCAAGGGCATATTCGGTATAACGGATAAACATTTCGCGGAAATTATTGGTAAGGAGATTGACCTGATTCAATCAGAAAGAGAGGTGTTCTAATGGCAATGAAAGTTCATGAGTTGGCAAAAGAAATTAATCTTACCAGTAAAGAACTTCTGGAAAGAGCAAATGCATTGAATATAGACGTTAAGAATCACATGAGTGTTTTAGGCGATGCGGACGTTGAAAAACTGAAGGGAAGCAGCAAGCACGATTCTTTAATCGTTAAAGGGAAATCAACAAAAGAGAAGGAAACTTCTCATGAGGCCCCAAGAACAACAGTGAAGGCTACGGCTAAGCCGGGTCTTTCAAGCAGAACAAAACCTCCAATGGGAAAACCTATCGTTGATAACACATATCTTGAAAATAAGCATAAACCACCTAAGGGAAAACCTGTAGGTACACCGCTTCCAAAGAAGGAAGTCGCAAAGGAAGAAGTTGTTTCTGAGGCAGCTCACGAAGTTAAGGAAGCTCCAAAGGCAGCGCCACAGGCTGAAGCTAAGGTTGAACCAAAAGCTGAACCTAAGGCTGAGGCTAAGCCTGAAGTAAAGGCAGAGTCAAAGGCTCAGCCAAAAGAAGGATCAAAACCAGCAGATAAGCAAAAACAGTCTAAGGGTTTTGACCGCGACAGAAGAAATGGTCAGAATGACAGAAATAGCCGTGACGATAGAAATAATCGCGGAAACAGAAACGACAGAAATGACAGACGCGATAAAAACAATAAAAACGACAGAAACAACAGAAATGGTCGTGATGGAAGAACTGGCCGTGATGACAGAAATCATCGCAAT
>JAUNMH010000015.1:0-32011 GCA_030537495.1 Clostridia bacterium | reverse complement strand
AGAGACAAGCAGTCCGCTGCTCCAACTGAGAAGATGGAGACTAAGCCATCAAGAAGAGATGACAGCAAGAAGAAGCAGGACTACGACAAGAACAAAAATAAATTTGATAAATTTGAGAGGAAATCATTGGAAAAACAGACTAGAAAGAAACATAATAAACCAAAGCCGGCTGTAGTTGAACCGGAAGTAGAAGAAATTAATGTGCCTGAAGGAACTATTGTTTTGAACGTTCCTATTACAGTTGCCGGATTCTGTGAACAGACAGAAGTTTCCACTTCAAAGGTAATTATGACACTTATGAAGCTGGGAATCATGGCAAATATTAACCAGAATATTGACGAAGATACAGTAATGATTCTTGCCGAAGATTTAGGCTTAAAAGTTGCAATTGGTAAGGTTGAGGAAGAGGAAGTTGACGAAGGTCTAGAAACTTTCGAAGATGATGAAAAGGATCTTAAGACTAGACCACCTATCATCACAGTTATGGGTCACGTTGACCACGGTAAGACATCACTTCTTGATGCAATCAGAAAGACAAATGTAACTGCATCAGAATCAGGTGGGATCACTCAGCACATCGGTGCATCAGAAGTTAGAATTAACGGACAGAAGATTGTTTTCTTAGATACACCAGGCCACGAAGCGTTTACAGCAATGCGTGCTCGTGGTGCGCACTCAACAGACATCGCTGTACTAGTTGTAGCAGCTGACGACAGTGTTAAGCCACAGACAGTTGAATCAATTAGCCATGCTAAGGCTGCAGGCGTTCCAATTATTGTAGCAATCAATAAGATGGATAAGCCAGGCGCCAACCCAGATAGAGTTAAGCAGGATTTGACAGAGCATGGAATCCTAGTAGAAGACTGGGGTGGAGATGTAATCAGTGTACCTGTATCAGCAAAGACAGGCGAAGGTATCACTAACCTTCTTGAAATGATTCTGTTACAGGCAGAAATGATGGAACTTAAGGCTAACCCTAATAGACTTGCAATGGGTACAGTTATCGAAGCAAGACTAGATAAGTCAAAGGGTCCAGTTGCTACATTGCTTGTAACAAACGGAACACTTCACAGCGGACAGAGCGTTGTAGCAGGTACATGCTCCGGAAGAATCAGACTTATGACAGACTTCAAGGGCAAAACCATCAAGAAGGCTGGTCCTGCAACTGCAGTTGAAATCCTTGGTCTTACAGATGTTCCAGAAGCAGGTGACGAATTCAATGCTGTTAAGGAAGATAAGCTGGCTAGAGAAATTGCAGAACACAGAAAAGAAAAGCTTAGAGAAGAAATTCTTGCTAGAAATGCAAGTACTACTCTTGAACAGCTATTCAGCCAGATTCAGGAAGGCGAAGTTAAGAACCTTAATCTGATCATCAAGGGTGACGTACAGGGTTCAGTTGGAGCACTTGTATCATCATTAGAAAAGCTAAACAACGAAAACGTTAAGGTTAATGTAGTACACACAGGTGTAGGTACAGTAACTGAATCAGATATTATGCTTGCCGGAACTACAGGTTCAATCATTATTGGATTTAACGTAAGACCTACAACGGCTGTTCAGACAATGGCTGACAGAGAACACATCCAGATCAGAACATACAGAGTTATCTATGATGTTATTGATGATGTTGAAGCTGCTATGAAGGGTATGCTTGACCCTGAATTCAAGGAAGAAATCCTTGGTAAGATTGAAATCAGAACTACATTTAAGGTTCCAGGCGTTGGAATCATCGGTGGTGCTTACGTAGTTGAAGGGAAGGCAGTAAGAAATGCTGAAGTTAGACTTGTAAGAGACGGAATCGTTATTCACGAAGGTAAGATTTCATCACTTAAGAGATTCAAGGATGACGCTAAGGAAGTTAACACAGGATACGAATGCGGTATCGGTATCGAAGCGTACAATGACATTAAGGAAGGCGATATTATCGAATGCTTCCACATGGTAGAAGTTGAACGTAAATAAGAAGGTACTGCAGATGAAGATAATTGCGAGGAAGAAATATGGGAAAAGGATATAGACAGGGTCGTCTTGGAGAAGAAATTCGCAAGGTTATCAGCGAAATGCTTCTTAGAGAAGTAAAGGACCCAAGACTGTCAAATGGTCTAATCAGCCTTTCCGGAGTAGAAGTTACCTCAGACGGAAGTTACGCTACATGTTTTGTCACTTACATTTCCACAAAGAAAGGTGAGGAAGCAGCAGCTGAAGAGGAAGAAATCCTCGAAGGACTTCGCAGTGCCAAGGGGCTTTTCAAGAAAGAAATCGGAAAGCAGATTAAACTTAGACATATTCCGGAACTGATCTTTAAGATGGACCACTCACTGGATTATGGAAGACATATTGAAGAAGTTATTGAAAAACTAGGTAAAGAAAATGAATAATACTTTTCAGGAAATCGGAAACGTGCTTTTGAATTCTGAAAATATCCTTTTGTATCCCCATCTGAATATGGATGGGGATGCAATGGGTTCAGCGGTGGCTCTTTGCAGGGTTTTGCGCAGTGCGGGCAAAAATTGCTACGTGCTCATTGAGGACAAGGTCCCTGACAATCTGGCTTTTATGGACCACGGTTATTGCACTATGGACCAGAACATTATGGGAAGTCCTGACGTTTCCGTGTGTGTTGACTGTGGCGACGAGGGTAGATTTCCCGCTCGCGTAGACAAATTCAGAACATCAAAACTCACAGTGTGCATCGATCACCACAGAACTACAGAAAATTTCTGCGACTACAATTGCGTAGATCCAGGCTCAGCAGCTACAGGCCAGCTTATTTTTAAGCTGATTAAGGAGATGAACCTTCCAATTGATAAGGAAACAGGGGAAGCTCTATTTGCTGCAATTACAACGGATACAGGTAATTTTCAGTATTCAAATACTACGGAAGAGACTCATAGAATTGTAGCTGAATTATATGAAAGTGGAATCGAAGCAAACAAGGTGAGCGTTGCAATATATGAAAACAACAGCATTCAGCGTTTAATGGTTAATGGAAAAATACTAGAAACACTGGAAACTATTTTAGATGGAAAGTGTGCCCTTTGTTATGTGACACAGGCAATGCTAGAAGAGACAGGCGCTATGATGGAAGAAACAGAAGGCATAGTTCAGCAGCTGAGAGCCCTTGCAGGCGTCGAAGTTGCAGTGTTCCTTAAGGAAAAAGACGAGAACACAACTAAAGTCAGCATGAGATCCAAAAGCTACGCAGATGTGGCTGAAATTGCAGCTTCCTTTGGTGGAGGTGGACACATAAGAGCGGCCGGTGCAACCATTAATCATTCTGTTACTGAAAGTCTGGAAATTATTAAACAAAAACTAATTGAAAGTCTGGGAGCATAATGATCACAGAAGGAATACTTAATATAAACAAGCCTCAGAATATGACAAGTCACGACGTGGTTGCCATATGCAGAAGAACGCTTGGAATAAAAAAAATTGGGCATACAGGCACTCTTGACCCTATGGCTACAGGGGTTTTGCCAGTTTGCATTGGAAGAAGTACTAAGGTTATTGAATATCTGGATACGGACATAAAAAAATACAGCTGTACTATGTTGCTGGGATTGCAGACTGATACCCAGGATATATGGGGAAATGTTCTTAGTCGCAGCGAGGTGGAGACTACAGAAGAAGAGGTTAGGGAAGCCTTTGGGAGTTTTGTTGGAGTAATCGACCAGAAGCCGCCCATGTATTCAGCCATTAAGGTCAATGGCAAGAGGCTGTATGAGTACGCCAGAGAGGGCAAGACTGTTGAAGTGAAGAGCAGAAAGGTTTTCATTAAATCCCTTGAAATCGAGGGAATTGACCTTGAGAGCGAGGAGAAAACCGTAAGCTTCAGCATTGAATGTTCCAAGGGGACATATATCAGGACCATTTGCCAGGATGTGGGGGATGCAATCGGATGTTCAGCCACACTTACAAGACTGGAACGTACGGCTAGTGGGGTCTTTACCATAGACAAGGCCATCGATATCGAAGAGCTTCGCACCATGTCTGTAGATGAAATTAAGCCGCTGCTGTATAAGTCCGAGGATGCTCTTGATAAGTTTGGGGTTATTGAGACCAGTGAATTTAGCGGGCTTAAGTTTATTAACGGCAATCCTATGCCGGAGAATAAATGCCAGGTTGTGAAAAAGCCTTTTTACGCAGACAGAGATTTCTATCTGCCTGTTTCAAACACATATAAAAATGGGTATAAACTTTTTGGGCCCATTGATGGGAAAGAGAGATTCCTTGGAATAGGTGTCTACGACAGCGAGAAGAAACATTACGCTGCCGATAAAATTTTTCATATAAGGGGATAGAAAATGATTACATTTGAAAATCTGACAGATATACATGATATTGAGCCAACGGCACTTGCTCTTGGAAATTTTGACGGTGTTCATCTGGGACATCAGGCGCTGATTGGTGCTATGGTTGAAAAGGCTAGGGAGAAGGGGCTGAAAGCGGCTGTTTTCACCTTTTCAAATCATCCCAGAAATCTTTTACCGGGAAAGACACCTGTGCTGAATATTACTATGGATGGTCAGAAAAGTGAGATAATCGAATCTCTTGGAGTTGATTATCTTTTCAATATTGAGTTTACTCATGAGATTATGACCATGGAGCCGGAAAGATTTATCAAGGAATTGTTAGTTGATAGATGTAATGGTAAAGATATGTTCTGTGGTTTCAACTATAATTATGGCTTTAAGGCTAAGGGAAATCCTGAGTTTTTGAGGGAAAAGGGAGTCGAAATGGGTTTTGATGTATGGGAAATGCCACCCTTTAAGATTCATGACGACGTGGTAAGTTCTTCCCTTATAAGAACCCTTATTGCATCGGGACAGGTTGAAAAGTGCGAAATGTATATGGGAAGACATTACGCCATAGACGGAGAGGTAGTTGTGGGCAATAAACTTGGCAGAAAGCTTGGTTTTCCAACGTCCAACCTGGTAATTAGCCCGGGCATGGTGACACCTCCTAACGGGGTGTACGTCACATATTGCACATATAATGGAAAGCGCTATCCTAGCGTTACCAATGTGGGGCACAAGCCGACTATCGGGCAGTATGCGAAGAATGTGGAGACACATATTTTTAACTTTAACAAAGAACTTTACGGCAAGCATATAAGCGTGGAATTCTTGCAGAAAACCCGCGACGAAGTTAAGTTTGACAATGTTGAGGAGCTTTCTGAGCAGATTTTGCGCGATTGCAGGGATGCCAGAGAATATCATGAAAATTTGCTTGCATTAGATAAGAAAATATGATATATTAATGAGGTTAAGTGTACTCTTACCTAGTCAAAGGATACTCCAACCTTGACTCAGTAAGAGCGAATATAAGAAAAGGAGAAAATAATTATGATTACTAAAGAAATGAAGAACGACATTATTAAGGAATATGCAATTAAGGAAGGAGACACAGGTTCCCCAGAAGTACAGGTTGCTATCCTTACTGCAAGAATTAACGATCTTAATGAGCACTTAAAGGTTCACAAGAAGGACCACCACTCAAGAAGAGGTCTTTTAAAGATGGTTGGACAGAGAAGAAACCTTCTTAAGTACCTAAAGGACAATGATCTTGAAAGATACAGAAATCTTATTGCTCGTTTAGGATTAAGAAAGTAGTTTATACTGAAAAGATTTTGGCGAGGCTTAAGGGTCTCGCCATTAATTTTTTTTTAAAAAAAGTTTAACGCCAAGGAGAAGATGAATAAACAGGAAGGAGTTGTTTATTAATGGCAAGATTTACAGATTACAGAACTTTTAGAACTGCAATCGGAGGAAGATTATTAGAATTAGAAATCGGAAAGGTTTGTGAACAGGCTAACGGACAGGTAATGGTTAAGTATGGCGAATCCGTAGTTAACGTTACTGCATGTGCTTCTAAGGCACCAAGACCTGACATTGATTTCTTCCCATTAAGCTGTGACTACGAAGAGAGAATGTATGCAGCAGGAAAGATTCCGGGAGGATTCATTAAGAGAGAAGGAAGACCAAGTGAAAGAGCTATTCTTTGCTCCAGACTTATGGACAGACCTCTTAGACCTTTATTCCCTAAGGGATATTACAATGACGTAGTGGTTGTGGCTACTGTAATGTCAGTAGACCCTGACTGCGAAACAGATATTATGGCAATGATTGGTTCATCAGTTGCTCTGGCAACTTCTGATATTCCATGGGATGGACCAACAGGTTCTGTTCGTGTAGGCATGGTTGACGGTGAATTCGTAATCAACCCTACTTTAGAACAGAGAGAAAAGTCAGAAATGAACTTGACTGTTGCTGGTACTAAGGAAGCAATTATGATGGTAGAAGCAGGAGCAAATGAAGTTCCTGAAAGCATTATGCTCGATGCTATTCTTTTCGCTCATGAAGAAATCAAGAAGATTGTTGAATTCATCGAAGCAATCGTTGAAGAAGTGGGTAAGGAAAAGGATGCTACTGAATTATACAAGGTTCCTGAAGAAATCGATGCTGCAGTAAGAGCTTATGCTGTAGATAAGATGAAGGCAGCTATCCAGACTGTTGACAAGCAGGAAAGACTTGACAACATGGATGCTGTTGAAGTTGAAACTAAGGAACACTTTGCTGATATCTATCCTGAAAATGAAAAGGACATTGCTAATGTTCTTTACAATATCACTAAGGAATCAGTTCGTGCTATGATTCTTGATGAAGGAATCAGACCTGACAACAGAAAGCTTGACGAAATCAGACCTATCTGGTGTGAAACTCAGTTACTTCCAAGAGTACACGGAAGCGGACTGTTCAAGAGAGGACAGACTCAGGTTCTTTCAGCTTGTACACTTGCACCTGCAAGCGAAGCACAGGTTATTGACGGAATTTCAGAACAGACTGAAAAGAGATACATGCATCACTATAACTTCCCAGGATACTCAGTAGGAGAAGCTAAGTCTCCAAGAAGTCCAGGAAGAAGAGAAATCGGACACGGCGCACTTGCTGAAAGAGCTTTACTACCAGTTCTTCCAAGTGTAGAGGAATTCCCATATGCGATTAGAGTTGTATCAGAAGTTTTATCTTCAAATGGTTCAACTTCCATGGGTTCAACTTGTGGTTCATGCCTTGCTCTTATGGATGCTGGTGTACCTCTAAAGAGACCGGTTGCAGGTATCGCCATGGGTCTAATTGAAAGAGTTGAAGAGGATGGAAGCAGCAAGATGGCTATCTTAAGCGATATCCAGGGTATGGAAGACTTCCTAGGAGACATGGACTTTAAGGTAACAGGTACTGAAGTAGGTGTTACTGCAATCCAGATGGATATTAAGGTACACGGACTTTCAAGAGAAATTCTTGAAAAGGCACTAGAACAGGCTAGAGCAGGAAGAATGTACATCATGTCTCAGATGCTTGAAGAAATTCCAGCACCAAGAGAGGAAATGTCCAAGTACGCTCCAAGAAGCATCTCTATGAGAATTGACCCAGATAAAATCAGAATCGTTATCGGACCTGGCGGAAAGACAATTAACAGAATTGTTGATGAAACAGGCGTTAAGATTGATATTTCAGAGGATGATCCTGGCTTAATCAGCATCTACAGCTCTGATCTTGAAGGTGCAGAAGCTGCTAAGAAGGAAATCGAACTTCTTACTAAGGAAGTTGAAGTTGGTGAAGTATACGAAGGTAAGGTTCAGAGAATCATGAACTTTGGTGCGTTCATTGAAATTCTTCCTGGTAAGGAAGGCCTTCTTCACATTTCCAAGATGGCTAAGGAAAGAGTAGACAAGGTTGAAGATGTAATGAACATTGGCGATATCGTTAAGGTTAAGGTTACAGAAATCGACAGCCAGAACAGAATTAACCTTTCAAGAAAAGAATTACTGTAAAAATGCTTTATATTTTTCAGAAAATAACAAATATGTCATAAAATTAGGAGAGAGTAGAAATGCTCTCTCTTTGTTTTTGGCAACAAAATTATGACGAAATAATAAGCGTATACCCTAATAAATGTACAGAAACTCGCAAAATGTACTTAAATTGTACATAAACCGTATTGACAATTCTCACCTTTATTTGTATAGTGTTGTAGTACACTAAAGCGATAACACGAGGTGGTCTCCACCATGTGCTATATTTTTTTCGCCCAAAAGCTTGAGAGGAGTTGATTTATTAATGGGTATTATATTAAATCCGATAGTAATCGGGGTTGCAGTGCTGATTGTTTTGTGCCTGCTTAAGATTAACGTTTTATTATCGCTTGTTATTTCTGCAATGGTTGCCGGCGTTACTGCTGGTATGGGTATTACAGAAACAATTGACATACTTATTGCCGGTATGGGTGGTAATGGTCAGACTGCACTGAGCTACATTCTGCTTGGTGTTCTAGCAGCTGGTATGGCTTACACAGGTATTACAGAAATCCTGTCACAGAAGATAGCTCATCTTTTGGGTAAGAAAAAGTATGCATTATTATTAGCTCTAGCAGTTATTGCATGTTGTTCACAGAACATTATTCCTGTACACATCGCATTTATTCCAATTTTGATTCCTGCATTACTTCCTGTAATGAACAACTTAAAGCTAGACAGAAGAGCTGCTGCTTGTTCACTATCCTTTGGTTTGAAGGCACCTTATATTGCATTGCCTTTCGGATTCGGATGGATTTTCCAGGGTCTAGTTGCTGATAACCTTACTGCTAACGGCATGACAATCGGTCAGGGAGACATTTGGCACTACACATGGCCAATCGGTGCATCAATGGCTATCGGTCTAGTATTAGCATGGTTCATCTTCAGAAAGCCAAGAGAATATGAAGATCGCGAAATCGCAGGTATGGAAGTTACTACAGAAGAACTTAAGATGCAGCCTGCTCACTGGATTACATTAGTTGCCGCACTTGGAACTCTAGTTATTAACTTGAAGACAGGTTCCCTTCCTCTAGGAGCTCTAGCCGGTATCATTATCATGGTACTATTCGGAGCTGTTAAGGTTAAGGACTTAGATAAGGTTATCGCTAACGGTCTTAGCATCATGGGACTAATTGCATTCGTAATGCTAATCGCTTCTGGTTACGCTAACGTAATGAACGAGACTGGTGCTGTTGAAGAACTAGTACAGGCATCTCTTGGAATTATGGGCGGAAGCAAGATCGTTGCAGGTGCTGTAATGATGCTTATCGGTCTAGTAATCACAATGGGTATCGGAACTTCATTTGGTACAATCCCAGTTCTTGCTGTACTCTATGTTCCACTTTGCTCAACATTAGGATTCAGCGTTGGCGGAACAGTAATGCTAATTGCTGCAGCTGCAGCTCTTGGTGATGCAGGTTCCCCAGCATCAGATACAACTCTTGGACCTACATCAGGTCTTAACGCTGATGGACAGCACGACCACATTTGGGATACATGCGTTCCTACAGCTATACTTTACAACGTGCCAATCGCACTTTGCGCTATTTTCGTAGCACCACTTCTGTAGGATCTTAATCCTTGGAGGTTTTGATAAGAAAGTCGGCTTCGCCGATTATATTAGAGGAGGTAGACTTTCTTGATATTCCGGAAATATCGAAGCGATATTTCCTACATAAAAAAAAGAATAAAATTTGCTTGATTTCTCAATCTCAAGTTCCGAAATAAAAACAGCGCAAACCAGTAATATCAACGGGTTGCGCTGTTTGGGTATATGGCGTATTTAGGGAGATTTTCAATTTAAGAAAAAATTTTTTAATATTTCAGAAGTCGTCTTATTTCCTGCTGGCTTCTGTATTTTTTATTGAGCTGCAAATCAAACAATTTGCTACATTCATCGAGTATCTCGTTGTAATACGTGAACTGCCATGTAGCAGGTTCTATCTGAGTGCAGTTGTACTTCTTAAGTGAATCCAGTATTTGTCCGACAGGATATCTGTTCTTAAGAAGGAGCTCTAGCATCCTTGTTAGAACAAGTGCAAGGAAGCAGGTGGCGAAATGCGCATCAATATGGCTGTTAAGTCTCACATATATAGGACGTGAATTGAAATATGTCTTGGTCACTTTAAATGAATCCTCTATGCGGGCAAGGCCTCTGTAGACGTCGTGCATTTCATAATCACTCATTGCAAGTTCACTAGTAACGATAGAGTAATACCCGTCAAACATTTCTTCAAGCTTTATCTTCTCTTCATCGAGCTGAAGGCTTTTTCCATCTGCTATCTCACCAGTATTTTTATCGAAAGAAAGGTTCAGCACATATGATGCACTTCCCTTAGCGGTAATCCTGTCATATTTCTTAGGTGACTTGATCAAATCCTTTGCTCTCAGAATCATAGCCTCTCTGTCAGCCCTCTGCTTGTTGGCATATTTTTCTGAGTAATACACCATTTGCTTTTGATCGATGCTAACGGTCTTCTTAACAGGCTTTTTGCTTCCAGGCTTCGTTACATTCACGTGTAGTTCTTTAGGGTAGATCCTTGATTTGTGCTTGAATGTGAATTCTTCGCCTCTGTCACTTCTGAGCTTTTCTGTTATATATCCATCGCTTTCTAGAACCCACGATTTGAATTCTTCACTAGCACCTCTAACGGACTGACCATAGACATAACCGTCACGATTATTTGTTTCGCCTTTGTTATCGCCATTGAGCCAGTAGATGTTATCGGAGGTATTGAGTCCCCTGTCTGCTACGAAGATAATACGACAATCTTCAACATTTTTTTTCACCCTGTCGATGATAGGACGCATGTGTATCTTTTCAGACTCATTGCCAGGGAATAGATCGTATGCTACAGGTATACCATTTCTGTCCATAAGAAGGCCCATTTCAACGATAGGATCTGGTCTGTGGTTCTTTTCTGGCCCACGCTTTCTATATTTAATTTCTGTAGGTTGCCCATCTTTATCAATTGGATTGCCATCATCATCAAAAGTATCAACATCAGGGTGGCTTATATCAAAGTAGTAGTTGGTACAGTCAAAATATGATACAGAGAGATCTCTATTCAATATCGACTGTGAGTGATCAAAGATCCATTTCTGAAGATCCTTTTGATTATCAGCGATTATGTCAAGGGCATGATAAATATCATCGAGAGAAAAGTCATCAAAAGGCTCAAAGAAAAAATCTTTGTTATTCAGAGTGTACCTTTTGGAACCGGGCTGCATAGCTCTGGAGAAGGTAAGAAGACGGAAAATCTGATCAGTACTGAATTTCATTTTTCTTTTTTTTGTTTTCCAGTTCCAGAACTTATCTAGTTCAAGCTCACGGTAAAGTTGTTTTAATATGCAGTATCCAACATTTCGAGTATCAGATGTATTGGTATCAAGGACAGCTGACATATTAATTTTTATATCTTTTGTTTTCTCTGCCTTTTTCTTCTCGGTAAGTTCTTTCGCATAATTTGTGTAAAATGCAATAGGGTCATCATGCTCTTCTTTGAGTTTGCTTAGATAACCGATGCTTTCGATGGTTCTTTCGCGAGAACCAACCTTTGGAACATGATACTTTTCTTTGATTGAAAGATAGATATCACCATTCTTTTTCTTCTGCTTGTGTAGATACATAGATAAAACCCTCCAGTCCTTCCATATCATTATACCACAACAAGCCGTAAAAAGCCATACAAAAAAGATAAAATGTTGACAAAAAATTTCCGATAACTTCAACGGTTATCGGTCTTTTTCTTAAAACTTAACTTCGGAACTCAGGCGGAAATATCGAAGCGATATTTCCTACATAAAAAAAAAGAATAAAATTTGCTTGATTTCTCAATGGCAAAATGATAAACTAATTAAGTACGAGATTGACCTAACCCAATCGTACAAAGAGGAAAAGTCAATACTTCAGACGGTGAAGGAACCAGTAGCCCTGTGTAATAACCTTACAGAGAGATTATCATTTGGTGAGAGATAATCGGTGAAGCAGACGTGAATATCACTCCGGAGTCTGACACTTTAATGAGAGGCGCCTTGATGGAGGTTGCAACTAGGGTGGTACCGCGGTTTAAGAAAATCGTCCCTAATCGGAAACTACAATTTTTCGGTTAGGGATTTTTGTTTTGAAAGGAATGATACCAATGTTTGAAAAGCTATCAGAAAAACCTGTTGCTGAGGTGCAGAACGAACAGGTTGAAAAATGGAAGGAGGAAGACCTTCTTCACAAGTGCGTGACAGCAAGAGAAGGATCACCTAAGTTTGTTTTTTTCGAAGGACCTCCAACTGCTAACGGTAAGCCAGGAATTCACCATGTAATGGCAAGAACTTTAAAGGACTCAATCTGCCGTTACAAGACTATGAAGGGATTCCAGGTTAACAGAAAGGCTGGATGGGATACTCACGGCCTTCCCGTAGAAATCGAAGTTGAAAAGCAGCTTAACATGAGCGGCAAGCAGGACATCGAAAAGTACGGAATTAAGGAATTCAACGAAAAGTGTAGAGAATCAGTTTTCACTTACACAGGAATGTGGAGAGAAATGACTGAAAGAATGGGATACCTAGTTGACCTGGACAACCCATACATCACTTTAGACAATAATTATGTAGAAAGCTGCTGGTGGATTCTTAAGGAATTCTTCAAGGCTGGCCTAGTATATGAAGGACATAAGATTCTTCCTTACTGCCCAAGATGCGGAACTGGTCTGGCTTCTCACGAAGTAGCGCAAGGATATAAGGAAGTTAAGGTTAACACTATTACAGCTAAGTTTAAGTTAGTTGGAAAAGACAACGAATACTTCCTTGCATGGACAACTACTCCTTGGACACTGGCTTCTAACACAGTTCTTACTTGTGGACCTGAAATCGATTACGTTAAGGCAAGAATGACTGAAGGCGATGAAGAAGAAAATTACTTCTACGTTGCTAAGGCTCTTGCTGACAAGGTTCTAGGTGAGGGCAAGTACGAAGTTGTTGAAGAAATGAAGGGCAAAGACCTTGAATACATTGAATATGAACAGCTAATGCCATTCGTAAAGGCTGACAAGAAGGCATTCTTCATGACTTGCATGGATTATGTTTCAGTTGAAGATGGTACTGGTATCGTTCATACAGCTCCTGCATTTGGTGAAGACGACTACCAGTGCGGAAGAAAGTACAACCTTCCAATGCTTCAGCCAGTTGATGAAAGAGGATGTTATACAGAAACACCTTGGGCTGGACGTTTTGTTATGGAAGAAGGTCTGGACGTAGACATTATCAAGTGGTTAGCTCAGGAAAACAAGATTTTTGCTAAGGCTAAGCTTGAACATAACTACCCACACTGCTGGAGATGTGGAACCCCTCTTGTTTACTATGCTAAGCCAAGCTGGTACATTGAAATGAGCAAGCTTAAGGATCAGCTTGTTGCAAATAATAACACTGTTTCCTGGTATCCTGATTTCGTAGGAGAAAAGAGATTCGGAAACTGGTTAGCAGAAGTTAAGGACTGGGCAATTTCCAGAAGCAGATACTGGGGTACTCCAATTCCAATCTGGAGATGTGAATGTGGTCATCTTGAATGCGTTGGAAGCAGAGAAGAACTAGTAGAAAAGGCAATTGAAGATATCGATACATCAATTGAACTACACAGACCATATGTAGATGATGTACACATCACTTGTCCTCACTGCGGAAAGCCAATGCAGAGAATTCCTGAAGTTATGGACTGCTGGTTCGACTCAGGAGCAATGCCTTTCGCACAGTGGCACTATCCGTTTGAAAATAAGGACATCTTCGATGAAAAGCTGTTCCCAGCTGACTTCATCTGCGAAGGTATCGACCAGACTAGAGGTTGGTTCTACTCACTAATGGCAATTTCCACATTTATCAAGGGACAGGCTCCTTACAAGAACGTACTTGTAAATGACCTGATCTTAGATAAAGAAGGAAAGAAGATGTCTAAGTCAAGAGGTAACACTGTATCACCGTTCGAACTATTCGATAAGTACGGTGCAGACGCTACAAGATGGTATCTGTTATCAGTTTCACCTGCATGGACACCAACTAAATTTGACGAAGACGGATTAATTGATATCGTAAGCAAGTTCTTCGGAACTCTTAAGAATGTATATAACTTCTTCGTTCTTTACTCCAACCAGGACGATGTAAAGGCAGATCAGCTATTTGTTGACTACGACAAGAGACCTGAACTTGACAGATGGATTCTGTCCAAGTACAACCAGCTTGTTAAGGACGTAACAGAAAATATGGACAGCTATGACCATATGAAGACAGTAAGAGCTATTACTGATTTCGTTGCAGAAGACCTTTCAAACTGGTACATCAGAAGAGCAAGAAGAAGATTCTATGCTGAAGAAATGACAGAAGATAAGAAGAGTGTTTATGCTACAACTTACGAAGTACTTGTAGGCGTAGCTAAGCTAATTGCACCATTTGCACCATTCTTATCAGATGAGATTTACACTAAGTTGACAGGAGAAGAAACTGTACACGTTGCATTCTTCCCAGAAGCAAATGAAGACTTAATCGACAAGAAGGTTGAAGAAAGAATGGACCTTGTAAGAACTCTTGTAACACTTGGTAGAGGAGCAAGAGAAAAGGAAAGAATCAAGGTTAGACAGCCACTTTCTGAAATCCTAGTTGACGGAAAATATCAGGCTACAATTGAAGACCTGACTCCATTAATCATGGAAGAACTTAACGTTAAGAAGGTTAAGTTTGCTGACAAACTTGATCAGTACATGGACTTCAGCCTGAAACCAAACTTCAAGGTTGCAGGACCTGTTCTAGGTAAGAAGATCAAAGCTTTCGGAGGCGCATTAGCTAAGGAAGATCCAGCTGAATTCAACAGCAAGCTTGAAACAGAAGGAAAGGTTAGCATGGACCTTGACGGAGAAACATTCGACATTGAAAAGGACTTCGTAGACGTTAGAATCAGCGCTAAGGACGGTTTCGCCGTAGCAATGGAAAACAATGTATTCACAATTCTAGAGACAACTTTAACTGATGAATTAATCAGCGAAGGTCTTGCTAGAGAACTAGTTTCTAAGGTTCAGCAGATGCGTAAGCAGAATGACTATGAAATGATGGATAACATTGAAATCTACGTATGTGCAGACGAAGACGTTAAGAAGGCTGTGGAAGCATTCGGCGACTATATCAAGAAGGAAACTCTAGCGGTTTCAATTTCTGAAAAGGAAGGTCTGGAAGAATTTGACCTTAACGGACATAAGACAGGCCTAGGTGTAGAAAGAGTATAAAAAATGATAAATCTTAGAGACCTGACTCTAAAGGAAATGGAAGAGTTCATCACAAAAATGGGTGAGCCAAAATTTAGAGCAAAACAGGTTTTCCAGTGGATTTACAAAGGAAAGACGGACTTCCGGGAGATGACAAATCTTCCGGAAGTTTTTCGCCAAAAGCTTGCTGAAGAGGCATACATTGGCACTGCCACCCCTTTGAAGATTCAAAAATCGAAAACCGACGGAACAAGAAAATATTTGTTTGAACTAGAAGATGGAAACCTTATTGAAAGCGTTTTTATGAAGTACAAGTATGGGAATTCTATTTGCGTATCAAGCCAGGCAGGCTGCCGAATGGGCTGTCGTTTCTGCGCTTCCACAAGAAACGGCTTGGAAAGAAATCTTACTCCGGGAGAAATTCTCTCACAGCTTATGGCAGCAGAGGCTGACACTGGGGAGAGAATCGGTCACATTGTGGTAATGGGAACCGGTGAGCCTTTCGACAACTACGACAATCTGAAGAAATTCATAGAAATCGTCAACGATCCTAAGGGTCTGAACATTGGAATGAGAAATATTACAGTTTCTACCTGTGGGCTTGTGCCTAAAATCGAGCGGTTCAGCAAGGATTTTCCTCAGGTGAACCTGGCTATTTCTCTTCACGGGACTACGGACGAAATTAGGGGGTCTATGATGCCCGTTAACGGAAAGTATCCTCTGGAGGTTTTGATCCCGGCGTGTCGGGCGTACACCGAGAGCACGGGCAGGCGCATTACCTTTGAGTACACCATGGTAAGCGGGGTTAACGATAGCGACGCTGACGCGGCTCGTCTATCAAAACTCCTAAAGGGCATGCTCTGCCATGTCAATGTGATTCCCCTGAACAAGGTTGCGGAGTCAGGCTTCGACACGGTTAGCAGAAAGCGCGCAGGGGAATTTGCTGAACTCCTTGAAAAATCAGGCATTGTGGCCACAGTGAGAAGGGAACTGGGCGCGGATATAGATGCGGCTTGCGGACAGTTAAGACTTGGCAAAAATTAGCTTGAATTATATTACAGCATAGCTTATAATAAATATAACAATTAAGAAACGGGAGGACTATAATAATGGTAAAATTATTAGTAGGACATAAGGGTACAGGTAAGACAAAGCAGATGATCGACTTAGCAAATGACACTATTGAAAACAGCAAGGGCAGTGTTATTTTTATCAATAAGAACTCCAGATTAATGTATGATCTGAAGTATAGAATCAGAGTAGTTTGCATGGAAGATTATGAACATGTTACTAACAGCGATGAATACATCGGATTCTTATATGGAATTATCAGTTCAGACCATGACATCGAGACTATTTTCATTGACAGCATTCTAAAGCATGCTGACTTCTCATTAGGCGATGTTCCTGAATTCCTTGAAAGACTTGCTGACATTTCAAAGAATTACGGAATGGACTTCGTAGTAAGCTTAAGCGCTGAAAAGGAAGAAATGATTGGTGTAGAATTCGATAAGTACGAAATTCTTAACTAGTATTTAAAACGAATGTGTGAGGCGGAAGGTTTTCCGCCTCTTGTTTTTTCTGTTTAGGAGCGGGCTGCGGCGGCGAGTAGCGCAGCAGAGGAGGACATAGGAAGGCAAGGCATGGCGATTACTTTAGAAGATTTGAAAAATAAATATGAGGGCAATGAGCCGAGGCCAATTGGACGGCATAGGTTTTTTTCGGTTTTGGTGCCGATAGTGGAGAAGGACGGAGAAGTTAATCTTCTTTTTGAGCTTCGTTCCAGCAAGATGAAAACTGATCCAGGTGAAATCTGTTTTCCGGGTGGCCACGTTGAGCCAGGTGAGCCCTTTGAGAGGGCCGCTGTTAGAGAAACCTGTGAGGAAACAGGAATCCCTGAGGAAAGAATTAAAATCATAGGACAGGGAAATATTTTATACGGGTATGCCAATTACACTATGTACACCTATATGGGGATTATTGAGTATGAGGATTATCTCAAGGCAGCACCGTGTCCTGGAGAAGTTGAGAAACTGTTTTTGGTGCCTATTAGCCGTTTTCAGGGCTCTCAGGGCCAGGAACCAGTTATTTATACTGAACCTGTGACCGTAAATATTTCAGAGGATTTTCCCTATGATTTTCTAGGCATAGATGGGGAGACCTATTACTGGAGAATTGGAAAATGGGATATTCCTATTTACGAAAAGGTGGACCTGGGCACAGATGTACACGGCACACCAGTATGGGGACTGACGGCGAGAATAGTAGACGATATTGTTAAGATGATGGAGGAGTAAGATTGTTTTTACCAGTAAGCAGACAAGATATGATTGATAGAGGATGGGATCAGGTGGATTTCGTCATAGTGACGGGAGACGCCTACGTTGACCATCACTCTTTTGGTACAGCAATAATAAGCAGGCTGCTTGAATCTCAGGGGTATAAAGTGGCAGTTCTTGCTAGACCGGATTACAAATCCACTGAGGATTTCAAGAGATTCGGAAGACCGAGACTGGGATTTTTAATTAACAGCGGAACAGTTGACTCCATGGTTAACAATTATTCTGTTTTTAAGCATAAGAGAAAGGTGGACGAGTACGGCCCGGGCGGAAAGGCCGGTGAGAGGCCGGATAGGGCAGTTATCGTCTACTGCAATAGAGTTAGAGAATGTTACAAGGACGTTCCAATTATCATTGGTGGCATCGAGGCCAGCTTGAGGAGGTTGGGACACTACGACTACTGGAGCAATAAGGTGAGACGTTCAATTTTGCTGGATTCCAGGGCGGATCTTCTCATATACGGAATGGGAGAAAGAGTCATTGTGGAAGTGGCTGATGCCTTGAATTCAGGAATCGAGGTTAAGGATATTACCTGGATAAAGGGGACGTGCTACAGAGCTGGAAGCTACCTTCCTGACGCCGATACTGTAGAGCTACCGGAGTATGGGGAAATCAGTACTTCTAAGGAGGCCTACGCTAGAAGTTTTGCTATGAGCTACAGGAGTAACGACTACGTCAATGGTAAGCGTCTAGTTGAAAAATATGACAACAAAACCTACATAGTCGTCAACGAACCTCAGGCGCCTCTTGAAGAGGCTGAATTAGACGATATTTATGAATTGCCATATGAGAATGAGGTTCACCCCATGTACGTGGCTGAGGGAGGAATTCCGGCATTCAGAGAGGTGAAGTTCAGTCTGGTATCTAGTAGAGGGTGCTTTGGAGGCTGTAGTTTTTGCGCCCTGACGTACCACCAGGGAAGACAGGTGAGAAGCAGAAGTAAGGAGTCCCTAGTGCGCGAGGCTGAGGCCCTGACTCATAAGAAGGATTTCAAAGGCTATATTCACGATGTTGGCGGCCCAACGGCTAATTTCAGAAAGCCTGCGTGTAAGCAGCAACTGAAAAACGGCGTGTGCAAGAACAAGGACTGCCTGTATCCGCATCCATGTAAAAACATGATTGTGGACCACAGCGACTACATCGACGTCCTTAGGGCGGTGCGCTCAGTTCCTGGGATTAAGAAGGTTTTTATCAGGTCTGGGATAAGGTATGATTATGTTATGGCTGACAAGGATGACAGATTCCTGAGAGAACTTTGCAAATATCACGTGAGCGGAACTCTAAAGGTGGCGCCGGAGCATATTTCGGACAAGGTTCTCTATTATATGAGAAAGCCAGAGAAAAAGGTTTTTCTTGAATTTGCGGAAAAATATAAGAAAATCAATGAGGAACTGGGACTTAAGCAGTACCTTATTCCATATTTAATTAGCTCACATCCTGGGAGCACCTTGGATGATGCAATTGAGCTAGCCTTGTTTTTGAAGAAATTTGGCTTCGTGCCTGACCAGGTTCAGGACTTCTATCCGACGCCGGCGACACTGGCAACTTGCATGTATTACACAGAGCTGGATCCTTTCACTATGAAGCCTGTGTATGTGGCTAAGGACATGGAAGAGAAGAAGATGCAGCGTGCTTTGATACACTATAACAAGCCAGAAAACAGGGCGACGGTTATCAAAGCTTTGAAAAAGGCAGGACGCGAGGATCTTATTGATGTTCTGCTGTCAGATAGACGCGGCGGGGGTAAGAAGAATGAGTTTAATAGAGGATCTGGCAAAGGTAATGTCAGAAAGCATAGAAAAATATCAAATAAAAGAAGATAAGGTAATTAACGTAGGAGACGGGAATCTGCTTCATTGTGGAGACAATGAGGAGTTTATGAAAGCTTTGATAAATGGCGATATGAAAGGCAAGATTCAGATGATTTACATTGACCCGCCATTTTTCTCAAAGGCTGATTATAAGGCCAGAGTTGTGGAAGATGGCGAGGCGGTGAAGATACACGCCTATGCTGACAAGTGGAAAAATGGCCTCGGTGGGTACCTGGCTATGCTAGGTGAAAGGCTCTTTCTGATGAAGGATTTGCTTGCTGGCGATGGCTTGATTTGGGTGCATCTTGATTGGCACGCGGTTCATTATGTTAAGGTAATTATGGACGAGATATTCGGGGCGGACTGCTTCGTCAACGAGATCGTCTGGACCTACAAGTCGGGAGGCGCGTCTAAAAAGAGATTTTCCCTAAAACATGATACAATACTTGTGTATAGCAAAACTAACAAATATAAGTTTTTCGTGCAGAAGGAGAAGTCCTACAATAGGCAGTTTAAGCCTTATCATTTCAAAGGCGTTGAGGAGTTTCAGGACGAAATCGGCTGGTACACTATGGTCAATATGAAGGATGTCTGGAACATTGATATGGTGGGAAGGACGTCGGCTGAGAGGACTGGATATGCCACTCAAAAGCCGGAAAAACTCATTGAGCGCATGATTAAGTGCTGCACTGAAGAGGGAGATATCTGCGCAGATTTCTTCTGCGGAAGCGGAACTCTGCCTGTTGTAGCGGGCAAGCTTGGCAGAAGATATATTGCCTGCGACAGCAGCCAGCTGGCTTGCGATATGGCTAGGGAAAGGCTGGAAAAGGAAGGGCTAAGGGTTAGACTGGACTGAGGCTTGGATTGAGGCTTTGATAGAGTGAAAGAAAGGTTAAGGTGAAGATGTTGAAGGTGTCGATAAAAACTAGAATTTTAGACTATCTGTTCCTGGTAATTGGATGTGCAATCGGTGCTTTTGCGACTACGGCGGTTATGATTCCTAATGGACTTACTAGCGGGGGACTTACAGGTATAGTAAGAATTATACAATCTTTTATAGATATAGATTTCTCATTGTGTTATTACGCGGGAGCAGGTATAATATTAATTGTTGTCGGTCTTACGCTGGGATTTAAGGAAGCCAGAAAGGTGCTTCTTGTATCTATAGTTTATCCTGCAATTCTAATGATTTTCGAAAAGCTTGATTTCCGTCTTCTAGAGGAAAAAGATTTGATTCTGGCAGCTATTTTCTGCGGGGTCTTCTCTGGAGCATGTAGCGGAATTGTATTCTGGAGAGGTTACGCTTTTTGCGGAACGGAATCCATTGCGAAGATTATTAAGAAGAAATTTTTCCCAGAAGTTGATATCAGCAAGATTCTGCTTCTAATCGACAGTATAGTCATCGTTATTGCGGCATTTATCTTCGGTAGAAACATCGCTTTGTATGCATTAGTTACGCAGTTCATCGTTTCTAAGATGGTAGACTACATCATCTATGGTCTGGAAACGAAAATCGTTCAGCTTAACATTATTACGGATAAGGGCAAGGAACTTTGTGAATATGTTATGCACAATCTGAACCGAGGCGTATCCAGCAGAACTGTAGTTGGTGAGTACACAGGCAAAGAACACAAGGAGCTTGTTATTATGTGCTCTCCTCGTGAAAGTATTCTGATTAAGAGATTTCTTGCAGAAACAGACCGTAAGGCCTTTGTTACTGTTCTTCACGTAGATACTGTATGGGGAGAAGGCAAGGGCTTCAGCGGTATAGATAATTAATATATTATTGGAACGCCGAATTGCTTAAACTGCTTAAACTGCTAGAATTGCTAGAACTTGTTAGGCAGCAATTTGGCTAGCTGATATATAAACTAAAACTGAAAATGGCTGATTGTCCAATAGCCTGACTCTTTGATTCTTGATTCTTTGAACTTTTGATTAGGCAATTGGGCAGTCAGGTTAATAATAGATATGCACTCATAGCTCAGGGGATAGAGTAGCGCACTCCGAATGCGTTGGTCGAGGGTTCGAATCCCTCTGGGTGCACCAGACAATGTATGCCTTTTAATTGTTGAAATTGCAACAGTTAAAAGGCTTTTTCTTTAGATTTGAATCGGCTGAGTCGGCAGGAAGATTGCCTCCTACTCCATGTCACCTGAATCCGCGCCCGCGTCCTGTGGAAATTAACTGAAGCGGGCGGGCAAATGCCTGATTTCTCTAAATTTGAAAATTTGTACCGTGAAACATTTATGTTTCACGCATCTATGGGCCTAAATTGTGCTTAAAGGCTTGCCAGAGAATCCTTTTTCATTAATTTGTTGTCAAATATGCTATAAACTTACAGTAAATTGAGAGTTGCCTTAAAATCTACTGGACATTCTCCAACTTCCTGAAGCCTTGCCCGCTCGGATTCGCGCCTATAAACGAAAAAAGGCCGTGAAACCAAAACGTTTCACGGTACTTATTTCAAAAAATTCATATATAAGGCATTTGCCCGCCACCAAATTCTTATTTCCATGAAAATCGGGCGGCCGGGGGTTTAGTTTAAAATATAATAGTGTTGATGCAGGTGTATACCTATGATAAAATTATACTGTCGAAAGTGGGAAGGAATGGATAAGGGAAAACAAAAGACCTGCTAGAGCTTCTAGAGAAAGGAAGGTAGACATAATGGAAATTGAAGTTAAAATGATGAAAAAAACAGGAGAGCTAGAAGTTATAAAATATGCTGCGCAAGATAAGTATGATAAGAACAACACTGTTCAAGTTAAAATGAAGCTGAATAAGAATACTGATTCAGACATTATTGAATGGCTGGATGCACAAAAGAGCAAACAAGGCGCAATAAAAGAACTGATACGAAACGCAATTAACCAGATAAAATAATCTGACAAATCTCCGAAAAATAATTAGCCAAAACGCCGAAAAATATTTATAATAGTGCTAGAGGTGACATAAAATGAAAGAATACAGAGCACGAATAGTAGATGAAATATTAAAAGATAAGTTGGAAGCAAAAGGGGCGGTTTTAATAGAGGGGCCCAAATGGTGTGGAAAAACAACAACAGCAATGCAGGTTGCGGGAAGTGTTTTGCGAATGGATGAACCATCAAAAAGGGCTACCAATATACAGATGGCGGAGCTTGAACCAGAACGATTGCTTAACGGAGAGACGCCAAGACTAATTGACGAGTGGCAAATTGCTCCAAAACTATGGGATGCAACTCGATATGAGGTTGACACTAGAGGTGAAGTAGGGCAATTTCTTTTAACAGAATCTGCTGTTCCAGTAGATACAGAAGAAATTACTCACTCTGGCACAGGAAGGTTCACATGGTTGATGATGAGGCCTATGTCATTATATGAATCTGGAGAATCTTCAGGTATGGTAAGTCTAAAAGCTTTGTTTGATGCTCCTGATAAAATTACAGGAATAAGTGAATACAGTATCGAAGATATCGCATTCTTGATTTGTAGAGGTGGATGGCCACAGGCAATAGGAATGAAGGAAAAACCAGCTCTTTCACAGGCAGAAGATTACTATGATGCAGTGGTGAAATCTGACATTAATAGGGCGGACAACGTTAATAAGAATCCAGAAAGGGTAAAAAGATTAATGAAATCATATGCTAGAAATCAAGGTGGACAGGTGGCATATACAACCTTTAGAGATGATATTCAGGCAAATGATGTTGATTCATTGAGTGAGGATACTGTGGCATCATATATTAATGCATTAAAAAGGATTTTTGTTATTGAGGATATGCCTGCCTGGAATCCTAATCTTCGTTCGAAAACATCTATCAGATCAGCTGATACAAGATACTATATTGATCCATCGATTGCGACGGCTGCGCTGGGTATTGGTCCAAATGATTTGATTAATGATTTGAACACTATGGGATTGCTGTTCGAAACACTGTGTGTTAGAGACTTAAGAGTCTATGCGGAGTCTCTTGGCGGAACTGTTCTCCATTATAGGGATAAAACAGGGTTAGAATGTGATACCGTTATTCATCTCAGAAATGGAAACTACGGTCTCGCTGAAATAAAGCTAGGAGGACAAAAACTTATAGAAGAAGGAGCAGAGAACCTTAAAAAACTGGAAAAAAAGATAGACACAGACAAAATGCCAGGCCCATCCTTTATGATGATAATTGTGGGAATAGGAGATTTTGCATACAGGCGCGAAGACGGAATATATATTGTTCCGATTGGATGTCTAAAAAACTAAATGTAAACACGCCCTGTGTCTCACGGGTAACCAAACTTTTTTCTAATCATTTAAATGAATTAGTATGTAAACTGGAGGATAGAAAATGGCACTTGATAATATTTTGGGAATAACTGACTCTGCTGAGCTTGCTAGAGTTGAAGAACAAATCAGCAAGAAAAAAGCAGCGTGGCTATTTGAAAGCGGAAAGCTGGAGGAATTGACCCCAGGTTCTTATGAAGCACTTTCTGAGATTCATAGAACACTTTTTGGTGAAATCTATGAGTTTGCCGGAACTATAAGAACTGTAAATATAGCAAAAGGTGATTTTCGATTTGTTCCAGTAATGTATCTTGAACCATCAATTAAGCATATCGAACAAATGCCACAATCAAGTTTTGATGAAATTGTTGAGAAGTACGTTGAGATGAACGTGGCGCATCCATTTAGAGAAGGCAATGGCAGGAGTATGCGCATATGGCTCGACTTGATGTTCAAGAAGGAAATACGTAAGGTTGTTGATTGGAGTAAGGTAGACAAAGATGACTACCTTCTAGCGATGGAGCGCAGTCCGATAAAGGATATTGAAATCAAATATGTACTGCAAAATGCGCTGACTGATATGATTGATGACAGAGATATGTATATGAAGGGAATTGACCATAGCTACTATTATGAAGGCTATAATCTCTATAATATGGATGAACTGTAGGAGCCTCGCTATGAAACTATTCCTCTGCTCCCACTTCTCTAACGTGGGAAGCTTGATAAAAGAAGAACTTAATAACAAGAGAGTCGCATTCATTCCCACCGCCTCACTTCACGAAGGCTATACCGGCTACGTCCGCTCAGCCCGAAAACTATTCAAAAAATTAGGATCTCAAATAACAGAACTCGACATTTCCACAGCGACTTATTCCACGACAAAAGAAGTCCTCGAGAACTCAGACATAATATATTTTACCGGCGGAAATTCTTTCTTCCTCATAGACCAACTGCGCAAAACAGGCACAGACAAGCTGCTGAAGCAGGAGTTGGCAAAGGGAAAGCTTATGATAGGCGAATCAGCAGGCGCAATCGTATGCGCTCCAACCATCACATATATTGAACAGATGGACAAGAAGCCAAAGAATTACTCACAGGAAGACGATGCAGGCCTTAACCTTATTGACTTCTACGTCCTCCCCCATTATCTTACCATGCCCTACAGGAAAGCTAGCAAAAAGATAACGGCAGACTTTTCAGACCTAAATCTATGCCCAATCAACAATCACCAGGCAATCGTAGTCGACGGTAAGGACATAACAATAGTAGGCAAAGAATAACTATCAAAACCCCCTTTGCCGCAAACTCCAATGTATACTAATATACAGATATCAAAAAGGAAAAATTATGAGACAGAAACAAAGAGAGATAACAGATTTCACCGAAATCATCGAAGTAATAAAGCACTGCGACGTGTGCAGGTTAGCCCTAAACGATGAAGACTACCCCTACATCCTTCCCCTGAATTTCGGAATGGATATCGTAAACGAAAAACTAATCCTGTATTTCCACAGCGCCCTAGAAGGTCATAAAGTAGATCTCATCCGCAAAGACAATCGAGCATCCTTCGAAATGGATTGCAAACATCAGCTCCAGTACATGGAAGAAAAGGGCTATTGCACAATGGCATACGAAAGCGTCATCGGCACCGGTCAAATCAGAATCCTTGAAGAGGACGAAAAAATGGACGCACTAAAGAAAATTATGAGCCACTACCATACCGGCAAAGACACATACTTCAACACTGCAGCCATCCCCAGAACCCTGGTCTACGCCCTGGAGGTGGCAACAATTACCGGAAAGCGAAAAGCTCCTAAATAAACTAAAAAACCATCAACTCAAGGTTATCGCTATTACACCACGAGAAGACTCCTGCATACCGCCCAAATGGATAATCTGCAGCTTTTTAAATTATTTTCTGCCAAGAATTTCTTTACAGTAGGCTATTTCCTCGGGAGTAAATAGCGATTGATATTCTGGATTGCAGACCGAGTCTTCCATTGTTAAATCCAGTCTTTCGCAAAGGAATAGCGTAGTAAACCCATCTGACGTATTTCCCGTTTTGAGCGCGCTTGCAATTAGTCTCTTTGCCGTTTCAACAGCGCCGTACTTTTGAAGCATTTGATTAAAACGAGTAGGGTTATAATTACACTCTTTTTTTGCGCGTGACATTTTATTACTTATTTCTTCATTGAATTTGTTTGACAATATTACATCCATCAGCTTCCTCCATTGATAACAACGTATTACTAATTCAAACGGATAATGGCTATTAGTTTAGATTCTAATTTTTGCTCTCTTGTAGAGCAAGAAAACTAGCCTGCAGAAACATCAAAATTCTTCTTAATTTAGAAATCTGCATGAATCTGATCCCGCACAGTTAGTTTTGATTAAGTCCGTGCGGAGCGTATGTCTGTAGCTTTCTTTTCCAAAGCGTCTCACACTCGACAATCTGATTATTTGTAAGTGATTTCGAAAGAACTTGCAACACGGAAAACTGAAGGTTTTCTCGACGGTTCTTCGAAATTCTTAAATGCTCAATTATGCCTTTGTTGCCACCAGTGCCTTTAGTAGAAACGTAGTCAGACCAACGACCTAATAATCCATGAGAATTATAGGTTGAGCCGACATATCTTTCTCCAGTTTCGACATCGACAATAAGGTAAACTGCATTTACAGAGGACATAGCAGCATGCCACAAATCGTAGTCAGTAGTGTTTCCAATGACCTCTTCTAGTTCCTTGTAGGACAATATTAGATTTTCAAAACCTGGGAAAGGCACCTGCGTTTTTGGCTCAATAGCAACAATAGGTTTCTCGGTAGTTGCCTTTTGATGCCACATTCTTGTAGCCCCGCCCCAGTCTATAACAAGCTTTCCTTCATATTCTTCAAGCAAATCTAGAGGTGTAAGGTCGAAGAACGCGTCCTCACCTTTAAATTCATCTTTTTTACACTGAGGCAAATCAGCAGAAGCCATATCTGGGGTATCAGGGACAGAACCGTTCACTTTATAGCAGGAATGAAGCCTTGCATAAGTACCTCCGTCACTGATAAAAACAATCCAATAGCGATAGTCTTTACTGAAGTTTGTTACTTGATGCTGTGTATATTCTTGTGTTTTACCCGCAAGGTAGCATTCTCTAAAAGTATCATCAGACAATGCATGTCGAATAAGTTTTACGTCTTTTGGATCCAGTCCTACCTTACGTAAAACATCAGTAAAATATAAAATAGCCATAAATAATCCTCCCTCAGATAGTATATCTAGACCCAGTTTACCATATATTGGGGGCTGAGGAAACAGCAAAATGCGCAGTCTTCTGAAATTGATGAGATGAGCACGCAATGATTAAAAAATCTTTCCAGTGCAAGGAAGATTATGGGAAATTGTCGAAAGGGGCATTTATTGATGCGTTGTGGAGAGATGTGAGGTAAAGTGGCTAGATGTAGTTGCTTTTTAAGGGAGGTTTGGTAAAATGTAAGTAGATGAACATATTAAAAAGATCTACGCAGATAGTGAATTAGAAGAGTCTGCAACTATTCGGAATTTCCGAATAGTTCAAACCGAAGGTTCACATCAGGTGACTCGTGATACGAAGCATTATAATCTTCGAATGATTGTTGCAGTTGGATTCTTCATCACAAAATATTTGAAGAATGAAACAGTTTTATGAAACGTACAAGGATAAACCAGAACTCTCAAAGCTGTTGAGAGAAAATACATGGTCTAATAATCTGCATATTATCTCTAAAACAAAAAGCTATGAAGAAAAGGAATTTTATCTAAAACTTGCGTCAAAGGAAAAATATAAGGCAAAAGAATTGGCGAGACAGATTGATAGTGGATATTATGAGAGGTTGCTTTTATCTAATGGAAAAGCCACATCTGCAATCGAAAGTAAAGATATGACAGGTGTTCTTAGGGATATGTATATGCTAGAGTTTCTTGATTTACCTGAACCATATAAAGAGTATGACTTAAAGAAAGCAATTTTGTAAAATATGAAAAAATTTCTTTTTGAATTTGGAAGAGATTTTATTTTCATTGATGAAGAATACTATGTCCAAGTGGGAAACAATGATTACTATGTAGATTCTTCTTTTTTATCACAGAGAGTTACAGTGTTTAGTTGCAATCGATTTAAAAATTGATGATTTCAAACTGGAATATATGGGGAAAATGGACTTTTATTTAGAAGCATTGGATAGAGAGATTAAAAAACCTCATGAAAATCCGAGTGTAGGAATGATTCTTTGTAAAAATACTGATACGGATGTCGTTGAGTACTCTTTGAGCAGAAGTTTATCGCAGACAATGATTGCTGAATATAAAACTAAGTTGATTGATAAGAGTATTCTGCAGAGAAAACTGGCTGAGTTATATGATATTGCGGAGAAAGAGGTGAAAAACTCTCAACAGGATTGAGAGTTTTAAAAATGTGAGAAATGGGAGTATGATTTGATTGACGTAGATTGTTCAATTATTAGACAAAAGATGAATTGTTATTAGACATTACAGAAACAGCTGAATATGCAACTTTAGAGGAAGGTAAAATGGAAAAGAACAAATTAACACAAGAAGATATTACTAGTTTGCTGGATTCCTGCTATGAAAAGTGCCTAAACGGAATACCAAAGGTTAGCACTGGAGTAGAGGAAATGGCAAGCGAGTATTTGTCAAAATATAGTACCGCGGAAAAAGCTTGTAAAGCTATGCTGAAGAATCAAATCACGAAGTGTACAACATCGGGGGTTTTGACCGGTTTTGGTGGAATCATAACATTGCCGGTTGCAATCCCTGCAAATATTGGAAGTGTGCTTTACGTTCAAATGAGAATGGTAGCTTGCGCTGCATATATGGCAGGATATGACCTGAAAAGTGATCAGACACAAACCCTTGTGTATGCATGTCTTGCTGGAGTTTCAGTGAATGCAATGGTCAAACAGGCAGGTGTAAAATTTTCAAACAATCTTATAAAAAAGATACCTGGTGAAGTATTAAAACAAATTAATCAGAAAGTTGGGTTTAGACTTATAACTAAATTTGGATCTACAGGAATCATTAATCTTGGAAAGATGGTACCAGGCGTAGGAGCGGTTATCGGTGGAGGTTTTGACTTTGCAGAAACCAAGGCTATCGCAAATTGTGCTTATAAATGGTTTATGGAAGGCGATTTTGAAGATACGTCTGAGAATGATGATAATGAAATTATAGAGATATACGACTTTGAAAGTGTCGAGGAGTAGAAGGTAGGTGACTGTTATATCATTGTATGACTGGAATGGTGACGGAAAAAATGATATGTTTGATGACTTCATAGAGTATCAGATATATAAGGATTGTACTGGCGATGATGATTCGGACAGTGATTTTTGCGGCTATAGTTCAGGAGGATCATGTGGCAAATCTTCAGGATTAGGTAAAATTTGGTACATCCTTATTGGGTTATGGGTGTTGTCGATGTTGTTTGGTGATTAGAAATGACTGGTTTGGATAATTCACAAATGGAGTATTCGCTGAAAATTGGCGGTGAATATCACAGTACCTTATACATTGAGGGTTTCTCGCAGATGATGAACAACCCGTCTTACTGTTATAAATTTTACTGGTTGGAGGCTATTGTCAACATTATTTCTGAGGGGACAGCGGTCACAACTTTTAATGATATTATTGATGAAATGATTAGCAATGCTTGGTACTCCGTAAGGGAATTTCACATTCACCTTAGTGGTATGCCGATGGATGGGAATGTTAAGGATGGCTTGGAAAGAGCAATCGATACGCTCACAGAGCTAAGTGACTTGGCGGCGAATGCATCTAAAGTTGAAATTAAAAATGCAATCAAAGAATACGATGGTGAACTTAAGGAAGCTAAGGAGCAGCTAACCAAGAATGTTCCAGGGCGTGCTTTGGCAGGCTTCTTTTCTCAAAGTAGCGAAGCTGTGCCATGGAGCAGCATAAAGCGACTGACCGAATATGTTAAAAGAATTGACTCTAGCATTGTCCGTTTACCATACACCTTTGGCGATAGCAGCAAATTGAAAAAAGAGGTCCATTTTGATTCTGATTGGATGAAAATGATTCAGGATAACACAGTTGCTATTCATGGTTGGATTCAGTACGAGAAGGTCAAGTGGCTGCAAAACAATAACCCGGAGGTGCCTGGCCTTGTTCATAAGCTAGCACCGATGGACGAAAAAATACGAAAGCTTAACAAAGTTAGAGACCTTTGGGAAGGCGTCCTGAATGTAAGAGAAGTGAGAGATGTATTCACCGGCCAGCCAATCCAACGAAAAAAATACGATGTGGATCATTTTATACCGTGGTCCTTTGTCATGAATGATGAGCTTTGGAATTTGATGCCAATGGACTCTTCTTTGAACTCATCCAAAAGCAATAAGCTACCAAAGTGGGATCCATTCTTTAAAACCTTTGCGGAGAACCAGTACGGAATGTACAATTTGATTCACAATCAAAACGAACTGCACAAGCGTTTCGAGGATTGCTACAAAGACAACCTTCATTCCATATGGGCGGGCCAAGAACTATATCGTCCCGGAAACACAATGGAAGAATTTTGTAATATATTGGAGAAAAATATGAGACCTGTCTATGATTCGGCTAAAAGGCAGGGGTATGAAATCTGGAATTTTGTATAAGGACATTTACGTGACATAATGAGTCCCTCCTTGTTGGTAAGTGGTAAACCAGAGGGAGGACGCAAAAATGAGAGTATCCTCGTAAGGCTTATGATTTATAAATGCAAATTACAGGGTGTAAAAATTTATACGAAAAGTCTTGCGGGGTGGGGTGAACTAGTGTACAATGCTTATAGTAATATAGAGCGTTAAAGTAAATTAGGTGACGAGGAGGTGAAAATACAGCACCTTAATACATCAAAACTTTTCATATTTCGAACTCAGAAGTTAATGTTAATGTTCTTTAAAAAAGAGGAGGACAAGAAAATGAAAAAGCGTAGAGTATCGAGACTGCTGTTAATTCTGGCAGTGACAACTGCTATGATCGCTGCAACTGCAGTGGTTGCAAGTGCAGCAACAATTAACAAAAATGATGCAGATTATAAGTATTCCAAGACATACGACAATGGTGTGAAAATATCCTTTACAACAGATGTTTTCAAAAAGAAGGCTGTTGACGATAGCGTTTATTGCCGAATAGAGTTACCAGATGGCGTAAGCTACAAGAAATTTAGCGTTACTAATGAAACCATTGATAGTGGTAAAGCTTTTGTAGATTACTCTCACCTAAGAGATAGATATCCAGGAGAAATTGAACAGAAGTGGGCGACCGTAGGAAACGTTTCGTACGGAATGATTGGATTAACAAGTCCAAGAGGCGGATTGTACACAGGAACCTTTAAGCTAAAAGTTTTTGTAGAAACTCCAGATAAAGACGAAATGATAGAAGTTGCATTTGTAAGTGATTTTGCATCCCGTCCGGTTGAGATGAAAATTACTACATATCCTGACAAATTTAACATCAACTCAATAAATGTAAGTGCTGCGGATAGCGGAAGAACTTCTCGTTTGGAAGTAGTTGGGATAGATAAAAATTTCGCAACCATTACCAATGGCTGGAACGATGGCAAGTGCATTAAGGCTAAAGGCATGAAGCCTGGAAAGAAATACACTTTTAAGTTCTATGGAAAGCTGAAAGTAGATAATCCTGCACTTGAAGAACCTAATGGTATAATTCTTGAAGGAAATCCGGCTGTATTCAAAAACGTAGAAATGGGACCTGCAGTGAAACCAGTAATCAAATCTGTAAAGATTTCAAATGTAAAGGTAACAAAGTATTTCAATTACAGCGAGTGGAGATATAAATATAAGACCAAGTTCACAGTTACCGTAACACTTAGCAAGAAGCCAAAAGGCGCTAAGGGCATTCAGTTGACAACAACTACTCAGGGGATTTCCTCATATAAGACGATTAAGGGAACAAAGAACACTTACACTGCAAACTTTAATTGGGATGCACCTATAAGTTTAAAGGGCAGAACAGCAAGCTTCAAGGTTAAGACCTACAACAATACTAAGTATAAGGCTTACAGCTATGACTCAAAGGCTAAGAAGGCAAAGATTTGATAGGAATACACTGATAACAATTACAAAAGCCAAATCGAATAATTAAACTACATGCCCTGGGCTCAACTGCTCAGGGTTACTTTTACATTCAGAAGGGGAGCAATACCTGCTAGTATTGCTCAAGCAAGCATCGCCCATCTACTCCGCCACGGAGATTTGGGCAGATAGCAATAGTGTATGTTGGAGTAAGATGTTATGGGAAAACAAAAATTTACAATAGTGTAGATAAATGATATAATAGCTACGCTATTGTATGAAATGGCGGTGAAATATTTGAATACGTTGAGGTGATGTTATAAAACAATATCTACTCAGATATTAAATATATACAGTTAATAAAGAGAGGTGCATGTGCTATGCCAGGTATACTCGTGGTTGAAGATGATGAAAATTTAAATCGTGGAATT
>JAUNMH010000030.1 GCA_030537495.1 Clostridia bacterium | reverse complement strand
CAATGGCACAGATTATCGAAAGTATTCCTAACATTAGTGAAGGAAGAAACCATGAAGTTATCGAAGCTTGTGTAGATCAGATTAGAACTACACCTGGCTGCACTCTGTTAAACTATTCATCAGATGAAAGCCATAACAGAACTGTTATCACTTATATCGGAGACGCTAAGGGCGTTGAAGAAGCTAGCATAAAGCTTGTTAAGAAGGCTGCTGAGCTTATCGACCTTACTAAGCACACTGGCGAACATCCTAGAATGGGTGCTGTAGACGTTATGCCTTTCCTTGCTATTAAGGATTGCACAGTTGAAGATTGCGTAGAGCTTTCTAAGGTTGTTGGTAAGAGAATTGCTGACGAAGCAGGCGTTCCTGTTTTCTTATATGAATATTCTGCTACAAGACCTGAAAGACAGAACCTTGTTAAGATCAGAAAAGGTCAGTTCGAGGGAATGGCTGAGAAGGTTCAGGAACCTGATTGGGAACCTGATTTTGGCGGAAGAAAGATTCACCCTACTGCAGGTGTAATGGCTGTTGGAGCTAGACCACCTCTAGTAGCTTACAATATTAATTTAAATACTGATGATGTTCAGATTGCAAAGAATATTGCTAACATCATTAGAGAAAAAGATGGCGGACTTAAGTGCGTTAAGGCTATGGGTTTTGAAATTGAAGATGAAGCAACAGGCAAGAAGTACGCTCAGGTTTCTATGAACATGACTAACTTTGAGCAGACTCCACTGTATCGTGTTACAGAGCTGGTTAAGGCTGAAGCTAAGAGATATGGTGTTACTGTTACAGGTACTGAAGTAATAGGACTTTGCCCTATGAAGGCTCTAATTGACAGTGCAGAGTACTATCTTCAGATCACTGACTTTGATTTCCATACTCAGGTTCTTGAAAATCACATTATATAATTGTTATAGTTAGAGGGATAATATGGCCGGAAAAGATGTATTTACCACCTCTTGTTCTCTTACCGATGAAATCCATGAAATTGTCAGAGATAGAATTTTAAAGGGAGAGTACAAGATAGGTCAGAAAATTAAAGAAACGCAGATTGCTGAGGAACTGAAGGTTAGCAGAACTCCTATTAGAGAAGCTTTTAAGCAACTGGAGAATGAGGGGCTCATCGATTACATTCCTAACAGAGGATGTTTCGCTAAGGGTTTTACTTCACAGGATATTGAAGATTTATATGCTGTAAGAAAGGCTCTAGAAATCTTGTCTGTTGAATGGGCTGTGGAGAGAATTGACGAAGACCAGCTGAAACAACTTAAGGAAAAAAGTGACCTGATGGAATTCTATGCAGGGAGAAATGACCAGAAGAAGGTTCTCGAGATTAACGCTGATTTCCACAATGTCATTTATAATGCGACGGGAAGTAGATTTATGGCGCAGATTCTCAGATCCTATAAGGAATACATTGATCAGGCGAAGAAAACTCCTTCTTATGAGGATCACTTCCTTAACGAAATTTTCGAGGAACACAGACAGATCCTTATTGCTATAACTGAGAGAGATGCTGAGAAGGCCAAGGAGGCCATGGCTTATCATCTGGATAAGTCTCAGAGCAGAGCGGAAGTTCTGTATCATGTAAAGAAGTAATTAAAATGTGCCGAGGAAGGTTTTCCTCGGCATAATTTTTCGAGGGAGGATTGGTCAGAGTATGGCAGATCATGTTTATATAAACGGAAATATTTTTACGCAGAATCCGGATATGCCTCACGCATCGGCTGTTGCATGTGAAAATGGTGAGATTGTAGCCGTTGGAGCATATGAGGATGTGCAGCCTTTTATAACTCCAGAAACTGAGGTAGTGGATTTCGGAGGCAAGTACGTATTCCCTGGATTTATTGAGGATGAGGAGTCCTATATGGACGAGGATGACCTTTTGGACAAGGGTTTCACTTCTGTAGCTTACAGCGAAGATGGAGAAATCAATTCTGAAACTTCAACTAGAATTCGTCTTCTAGATGCGCCGTGCATTCACAGGGAGGAGTTAAAGTTTGGATACTGTGACATGGCAAGAGATGCAATCAGACAACTTACTGTTGTGGCAGCTAAAGGCCTGGGCCTTGAAAAACTAGGCTCTATTGCAGTTGGTAAGCTGGCGGATTTTACTGTATATGAGGAAAATCCAATGCAGAAAAATCTTAGATACTTTACAAATATGCATGCAGAGCAGGTTATTGTTGGTGGAGTAATGGTTTATGACGCTGAGGAAGCTTTGATGGATGAAATGTACACCATGATGACGGGTATGTTGTTGTAGTATGTTAGCGCAATATGTCGGCATAATATGTAAAGTTAGACCCTTGGCTTATGGCTGGGGGTTTTTGTTTTGCGAGTGTGAAAGGCCGGCGCGACGGGGGTTGTCAAGGCCTTGGCGGAGTGCTATAATTTAGTCAAAGTTTTATTTTCACGGAGAAAGAAGGTATACGCGCGATGTATAAAGAAGCCATTAGACCGGCATGGGTTGAAGTTAACCTGAGCAATTTAGATTACAATATTAAAAATATTATTGCTAAGGCTGGTCCAGATAGGGAAATTATTGGGGTAATTAAGGCAGATGCATATGGACACGGCAGCGTGGCTGTGGCAGATGTTCTTCGCCAGAACGGGGTGAAAACTTTTGCAATTGCAACGCTTCAGGAGGCTGTGACTCTTAGAGAAGCAGGTGCAAAGGAAGAAATTATCATGCTGGGACTTACTCCGGACATGTATGCTGACACAATTGTTGAGTACGACATCACTCCAGTTGTATGCGATTCACTTAACGCAAAGGCATTCAGCGACGCGGCAGCAAAGGCTGGCAAAACCGTTCGCGGTTTAATTGCTGTTGACACAGGAATGGGCAGAATCGGCTACATGACAGACGACATTGACCACGCAATTTTCGACATCAAGAAGATGGACACTCTACCAAACTTCGAAATTAAGGGTATGTTCTCACATATGGCGACAGCTGATGCATTTGACAAAACTTTCTCACACCTTCAGGAAGAAAGATACAATAAGTTCTACAATGCACTAGTTGATGCAGGCATTAACATTCCGTTCAGAACTCTTGCAAACAGTGCATCCATTATGGAGCTTCCAACTGTTCATTTCGATGCAGTTAGACCTGGAATCATCCTTTACGGATGCTATCCTTCAGCAGAAGTTGACAAGAACGAACTTTCAATTAAGCCTGTTATGTCAGTTAAGGCAAACATCGTTCACTTAAAGGATGTGCCTGTAGGATTCTCTTGCGGATACGGCAGAAAGTTTATTGCTGAGAGACCTTCAAGAATCGCAACACTTGCTTTAGGTTATGCTGACGGCTATCCAAGACCTTACTCAGCACAGGCTAAGGTTATTGTAAACGGTGTGGTTTGCCCAGTTGCAGGAAACATCTGCATGGACCAGTGCATGGTTGACGTTACTGATGTTCCTAATGTTAAGGTTGGCGATGAAGTTATTATCATGGGTAGTGACGGGGTGAACACTATTCTGGCAGACGACATTGCAGACGCAACAGGAACTATCAATTACGAAATCTGCTGCGCATTTGGACAGAGACTGCCAAAGGTTTACGTGAGATAAGAAATAAAATGTGACTTCCTTTCTTCTGAAAAGCTAATAAGCTTGCAGGGGAAAGGGAGTTTTGTAATAAGGAGGGATTAGAATGAGCGAAAGGGAAGAAATTATATTTATGCAAACAAGGTTGGTTAGACTCGCTTCAGAAGAATGGAATTTGTCCCTCGATGAAATCTTAAATTTATTTAGTAAATACAATATCCTTGAGTATATTGAAAAGGGATATGGAATTTTTCACTGCGAAGGAGATGAGGCGGTACTCGAGGAAATTACCGAGCTTCTCAAAGAAAAAGGAGAAAAAATAGATGCAAGAGATTAGGGATGGACTTATTCTATACCATGGAAGCTATTGTGAAGTAAGGATTCCAGATCTTTCAAAATGCGCAAAGAGGAAAGATTTTGGGCAAGGGTTTTATTTGACCACATCATTGGAACAAGCAGAAAGTTTTGTTAGAACATCTATCGCAAAGGCAGTTACAGCAGGAAGGGTTGAACAGGGCCAGACTTTTGGATATATTTCCACCTTTGAGTTTAGGAGTAGATTGGACATAGCTAGGGAACTAAAAATTCATACATTCGAAGATGCAGATGAGAACTGGTTGCATTGTATTGCAGCTCATAGAAAGAAAAAACTTTTTTTAGAAACCGAAAAGGAAATGTCCAAATACGACATCATTATAGGGAAGATTGCAGATGATGCGACAAATAGCACTCTCACCGCATATATAGGTGGTGCATTTGGCGATGTTGGTAGCAAGATAGCAGATGATTTCTGTATTAGTCAATTGCTTCCCGACAAGCTAAAAGACCAGTATTGCTTTAAAAGTGAAAAATCTTTAAAATGCTTAGAATTTAAGGAAGGTAGAAAGATATGGATAAAGTAAATCTTTCGAAAGAGAAAATAGATTACACTATAGATCTCCTTATAACAATGACTGTAGAGGATATTTGTGAGGAAACGGGGAAGGATTCCAAAGACGTATTAAAGGAATTCCTTTTGTCGAAAACAGGCAAGGCCTTGTATGATAAAGATACAAGAATCTGGTGCAACGGGCCTGCATACATAGCAGAAATGTATATGGAAGAGCTTGCAAATAAAACATCATAAAACTAGGGCTGACAGCAAAGGCATTATTATTTAAACCGATGCATGTCAGCCCTTTTAATGAGTGTATACTACATTATATGCTTATGTGTTATGCCTAGAAAGTGCACTTACTTGTGTTCTTCCAGATGCCGTTCCTCTCAGCTGCCTGAATCAGGTCTTCTCTGAAATCAGGATGAGCGATATTAATTAAGCGCTCAGCTCTTTCCCAAGTGGATTTACCCTTAAGGTCTGCAGCACCAAATTCTGTAACGATATAGTTAGTTGCAGTTCTAGGAGTAGTTACAATTGCACCCGGTGAAAGAATAGGTGAAATAAGAGATTCTACGCGTCCATCAGGAAGAGTTCTAGTTGACGGTGTGCATAAGAAACTCTGACCCTGTTCAGACAGATATGAACCCATAACGAAGTCAAGTTGTCCACCTGTACCGCTAATCTGCTGGTGACCTGCTGACTCAGAGCAAACCTGACCGTAAAGGTCAACCTGAATACAGCTATTAATGGAAACGAATCTGTCGATGCTTCCGATTACGTTAACATTATTAACATAGTCAACTGGCGCACTGCAGCAAATCGGATTATCGTTGATGAAATCATACAGTCTCTTCGTTCCCCCTGCAAAGGTGTACAGAGCCTTACCTTTATCCACTGGCTTGTTTCCCGTCAGCTTACCAGCCTCAAAAAGATCAACATAAGCATCAACAAACATTTCTGTATGGCCATTAATATTTCTTACATCTGACTCGTTAGCAAGCATCTGACCGATGCAGTTAGGCAAGCCACCAATTCCTAACTGAAGTGTGCTGTGGCTTCGAATTTTATCTACAACGTGAGTAGCGATTTTCTTATCAATTTCAGTAGCTGGCTTGGATGGAAGTTCTGCCAAAGGCGTGTTGCTACCTTCAACTACATAGTCAATGCCGTAAAGATTTAGCTGAGTCTGATGTCCCTGAGCAATAGGCATTTTTTCATTAACCTCAACGATGATTTTCTTCGCGCCTTTAATAACGCCCCACATGTCAGCTACCTGCGGTCCCAGGTTAAAGTTACCGTGGGCATCCATTGGCGCTACCTGGAAGAAAGCGATATCTACACCGCATTCGTTGTTGATCCAATAGAAAGGCAGTTCATTAAACAGCATTGGAATATACCAACATCTGCCGTCTTTACACATCTTTCTATCAAAACTACTAAAGTGCGCTGACGCAAATCTTACTTGTTCATTTGAAGTAGTCGCCTCATAAACTTTGAAGGGTTCGTTTCTGATGGAGACTGTACTTATAATCTGCACTCCGCGCAGTTCGTCTGCTCTTTTTGCAAGAGCCGCGTCAATGTCTACTACGCTACCGCATCCTAGACCAAAGTGAATTCTTGAATCGTTTTCTACCATAGCGGCAGCCTGATCGGCAGTTATGAGTTTCTTTTTGTACTCTTCTGCCAAGGAAGATACCTTATACATAATATTTTTCCTCCTCGTATACCTTTCTTTAGGGCTACGTATGAGCCTTGATTTACGGACAATTCTCGGACTTTGTCATATTTTTAACAAGATGCGTTCATTGTACTACAAGTGAGAAAAAAGTGCAATAAGAAATATAATAAAAATGTTTTTTATCCCTCATTGCAAATTTCGTTGGAAAGATATAGAATGCTTATAAAGGAAGTAAGTTTTGATAAATTAAATATATAGGGAGGTCGCCATGGACAATATAAAAAACAATGATATGCAGAACCCGGAAATGAGCCAAAAGCCCGCAAACACTATGCCACTTATTGGTGATAGGGCGCCGGCGTTTCGCGCGATGACAACTCAGGGAAAGGTTGACTTTCCAGTTGATTATAAGGGATCTTGGGTGGTGCTGTTCTCGCACCCTGCCGATTTTACGCCGGTTTGCACCACAGAGTTTATTACCTTTGCAGCTATGGCAGAGGAGTTTGCAGAAATGAACACCAAACTTATTGGGCTTTCTATTGACTCCTTGCACTCACACCTTGCGTGGGTGAAAAATATTGAGGAAATCAAATGGAACGACCATGAAAACGTTAAGATTCCATTCCCTGTAATTGCGGACATCAGCATGAATGTGGCAAAGAAATACGGAATGCTCCAGACTGTCGCAAACACACAGACTGTAAGGGCCGTATTTGTAATTGACCCTGAGGGAATAATTCGTACAATCCTGTATTATCCTATGTCAGTGGGCAGAAATCTTGATGAAATCAAGAGAATCGTCACAGCCCTTCAGCTGCACGATGAGGAAGGCCTTTCGACACCTGCAAACTGGAATCAGGGAGACGATGTACTGCTTGGCGCACCGCTTACTTTAGAAGAAGCTGAAGACCGCAAGAAAAGAGATGATATTGAGGTCATTGAGTGGTATCTTGCTAAGAAGAAATTATAGTTAATATTGATACTTTACGGAAACTGTGGTATCCTATTAGTTGTGAAAACTAATAAGTCTCCGTAGGTAAATGGATATACCAACGCTCTCCTAAAGCGTAATTGTGGGTTCGATTCCCACCGGGGATACCACTAATATGGCTTCAGTCAGAAATGGCTGGAGCTTTTTTATTTAATAGGAAATATCGGCATTTCCTATTCCTAATAAAAAACTGACA
>JAUNMH010000014.1 GCA_030537495.1 Clostridia bacterium | reverse complement strand
CGGTCAATACAACGCTGATACAGAGAAATTGGCTCCTTGGTTATAGAATCGCAAGTGAAGAATTGCAGGGCGAGGACAGGGCAAAATATGGTGCTGAAATTATAAAAAAGTTGGCAAAAGAATTATCGGCTGAATATGGAAAAGGTTATACAAAGTCAAATCTGTACAGCTTTTATTCTTTCTATAAGACTTACCCTGAGATTTTCCAGACACCGTCTGGAAAATCTGTTGGATTACTGTCTTGGTCACATTATGCAGCGTTATTACAGGTCAAAGACCCAGCAGCTCGTGACTGGTATGAGAAAGAAGCCGCAGAACAGACTTGGAGTGTCCGTACTTTGCAAAGGAATATTTCTTCTCAGTATTATTACCGTATGCTTAAAACTCAGAAAAAAGAGCTTGTAGAAGGTGAAATGAAGGAACTGACTGCATCGTATCAGAATGATAAGTTGGAGTTCATCAAAAATCCGGTAGTTGCGGAGTTCTTAGGATTTTCTCAGAATACAGATTTTACAGAGAGTGACCTTGAGAAAAGTATCCTTTCCAATTTGCAAAAATTCTTAATGGAACTTGGAAAGGGATATGCTTTTGTGGCAAGACAGCAGCATATTCATACGGAGAAGCAGGACTACTATATCGACCTTGTGTTTTACAATTACATACTGAAATGCTTTGTCCTCATCGACCTGAAAACAGAGAAGATAACACATCAAGATGTAGGGCAGATGGACATGTATATCCGTATGTATGACGAACTGAAACGCAGTGAGGGCGATAACCCAACAATCGGTATTGTTCTTTGTTCTGATACAGATGATGATATTGCACGTTATTCTGTTATGCACGGCAATGAACAATTATTTGCTTCCAAGTACAAATTATACTTACCGACAAAAGAAGAACTGAAAGCGGAGATTGAAACCCAAAAGGCAATGTTTTATCTTCAGCAGCAGGATAACGAAGAAAAGGAAACAGAATAGAATTTGTGCAGACGGTCTGCACAAATTGCAGGATAAAAGTTCGTTGAACAAAAAGCCTTTATGGGGTTGTAATTTTCAATTAAAACGAAAAACTTTACTTTCGTAAATTGCAATAATAAGTTGAACATTGATAACAAAAAATTCATATCACGAAGCAGACCGTCGATAGATACGATCCAGTTCATCTTCGAAGATCTCATCTGGTGTGCGGTAATTCAAGATCTTGCGCGGTAAACTGTTACACCACATTTCGATGCCGGAAATATAGTCTGCGTCAAAGTCGCTGATTCGTTTACCTTTTGGAATGAATCTTCGAATGATGCCATTGTGACGTTCATTCGTTCCTTTTTCGCAGGACGTTACGGATGCGTGTAGTAAACAAGCGTCTCCGCTAATTCTTCAAGCTCAGAAAGTCTTGAAAACTCGGAACCGTTGTCTGTCGGGATTGCCCTTTTTTAAGATGTTTTATAATAAACAACTATTGCTATTCAATCACCTGCCAAGAAATGATATAGTAAAGGAATCTGCAAAAACAGATTCCTTAAACCAGGGGAAATCCCTGTCGAAGAATGGAACACCAGTTACTTTTTTGATAGAGAAAACGGACTACAATAACGGTCTGCTTTTCTTCATCAATAGTATAAAAGGCAAGGTAATTATTGATTATTACAAAACGAATTTCCCAACTTGCTAAAACCGGATCATCGACAAGACGGAACTTTTGAGGAAAATCTGATAATGTTCCTATCTGCTTTGTGACAGCATTTAACAGATTGTCAGCAGCTTGTGGATTTTTTAGGGTAAATTCGATGTAATCCGCAGCACGCATAATATCATGCTCTGCGGTGGATGTGATATGAAGCTGATAACTCATCGTGTGCGGCGACTCCTGATATCTGCCATAGCTTCAGAGAAAGGTCGGGTGTTGCCTGATGCAATATCGTCAATTCCGTCCTTGATTTGGCTGTAAAGCTCAAAGCGACTGGCAAGATTTTCGTAGGCTTCAATGCTCATAACTGCAAGGTCGCCTTTTCCATTCTTCGTAATGAAAACTGGTTCTGGATAATTATGACAAAATGTAGAAATTTCATTGTAATTATTCCTTAAATCAGCACTTGATCTGATTGTCGGCATAAACGCACCTCCTTATATGATAACAAAATTATACATAAATTTTGTTATAAAGTCAATGGGTTTGCACATCAGGGTGTCGACAGACATATTCTTGCAGGAAAGAAAGTAGAAATCGTAACATAAAATTACCCCTCGAGAAAGGAGCCGCTGTTTTAGGGACTATTCTCAAGGGATTTTTTGATTAAGTGTTATAAATTTAGGCGAGGACGGAGCTGCGCTTATGGGAGATTTCCTATTAGTGCACCACCCGCCTTTCATGTTTACTCGATAATATTTCCTTCAATTCCAATAGTAACAACCTGCCAAGGAATGAACTTTCCGCTATTTTGAAGAGCTCGCTTTGCTGCCATTTCGAGGCCGCCGCAGCATGGCACTTCCATTCTTACGATAGTTACACTCTTAATGTCATTGTTCTGAATAATCTCTGTTAGCTTTTTACTGTAATCAATGTCGTCAAGTTTAGGACAGCCGATTAAAGTTACCTTGCCACGAATAAATTCCTGATGGAAGTTGGCATAGGCATAGGCTGCACAGTCAGCGGCAATCAGCAGCTTCGCACCGTCAAAGTAAGGAGCGTTTACTGGAGCCAGTTTGATTTGTACCGGCCAGTTTGCTAGCTGAGATTGCACAGGTCCGCGAGCTCCAGCAACGTCCGAGGCAGGTGCGCTGGTTCCAGCTGCCGTATTGCCAGCATCTTTCAGCGCCATACCTTCGCGTTTCATCATGCGCATGCGAGAGCCAGGGCAACCGCCAGCCATACCGTGACCACCGCCAATGGCATGACCTTCGCTAGCTGCTTTCGCGGCCATATTTGCTTTAACTGCGGCTTCGTTGTATGCGGCCGCTTCTCTTTCAACAAAAGTAATAGCGCCTGTCGGACATGTAGGCAGGCAGTCGCCTAAACCGTCGCAGTAGTCGTCGCGAAGAAGCTTTGCCTTTCCGTTTACCATTCCAATTGCACCTTCATGACACGCTTCGGCACACGCACCGCAACCATTACATTTCTCTTCATCAATGTGTATAATCTTTCTAATCATTTCCCATACCTCCGTAATTTCTTAATTTCTCATTTTCTCTTTTCTTTATGCCACAATAATAGTACAATCAAACTAACTTGTATGTTTGATTTACAACAAAAGGAGAAAACTTTGAAAAAATATTTGCCAATTTTAAGAAATAGCCCTTTCTTCACAGGGCTTGATGATGAGGAAATCCTGTCCATATTACACTGCGTAAATGCCACAGTTACAGCGAAAAAAGCCGGAGAATATATTTTTAGGGCCGGAGACTCCACTGAAGTTACGGGCCTGGTGGCGTCCGGCTCGGCATTGATTATTCAGGAAGATGTATGGGGACACCGAAACATTTTGTCCAAGTGCCACCCCGGCGACTTTTTCGGCGAGCCCTATGCAGCAAAACCCGGAGCTGTTCTAAATATCAGCGTTGTGGCCGAGGCGCCTTGCGAGATTATTTTCATGAACGTCCAGCGCATTTTGACTTCGTGCCCAACGGCTTGCGGCCATCATCAGAAACTGATTCGAAACCTCGTCGGTGTCCTGGCCAACAAGATACTGGCTTTCAATGACAAAATCACCCACGTCGGCAAGCGCACCACCCGCGACAAGCTCCTGTCGTACTTGTCAGCCGAGTCCATCCGCCACGCGTCACTGAGTTTTGATATTCCTTTCGACCGGCAGCAGCTGGCAGATTACCTCTGCGTTGACCGCGCGGCAATGTCTGCAGAGCTATCAAAACTCCAAAAGGAGGGCCTCCTCACCACTAACCGGAATCATTTTGAACTGAGCATAGATGAATAATTACAGGCGAGTAGAATCTGGTTCGCAGTAAGGGAAAAGTGCGGAAACAGTGTCGGAAGGTAACGGAATTTATTCGGAAATACATCGGAAATTAGCTTGAAGTTATGCTAGCCAAAGGGTATACTTGTTTGTAAGAAGCGGAGGTGAACTTATGAGTGAGCGCAAATATATTTCGACAAACGAAGCTGCGAAAATCCTAGGATTATCAACGAGAAGAGTCGTTGGAATGTGCAATGAGGGGGATTTCGTAGATGCGATAAAAGATGGTCGGCAGTGGCGAATTTCCGAAGAACAGGTTTATGACCGCATTTACTCTGTAGGTACAAGTGGAGATGTGGGAGGTGCAACTCGGCCCTGCGCCATTGGAAATACCTCATACATAGACGTTGTAAAAACTAGCTATTATGTGGACAAGACGCTTCTTATTCGAGATTTAATCGATGACCAGGTGCCCGTTTTGTTGTTCACAAGGCCAAGAAGATTTGGTAAAACTCTGGCTCTTGATATGATAAAAAGCTATTTTGAGAAGACCGAGACAGATACTTCGGTATATTTCAGAAATAAAAAAATCTGGACCTGTGGCGAAAAATATAGAAGGCTTCAGGGCGCTTTTCCTGTGATTTCAATCACCTTCAAGGATGCTAAATTTTCGGACTGGGAAAGTACTTATGAGGCAATCAAATACATTATAAGAGATGAATTCATGCGTCATGACGAACTTTTTGTAAGCACGTCCTTGAACCTTGCGGAAAAGGATTACCTATTGAAGTTACAAGCTGATCAACTTAACGAAGTTGAATATACTAGGGCGCTGTTAAATTTAAGTCGTATGCTGGAGAAACATCACCAGTCAAAGGTTATTGTTTTGGTCGATGAATATGATGTGCCGATCCAGCAGGGACACTCGAGGAAGTTTTATAATGAAGTCATTGATTTTATGAGAAACCTTTTGTCGGGCGGGCTAAAGGACAATTCGTCTTTGGCATTAGGTGTGCTTACTGGGATACTAAGGGTTTCAAAGGAAAATTTGTTTAGTGGCTTAAACAATATAGTTGTGAATACCGTCTTGGATGAAAAATATAGCGAATACTTCGGCTTCACAGAGGATGAAGTGAAGCGCATGGCAGAATACTATGGTAAAAGCGATAAATTGGAGGAAATCGCTGAGTGGTATGACGGATACAGATTTGGAAATCAGGAGATTTATAATCCATGGTCAGTAGCCACATACTTCTACAACAAGTGCCAGGCCAAGCCATATTGGACAAATACCAGTGAAAATGAAATCATCAGAGAAATCCTATCATCGCTGACACCTGAAATTGCAGATAATTTGGTTTCCATATTGCAGGGAAAACCTGTGCAGGCATCTTTGAATATGGACGTTATTTACCCTAGAATTAATGATGGCGTTGACACTATCTTCAGCTTTCTTTTGGTGGCAGGATATTTGAAAACTACGAGCAAAGTTGCCGAAACTGAAATTGGAACCTTTGCAGAGTTGGCTTTGCCTAACAGGGAAATTAATCGAGTATACAACACAGGAATTATTTCCTGGATGAAGGAGAATCTAGACGGCAATGTAGTGTCAGATCTTGAAAAGGCACTGTACAACAGTGACAGCATTAAGGTAAAAGAAAGCCTGCGCAACTTTATAATTACATGCATTAGTAGTTTTGATGGAGCTGCAGAAGGGTTTTATCATGGTATGATGCTAGGCCTTGTGGCCGGCATGTCATCCAGGTATTACGTACGTTCCAACAGGGAATCGGGAGAAGGTCGTTTGGGCCTTGTGCTAGAGCCTAAACTTAAGAATCTTCCTGGAATAATAATGGAGTTCAAAGCAGTAAAAGATGAAGGCTCCTTAGCGAAGGCAGCTGAGAAAGCTCTAGCACAGATAGATGCCAAGAATTACGATGCAGACCTGCAAGATAGAGGAATCAATGATATTGCAAAATATGGCATCGCCTTTGCCGGCAAGAAAGTGGAAATAGCGACGTAAAATTGATGAATAGATTGCGAGCTGCTTGCATTTTGCAAGCGAATAGACTATAACAAAGGAATTGAGAAAGGCATGGAAGACATTGAGGCTGGCAGAGTGTATTTAGCCGAATCAGCCGAAGGACCACTTCATCGGTCAGCGAACCTTACATATAAGCACTGAGGTGAATTCGTTGACTTCGTGAACTGTTTTTCTTGCCCTGGCATATGGGGAAGGGGTATAATAAGAACGATAAAGGGTGATAAACAAACAGCGAAAAATTAAAGGAAGGAAGAAAGACAATGAAGACTTTTCTAATGCAAAAGGGGAAAGCGGGAGTTAAGAAATCAATAGTTATAATTCTCACCATGGCACTGATAATTACCATGGTTCCCGTTAATGCATTTGCCTACGAAAACCGTCCTTGTGAGACTGATAGGGCAGATGCAGAAGTTTATCCATTTCCTATGAACATGAAAGTCCTATCACAGTATCTTTACGGCAGCGAGAAGAATCTTACAGGCAAGGTGAAATGGAACTATTCTAAAAATGTACCTAGAGAATGGTACCAGCGTGAGTTACCAAACTACTTGAAAAACTACGTTGTAGGTGTAGCCACGGTAAATACAAGAGGTAGAGGAACGAGAAGTGCAGCCCCAGTATGTTTTGAAGCTACATTCTCAAGCCCATCTAAGAGCTATCATGATCTTAGAATTCAGGAATTAAGCAAGACTAAGTACTCTTATCGAGGTCCCAACAATCCGTCTAACCAGAACACGGCCTTCTATGTCGCTGAGGGCACAAAATTTTATACTTTAGGATATAACAAGGACTGGACTGCCATTTGGGATGTAGGAGGAATCGATCAGGGCCGAGGATTAAGTTCAACTTGCGGAGGACTAGGAACAGAGCAATACGGTAGCTGGAAGCCTGCTGTTTACTTTATTAGGACTAAGGACGTTTATATAAACGATATGCGCAACCGCGATAGGAATATTCCTAAGGTTACTGCATCCGGAACAGCAACCTGCGATGTTCTCATAAAGACAACTCCTATAGCCGAAAACTATGTGTCAGCAGGAAAAATAAAGTCAAATGAACTGATTCAGGTCACTAATCCTACACCGATAAATGGACACTATCAGGTTTATTTTAGAGAGGGCCTGTACTATGTTAATGCAAAGTGGTTAAATCTTAAGCGATCAGACGAGAGTAAACCAACAATCCAGTACAACGCAGTAGTGAAAACTACGGATTCGATAGAAATTAAGAGTCAGGCAAGCGCATCAGCTACAGCTGTTGCATCAGCAAAAGACGGCTACAAAATTCAGGTTGTAAAGAAAAATGCAGGAAATGGTTTCTCCGAAGTTTGGTTTAACTCCAAGAAATGCTATATTCCAACGAAGTCACTAACTAACTTCACTAGTAGCTGTTCCTATGATGATGTAAAGAAGCTGGGAAATGCGAAGGGCACAGTGGTTCTTAACGGATCGTATGCTGCATATGGTGATACGGCATATACTGCTGAGGGAATTAAGATTCTAAAGAAATACAAATTGGATTTCGTTAGTGCTAGAACGAAGATTAATGCCGTTAACGGGTCGATTTCAATGAAAGAAGGAGACGTTTCCATAGTTTACGGAACCAGCAAGTTTGTATACAAGCCAGAGCCTAAGAGATTACCTAAATATAAAGAATCAGCAATGATATATAAAGTGCTATATAACGGACGGGTTTGTTATATACCTATTAGAAGTGGCGAACTTGGACGCTATTTCAACTATTATAAACTTGGCAAGGGAAAGATAAAGACTAGGTCAGAAACAAAATGTATTACTATTGCTGGCACAGACAGATCCTGGGGAGAAGCCGAGATAGAAACATATAAGATTAAGAATGAATACTACTTCAAGATAGATGACATTGCAAAGCTGTCAGCAAAAACTAACAAGTCCTTTAATGTTAAGTTTGACAAAAATGCTATAGTTGTTAATAGTATGAGTCCCTTCACAGGAACCGCGCCTCTAAAGAAAGGCGATGGAAAAACACGCTATGCAGAGTTTTCAGCTAAAAGCATTATATGGGACGGACAGGTTGTAAGCATTAAATGTTATAAAATCAATGGTAAATATTATGTAAATATGGATGAAATCGCATACCTAATTGATTCAGAACTTGATCCACGAGATACAGGATTCGTTATTTATACAACATATCCATACGAAGTGGAAATTCAAGGCTAAAAGCATAATTCTAAATTTACAGACCTTGGGAAGCCACTTTCCCAAGGTCTTTTCACGAGGTGCACCTTGAAAACATCAAAACTCACAGAAGGCAAAATCTTCAACAAGTTAGTACTCTTCTCCCTGCCCATGATTGCAGGTAACATGCTTCAGCAAGTGTATAACCTGGTGGATACCTTTGTTGTGGGCAGATTTATTGGGGCAGACGCCTTAGCGGCAGTAGGATCCGCGTACACGCTGATGATTTTCATAACATCGGTAATAATCGGGCTATGCATGGGAAGTGGTGCATATTTCTCTGCAGATTTTGGTGGAGGCCGAAAACAGGAACTGAAGCAGGATATCTGGCTGTCTTTCTGGTTCATACTGGCGGTTTCAATGCTTATAAGTTTTATCGTATATCCGGCCATGGACGGAATTCTTAAATTACTTCGGACTCCAGCAGAACTTATGGAAATGACAAGAGAATACGTGTCTGTAGTTTTCGCAGGAATTATATTTGTTTTTCTGTATAATTTCTTCGCATTTTTGCTTAGAGCAATGGGAAATTCTAAGACGCCTCTAATGTTTCTGGCAATTTCAGCGATTATGAATATTGTTCTAGATATATATTTCGTTGTCGGCCTGGAGAAGGGCGTCGGCGGCGCGGCCTTGGCGACAGTCATCTCCCAAGCGTTTGCTGGTATTGGAATGGCAGCCTATGCTTTCGCCAAAGTGCCAGCCATGCGCCGAGTCAATGTCGCCACTCTCTGGAGCGGCGCACGCATGAAACAGATCATTTTCAATGATTTGGCGACAGGCCTGCAACAGTCAGTGATGAACTTTGGGATATTAATGATACAGGGACTCGTTAACAGTTTTGGAGCCGTGGTCATGGCAGGTTTTGCTGCGGCAGTTAAAATTGACACCCTAGCCTACATGCCAGCCCAGGAATTCTCCAACGCGTACTCAATTTTCGTGTCACAAAACTACGGGGCGCAAGAAAAAGAGAGAATAAAAGAAGGAACGCGCCTCGCTGTGATTGTGTCAGTTGTGTTTTGTGCGGCAGTTTCCGTGTTCATTTTCCTTCTGTCCAAGCAACTAATGGGAATCTTCATCAGCGCTGATGAAGTCGCTGTCATAACCGAGGGCGCAAGGTATTTGAAAATCGAAGGAGCCGCCTATATCGGCATCGGAATCCTCTTCCTCTGGTACGCATATTTCCGCGGCATCAACAGACCACAGGTTTCCCTGCTCCTCACAATAATTTCCCTGGGGACCAGAGTCCTTCTCGCCTACACCCTGGCGCCGAACACTAGCCTTGGCGTCGTCGCTATCTGGATGGCAATACCAATTGGGTGGGCTTTGGCAGATTTAGTCGGCCTGGCTATATATCGCAAATAGGCGATTCGTATCAGCACAACATCCCCATATCAAAACCACCAATTACCAAAAAACCACTATATTTCAAGAAAATTTTCAATTTTCCCACCCATTCTGTAGATTTGGGTGGGGATTTTTTTTGAAAAAAGTCTAAACTCACATACAAGCACTAAGGCAAATGCTACAGATGAATTAAGAGGTGAATGAGAAAAGTAGCAAATGAAATTTAAGCAGAAAGGAGGGATAACAAAATGAGGGAAACAAGAAAAAAAGTTGGAAAGTTTTTTTCGATGTTTCTATCGATAATTCTGGTGATTACAATGATGCCTTTGACGGCAGCGAAAGTAAGTGCCGCTACCACCTTGACTGCACTGTATATTACAGATAGTAAAGGTGGAACCAGTGAGGCTGTAGATGTTAATCAGGAAACCATTGTTGATAATAGTGGTGGATGGAAGTGGGAAAAAGCGAGTTCTACTTTGACCCTTGATGGTTTTGATGGTGAATACATCGAGGCCAACGGAGACCTAAATATCGTAGTAAAGGGAAGTAACACGGTTACGATTCCAGCAAATCCTGATAAAAATCATGTCTACGGAATCAACATTACAAGCGGGGAACTGAAGATTACCGGCGAAGGGACAACACCGTCACTAACGGTAACACAGACAGGGTTCTCAAAGGAAAGTTTATCTGTTGAAGGAATTGATGGAAGAGACGGGTTGGTTGTAACTGATTGCGAGTTAAAAATTAGATTTGATGGAACTGAGGCCTACGCTGGAATCGGAATTTTGTCGAGCAATGGACGCTTCGAGTTAAAAGGAACGGCATCTTTGGACATTGAATTGAAAAATGGCCAAGAGTATACCTGGGGAATCTGTCGAGGCGTGTATGCCAGTACTTCGGGAGATATATCTATAGCGGTAGATGGTGCAGGAAAAAGATGCTTTGGCGTAGGAGGATTATTTGCATATGGAAGTGGCAATGTTTACATTAGAGTGCCTAAAGGAAGAGCCATTAATGGATCCCTTGTAATTTCAGAAGGTGCAGGAAATATAGACTTTGAAGGTTTCTTGTATCTGGACTCTTACGAAGACTCTGCTTTCTCGCGCAAGTCGAGCTTTGAAATTCCTGGCAACAAGAAAATTGTAAAAGTCGACGCTTCTGGCGGTGAGGTAGCAGGAAAATGCGGGTTCATCTATAAGGAGTTCACAAATCTTGACTATGGTGTATACCTTTTAGACGAAGATGGAAATAAGGTAGCGAAAGGAAAGATTATATCTCAGGCTAATAATCCACTTACCTTCATGCATTCTGATGTACTAGATATGGGAACTTTGGAAGTAGGAACATCCTACAGAGGGAAAAAGTTCCATGGGTTAGTAAGTGGAGGTAAAGCACCTTATACATTTACAGTAGAAAATTTACCGGATGGCTTAAATCTCTTCCAGCACAATAACTACATTGATTTTTTCGCATATATTGCGGGAGAACCTACAACACCGGGTCCAGGAGGAATCATTACTCTTACTGTAACCGATGCCAATAACGTGAGCGATAGCATTTCAATCGTTTACGACGGCATTATAAAACCTCCAAAGTACATTACTGTTGGAGAAGACAAGTTTGAGAATAGTCAGAATATGACCCCTACAACAGGAAACTGGTCGTATGAAGCAGAAACAAAGACTCTTACCTTGAATGGTTACAACGGCGGTATAATCAAATCTGAGGAAGGACTGAACATTAAGGTAAAAGGTAATAACACAATTACCATACCTGCAAATCCTCCAGCTACAGTTTGCGGAATTAATACTGAATCTGGAATTCTCACCATCAAGGGTGAAGGAAGTTCGCCAACCTTAAACATACTACAGACAAATCTTTCAAGCGAGGGAAGCTTGTATGCTACAGGAATTGATGGAAGAGACGGATTAGAAATAACCGATTGTTCAGTAAAGATTAAACTTAATGGTGCGCAACAATACGACGCAAATGGAATTGGATCAAGTAACGGCGACTTCTATTTAAATGGCATGGCATCATTAGACATCGATATTAAAAATGCTGGAAGTTACAGTTACGGAATTGGCAGAGGGGTAAGAGCAAACACCTCTGGAAATATTGTTGTAAAAGTTGATGGCCCGGGAGATCCAATAGTTGGCATAAGCGCTTTATATACATTAGGCAGCGGAGATATAAATATAAGCGTACCTAATGGCAGAGCGATTGGAGGGCCTATTAACATTTCAGAGAATGCTGGAACCATATATTTCGATGGTTCGCTGAAGATTTCTCATTCAGATGAACAAATCTTCACGTATAGTGACCGTTTTACCATTCCTGGTAATAAGAAAATTGTAAAAGTTGATGGTTCTGGTAATGAAATCACAGGCAAGTGTGGTTTTATCTACAAAGAATTTACAAGTAATGACGATGGCGTATATCTTGTAGATGAAGCCGGAAATAAGGTGGTAAAAGGTAAGATTAAGACCCAGGCTAATAATCCACTTTCCTTTATGAAGAGCGACGTTCTAGACATAGAAAAATTAGAGGTTGACAAATATTATAGAGGGAAAAAGATTCACGGATTAGTAAGCGGGGGCAAAGCGCCATATAAATTTACCGCAAGAGATTTACCTGAGGGTCTAAAACTTGTAGAGTCTAGCCGTCCAGATGAATTCTACGCGTATGTTGCGGGAACGCCTACGGCTGAGCAGCCTGCAGGAACCTTCACTTTAACCGTAACTGACGCCAATAATGCAACTGCAAGCATTCCGGTCCAGTACGGCGCAGTAACTGTACCTAAGGGAGTTACGGGACTCACTCTAAATGAGTCCGAGTTGACGCTGGACAACGGATCGACGGCAACCTTAACGGCAACGGTGACCCCTGATGACGCAACTATAAAAACCGTCCAATGGAGCAGCAGCGATACCAGCATTGCAGCAGTAGATAACAACGGAAATATCAAAACCTACGCACCGGGCAAAACCGTTATCACTGCCACAACTAAGCAAGGAAACTTCTCAAAGAGCTGCACCGTTTATGTTAAAGAGGATAAGCCGAAGGCAACAATCGACTACGGCTATGAAAAACTTAGGAATCTAGAGAGAGGTGCTGACTATAGAATTAGTGGAGATGGCATAGATCAGGCATTTAAAACTGATACGACCGATTCCTCTTATCCTATTTCAGAAGCATGGCTTGGCAAGACCCTTAAGCTGACGAAGACAAATGCGGAGGCTGAGAGCAATAGCGATGAGCAAGTTTTGATCATTCCTGCTCGACCAGCAGCTCCGACTGGAATCGGAACGGTTGATGCATCCGCGTTTTACGCAAATGATGGTAAGCTCACCGGTTTGAAAATCGGAATGAAGTATTGCGTACACGGTACACAAAATTGGTATTCTGATGTGCAAGGTGAGGTGACTGGTCTGAAAACCGGAGAGTATGAAATCCGAGTCAAGGAAACAGATAGCAGCTTTATTGGTCATCCAACCTTCGTAACAATTGGATACAAATCTCTCACCTTAGCGGATGATACCGCCTACGCGATTCCGGAAGGCGTTGTGGATACTGAAATCAAGGAAGTTGGTATCAGTAAGGCTGTAAAAGGCGGTCGCACGCCATACATCTTCACCAAGGAAAGTGGCCCAGATTGGCTACAGGTAGATTGGCAAGGCAAGATTACCGGCACACGTCCGTCAACAGAAACAGCTGCAACAACAGCAATAATCAAGGTGACTGACGCTGATAAGACTAGCCAAACATTCTCAGTCACAGTTGGCGCTGTAACTTTGCCGAAAGGATATAGCATAACAGGCAAGGTTGAAAGCTACAATCCGAATGTGAAACCGACCATCAAACTTATGCGAGGCAGTGTGGAAGCCTATGATGTGGATTCGGCGGATATAGTGGCTGAAGGCACAGGTGGGGGAAAGATCATCCACAAATTCACATTCAAGAATGTGCTTCCAGGCACCTACGACTTGGTAGTGTCGAAGGATGCACACTTGAAATACACAATTAAAAATGTGGTGGTGGGAGATACTCCGCTTGACCTGATGACCCACGCTAACGCCGCAATCAGCACGATGACACTGCTGTGTGGGGATATTGATGAAAACGGATATATCAACTCTACCGACCTCGGTATTATACTAAAGGGACAAAACTATGGTAAACCTTCAAATACCGCTGGAGTAGAGTCCGCCGCAGATATTGATGGAAATGGATATATCAATTCCACCGACCTCGGTATCGTTCTGCAAGGGCAGCACTACGGCAAGTCTGCTGTTTCGGTGGATTATGCTTAAAAATATACCTATAAAAAAGGAGGCATGAAAATGAAAATACGAAAATTACGCGCGCTTTTCCTCAGCTTATGTTTAATCTTTGGTGCAATGCCGATTACGGCGCTGGCAGCGGATCAAACAAATGATGGCGCAGGCATCCGCATCCAATATGTGGATGGAAGCTATGACAAGACGACCGGTATTATGAAGGTTCGTGTGCAGGCGAAGGTGCCTGCAGGCACCGGCATTACAACTATCGGCACTCTGCTGAGCTGGGATAACTCCAAATTGTCATTAGTGAGCCAATATGATACAACCCATGACTATACCCCGGCTGACAACAACAGTGAAGACCCGACCAGTGATGCCATGAAAACAATTATGGCAACCCAAAAGAAGTCTGGACCTCCTGTTCCGGGATCCTATAACGTAACAGACGGTAAGATTTACACCAAAGATGCTCGTACAGCTCTTTATACTTATCACGCCAATTTCGACCCTCTGAGCTATGTAGGAACCGACGCACAGACCAGTGGAAACTGGTTTGATGTTTACGAGGTCATGTTCCGTGTGACGGGCAAGCCCGATGACCCTGCCACCGTGCTGAACAACGACTCCCTGCGTATTGCGGATGTCACTAAGGGTGATGACGCGGTGATGAAGGGTGCCTTCCCGGCAAACGACATCTACAGCATCTATCTGACGGACAACTCTGACCCTGCCAGACTCTATGTTCTGAACAAAATGAGCGGATGTACAGCGACAGAAGTGACCGGCGAAAAGAGCTTGATGACAGCTCCAGGCACTGGAGATGCCACTTATCCTGGCAGCACAAATGAGCCACCTAAGCCAGCCGCTGAGCTTGTTACTGCACCGACTGGCGCAACAGGACTAACTTATAACGGCACAGACCAAGCATTATTAAATGCTGCAGGTACTGCAACTAAAGGTACAATGCAGTATAGCCTGGATAATGCAACTTGGACAGATACTATTCCAAGCGCAACAGACGCTGGAGATTACAAGGTGTATTACAAGGTAAAAGGCGATGCTACTCATAGTGACTTCGTCCCATCATCTAATGCGGTAGACGTTAAAATTGCCGCAAAGGACATCAGCTCTGCAACAATTGATACAATTGCAGATAAGACATACGATAAAAGTGCATTTAAGCCAACGCCGAGTGTCAAGGATGGAGCAACAGCGCTCGTAATGGGCAAAGATTTTACTTATTCCTATAAGAACAACACTAATGCTGGTACAGCCGAAGTTACTGTAACAGGTAAGGGAAACTATCAAGGTACAAAAACTGCCAACTTCAAAATTAATAAGGCAACTCAGACCATTACAGTACCTAGTGATGTACCAGAAGTTGCCATGGCTAGTAGTTTGGATCTTAGCACTCTTTGCTCAAGCAACGCAGATGGCGCAACACTGGTGTATGCACTAAAGTCTAGTGCATCATCACCTGGCGGACCAACAATAACAGGTAGCACTTTTAACGCTGGAACAACAACTGGCGAATATACCGTTACTGTAAATTCCGCAGAGTCTAGTAATTATGAAGCAGCAACAGAGCAAAGCTTTAAGGTTAAAATTGTTGCCCTTCCACATGCATCTATCACTGCAAATCCGACAGCAAAAACAGGATTAATTTACGATGGAAATGAACAGCCATTAGTAACTGAAGGAACTGCTAGTGGTGGTACAATGAAGTACAGTCTAGATAATACAAACTGGACTGACACTATTCCTGTGGCTAAGAATGCTGGTGATTACACAGTTTACTTCAAGGCAATAGGAGATGCGGGACACAGTAACTTTACTCCAACTTCTAATACTGTAAATGTAACCATTGCAAAGAAGGACGTTACTATTGCAGGACTAAAAGCTGAGAACAAAGTATATGACGGAGACAAAACTGCTACTGTAAAAGGCACTGCTGAGGTAGTCGGAAAATTTAGTGGAGATCAAGTAAATGTAGTTGCAGGAACTGCAAGTTTTGATAACAAGAGCGTGGGCGACAGAAAGACTGTTACTTTCTCGGGATACACGCTGAGTGGCACAGAGAAAGATAACTACAATCTGAAAGCACAGCCAGCATCCGTTACTGCAGACATCACAGCAAAGGAAGTTACTGTAACTGGAATTACAGCAATAAATCGCGGATATGCAGAAGGTAATGTAGATGTTAACCTAACAGGAGGAACTGTTTCTGGTGCAGTTAGCGGTGATGATGTAAAAGCTGACTTAAGCAATGCAAAGGGCAAGATTAGCGATGCAAACGCTAGCAATAACAAAGCTGTAACAGTTACAGGTGTCAAGCTAGGTGGCGCAGATAAGGGCAACTACAAATTAAAGGAACAGCCAAAAGGCATAAAGGTAGACATCACGCAAGCTACCTATGGAGATAAAACCGCTGCAGGAAATGCTAAGTATGGTGCTGAAGGCACAGTAGACTTAAGTAGCCTAATCGTAGCAGGAGGCGCAGCATCTTATGTATCAAATACTGATACGGACAGCGTAATGGCTACAGTTCCAGCTATTGAAGGCAAATCACTAAAGTTTAAGTTCAAAGATGTTGCTGTGAATGTTGGAAAAACGGCAACCGTGAACGTAAAGGTACAATCAGCAAACTATGCTGACTACACTATCACTGTAACGCTTAAGGTAGGAGATAAGACCGCGCCTACAGTAACTGCCCCAACGGCTAAGACAGGTTTAACCTATAATGGTAACGAACAAGTTCTAATTAATGCAGGCAGTACAACTGGTGGAGTAATTCAGTACAGCTTAACTTCTGGTAGTGGCTACAGTAGCACAATTCCAAAGGCAAGAGATGCAAAGATTTACAGAGTTTACTACAAAGTTGTAGGAGATACTGAGTATGCAGATGTGCCTGAAGCTTTTGTAGACGTTAATATTGCAAAGAAAGCTGTAACCGTTGCTCCGAAGCCAGTAAATATAACAAAGGGAACTACGATTCCAAGCTTTGAGCTTATTTATACGGGCCTAGTTGGTAGTGATGCTTTAACTCCATCAGTTACTCCGACATTTACCTGCTTCGAGACGGATGGAACAACGCCTGTTACAGAATCAAGCGCAGCAGGTGATTACACTATCACTTGGACAAACAAGGATACAACAACATTTACAGGCGACAGCAATTACGATGTAACAAAGACTGCGACAGCAACACTAAAGATTAGCACTCCATCCTACTCTGGTGGCAGCTACACTCCTGCTCCGCAGAAGCCAGAAATCACAGTTGTTGGATCAGGTAAGGTAACTCTAAGCCCAGATGGAAAGACTGCAACAATCGCTCCTGATAAGGGATTCGAAATCAAGTCAGTAGTTCTAAATGGTAAGGATATGGGTAAGGTTGACAAGCTGACTGGTCTGAAGACTGGTGACAAGGTTGTTGTAACCTTCGAAAAGACAAAAGCTGATCCGGTTGAGCCAGAGAAGCCATCAAAGGCAGAAATGGACAAGCAGGTTAAGGAAACCGTTAAGAATATGAACAGAAAGATTACAATTTGGAGAACTTCTAAGAATAGCATTAGAGTAACTTCAGTAGCTAATTTCGCTGAAATCAAGAAGAACGGTTACAAGATTAAGTACACTTACTACATCAAGACTCCAGGCGCAAAGAAATTCAAGGCTGTGAAGACAATCACAAGCAACAAGTTCAATTGTGCTAAACTGAAGGCAGGAACCAACAAGTTCCAGGTTAAGGTTCTGGCTTACGACGCTAAGGGTAAGCTAGTAGCATCAAAACTTACTTATTTCAGAGCAGCTAAGATTAAATAGTAAAAGGGTATTTTATAATAATTAAGTGAGTTCGAGAAAAGTTAATATGAAGGGCTGGGGACTAAAGCATAATAATGCCTTAGTCCCCAGCCCGTTTTTTGGGTTATCCAAATATTTCGGGTATCCATTCCCTCAGTGCGCACCAGGCCTACGAGCGAGTCTTTTCATCTCGCATTTTCGAAGCGTAAGCTAGAAGTTGCTTTCTGGAGTTGATGCCCAGCTTGCTGTAGATATTTGCGTTGTGGTATTTTAAGGTGTTTGCGCTTATGCTGCAAATTTCCTGGATTTGTTTGCTGGTTTTGCCGTCTAAGTAAAGCATGAAGACTTCCTTTTCTTTGCCAGTGAGAGTTGCGAAATTGGACTGGAAATACTGGTAGTCGTCTTCGCTTATGTCTACCTGGCGACTGCGCTGAAGATTGCCGATTTTGGTTTCCAGGCCCTTGATTTTCTTTTCCGTCTCGCCGTCCTTTTGAGAAAGGAAATCCATTAAGTCGTCTATTTCAAGCACATTGCTTCGCTGCGTGCTAAAGTCACCCTTTTGAATCAGCTCTATGCCGTAGAAAAGTGGCTTCAGGAAGCGGTTGGTAAAGTATAGGCAACATATAATTGACGGAACAGTTAGCAGGAGAATAAGAATTGCCACGCGGAGGCCAGTGCTAGCCATTTCATGAGTCAAATCTTCCTTAGGAAGCATAACTGCTGTAGTGAATTTCTCCTTAGTTCTGTAGCCTTCACAGGTTTTGATAGTTCCTACATAGGACTCTTTCCCGTCAGTGAAGAGGGTGAGGCCTTTTCCGTAATCGATAATAGATAGTTTTGATTTTGGCAGGTAGTAGTAACCGCTGGTGTTGCCACAGGCGAAGTAATTTTGGAGTGCCGGATGCGTGTCGCTGCCTCCGGTGTCGTTGCCAGCATCGATATTACCGTTGGAAAGCAGGGAAAACATCCTTGAATACCTGGCTGGCTGACGGAACATCTGCTGGAAATAGCTTTCGGAAATCTCGAAGCCACAAGCGCCATAATATGTGCCATCGCTACCGGTAACTGGAATAACAATATGCATGGCGCGCTCGGACATACCGGGCATCGTCATGAAGTCTGTGAAGGTACAAGCCTTGTCCAGTGGCTGATCCATCTTTTCCTTTGCAACATCATAGGCTTCGAAGTATTTTCTGCGAAGCTCCAGCCTCCATTTTCTATGAGGCATTACAGTATGAGCTTTGGAAACAGTGGAGCTTCCGCGGTAGCAGAGAACATCGCGCCTACTCATTTCGTAGCCGTTGACCTGTAGATAGATGCCACTCTTGGAAAACTCCGAATCCTTTGCAGAGGATTTCACTGTGGTATCGAGCATCATAAAAGCACCGGAGCATTCAGCCTGCAAGAGATACTGACGAACGGTTTCAAATATGGCGCCTTCGAGAGATTCCACCCTTTCAGGTGAATCCGTGAGGGCTGAAAAATCCAAATTGTTTTTTTCTAGCCATGAGTCTATGGACAAAGACAAGTCCTCAGAGAAGTGAACATTCATCATGGCCAGGCTATTTCTGTGAGTTTTGATCTCCTTTCCTAAAACAGCTTGCTGCATGTCGCACGCCTCTAGGAGAGACGTCTTTGGTGTTTTGAACTGGCCCAAAAGTGAGAGCAGCGAAGCCAGGAGCAGGAGTATGAAAATAAGCAAAACCAACATATACAGGAAGAGTTTGCGTTTCATTGAACCGCCTGCCGGTATGTGGATTCGCTTGAAAAGTTTACCCATAAGTTAACCCCTTGCTTTACGGAAAGCGTTCCAGGTCTCGTCAGTCAGTTTTTTTGCAGAGACTCCCGACTTGAATCGCGCCGCGTAATTTCCTTGATTTTCACGAAGATATGTGTAGAAATTTCCGACTTTGCCATAGAAACCTGCAAATGCCGGCTCTCTTACAAGGGTGTATGAATCCTGCACTTTCTCGAAGGCGGCGAAAAGTCTCGCGTATGCGTCATTTTTGTAATTATAGTCGCCGACCACTTTCAGGGCTTCGTAGGTAACGGGCATGTATCCTGTTTCTGCGGCGAAATCAAGGTTTCTCGCTGGTTCTGTCAGCCAATGTGCGAATAGAGAAACGGCCTCTTCCTTGGCTGCAGTTGTTTTTAGTGCGCATAGTCCTACGCCAGCCTGGGTTGCAACCTTCTCACCACCCTTAGCATATGGCATTGGAAGCACCTGAAGGTCCATATTTTCTGTGGTATTGTCTGGATAAATTACCACATCGTTATAGTAAAGGATACTTGCCGATGAGCCCATACCGGAAGCAACCTCGCCAGTCATAACCTGCGTGTTAGAGTACAGGTCAGACACAACGATATGGCCGCGAACAAGAGCATTGGCAAACTGCATCCAGGATTTCTTAAGAGCCACATTTGAAAAATTGTACCAATCGTTCTTATATAAATCGTCACCGCTGGCACCGCCAGAAATAGCATTCAAATCTGTGGCGCGCAGAATAAAGTCAAGGGCACAGAAAGGTTTGCCGCTGGACCACTGGTAATATTTGCCGGCAACATCGAAGAAGCCGTCCCATGTAGCCAGGTCATCATAGCTGACTTTCGTCGCCTTGGAGAAACGCTCAAACTCCGTTCCATTTATAAATAGTAGTTGCGTCGATTTCGTCACGGGCAAAACCGTCAGAGTGTCATCGCTCATACCGTCTGCAAGAAAATCCGGAAGAAAATCATCCAGTTCGTCTTTGGTAAAATCCTTTTCCCAGTCCACCAAATTCTCTGTGCCGATTTCCACGGCATTGCTATTGTGGCAGAAAAATAAGTCAGGCATGTCCAAAGCGCCCGGTTTTTCCGCCTTCGCATCCAAGAGTTTTTCGCCAATTTGCGATGCGTTAGTCATTAGAGTCGTACTGATTACAACGCCTTTCTCCTTGCCCACGGTGCTGTTAAACTCGTCTACCAGTCGGTTCATAGGCGAATCCGCCTGCTCGCCATACACGTGCCATAGCGACAAAGTGACCGGTTTATCAGGGTCCAGCTGCGTCTTTTCCCCACACCCGGATATCCAAATAGTCATAGTCGTAATCATTGCCAGGGTTGCAATAATCAACAGTAGTTTCTTCTTCATTTTAACCTCCCTATGAGGAACTGCACAGTACGCATAAGTGCCTTAGTGCACGCAAACTACTTTGCAGTAATAAAACTTTGATTCGTCATAATGCATCTTTTATTCTAACATACAATGTGAATTTTACAAGAAGAATAGAGGGCATTTTTGTTGATTTCGTGAACTGTTTTTCTTGCCCTGGCATATGGGGAAGGGGTATAATAAGGGTGATAAAGGGTGATAAAAAAAGCGAAGAAATTAAAGGAAGGAAGAAAGACAATGAAGACTTTTCTAATGCAAAAGGGAAAAGCGAGAGTTAAGAAATCTATGGTTATAACTCTCATCATGGCACTGATAATTACCATGGTTCCCGTTAACGCATTTGCCTACACAGGATATCCTTGTGAAACTGATAAGGCAGATGCAGAACTGTATCCATTTCCTCTAGAAATGAAGGTTTTCTCTCAGTACCTTTATGGTAGCAAGAATAACCTGACGGGTGAGGTGAAATGGAACTACTTTAAAAATGTACCTAGTGAATGGTACCAGCGTAAGTTACCGAAGAGCTTGAATTACTATGATATAGGTATAGCTACGGTTAATAAAAGATACAGAGGCTCTAGAAGTGCGGCTCCAGTATATTTCGAGCCAACAAATTCAAGTCCTTCTAAGAACTACCATGATATTAGAATACAGGAACTAAGCAAGACCAAATACTCATATCAGGGCCCAAACAATCCGTCTAACCAGAACATAGCATTCTATGTTGCAGAGACCACAGAATTTCGCCTTTTAGGATATAATGGTGAATGGGCTGCTGTATGGGATGTGGGCGGAATTGACCAAGGCCGAGGATTAAGCACAACTTGCGGAGGCATTGGAAGAGAGCAGTATGCCAGCTGGAAGCCAGGCATTTACTTCATTAAGACTAAGGACATTTATATAAGAGATGTACGAAGTCTTGATAGGAATATTCCTCAGGTTACTGCATCTGGAACTGCAACTTGCGACGTTTATCTGAAGACAACTCCTATAGCTGAAAACTACATATCAGGAGGAATGCTAAAGCAAAATCAACTGATTCAGGTTACTAATCCTACACCAATAAATGGACATTACCAGGTTTACTTTAGAGATGGCCTGTACTACGTTAATACAAAGTGGTTGAATCTTAAGTGCTCAGACGAGAAGAAACCATCCATTCAGTATAACGCAGTAGTAAAAACTACTGATCCAGTAGAAATTAAGAGCCAGGCAAGCGCATCAGCTACAGCTGTTGCAGCGGCAAAGGATGGTTACAAAATTCAGGTTGTAAAGAAAAATGCAGGAAATGGTTTCTCCGAAGTATGGTTCAACTCCCAGAGATGCTATATTCCAACAAAGTCACTAACTAAATTCACTAGTAGCTGTTCCTATGATGGAGTAAAGAAGCTGGGAAAAGCGAAGGGCACAATGGTACTCAACGGACCGTGGTCTGCATATGGCGGTATGGCATATACTCCTGAAGCAATTAAAATTCTAAAGAAATACAAAATGGATGAGGGCGCTGCTGCAAAGAAGCTTATCGCTTGTAATGGCATGATTCCAATGACAGATGGCGATATTTCCATCGTTTACGGAATAAGCAAGTTTACCTACAAGCCAGAGCCTTATTATAAAGAATCGCAAACGATATATAAGGTTCTATATGACGGAAAGATTTGCTATATACCTATTTTAAGCGGCAACCTAGGACGCTATTACAACTACTATAAAGTTGGCAAAGGCAAGATAAAGGCGAAGTCCCAGTCAAAATATATTACTATGTATGGCACATCTAAAGCTTGGGGCGAAGCAAAGCTAGAAACGTATAAGATTAATAAGAGATACTACTTCAAGATAGATGACATTGCAAAGCTGTCAGCGAAAACTAATAAATCCTTTAACGTTAAGTTTGAGAAGAATGCTATAGTAGTTAACAGCATGAGCCCTTACAAGGGAACTGCACCGCTAAAAGCAGGCGATGGAAAAACTCGCTATGCGGAAGCGTCAACCATGAGCATTATATGGGACGGACAGGTTGTAGGTCTTACATGCTATAAAATCAATGGCAAATATTATGTAAATATGGATGAAATTGCATACTTAATTGATTCACAAATTGATGAACTGAAAACAGGATTCTATATTTCCACAACATTGCCAAACGAAGTGGAAGCTTACGGCTAAAGCTAAAATTCATTTTTCAGACCTTGGGAAGCCACTTTCCCAGGGTCTTTTCATGATAAATACAGAAACGGACGTAGAAAATGGTAAAACCTTTAATGAAATTTGGATTTGGAATACTCCTAGCGCTGATTTGCGGAACCCTGATCCTACAAATGCGATATGGGATTTCCATACCCAAATACTTGGCATATTCAATGCCACTTACATATGAAGAATCAGAATATCTTGATAAGAAAGATCATCTCGTTTTCGGATTAAACCCTGACAGCGGTCCTCTATCGTCTTATGACGAGGGGGAAGAAAACATGGAAGGGTTTATTTGTGATTACATCGATGCTCTTTCTATGGAGCTGGGAACAGAAATTAACTATGTTACCAGCGAGAATCCAGAGAAGGACTTATCCGATAAAAAAATTGATATGGCCAATGTGGTTTATGTAAGTGGTGGCAATAAGGATTATCTGTCGGCGCAGGAAATGTATGAGGTGAGGGACGTCATTGTTTCTGGCAATAATACAAGATATTACAATATGCCAAAGGATTTATCCAAGAAAAGAATCATTCTAGTGGCTAATGAATTTCAGAAAATCGACTTAGAGAGAAAACTGAAACTTGATACGGCGGCAAAGCTCATTGAAACGGACTCAACTAAAAAAGGCTTAGAACTTCTAGTTGAAAAAAGGGGCGATATTCTCATCGGAATGGAAACTCTCATAGATGCAGATATTAAGGAAATGGAAATCGAGGACAAGGTTTTCATCAGCCCTGAAGAGGTCTATAAGGAGAGTATGACCATCGGCGTCAATGTCTACGATAGCAAGCTTCTTAATATTGTCAACAAGGGAATATTCAAGATGAAAAAGAACGGGACCATTACGCAGCTTGAGAAAAAATGGTTCGGTGGATCATCGACAGATGACTCGGAGAACACTAGCATAGCGCTAGCTCAATATATTATGCTGTTTTGCGTTGCAACAGTGCTCCTATTAATGCTTTGGGAAGGGGTCCTTAACCGCCGAATAGAGGAAAAAACCAAGGAAATTAACATACAGAAGAATAACATGCAGCTAGTCTTAAACAATGTAGACAGCATGCTGATACTTGTGAATAAAGAAGGGCGAATCCAAAACTGCAACCGCAGAGGGTGTGAAATTATAGGAAAGCCGCTTAATGAAATCCTAGGGAAAAAAGCTGAAGACATAGAAATTATAAATTACTTTATTAACAGCCTAAGGGAAAACCCTCAGGGCAAGGAGGTTTTTTACGGTGGACGCTTCTATAATGTTACCTTTGAGGCCATGGATAGAGGCAACGGTAACCATCTTCTTGCAACTAACGATATTACGGAGACCAGGTTCGCTGAGCAGAAGCTTAGACAGCAAAGCAAGATGATTGCCGTGGGACAGCTTTCGGCAGGTTTAGCTCATGAAATCAGAAACCCTCTTGGGCTCATTAAGAACTATTCCTTCCTGCTGAAAAATTACGCCGATGATGAGGTGTCCAATCACGCCCTCCATGTCATAGGCGATTCAGTTGGCAGAATAAATAACCTAATCGAAAACCTGCTCAAGTTCTCGAGGCTGAGCGGAGCCGAGGCAGAAAGCTTTAGTATCAAAACCCTCTTGGACAATATTTTTGTTCTCGAGAAGAAAAAACTGGAGAAACAAAAGGTGGAGCTCAAGCTGCAATGCCCGGACAATGCCACAGTGTTTATGCAGGAGGAGACCATAAAGCTCATAACCTACAACCTGCTTAACAATGCCGTGGAGGCCATGGCCGGTGAGGATGCCGGAGAGAGCCAGGGCACGAAATCTGAGAAACAGCGGAAGCTGACAGTTAAGGTGAGCACGAAAGATAGCATTTTGGAAATGGAATTTTGTAACAATGGGCCAGCAATTCCGGCAGAGATCCTGGAGAACATCTTTAACCCGTTCTTTACGACAAAGGAAACGGGAACGGGTCTAGGTCTTTATATTGTAAGCACTGAGGCCGACAAGGCAGGCGGAAGTGTAAGCGTTACTAGCGACGAAAATGAAACGGTATTCACTGTTAGCATACCTATGGAGGTAAGGAATGTTGAAGGAAAAGAAGAATTATAAGATACTGGTTGTAGACGATGAAGTTGAATATCAGACTGTTTTTTCATACATATTGTCTGCAGGGGGATACCAGGTAGAAACCGCCTCAGGGGGAAATGAGGCCTTGGAAAAGCTAGAGAAGAAACCCTTTAATCTGGTAATGACTGATCTGAAGATGCCGGATATGTATGGCATGGATCTGATGAAAAAAGTTAAGGACGGATACTCTGGAACAGATGTTATGATTATGACTGCTTTTGGGACAATCGAGAGCGCAGTTGAGGCCATGAAATACGGAGCAGCAGGCTATTTTATCAAGGGCAGCGATCCGGAAACTATGTTAGTTGATATCGAAAGGCTTTCGAAGATAAGGCAGCTGGAAAAAGAAAATAAGTTTTTCCAGGAAGCCATTGAATCCGACGAGGTCTTCCTGAGAAGCAATAATTCAGCCTTTGGTGACGTGCTAAAAACCTGTCAGAAGGTGGCAGCATCTGACATCAACGTCCTGATTCTTGGGGAATCTGGCGTAGGTAAAGAGGTAATTGCTAAGTATATACATAAACTGAGCGACAGGAAGAATGGCCTCTTTGTTGCAGTTAACTGTCAGGTTTTCGGCGAAGGAACTTTGGAATCCGAGCTTTTTGGCCACGAAAAGGGAGCCTTTACAGGTGCTGTGGACAAGAGAATCGGTAGATTCGAAACCGCAGATGGCGGAACCCTCTTCCTTGACGAAATCGGCGATATGCCCATGAGCATTCAAGGTAAGCTTTTGCGTGTCTTAGAAAGCAAAACCATTGAACGAGTAGGAAGCAATAAGGAAATTGATTTGAATACCAGATTTATATCTGCGACTAATAAGAATCTGAATGAAGAAATTGCTGAGGGGAAATTCAGGGAAGATTTACTTTTCAGAATTAACACTATTACTATAACCATTCCGCCACTTAGAGAAAGAAAGGAAGACCTGGCGCCTCTGGTAGAATTTTTTGTGAGAAGAATTGAGAAGGATCAGAAGAAAAAAATCACTTCAATTGCCGATGAAACCTGGGATTTCTTGAAAAATTACGACTATCCCGGCAACGTGAGAGAGCTTAAGAACATCTTAGAGCGCCTAGTAGCCTTAAGTGAAAACGGCGAGCTAAGGATGGTTGATTTAGGTTGCCTTGGAAGCCAGGATAAGTCGGGTACAGCAGAGGTAATTAGCGCTGATGAAGATGACCTATCTTTAAGAGAAGCAAGAGGCGAGTTTGAGAAGAAATACATCGAAAGAGTACTTAAGAAGACGGACGGAAACGTCTCCCAAGCTGCCGATATATTAAAAATAACGAAGAGGCAACTTTGGAACAAAATCTCAGAGTATAACATTGAAAAATAGCGGGGAAATATTTTTCACCTCTACGAGTGAAATTTATTTCGCTCGATGAAATAAATTTCACGTATCCCCCGCTCTGGGAGTTTTGATAAATATTGAAATATGAACGATGTGTGAGCATTGTGTGAGTTGGCACGGTTCATGCTTTATAGAGGAGTGTAAGATAGATACTCTTTCTATACATGAATTGTGAGCGAGGAGTAGATATGGAAAAGAATACTGAACAAAAGAAGATTCCTTTATGGCTTGCTCTTGTTCCCTTTGCATGTCTGATTATAGTAATGCTTCCGAGCATTATTATACTGGGCGCGAGCCCTCAGATTCCCCTGATGTTGTGTACGGGCATAACCGGTTTAATCGGCATTCTCGTGACGGGACGCAAATGGGAAGACATAGAAAAGGCTATGATTGATGCAAATGCGTCGGCTATGCAGGCCAACTTCATAATTATGATTGTTGGATGCCTCATTGCCGCATGGATGGCAGGTGGAATTGTACCAGGACTGATTTATTACGGCCTGAAAGCGTTTTCACCGGGGATTTTTCTCACATGCCTTCCTGTGATTTGTGCCATCGTATCTTTTTCTACGGGTTCTGCATGGACAGCAGCGGGGACTATCGGCATTGCATCCATGGGAATTGCAGCAGGTCTAGGTGTGCCACTTCCAGTGGCAGCTGGAGCGATTATTACAGGGGCACAGTTCGGTGACAAGATTTCCCCATTGTCAGATAGTACGAATTTGGCAGCGGGAGTTACAGGGGTTAACTTGTTTGACCACGTCAAGCACATGCTTTGGACAACTATACCGAGCTTTACCATTGCCGTATGCATATTCGCAGTAATCGGCACAAGATATAATACAGATGCTGCAGACGTTTCGCAGATTAATTCAATTTGCCAGACCATGCAGGAAAACTTTATTATTACGCCGTGGGTGTTCATCGCGCCTCTGTCCGTAATAATGATGATTGTATTTCGAATCCCTGCCGTACCGGGAATGGCTTTCGGAACCATAGTGGGAGTAATCTTTGCTTTTGTTCAAGGAGCAGACGCTGAAACAATTATGAGTCAGATGATTTACGGCTTCGATATTACAACAGGAAACGGCATGGTTGACCTTCTTCTCAACAGAGGTGGCATGCTGGAGATGATGAACACAATTTCTCTTGTAATTTGCGCACTGGCCTTCGGAGGAGCCCTTAAATCAACGGGCTGCATCGAAACCATCACAGAGGTAATCCTAGGAGCCTGCAAAACCAGAGGTTCCGTAATGACCGCCAACGTGATTTCCTGCATCGCCATGAATTTTCTGACAGCAGACCAGTACATGTCCATTGTAATTCCAAGCCAGATGTTCAAGGACATATACGCAAAATTGAATCTTCATCCGAAGAATCTTTCTAGACTCCTCGAGGATTCAGGCACCGTCACATCAGGCATAGTACCATGGTCAACATGCGGGGCGTTCTATTATTCCACACTGGGTGTCAGCGCGTTATTCTATTTCCCATACTGCTTCATGGCGTACATAACGCCAATCATCACACTGGCAATCGCTTTCACAGGGTTCACGTTGACGCCACTTGATACATCAAAACCCATTAAGACTAGCGTCTCAGAAGACATGTAACCCTTAAGCATAAGAGAATCTATCTAACAAAACAAAAAGAATTTATGCATTATTTTGTTAGAAAGGAATTATTCACATGAGTAGTACAAGCGGAAAAGGCGTTCGTCTTCCGAACAAAATAGAAGCAATAATCCCTATCGTGGTATTGCTTTCTATTATGATTTCAAGTTATGTTTTAGATTGGGGCTTCGATCCTCATATTCCTGTACTTATCGCTTGCGTAGTTGCAGGTATAATCGGTAAAATTTGTGGACACAGCTACAATGACATGCTTACAGGTTTCTTAAACGCTGTTAACCAGTCACTGGAAGCTATTATCATCATCCTTTGCGTAGGATGTCTAATCGGTTCATTTGAATGGGCAGGTACAATTCCAGCAGTAGTATACTATGGACTTAAGATTATCAGCCCAGCATTGTTCCTACCACTAGCTTGTATCCTTTGCGCTATCGTAGGTATCGCACTTGGTTCAGCTTGGACAGTAGTTGCAACTCTAGGTATCGCATTTATGTCAATCGGAGCTACAATGGGTCTGAACCCAGGTCTTGTAGCAGGTATGATTCTTTCAGGAGCATGCTGCGGAGACAAGTTCTCACCATTGTCCGACTCAACTAACCTGTCCGCAGGTGTTTCCGGAACAGGTCTATTTGACCACGTAAGAGCTATGATTACTACAACTTTCCCAAGTTTGGTAATGGCAATTATCTTATACACATTAATTTCATTAAAGGGTTCAGCTACATATGATCCACAGATTGCAAACGACCTTTCAAATGCAATTGTTGACCACTATGACTATATGTCACCAATCCTGCTGATTCCAGTACTACTAATCATCGTAGTAGCACTTATGAAGCTTCCTGCAATTCCAGCAGTACTTTTAATTTCAGCAGTAGGATGCTTATTCGCTGTTATCTTCCAGGGAGCAAACTTTGCAGACTGCATCACAATGCTTCACTATGGATATTCAGCAGAAGTTGAAAATGAACTTTGTAACACTCTGATTAACAGAGGTGGTATGGACAGCATGCTTTGGACAAATAACCTGGTTATCGTAGCAGTAGGTTTTGGTGGTATTCTTCAGACTATCGGTGCTGTTGAATCACTTCTTGGACACATGATCAAGAGAGTACACACACCATTCCAGTTAATCCTTGTAACTATGCTGACTTCAATCTTCTGTATCACAACTATGTGTGACCAGTACATTGGAGCCATCATCCCAAGCAGCATGTACAAAGAAAAGTACGACGAACTAGGTCTTGCAAGAAATACTCTTTCAAGAACTCTAGAAGACGGTGGTACTCTTTGGTCACCACTTGTTCCTTGGTCATCATGTGGTGCTTACCACTCAAAGGTACTAGGCGTTTCAACACTTCAGTACTTACCATTCTGCTTCATGAACATTATCAACCCTATCTACGCATTAATCACTGCTGGACTGGGAAGAAACATTTTCTACGCAGATGGAACTTACAGAACTATCTTCGGCAAGTGGAAGCAGGGATCTGTTCCTGGAGCCCCAGAAGAAGCACACGAAATTGCTATGGCAGCTCTTGCTGAAATCAGAAAAGAAAACCCTATCAACTTATAAATAAAACTTATATGCGGGGTGCTTGAGCAAGCTCTTGCACCTTGCACATTTTTTAGGAAAGTGAGAAAAATGAGTAGACAATATAAAGGAATTTTAAAAGAAAGAAAACCTTGGGTAAATTGCACTCTTGCTGCAGTGGTAGCAGGGCTTATGTGTATTCAGTTTGTAAGAGGAAACTTCCTGACTGTTTTGTTCGGTGTGGTGGTTATTCTTGCGTGTTTCTATAAAAAGGAATACATTATCAATGAAGAGGGCGTAGACATTCAGTCTTCTCTTTTCGGCAAGATTACTCATAACCTTTGGGCGTGGGAGGAAATCACAACTCTTCACACTGACCACAAGAGAGCAAAACCAAATACCATGCTTCACATCGGCAAGGATATTACAACTCGTTCTTTCACTATGACTCCTGAGGATTGTCAGGCTGCCGTTGAATTGGCAAGAGAGATGAACCCTGCAATCTATATTGAGAATCCAACTCCTGAAGAGGAGGCTCAGAGGGAACAGGAAATCCTTCACAGAAGAGAAGTAGAACGTGCCCAGAAAAAGGCAATGAAAAAAGCGAGAAAGAACCATTAAAAATCCTTGACAACGGTCCTCGCCAGTAGTACAATTTTGCCGAATGCGGATAGTATCCTGACAGACAATGGAACTGTACCGGCAAAATTCTTTGAAAAAATATCATATGTGTATTACATGTCGAGGTAGAATTACTCCTGGAGCTTAAGAAGATGGCATCAACCGAAATTTTATGGTAGGTGATGATATGAAAGCAGGATTTATAGGAGCGGGAAAAGTTGGTTTTTCCCTTGGAAAATTCTTCTCAGAGAACCGGATTACCGTGACCGGCTATTACAGCAGGCATGAAAAATCGGCAAGAGAAGCGGCAGAATTTACAAAATCCCAATGTTATACGGAAATGGAAACACTAATTAGAGAAAGTGATGCTATATTTCTAACAGTACCGGATGGAGTTATAAATTCTACATACGAAGAAATTAAAAATTATGATATAAGAAACAAGCAGATTTGCCATTGTAGTGGCGCCCTTTCTTCGGAGGAAGCATTCCCAGGCATTAAGGAGAGAGGCGCACATGGGTATTCGATACATCCGTTATTCCCTGTAAGCGACAAGCTTAACAGTTATAGGGAATTGTCGGGTGCTTTTTTTTGCCTTGAAGGCAGTGACGAGGGCATCTCATGGTGGTTGGACTATTTCAAGGAGAACGCCAGGGGATCCAAGCTAATTGAGGCAAAAAACAAAGTTAAATATCACGCAGCATGTGCAATTGCCAGCAATCTCTACTGCGCTCTTATGCAGGAGAGTATGGAGTTAATGAGTCAATGTGGATTCACAAATGAGGAAGCTTTGATGGCGGTGACTCCTCTGGTGGAGAGTAATGTCCGGCACATCCTGGAGGATGGGCCTTTGGGAGCTTTGACCGGGCCGGTGGAACGCGGAGACGCGGAGACCGTGAGAAAACATCTAGGATGTATAGCAGCTAGTGTAGACAGGGATTTGTACATTGCGGCGAGCCGAAAGCTGACCGAGGTGGCTCAGGCAAAAAACCCGCAGAGGGATTACGGCATTCTTCGTGAATGTCTGGATACAAGTGACGCAAAATAGAAATTACATTAAGTCGTAAATTTGGAGGACATGGAAATGGCTAAAAGAACCGTTGCAACTTTACTAGAAATGAAGAAATCAGGACAGAAGGTATCACAGGTAACTTGTTACGATTACTCAACTATGAGTCTTGTGGATCAGTGTGGAATTGACACTGTTCTTGTTGGGGACAGCTTGGGTATGACTATGCAGGGATATGAAACAACTCTTCCTGTAACTATGGATGAAATGATTGTCTATGGTAGAAGCGTTGTGCGCGCTAGCAAGGAAGTTTTTGTTATTATGGACATGCCATTTATGAGCTACCAGACTTCTGTTGAAGAGGCTGTTGCTAATGCAGGACGCCTAATTAAGGAGACTGGTGCTAATGCAGTTAAGCTTGAGGGCGGCGCTGCAGTTAAGGAACAGATTAAAGCTATAGTTGATGCAGGTATTCCAGTTTGTGCGCATATTGGAATGACTCCGCAGTCTGTAAATGTTTTTGGCGGCTTCAAGGTGCAGGGCAAGGGCGAAGCTAACGCTGAGCGCGTGCTTCAGGACGCTTTTGCTGTACAGGAAGCTGGCGCATTCATGTGTGTTCTTGAATGTGTACCGCCAAAACTTGCAGCTCTAATCACTGAAAAGGTTGATATGATTACTATCGGCATCGGAGCTGGCGCCGGCTGTGACGGTCAGGTTCTTGTATGGCAGGACATGACTGGCATTAACCAGCAGTTTACACCTAAATTCGTTAAGCACTTTGGCGAAATCGGCGAAGCACTTAAGGATGCTTTCCGCGCCTACGATGCTGAAGTTAAGGCTGGAACTTTCCCAGCAGCTGAGCACTCCTTCGTTAAGAGCGACTGCTCCGATGAGTTCCTGGAAGGCCTGCGCGAAAAGTACTAAGTTGATATAGCCTGGCGGCACCGTGTGCGAGCTGGCGCTGGGAGTTTTGATGTGCCTGCGGCACCATGTGCGTGCTAGGTGGGCAAGAAAGATATGAGGTAAATTATGATTATAGCAAAAACAGTTGCAGAAGTACGTTCTCAGGTAAGGGAATGGAAGAAAGAAGGTCTGACAGTAGGACTTGTACCTACTATGGGATACCTTCACGAAGGCCACGCAAGCCTTATTGACGAAGCAGTTAGACAGTGTGACAGAGTAGTTGCATCAGACTTTGTAAACCCTACACAGTTTGGACCAGGAGAAGACCTAGAAAGCTATCCAAGAGATTTTGACCACGACTGTCAGCTTCTTGAAGAACACGGATGCAACATGGTATTTCACCCATCAGTAGACGAAATGTACCCTGATGGAAACGGCAAAACTGATACATACATCGAAATCTTAGACGACATGCCTAGGCAGCTTTGCGGCAAAACTAGACCAATCCACTTCCGTGGCGTTTGCACAGTTGTTGGAAAGCTTTTCAACATTGTAACACCTGACAAAGCTTTCTTCGGCCAGAAGGATGCTCAGCAGCTTGCAATCATCAGACGTATGGTTCGCGACCTAAGCTACGGCATTGAAATCGTTGGTTGCCCAATCGTTCGTGAAAATGACGGCCTAGCAAAATCTTCAAGAAACACTTACTTAAGTGAAGACGAGAGAAAGGCTGCATTAGTTCTTTCACAGGCAATTCGTATGGCTGAAAAAATGGTTGCTGATGGTGAACGTGATGCTAAGGTAATTCTTGACGCAATGACTGCTCACGTTGAAAAAGAACCTAAGGCAAAGATTGACTACATCTCAGCAGTAGACGGCGTAACTATGGCAAATGTTGACAAGATCGAAGGCAATGTACTAATTGCTATGGCTGTTTATATCGGTAGCACTAGACTTATCGACAACTGCATTGTAAATGCGTAAGGGGGTTTTGCGAAGATGATGCTTGATATGCTAAAAGGTAAAATCCACAGAGCCACTGTTGTTCAGGCTGAGCTTGACTATGTAGGTTCAATTACAGTTGACAGTGATCTTCTAGAAGCTTCCGGAATTCTAGAATATGAAAAAGTTGCTATTGTTGACGTTAACAACGGCAACCGTTTCGAAACTTACACTATTGCAGGCGAACCGGGTTCTGGCATGATTTGCCTAAACGGTGCCGCAGCAAGATGCGTAAGCGTAGGCGACAAAATCATCATCATGTCTTACGCACAGATGACACCTGAAGAAGCTAAGGACTTCCACCCGTCAGTTGTTTTCGTAGACGATGAAAACAAACCCGCTCGCGTAACTAATTACGAGAAGCACGGATTGCTGAAGGATATGTAAGACTTGTGGTAATATATGAATATGTGGGCGCAAACCATTGGAAAATCATTGGTTCGCGCCTTTTTTAGTTTGTATGATTGGCGCAACCTAGAGGCTGCGGTCCTTTGTTGTGGTTACGCATCGTCTAATTGTGATGCGAGTGGTGATTCAGAGATATTTAGAAGTATTTGGGCATGTTAGGGGATGCACTGACGATAGAGCGCATCGCCTAATTGCGATGCGCTCTATCGTTTGTGGCACATTTGAGGTACTTGAATGTGCCTAGTTCCAAAACCTTGACGAAATCCAAGTAAAACCTGGTGAAAACCCGTGCATTCCGATATGTTTTTCTATTGGGGCAGGTATCGGGAAGACTCTTATACTGTTTTCTATGGGGAAAATGTCCCTTTTCCAGAGATAGCGCTAGGGATGTGGGTAAAGGTGTTGGAAGTATTTTGCATCTAACCTTGGGCATTGGTACTGGGGAGCGTGAACAAGCTGGAATGTGCCACATATGATAGATTTACGCGGCCTATTTGGCATGGAATGCTAGAAATAGGGCATCTGGTGCAAGAGATAACACAAAATGGCAAGGGCATCTGCTCGATGACGTGCAATCAAAGAGAGCGCAGACCTAATTTGCGGTCTGCGCTCTATGAAGAATGGTGACTTTCGCAGTCTGCGCTTATCACGGCCTGCGCTCTCTTTGTATAGTTAGCGTTCCTTTAATCGCTGCCTAACATTGTAATGTGTTTCGGGGTTTCCGAGAAAACCCTTGATAATCTAGAAAATCCTTGTCAATACGGCTATTTGGTCTTGCCTGAATAAACCTTTGACCATGCACTGTTGTAAGCATAATCTCTACCATTCAGCTTGCCTACTTTGTATGTACGAATCTGAATGTAGTAAGTTTTCTTAGATTTTAGTTTGGATAGAGTAACTGAAGACTTAGCGTTAGCAACCTTTAATGTCTTTGAATCAACCATATTCTTTTTAAGTGAATACTTGATTTCGTAGCCAGTAGTCTGAGTCTTCTGAGGCTTTATTTTGAGCACTAGCTTCTTCGCCTTTGGATTAATCTTGGTGATTGCTGTTCCTTTTGGAGCAATTCTGAAGGCTAAGTAGGTTTTTGTCTTGCCAGCATAATCGCCTTTGTAGGAAACAACTGCCATTGCTGTTCCAACGTTTACGTTGTCTTCATAGGTCACATCGTAATTTGATGAGTCTACGATGTTTCCGTTAGCATCCTTGAGAATTACATTTGGTTCAGCGGGCTCTCCGTTATACACGAAGTCATATTGGTCTAGGGCTCTGCTTTTGATTGCAGCCACGACATTCTTTACTACAATTTCGTAAGTAGTCGAGAAACCCTTGTAAGTTACCGTAACAGTCTGTGTTCCGGCTTTGCTCATATCATAGCCTGTAACAACTATGTTCTCCTTATCGCTGACATAGGAACTTCTGCCATTGGATTTTTTTGTGAAAAGCCTGAAGTTGGCCTTAAATTCATCGCCTACTGTGTAATTGCGAGTGCCAGTTCCGTCTCTGACTTCAATTCCCACGATTTCATCTGTTGCAGCACGACTGGAAGTTGAAAGGTTTTCTGTGGAGCTTGCAGCGTGAGCTGTTACTGGCGCGCTAAAAACGCAGATAATTGCAACTATAAGAATTGAGATAAAAGCTTGTCTAAAGCGTGAATTTGACTTGGTCATGAGTATCCCTCCTCGATATTGAATGTCTCTCGATATTCAAATTTTATCATGAAATAAGAGAGCAATTTCGTTAATGGCCTGAAATGTCGTTTTAATGGCCTGAAATGTTGTTTTCGCTCAGACGTATTGAAATCTCAATAAAAAGCGAGTAGAATTAGTTAAATCGGGAAAATGTGGATTGAATAGAGATTGGAGGCAAAAGGGAATGAAACAAAAGAAAATTGAATGGAAAAATTTCGATCAGCTGACATCGTATCAGAAGCTTAAGGCTTTAGGACACAAGGTTTGTCTGAAAGATGCAATGGCCGGAGAACCAGGCGCTACAAGGGTTGCGAAGTATCAGGTGCCAATGGGTGACCACATGACTTACAGCTATGCAGCAAAGGAAGTCGACGAAGAAATACTGAATCTGCTGCAGGAGGTTGCCGATGAATCAAAACTCACTGAGAAGTTTGCCGCTTTATATAATGGGGAAATGGTAAACACTGGTGAAAAAAGATTGGCTCTTCATCACTTGACACGTGGGCAGCTTGGCAAAGATGTTATTGCTGACGGAATAAATAAGAGGGAATTTTATGTTTCCCAGCAGAAGAAGGCTGCAGAGTTTGCCGAAGAAATACACAGCGGGGAAATTGTAAACGAAAAGGGAGAAAAATTCACCACAGTTGTGCAAATTGGAATCGGTGGAAGTGACCTGGGACCGAGGGCGCTGTATATGAGTCTGGAGAATTGGGCACGAACATTGAAAGGTGATGGCTCAGGTCTAAAGATGCAAGCAAGATTCATCAGTAATGTAGACCCAGATGATGCGGCGGCAGTGCTTTCACAAATAGATGTAGAAAAGACTATTTTTATATTAGTATCTAAATCGGGGACAACTCTGGAAACTTTGACCAACGAAGCTTTTGTCAAAGAAGCTCTTGAAGAAGCTGGCCTGGATCCTTCGAGACACATGGTGGTTGTTACTAGCGAGACTTCACCCCTTGCAGGACATCCTGACTATATGGCATCATTTTATATGGATGACTACATTGGAGGAAGATATTCCTCCACATCGGCAGTAGGCGGTGTGGTTTTATCCCTGGCATTTGGGCCGGAGGTTTTCCAGCAGATTTTAGATGGAGCTGCGGAAGAAGATTTGCTTGCTAAGAATGAAAATATAAGAGAGAATCCGGCCATGCTAGATGCTTTAGTGGGAGTATATGAGAGAAACATTTTGGGATATAATGCGACAGCAATATTGCCGTATTCCCAGGCTCTGAGCCGTTTCCCTGCACACTTGCAGCAACTGGATATGGAGTCCAATGGTAAGAGTGTAAACCGCTTTGGAGAAGCTGTCGATTATAAGACGGGTCCGGTGATTTTTGGCGAACCGGGCACCAATGGACAGCACTCCTTCTATCAACTATTGCATCAGGGTACGGATATTGTGCCGTTGCAATTTGTAGGTTTCAGAAACAATCAGATGAACCGTGACGTGGAGATTCAGGGAAGCAGCAGCCAGCAAAAGCTCAATGCTAATGTGGCTGCGCAGATTATGGCTTTTGCGTGCGGCAAGGATGATGACGATAAAAACAGCTTTTTCGCAGGTGGCAGACCTTCTAGCATTATAGTTGGCGAACAGTTGACGCCGGAGGCTCTGGGAGTTTTGCTCGCTCATTTTGAGAATAAGGTAATGTTCCAGGGATTTGCGTGGAACTTAAACAGTTTTGATCAGGAGGGCGTGCAGCTCGGTAAGGTTTTGGCGAAAAAAGTCCTTGCAGGCGAGACGGATGGCGCCCTTGAGGCATATAGCCAACTTTTGGGTATTTACTAAGGCGCCTTGGGTGTGATATACTGATAAATAGAATTTTTTAACGAGAGGTTATGGAAATATGAAAGACATACAGCTTAGAGAGCTTCACAGAAACACAGCTGAATACGCTGACAAGAGCATCGTTATCAGAGGCTGGGTTAGAACCAATAGAAGCTCAAACAAGTTTGGATTTATCGAACTGAACGACGGAACTTTCTTCAAATCTGTTCAGGTAGTTTACGAAGCAGACAAAATCGACAATTTCGACGTTATTGCAAAGGCTCCAATATCTTCAGCACTTATGGTTGAAGGTCAGCTGGTTTTGACACCGGATGCGAAGCAGCCTTTCGAGATCAAAGCCGACAGAGTCGTAATGGAAGCTGATTCTGCCGCTGACTACCCACTGCAGAAGAAGAGACACTCCATGGAATTTATGAGAGAAATCGCTCACCTGAGACCGAGAAGTAACACTTTCTCAGCTGTTTTTAGAGTGAGATCCTTGGTTGCATATGCAATTCACAAGTTCTTCCAGGACAACGATTTCGTATATGTTCACACACCAATTATTACAGGCAGTGACTGCGAAGGCGCAGGCGAAATGTTCAGAGTTACAACTCTTGACATGGACAACCTTCCAAAGAATGAAGACGGCAGCATCAACTATGGCGAAGACTTCTTCGGCAAGGAAACAAGCCTTACAGTAAGTGGACAGTTGGAAGCAGAAACATTTGCTATGGCTTTCAGAAACATTTACACATTTGGACCTACTTTCAGAGCGGAAAACTCCAACACTCCAAGACATGCGTCCGAATTCTGGATGATTGAGCCTGAAATTGCATTTGCTGATCTTGAAGACAACATGGAACTGGCAGAAGCAATGGTTAAGTACATCATCAACTATGTACGTGAACACGCACCTGAAGAAATGGCTTTCTTCAACCAGTTCATCGACAAGGGTCTTCTTGAAAGACTGGACAACATCGTTAACTCCGACTTCGGTCGCGTAACATACACTGAAGCTGTTGAACTTCTTAAGAAGTCTGGCAAGGAATTCCAGTATCCCGTTGAATGGGGAATCGACCTGCAGACAGAGCACGAAAGATATCTTACAGAAGAAATCTTCAAGAAGCCTCTGTTCGTTACTGATTACCCTAAGGATATCAAAGCTTTCTACATGCGTCTCAACGACGACAACAAAACCGTTGCAGCTTGTGACCTTCTTGTTCCTGGCGTTGGAGAAATCATCGGCGGAAGCCAGAGAGAGGAAAGACTTGACGTTCTTACAGCTAGAATGGCTGAACTTGGACTTAAGGAAGAAGATTACTGGTGGTACCTTGACCTTAGAAAGTACGGCGGCGTAAAGCATGCTGGCTACGGCCTAGGTTTCGAAAGAATGATTATGTACATCACAGGTATGAGCAATATCAGAGACGTGCTACCATTCCCAAGAACACCAAAGACAGCAGAATTCTAAAGGGGAAGTCTTTGAATTTGGCAACTGAATAAACAATTTGTTGATTTTAAAGTAATAGCGGGCTCAGTAAGTCCGCTATTTTTTGCCTTACACCTTTTTAGCTTGCGCTTCTTGCTTTGCTGTTCTTGGTTTGCCGTCCTTGCTTTTCACCTTTGGGCCTGTGCTTATTGACTTGCGATTTTTGGCTTGTATTTTTTTGGACACGCATCGCCTAATTACGATGCATAGACGCTGGAATGGGAGATTTCTGACATAATGTTCCATTTTCGTGCCCGATTTTATAAAAAATACAGTTTTGGGGCAAAATGCGTATCAATGTTAGGCACAAAGTATGATTTTGAAGGTGCGAGTACCAATGGAAATAGCAGAAATGCATTAATATACATTTTTATGATAAGTTATACCAAACGGAACGGGATAATGGCCGGTTTCTGATATAAATATCTTGATTTTGAAAGGACAAGGAACGCCTTACATGGAAAGTAGAGTGTGTTATATAGTCAAACTAGTGTAATTACTGGATAAATATGTCCCATTTGACCCAGAAAACAAAAGATGGGACAACTGGCATAGACTCTAATTATTGCCGTTGGTACTGGGAATGTAAAAATAGGCAGATGTGCCAGAAATGATAGAACCGCGTTGTCGAAAAACGATGCATAGAGCGTGCAAGACGGTGTTTTCGACGTCAGCGCTTGCCGGAGAGTGTCAGGTGCGGCAGGAATCATGACGAAGAGAGAGTCTCGGGCACAAGATGAGTGTGGGCTGCGCCCG
>JAUNMH010000013.1 GCA_030537495.1 Clostridia bacterium | reverse complement strand
ATATCATTATTTGTATTTTGTCTACACACAAGGAACTTCTACCGCCAAATCATAATAATATTGATACATGATCATGTTATCTTTTGCTTCTATATACACTCTCTGAGCTTCTTTCATCAAATTATTCCAAATATCTTTCCATTCACTAGGAGCCGAATCTAAAAACCACATATTATTAAATGACATTTCTATCGTCCCCCATAAATCATCTTCTTTACGCTCAGTTTTTATATTCATCTGCATATTTCGTGCAATTTCCAATGCATCTTTTTGTAAAAAAGTGAATTTCACTACTTTTTGAGGATCTAGAACTTTCTTAAAACGACGCATATGAGCTTCTGCCTTTTTAATAATTGTTTCCAATTGTTCATCATGCCACTTTTTATCCTCTAATATCTCTTCTTCTGACATTTTCGCTTTTTCTGCATCAATTTCTCTTTGCATTTCTTCTGCTTCACGCTGTGCAATATCATAATATTTCTTTTCAATTACCATAATCTCCCAACTCCATAAAAAAAAGAAACAGTCAACATTTTCGTTACAACTGTTTCCTTTATTTTTGAAGTCCCCGGAGCATTTGTATCACTACATTCTGTTCTTTTTCATCAAGATTATTCCAAATATTCAGAACCTCTTGTTGTGATTCTGATAAGCTTACTGGAACATCCATTCCGGCAAAGAATTGTGCCATTGTTACTCCCAGTGCGTCACATATCTTTTCTACAGTAGGCATAGTTGGTAAACTTTCTTTAGCAATAATTTTTCCAATCGAAGATTGAGATATACCAGTCAACTGTGACAGCCGATATTTGCTCATATCACGTTTTTTACATAAAGCTATAATATTGTCCGCAATATAATCCTCTGTACGCAAGTAAATACACCTCTTTCCGATAGTAGTTACCTTAATTGTAACTAGAAATCCGCAAAAATATTAGAGATGTATCTTACAAGTATTTACTAAGGGAAACAGTAGTATTAAAACAAAAAAAATAGAACTATATAAGGTTGTATTCCATTAGTGTCAGCTTATTATCTAAATGCTCATATTCTCTTTGTATTTCTTCAATTTTATCATATAGTTCTAGTACTGTCGAACTCTTTATTAACTTATTCTTACTACACATCTGCCGAAACTGATTTTTATATTGTCTCAGCAGTTCTCCCTTTGTTTCTAACTCTGCCAGTATCTTAATTTCTTCAATATCCGACATACTGATTTATACCTCCTAACGTAACTCAATACTCAAATAGTACCTCTGTTTCATTTATTCTGCAATTGTATTTTATCGCAATTTTCGACATTCTTCTTTTTACCACATGCATATGCTATACTTTCTTTTATACAACCAAATGCTATTGTACAGCTCACCATTTTTCTATCTATCAAAAAAAGACCTGATAGAGAGGAGGTGAGGATATGGAAATAAATTATGCATTAATCGGTACACATATTCGAGGAACTCGAAAACAAAAAGGCTTATCTGCCAAAGAACTTGCTGAAATTACTAATCTTTCAACAGTATATATAAGCTATATTGAAAATGCTAAACGTAAACCCAGTTTAGAATCACTTATCAAAATTAGTAATGCCCTCGAGATCACTCTTGACGAACTTCTATACGGAAACTTGTTATATAATCCGACAGAGTACCAGACAGACATAGACCTATTAATGGCAGATTGTACCAGCATGGAAAAGCGTTATATATTTGAAGTTCTCTCGGCTGTCAAAAATATTTTGCGCATCAATAATTGGCATCTTTCTACCAAACATTCATATGGTACTGATGACAATGATCTGTACTGTCATATAAACTTTTTCTTCATTGCCTTCTATATTCTCCACCGCAAATAAGAATAAGCATTCCAAACATTCGCTCCCAATGAATAATCTTTCCTGTAATGAAATACTGTACTATATCGTATACAATGTCCTTCACTCCAATTATGTATGTCTCTCATATACATATTAACTATGACACTGTTCAACTGCTCTAATGCCCATAAGTCTTTCTCTGATAACAGTTCCATTATGAATAGTACATTGTAATATTGAACGACACCTATTCTCTTTCCTCCCAGTTCTAACCTTTTATACACCACTTTCTCCTTAATGTTCATATCGTTCCTATTCTCCATATACTTTCCCTTTATTTTATCCTTATTAACGTTGTATATATAATTATTACCTAGTTCATATAACTGACCGTATCAAATCTTAAGCTTGATGATGTCTTTACAGACATATTCGGAAAATCCACACGCTCCATTACAGAGTATATGCTTGAGCATCCAGGTAAATCTTATGATGTTAAACCGTTTTTGCGGAAAAACTGTAAAACACCTGTGGAAGAAATACAGGCGGCTGTTGACGGTGCCATTTCTAAAGAGCAGGCTACTAAATTGCGTGAATGTCTGAGTCACATTGATGAGCTTGAGAACCATAAGCAAAAGATAGAACAGGAACTCCTGTGTCTCTGCGAGCCTTATGAAACAGTTCTCTCTCAGATACGCTCTGTTCCGGGATTCGATAAAAATCCCATGACCGCAATTGCTCTTCTCTCTGAGATCGGCTCGGACATGTCTGTATTTCCGGTGCAAAAAAATCTTGTTTCCTGGGCTGGCTGCTGTCCTCGTAATGACGCAAGTGCCCGTAAGATCAAATCCACAAGGATTTCCCGTTCCGGGGCATACCTTAAACCATTACTAGTTCAAGTTGCAAATGCCCTTGTAAAATCCAGGAATCACCCGGAATTTACAGAGCGATACCGCAGAATCAAGGCACGTCGTGGCCACAAGAAAGCGATTATTGCCCTCTGTCGCATAATCCTGACCGCTATCTGGCACATGCTGACTGATGGGACCTTCTATACGCCTGATGGATTTACAGCTGGCAATTCCAAACCTGTCAGTAAGGTGCTTTCAACATCTCAGGCTTTTGCTTTTTTGAGAAGCCACGGCTACACCATTAAGGAAGATACTGTTGCAACTGTAACCTCCTGATATGGTCTGCCCATATTATTCTAGCAAGCCACCCTCTCCAGATGGCTGTTTTGTTGTACCGTTCTCTATTTATCCGTAAACTCTATTCTTTTTCAAACTTTCCTTTCTGCCATTTCGACTACGTTTTTCAATCTATCGTCTCGTTGAATCTACGTTCCCACATCGGTAATGCACCTTCTTTCAATTTACTCTTTAATTTAGCCTTCTATATAGTTAACGAAATTAAAACGCGAAATTGGACAAGAAATGAAAAAGAATTTATTTTTTTGACTAATTAATGCTTAACTGTTAACAACATACATTTTCATTCTAGCAAATCCCTGTATTTCATCAGGTTAGGCCACTAAATTTGGGTATGATTCTTATATTTCAAGGCAACGATAACATCTTTGTTGGATACCCAATATGCAGAAGGTGCCCTTTTCAACTTCAAATATGAAAGAGAGGCCCTTGCAATGCAATTCTCTTCTTTCCCTTTATTTGCTTTTACAACCATTCCGGGAGTAATGCTATAGGAAGCATTTTTTTCTGGTGAAATCGTGCTGACTTCCCATGTGCTTTTGTACTTCGTATGCAGAATTCTATTTTTGACGTTTTTTCCACCGGTCTTATATGAATATGTATGAGTCAGTGCTCCAGAAATATCAGTATTGCCTCGTAACGCTGATGTCGGTAAAGTTATAGTTATGGTTCTTGAAGAACTGGCTGACGAATCTGACTCAATTTCAGTCGCACCTAGAACATCATACTTCACATTGTCAGGAGTATATAAATTCGTGTTAAAAGATGTTAGTCGCAAATCATTATGTGGTGTCACATTAAAGTATGCTTTAAAGGAATCATATGTAGTAGTACCAGAGGTCTTTACCTTATATCCGTAAATTGTAATCTTGGTTGTTGCAAGTAGATATCTGCTGCTATCTTTTACGGATTCATATTCTGTGCTATTTTCTTCATAAGGCGCTGTATACAGATAACGGTATATGGACGTATCCCCGAACGAAGAAGCTACAGCTCTAGAGCTAGCATTCATTCTCGTCTTATAATAGTCCCCATAAATACCATCAATATCTAAGATGGCGTTTTCGCTGAGCCAATTTAAGAAATATTCATTCTTCGCTACATCTGTTTCATCTACCTTGCCCAATAACTCCCGAGCAGCAACTTCAGCAATAACTTCACTGATTTGAGTCACCCCCAATTCATTCGTTGTAATGACTGCTCCAACGGTTTTTTGTCCTTCGGAAAGAATCACCGGATTGAATTCTGCATTTATTCTTTTCGATAATGTTATTAGTTCTTCTTGTTCAATATTTTCTACTACGTTTATCTGTGAGTGTGCCAACATGTATTTTATATTATCTGCACTGGCTTCAAGCATTAGAGATCCTTTTGTTCTAACAACATCTGCTTTAGAACAGTTCCTCAGAGAATCAACATCAGTTGCATTCTTTACTTCATATTTTCTTGTATTCTCATTTTTAAAGATTTCCTCATCCCTTGAATCAAAGACTGAGTCTGTTGTAGCACATGCAATGGTAAGGGTTGATAGCACAATTAAGGATATTAAAACTCCTATTCCAATCTTTCTTTTCATGGTTGGTCTCCTTTGTTCCTGTGAAAGTGTTAGCTTTTGATTCTTTGTTCAATATTACTCTAAGTTCAGCTCGTATTTCAATAATTAAAATCCTTTCGTTTCAGGGTGTCATCCTAGATTTCTTGATGCTCGTAAAAGTATTCCACATCGGTAATGCACCTTCTTTCAATTTACTCTTTAATTTACCCTTCTATATATTTAACGAAATTAAAACGCGAAATTGGACAAAAACGAAAAGTAATTTATTCTATTTTTGGGGACTGATTTTTTCTTATCCACAAAGCAATTACGTTGTTCATGTGTTCTGCTGTGTTGCACGTTTGACCTTGGGCGATTATAATGAAAATAGAAATCAGCTTTGCTAGCCGTAAATAAAATGGGGATGTATTGCAGATTTGCATAGGTATAAGGAATTTGGTAAGATCATGTGTATGTATTGTAAAAACAGCACCGTTGTTGAGAGCACTACAACTCATGTAGTGAATTATAACAATTGTATTATCATTGTAAAGAATGTTCCGTGCCTTGAATGTGACCAATGTGGCGAAAGTACTTTGTAAAACAGGCCGTGAACCTAAATCGGTTCACGGCCTGTTTTACATCTTAAAGTTTGAACGGGTTGTAATCCTGTTCATAAATTCGTTTTTTCTCCTGCAAACTACTAGAAATGCATCCGTTTCCACGTAATCCAGCATTGAAAACTCTTTCTAATTATTATTTGTTCCTGAAGGAACTATTTTTTCCATAAAGCAGAACTATTTGATAAAATACTAAACTGAGCAACGCAAGGCTCGTAGCAACCCAGAATCCTGGTAAAGCAGTTTGCAAGTTTGCTCCTAAGCTCATGTTGGATGTAATGAATTCTTTTGGCCAGTTCATTAGCTCATAGACAAATATGCATGGAACAGCAATAAGAGCAACTTCCATAAAAAAAAATTTGCCACGTCTTGCTTCGATCTAGAACAAACAAATACATTGCCATGTATAGGAATGGAATCCACGCAACTCTTAGCGCATTAATTCCCCAATAGCTCCCCGCTACCGCTACATTAAATGAAAACCATGGCAGAAACATGGAGCAAAAGGTTGCTACACACAAAATTTGCAAACAGACGTACAATTTGTTGGGTTTAAATTTTATCTTCATTTCGCATTCACCCTTTCCTAGAATTTGAATAGGATAAATCCCTCCGAACTGTTGTCGATGAATATATACCCTTCTGATTTCGGCTTCCCACTGTAGGTATTCCACCTGCTTTTAGACATTGTGATACGAAATTTGTGTAATCCGCAGAATATTTAGGATATACCACAGTCCAACCCTTTGCATACTGTTTAGCGTATTTAATAGCAGCGTTCTTGCTCCTCATATAATAAATTTACCATAAAGGCTCAGCAACTGCAAGCTTAACCTGGTCATCTTTTGTAATTCCGCACTGGTTATACACATCTTCTCTTTCTTGAATTATTTCCTCTATATTTAACAAAGTTGTAATGCCGAATTGGACAAAGAGCGTCTTATTTACGTTTAAATTATGTTCCCTGCACCTATGCCACATATCCAATCATCATTAGGAAATGGCAGAGTGAACCTGCCAACACAAAGATGTGGAAGACCTCGTGAGCCCCGAAGCCTGGGGCAATGTCCTTGATTTTAAGCGAGTAGATCACTCCACCGATGGAATACAGCACACCGCCCATAACCAAAAGAATGAATCCGCCCAGGGCCATGCTGGCATAAATCTGGCCGATGGCAAGAAGTGCCGCCCAGCCCATGGTTATGTAAATTACCGAAGATACCCACTTCGGGCAAGTCACCCAGAAAGCTTTGAACACGATTCCTAGCAGCGCTACAGACCATATCAAAACTAGCAGCTTCAGTCCTGTCGCTCCGCCCAGGACCATAGTACACATTGGAGTATATGAGCCTGCAATGAGAACGAATATCATCATGTGGTCTATTTTTTTAAGTACTTTTCCCGCCCTAGGCTTTACAGTAAAGCTGTGGTATGCTGTGCTTGCACCATATAGCAATACCATACTCACCATAAAAACTGCAAGGCTTACCATAGATACTAAGTTGGCTCCATCTGAGGAGGCTTTGATAAGTAAAATTGGCATACCCGCCAAAGCTGCCCAGAAACCGATAAAATGCGTCAAGGCGCTAATTGGATCCTTAGCTGTGAAAAGGGTTTTCCCTCTAATCATCTGTTCATGCTTCTTTTCACGCTTCTTTTCGTTCTTTTTTCCGAATCCAAAATCAAAATCAAATTCATAATCTAAATCGTCCGGTGTCAGTACGTTTACCATAATAATGCCTCCTCGTTTATACAAATATTTCTTGCCATATCCTAAATTAGTGGTTATAATAACCTTGTAGCGGTTATTAAATAACTCGTCTACATACTACATCGTAAGCTATAACTTGTCAAGAGTTATTCAATAACCCTTACGGAGGTTTTTATGTCTGAGAATAATATTTGGAATCTTACCCTTCCAAGATACAATGAAATCCCAAATGTTGGGTTATACCTAAAGCAGGTTGTTAAACTTATAAGTGAGGCTGTGGAACCTTGCTTCGGTCTGAAGGTTAGCGATACAATGCTAAGCAATTACGTAAAAATGCACATTGTTCCGGGACCAGTGAAAAAAATGTACTATAGGGATCAGATTGTTTCACTGATGTTTGTTGTTCTGGCTAAGACGGTTTTGTCCTTGGATAATATCCAGACCATGCTTAAGATGCAGGAGGAGAGTTACAGCCCGGAGGATGCGTACAACTATTTTTGTGAGGAGTTTGAGGCGGCGCTGAAATTCGTGTCGGGGCACGGGTCGGAAATGTCTCCTGTGGATTCTGATGACAGTGAGGAGAAGAAGCTGCTGAGAAGCGTAATAATCACAATGGCGCATAAATTTGCACTTGATGAATCCTTTGCAAATCTGTTATAATGGCTGTAATTAGCAATCAAAAGTAGCATTGCAAAAGGAGATTATTTTATATGGCAAATTTTACAAAGAAAGCGATTCGAGACTCCTTTGTTAAGCTTCTAAGTGAAAAGCCGCTAAGTCAGATTACTGTAAGGGAAATTGTGGAAGATTGCGGGGTTAATCGTAATACTTTCTACTATTATTATCACGACATTCCGGAGCTTCTTGAATCCATCGTCGATGATGAAATTGAAGAGATTATTCGTGAGTATCCGACGGTAGACTCAATTGAACTTTGTCTAACCGTTGCAATGAAGTTCGCTCTGGAAAACAAGAAAGCTGTTTTGCACATTTTCCGATCTGTGAACAGGGACATTTACGAAAGATATCAGTGGCAGGTATGTAAACATCTGGTTTCTATGTATGTGAATGAGCTCTTATCAGAAGCTGACATTTCCGACTTCGACAAGGAAATCATCTTGGACTATGCCTTGTGCTTGTGTTTCGGATTTATTATGGGATGGCTGGACAGTGGAATGCCGGACAATATTCTTTCTAAGATACAACGCTTATGCGAGCTTAAGCATGGTGAACTGGAAAGAATGATAGAAAATTGTAAGAAAAAGGTAAATTAAGAGGAAATTTAATAATTTTTTAGGCAATGTAGCCTCTGTGTCTGAATTTTTGACACAGAGGCTTTTTTGTCTGTACAAAACCTTTATCCAAGTCTTTATAATCATTAAACGTAGAGAATAGATAGTAGACAAAATATGAAGAAAGGACTGATAAAGGTTATGCGTTTTTCGAAAGCGGTTGTGAAATATCATATACCAATCATAATCATCTCGCTGGTATTACTGTTTCCTTCAATCTTAGGAATTATGAATACCCGCATTAACTACGATATGCTAGATTACCTGCCTGACAATATGGATACGGTAAAAGGGCAAGAGGAACTCCTTGACGACTTTGGTAAAGGTGCTTTCTCCTTTATAGTTGTAGAGGATATGTCCACTAAGGATGTAGCGAAGCTAAAAACTAAGATTGAGAATGTAGACCATGTAGAAACTGTACTATGGTACGATTCTCTTCTGGACACTTCAATTCCTATGGAAATACTTCCAGATGAAATCTACGACGAGTTTAATACAAAGAATGCGACTATGTTAGCTGTCTTCTTTGATACGGCTACTTCAGCCGATGAAACTATGGATTCGATTAGAGAAATCCGAGCTACTGCAGGAAAACAGTGCTTCGTTTCTGGAATGTCCGCACTAGTTACAGACCTGAAGGATTTGTGTGAAAAGGAAGAGCCTATATATGTTGCTCTGGCAGTAATCTTTGCCTGCGCTGCAATGATGCTGTTCCTAGACGGATGGATGATTCCATTTGTATTCCTTGCAAGTATAGGGGTCGCGATCCTAATAAACTTAGGAACCAATGTGTTCTTTGGAGAAATATCTTACATCACGAAGGCCCTATCGGCGGTACTGCAACTGGCGGTTACCATGGACTACTCCATATTCTTGTGGCACAGCTACAATGAACAGCGCGATATTCGCGAAGACAAAAACGAGGCTATGGCAATAGCAATCAAGGAAACTCTTGCTTCTGTACTAGGAAGTTCAATTACTACAGTTGCCGGTTTCATTGCACTTTGCTTCATGACATTTACTCTAGGTAGAGACCTTGGTATCGTAATGGCAAAGGGTGTTCTTCTAGGCGTGCTAAGCTGCGTAACACTACTACCTTCACTGATCCTTGTTCTTGACAAGCAGCTTCACAAAACAATGCATCGTTCACTTATTCCGGATGTACACCGCATTGCAGAAAAGATGCTTAAGAAATTCCCAGTATTCCTGGTTATATTTGTTTTGTTAATTCCGCCTGCACTGTATGGATACACTCAGACTAATGACGAAGTTTACTATGATATGGGACAGTGCTTACCTGAAGACATTGACTACGTTATTGCGAACAGTAAGCTGTCAAACGACTTCGATATCGCTTCTACTCACATGGTACTTATTGATGCAGACACGCCTAACCAGGATGTACGTTCCATGATTAATGAAATGGAAGATGTAGATGGCGTTAAATATGTACTGGGACTTGAATCAGTACTTGGTTCACAGGTTCCGGAGGAAATTTTACCTGACTCTGTTTTGAACGTTGTAAAGAGCGACAAGTGGGAGCTGATGTTAATTAACTCCGAATACAAGGTTGCTAGTGATGAGGTTGGTGAACAGATTGACTCACTGAACGCAATTCTTAAGAAATACGATAAGGGCGGTATGCTAATCGGTGAAGCTCCTTGTATGAAGGACATGATTGATACAACAGACCACGACTTCAAGGTAGTAAACGCAGTATCAATTATAGCAATTTTCGTAATCATCGCTGTAGTTGAAAAAAGCTTGTCACTGCCGTTCATACTGATTTCACTAATTGAGCTGGCAATATTCATTAACCTTGGATTGCCGCATTACTTCGGGCAGTCCTTGCCGTTCATCGCGCCAATCTGTATCAGTACTATTCAGCTAGGTGCGACCGTTGACTACGCAATACTGATGACAACGAGATACAAGAAGGAACGTATAAGAGGCGCAAGCAAACGCGACGCAGTTTATACATCAATTACTACTTCAATTCCTTCCATTATAGTTAGTGGTATGGGATTGTTCGCAGCAACCTTCGGCGTAGCACTTTACTCAGACATCGACATCATCAGTTCAATGTGTATGCTGATGGCAAGAGCCGCAGTAGTATCAATGCTTTGCGTAATTTTCATTCTGCCTGCACTATTGATGCTATTCGACAAGGTTATCGTTAAGACAACCTTCGATATGAAGAATGTTGTAAAGCTAGGCAAAAATGACGTTAAGGTTAAAGAAATAAATACGGGGGTACAGTAAAATGAAGAAACAAACTATTAAATATCTGTCTGTTTTCCTCTGTGCAGCGGTTGTTACCGGTTCAGTAGGAGGCATTGTTTACGGCCTGACAAAGGACGACACTAAGGCAGTAACAGAAAAGACTGTTCAGACATCCGACACCCAGACAACATCAAAACTCACAGGGGACGAAATTTCCAAGGATGAAACAGTATACGTATTAGCTCACGCAGATGGTTCCGTTGACAAGGTTATCGTAAGTGACTGGATCAAAAATGCCATCGGCAGTGACAAAATCAAGGATTCTACAGAACTTAAAAATGTAGAAAATGTAAAGGGTGACGAAACTTACACTATAGATAAAGACAACATGCGCGTTTGGGATGCAGATGGAAATGACATCTACTACCAGGGCGACATTAACAAGGAACTTCCTGTCGACATGACAGTAAGCTACACACTAGATGGCGAATCAATTTCACCAGAAGACCTGGCAGGAAAGAGCGGTCACGTAACTATGCGTTTTGATTATCAGAACAACATCTACGAAAACGTTCAGATTGATGGAAAAACTGAGCAGATGTACGTGCCGTTCGCAATGCTGACAGGCGTGCTTATGGACAATAAAAAGTTCACAAACGTCGATGTTTCCAACGGTAAGGTTATCAACGACGGAACAAGAACAGCAGTAGTAGGAATCGCATTCCCAGGACTGCAGCACAACTTCAACATCAATTCAAGCGAAATGGAAATTCCATCATACGTTGAAATCAGTGCAGATGTAAAGAACTTCGAAATGAACACAACTATGACAGTTGCAACTAACGAACTGTTCAACCAGCTTGATACTTCTAAGATTGATTCCCTTGATTCCTTAGGTGATTCACTTAACGATTTAACTAAGGCAATGGATCAGTTAATGGACGGTTCATCTAAGCTTTACGATGGACTTTGCCAGTTACTTGACAAGTCAAGCGAGCTTGTTAAGGGTGTAGACGCTCTTGCAACAGGGGCTGAACAGCTGAAGACCGGCGCAGCTAGCCTTGACCAGGGTGCTGCAAAATTACAGCAGGGCGCCGCATCACTTTCAACTGGCCTAAGCACACTTGCTTCAAATAACGATTCACTTGTAGGTGGAGCTAAGCAGGTATTCGATACTCTTCTTTCAACAGCAAATACTCAGCTGGATCAGGCAGGAGTTAAGGTTCCAAAGCTTACAATTGATAACTATCAGACTGTACTTGGCAACATCATCTCATCTGTAGATAAGGATGCCATTTACAAGAAAGCTCTTGAAAAGGTCACTAAGGCTGTAGAAGCTAACAGAACAACTATCGAAGCAGGCGTAAAGAGCGCTGTTAAGGAACAGGTTACTGCAAAGGTAACTGAAGCGGTACAGGCTCAGGTTACTGAAAAGGTAACTGCAGCAGTTCGCGATTCCGTAGCAGAAAAGGTTGTTCCTGCAGCAACAAAGGGAGCTATGACTAAGGCTCAGTACGACGCAGCAGTTGCAGCAAATGCAATTCCTGCAGATCAAAAGAAGGCAATTGAAGGCGCAATCGATCAGCAGATGCAGACTGAAGCAATTCAGCAGACAATCGCTTCCAAGGTTGCAGAACAAATGACTTCCGCATCAATCAAAGCAACAATTACAGCACAGACAGAGGCACAGATGGCATCAGATGCAATTAAGAAGACAATTGCCGACAATACAGAAATTCAGATTAACAAAATCGTAGCAGATAAGATGGCTTCAGATGAAATTCAGAAGCAGATTAAGGATGCTTGCGCAGCAGCAGCTCCACTGGTATCCCTAAAAACTTCCTTAGACAGCTACAATGCTTTCTACCAGGGCCTAATCTCCTACACTAACGGTGTATCAGAAGCAGCCGCAGGAGCAAAGACATTAAACAGCGGAGCTAAGGAACTGAAATCCGGAACAGCTGAACTTTCAAAGGGTGCAAATCAGCTTTATGGTGGAATCATCAAGCTTAAGAACGGCACACCTTCCTTGATTCAGGGAATCACTCAGCTTAAGAATGGTTCAATGAAGCTAGACAAAGGCCTTCAGGAATTCAACAAGAAGGGTGTTAAGAAATTAGTTGACGCTGTGGACGGCGACTTAGGAGACGTAGTGACTAGGGTTAAGGCAACAGTTGACGTATCCAAGGATTACAAGTCATTCGCCGGCGTAAGCGACGACATGGACGGACAGGTTAAGTTCATCTACAGAACTGACTCTATCAAAGCTTCCAAGGACAAATAAGCTGGATCAGGATAAATAATTTAAGTAATACGTTAGAATAATCTCTACGCTTAAAAAATAAGTGGCGGTGCTTCTTTGTGAGGCGCCGCTGCTTATTTTGTTGTGCATCTGTACTTTGTATGGTAGAATTTCATTATAAAATATAATGTGCGGAGGATATTATATGTACAAAGAAGCAAAAATGGAAATCAGCAGAGAACTTCTGGATTTTATTCAGAGCAGTCCTAGCTATTTCCATGTAATTGACAATTTTAAGAAAATGTTGCTAGAAGATGGATTCATTCTTCTTAGAGAAAATGAGAAATGGGAACTTACAGCAGGAGGAAAGTATTTTGTAATTCGTGGTGATTCCTCCATTATAGCCTTCAAGATTCCTATGAAAGATTTTTCTAACTTCCAGATTGTTGCATCTCATGGTGACAGCTGTACGTTTAAGATAAAAACCAACCCTGAGATTGTTGGTAAAGATCATTATCTGAGTTTGAACACTGAGCCGTATGGCGGCGTAATTTATTCTCCTTGGCTAGACAGACCTCTTTCAGTAGCGGGTCGCGTCGTTGTTAAGGATGGAAACAATCTGAGGAGTCATCTTGTGAATTTCGACAGAGACCTTCTCGTTATCCCAAATATTGCAATTCATATGGGCAAGGAAATAAATAATGGTTACGTTTATGATCTTCAAAAGGATATGCTTCCACTTGTTGGATTAAGCGGGTCTAAGGGGGTTTTGATGGAGCAAATTGCTCATATGGTAGGCGATGTTGACCCTGAGGATATCGTGGGCACAGACCTCTATCTTTACAATAGAGCGCCGGGCGCTATTATGGGTGTGAACGATGAGTTTATCGGTTCGCCGAAGCTAGACGATTTGCAGTGCGCTTACACTTCTATGCGTGCTTTTATGGCTGGTGGAAACAATGACAGCGTAACTATGTGCTGTGTTTTTGACAGTGAGGAAATCGGTAGCTGGTCCAGCCAGGGGGCTGATTCCACTCTGCTTTCTGATGTTGTTGAAAGAATATCTGACACTATGGGAAAAGACATGCAGCAACACAAGATGGCTCTAGCTAGCTCTTTCATGATTTCCGCAGACAATGCTCACGCATTGCACCCTAATCGCATGGAAAAAGCGGATCCAACCAACGGGCCACTTATTAACAAAGGTGTCGTTATTAAGCATAATGCCAACTTGAAATATATAACTGATGCTATGTCTAATGCGGTTTTCTCAGGCATTTGCGCGAAGGCTATGGTTCCGGTTCAAAGTTATGCTAATCACTCTAACATCTCTGGCGGAGTCACTCTTGGAAACATTTCTGTATCTCATGTTTCCATTAACATACTCGACATCGGCTTGCCTCAGTTGGCAATGCACTCGCCTTTCGAAACCGCAGGCACTGAGGATACTTATTATCTTCTTAAGGCCCTTGAAGAATTCTATAACACATATATTGCACGTACTGACGATGGTTTCGAGTTGCGCTAAAGGTCAGGAAGTAAGAACGCTAGAAAACTAAAAAAACCTGCATGGTAATCCGCTTGGACTGCTTTGCAGGTTTTTTCAGATTATTTTTTATAAGATTATCTATTAGAGGTTTCAACAATTAGAGACGCCTAGGGCGACTACTTATTTACAGAACTACTTATTTCTGTTTTCGACGATTTTAAGTACAACTGGTGTTAATGCAAACAGTGCGATAGCATTTGGTATTACCATTAGGTTGTTGAACAGGTCTGTCAATTCCCATACAAGGTCGTTGGACATCATTGTTCCTGTGAAAATGAATGCCAGTGCGATTACAGTGTAGATTAACGTGAATTTCTTTGGATTCTCTTTCTTGCGGGACAGGTAAGCAACATTGATTTTACCATACAGGTTCCAGCTCAGTGTAGTTGAGAATGCGAAGAAAAACAGGCAGATTGCAACAAATATTGAACCGAAGCTTTCTCCGAATACTGTTCCGAAAGCTGTCTGGGCTAAGTTTGTTTTGCCCAGCACGTTTACGATTTCTCCTGTGTAGCCCTTTGCTAGTGGACCGTCTGCTGTGTAAAGTGTTGAAATGATAACGATTGCATTTAGTGTAAGTACAACGAACGTATCCATGAACACTCCGATCATTGCAACAACGCCCTGTTCGTGTGGGTTCTTTACGTTTGCCTGTGCGTGTGCGTGTGGTGCTGAACCCATTCCGGCTTCGTTTGAGAAAAGTCCACGCTTTGCACCCTGGCTAATTGCCAGCTTAAGTGCTGTACCAACTCCACCACCTAGAATTGCCTGTGGCTGGAAGGCATATTTGAAGATCATTGCAAATGTTGCAGGAATATAATTGATTCTCATAACCATTACTGCAACTGCTCCAAGAATAAAGATTGCTGCCATAATTGGAACGATTTTTTCAGTTACGAATGCAAGTCTCTGTACTCCACCAATGAAGATAATTCCGCAAATCACTACCATTGCAACTCCCATGAACCATGATGGGATTCCGAATGCTGTCTGGAATGTGGATCCGATGGAGTTTGACTGTACCATACATCCCATGAATCCAAGTGCCAGTGTGATTGCTACTGCGAAGAATGCTGCCAGGAACTTACCGAATTTACCCTGGAATGCTGTTCTGATATAGTAAACGGGACCTCCGTGAATTGTTCCGTCTTCATCTATTTTTCTTGTATGTAACGCTAGCGTTGATTCTGCATAGATTGTTGCCATTCCGAAGAATGCAATCAACCACATCCAGAAGATTGCTCCAGGTCCTCCTGTAAGGATTGCTCCGGACGCACCGATAATATTTCCTGTACCTACCTGTGCAGCAATTGCTGTTGTAAGCGCCTGGAATGAACTCATTCCGGACTCATTTTTTCCGCCATGTAATGAAAGGTTTCCGAAAACCTGTTTCATTCCCTGGCCGAAGCATCTTACCTGGATGAAGCGGGTTTTGATAGTGTACCAAAGACCAACGCCAATCAGCAAGAACACTAGAATATAGCTGGACAGGTAATTATTTAAATTACACACAATAGGGTATAAGGCCGATTCAAGATTTTCAAACATGACTATTCCTCCTTCTGTCTCATGGTGCATTTTCAAAAAAATGCAATAAAAAAAACTACTTGAAATCAGTAGCCCTTGAAATCTAACTTATAAAAGAGTAATGGTCAATTGTCAATCATATTTGATTTGATATTGAATCAACTTTATCTCACTCTTTCCTTTTGCCTGAGAGATTCGGTCAGAAGCGTATCTTCTAATACGTGTTCTTGACCTTGCACCTTCGGCATTCGACTTAACGAATTCTCAAGAGCCGTCTCCTTGTTCAGTCTTCGAAAATTCTGAACAATTCTTCGAACAGTACATACTATACCACCGCCTTACGGAGGCTGTCAACCCCCGCGACGGGATAAATTTGTAATTTTTTTAATAGAAAGTCTTCCAGGTTGCATCCCCAGCACCCTCGCCTGCACATTTTCTAGGGTTATTTCTCCTAATTTTGCATTTTTCGGCACTTTTGTTTTGGTTTTTTCGTGATTGCTTCTTATTAACTCCCTTATTCGTTTAATAGGGGAGAGCAGGTTCTTCACTCTTCTGAGATGGGAATTATACCCTATCGGGTGTAATTTCTATCTTCACAAACTTATTTATACCCTATCGGGTGTAATTATATAAAACGAGTTGCAATTATACCCTATCGGGTGTAAGATAACAGTATGAATGAGATCGCGAGATATGTAAAAGAAGAAAGAAGAAAAGCTGGGCTGACACAAGAAGAATTTGCAATACGCTCGGGCCTTGGTTTACGTTTTATTAGGGAGTTAGAGCAGGGTAAGGAGACTGTTCGATTAGACAAAGTAAACCAAGCACTTGCAATGTTTGGAAAAGAAGCAGTTCCAGGAAAGATAAAGGAGAAGTAATCTATGGCAAAAGCGTATAGAAAAGGTTTCATTTTCGTACAAGGCAATTTTGCCGGTACCATAAAAGAGACGGACAAAGGCTATGAGTTCACATACGATATGGAATATCTGGAAAGTGCAAATCCGTTGCCCGTCAGTTTAACCATGCCACTATCAATGTCACCTTATACTTCCAATGTTTTGTTTCCTTTTTTTGATGGTCTTATTCCAGAAGGATGGCTCCTTGGACTGGTAACCCGCAATTGGAAAATTGACTTGAGTGATAGATTCGGTTTACTTCTTACCGTTTGCAAGGATTGCATAGGTGATGTTAGCGTAAAAAGCGAGGATGAAATATGAGATGCTTATATTGTGGAAAAGAATTAGAAGATAGAAGCTCTACTCAAGAGCAACAACACCGTTGGCACAATAAATGTATTAAACGTTTTTTCGGTACATCCAAAATGCCAATTTTAGATGTATCAGAAGAAAGGCTGCAAGAACTTGCGAATACAACAGTTAATAAGGGGCTAACCGTTCCAGGTGTACAGAAGAAGCTATCATTACATCTATCTACAGATATTGACTCTAGATTGACCATAGTTGACTATCCTACTGGTTACATCCTCAAACCACAGACTGAGGAATATGATAATTTGCCAGAATTCGAAAACTTCGCCATGGTAGCCGCCAAAATTGCTGGAATCAAAACCGTGCCTAATGCTTTAATTATAAATGACAACAAATACGCATACATTACAAAAAGGGTGGATCGTAATATCAAAACCTCCAAGGATGCGAAACTTTATGCGATGGAAGACTTCTGCCAATTAGCAGAAAGACTTACTGCTGACAAATATAAAGGTTCTTATGAACAGTGTGGAAGAATAATAAAGAGATACTCCTCTAGACCAGGACTGGATTTATCTGAATTATTTACAAGAATTCTTTTCTCTTTTATTATTGGAAACTCAGATATGCACCTTAAAAACTTTTCTCTTATAGAGTCTGTACCAGGGGCTAGAGAGTACTCATTATCCGCTGCATATGATATGCTACCAGTTAATATAGTTCTACCAGAAGATAAAGAAGAAATGGCATTGACTCTAAATGGAAAGAAGAGACGTCTGAAAAAACGTGATTTTATGTCTTTTGCATCTAAGTGTGGCATTGCTGAGAATGCAGCAGAAAAAATGCTTTCTAAAATGTGTTCTCTAGAAGACAAACTTTTACGTGCATGTGAAGATTCCTATTTACCAGAGGAATATATAGAACAGACTAAACAACTGATCACAACACGAATCGCAGTACTAAAGGAGGGCTGAAAATGCTCTTGCAGGTAAAATATGGGGATCTCCCCATTTGTATTGAAGTGGTGTGCTCGCCGAACCCACCACTTCAATAAGACCCCTCGTCATATTTTGTCAATCACGAGTGGTAGACTTTGATTTGAAATTCTCACATCTTGACCTAACTATGCATTTTCCTATCCAATATGAACCTCCTGCTATTACACAAGCTAACAGCAGTATCACGTCATTCAAGTCATTGACACTAGAAAAAAACATTCTAATTCTCCAGAAGCCATACAAGCCTACAGCTAATAATACGGCCTTAATTAGGTCAATAATAAATTCATCGCTTTTCATACAGGGCTCCCTTTCTAGTATTTCAGTTGCGGAATACTAATTGCAATAGACCATTGCTCCTTCTATTGCATATTCTAAACGCCTCAATTTACCCCTTTATATAGTAAACGTTTTTTTAGACAAAAATTGGACAGAAATTTGAAATATTTTTAATTTTTTCTATTTCCTTCACTCAAGAACGTATACCTAATCTTTATAAAGCTTTTTTTCTAACATCGAAACATAGCTAACTAGTCTTTTAAACAACCTATTGGAACAATTTTTACTCCATTGTCTGTTGTGTAGCCCATAGCTGCTGTTGCAGAAATTACAATTAATGCTGACGGCTCTCTGTACTTTGCTCTAGGATGTTCTGGATTCTTTGAGGCTTCTTCATTATGTTTTTTCCCGCTTCTTATTGCAGTCTTCGATCGGATTTGTGGTGTCCACGCATCTATATCCTTGATTACAAACAGTTCTTCCAGTTTTTTCACATATGAATCTAGTGTTACATCTGAGACGTTTTGTGTTGCTTTTACGTCTGCAAATATTTTACTTTTCTTTGCCTTTGTTGCCATATTGCGAGCATATGACCACATCAGGCTTCTCGCCCATTCGGGATTTCTTTTTACGCCATCGACTGCACTAATATCTGTCAGGTAGATTTGCTTATAGTAATCTTTTGCAATTTCCAACTTTGCGTATTGTTCCCCAAATTTTCGTTGCGTCTTGCCATTCATCAAATAGGATAGGTTTAGGATTTTTTAGAAAAAGCTTTGGTGAAGTCTGTGCTACCGCCAAATACCCGTCTCTTTTTTCTTCATCTTGAAATTCTATTATTGTCTTACAGCGTTCCTTTGCTGTCCTAGTTTTTCCGCAACCCTTAGGGCCAACTATATTTATTGCATTAAAAGCTTCAGCTTTCTTGTCCAAAGCATTGTCTACAACTCTTTTTATGTGCTGCATAATTGCGCCGCCTTGTATGTTGCTATTATATTCTAATTCCAACGATTACTCAAGTCTGTTTTGTATTTTTCGGCAGTTTTATTTTGTGTTTTTCGGCAAATTGTAGCAAAACAATACCTCCGGAAATAGCACCAAGGGGTACTAGACCTACTAATCAGACTTCTTCCTATTCTCCATAAAATCCATTGTCACTCTTTTGAGCCCACTTCATATACATTTCCTTGTAATTGTCTTTTATGAATTCACGAATTTTTCTTATTTCCTGATCTGTAAGCTGACCTTCATTTTCGATGGTCGTATCACCGTTCTTTCTAACAAAGAATTTCGCTGAACCTGCTTCTGTGAGTTTCCTATCACTTGCATGTACGTGCATGGCTTCGATAATGCAGTGTGATTTCTAATTCAATATCATCCATACTAGTTTCAAGGACATCTCCGTCATAACTCAAGTATGCTGCTTTTTCTGGATTGTTTAAATTAAGAACCCTCACGTTGCCCTTATCTTTCGTAAATGCGTATCCATTTATAATTACATCTGCAGCATCTGCAACTTGCTTTATATCACACATTTTCAATCCTCACTTTCTGAATTGGCTTCAAAAATTTATCCACATCAAAATATAAGTTTCTCAGTATCGGTATCAAATCTATGTATTCTTCTTCGTCACAGCCTTTGTATTTTGCCATGACTACAATGTATCCCTTATCCCATTCGATAACTTTTGTGTATCGTTCCAATCTTGGGGATGTTCTAAAGCGTATATTATGGCCATTAAACATGAAGGAAGTGAATTCATTATCATTACTCAAAATTGCTTCATTTACCACATTTTTCCCACCTTTCTGATAAATAAATGGCAAGTTCTTCATCTTTATTATAACATTTCGCATATTAATTGTGGTAGACCATTCTAAGGATTTTTCAAAGACATAATAGATCGACCATTTCTCATCACATTTATCTTTCTTTTCTTTCAATTTCTTCTGAAGGTCCGCATAGATTCCCGTATGGAAAAGCATCTGAAAAAGCTTCTTGCGTTCGTCGCCGCCAGAGGCCTGACCATAAAGAGCGAAGCTGATAGCGTCGAAAATGGTTGTTTTTCCTGCACCTGTGTCTCCGGTAATCAGGAAGAGGGCGTCGTCCCCGAAGGTTGAAAATCGACGGTTGTAGTCTCTGAAAACGGTAGAAATCGGCAAAAAGCTCCACGATAGGGTAGCTCCTTTCGGGTTGATTAAGCTTGGTTGATAGTTGCTAATTATGTTAGTGTTTATATGATAACATAACTGACGCGGCGATGTGCAACATTTAAGAGTTTTCGCTTAACCGCCACAGCGCAGCTGCTAGATAAAAATCATAGGTAGCCGGCATAAGGGTGAAATCGGTGTTTGTTATCTGCTTTATCTTGTTAAGCCTGTACGTCACAGTATTTCTATGCAAAAACAAGGTGGCTGCAGTGGTGTTGAGCTGCGAGTCGCAGTCGATTAGGTACACCGCCAGGGTTTCCAGCAGGTTGTCACTGTCGTCTTTTAAGGCTTCGATTATGGATTTGATTTGATCATTTCGATTGCCTCTATTTATAGCTAAATTCGTAATCTCCTGTGAAAATATAACATCATACATGTCGCGGTATTTACGGTGAATGAAAATTTTTCTCATTGCTGCTGAATTTGCACAAAAGTCTGAATATATTTTCCTCATTGATGTTAGGTTTTTACTTGTATCCAGGAAGAATGAGACACCCTCGTACTCATTTATACATTTCTCTATTTCCGAAGCTATAATGCCATCATCCTTTTGGGATACCATTATAGAGCTTAGAATTACAAGCCTGTCGTCAATAATATCCTTAACAAAGAACCTTTCATTTTCCTTCAATATGCCTTCAATCTGCCGAAGAATATCTGTTAAATTGTCTTTTTCCGAGTCAACTACAAGAATGGTTGAAAGCTTAGAAAAAGGCACACCACTAGCTTCAAGGAATTTTTCTCCTATTATGCGAGATGATTTCAAGATTAAAGTAATAACAGTATTATAATTCTGCATATCTAGGGTATATCCCCATAAGGTTGAGAAGAAATTTGTGCATGCACATATTTCATCCAGTTTGTGTTCACTAATGCTGTTTTCGTTGCTTGAAGCATATAATGTGAGCCAGGTATTTCCTGCATGGGGGAACTCTTTTCTATACAAATAGAATGACTTATCCTGCAACATTATGCTTTTACAGAAAAGGTCCGTTGGGCCATCAGCGAAAGCATTTAAAAAGAATTCTGGACCAAATTGTCCAAAGGGTGGCTTGTATATTGATGTGAAATATAAGCCATTTTTGTTATGAAGCACAAGGTTACAGTTATAGGTTTCAGCTATTACATTTAGCAGGGTTTCCATGCTTCTTTTATTGTAAGGAATCTGCTTCAATCTATTTTCCACAGTGTCCGCAAAGGATTCCGTAGATGCCTGGTCGTAGAAGACAGCCCCCATTACATCTTTAATTACATCACTATATCTAACACTATATTCTGCTTCATCTTCAATAAGAATTAAAGGTAGGTTCATAACGTCTGCGGTCTGCAACAACTCGTCAGACACCTGAGGGATGACGTCACCTACATAAAACAGCACTAATGCAACGCCTCCACCATCATATAAGTTTCTCATTTCCTCGCATTGTCTAGCAAGATCATCTTTAATTGAATAAAATGACGTGACTAACAACTCATTTGGGTTGAATACACTAATTGCCTCTACAGACTTTTCAGGTATTTCTACTACAGATACAGATGACACTATTCTTCCCAGTCCATTCTTGCCTGCAATCACTCTGGCAGAGTGAAACGAGGGTAGTCTTAGGCAATCTCGAACGGTAACACTCATGGCTCCTCCTAGTCTAATTTTTTATTTATGATATCAAAACTCACAAGTATAAGCAAGTTTTTTGTGCAGAAGCACAATGTAATTGGTAAATAATTCTGTCATCTGCATAATTATCATTTATAATAATGTGTGCTATCATAGAGAAAATTCAAAAGGAGGTACCATTATGAGTACAAACGAAAATAAAGGTACGAAAGCAGAAGTCACAGCTCTGCAGGCGATTTCTGTTGAAGACAGAAAAGACTGGATTTCGTTAGCCTTCGTTCAGGCCGGCATATGTGTATGCGTTCCTGCATTCCTATTGGGAGCGTTACTGGCCGAAGCAATGCCTATATGGCCAGCAATTATTTCAGGATCCCTAGGCTACTTAATTGTAGTTGTAGGTATGGTTGCAACAGGAATGATAGGCTGTGACCTTGGACTAGCATCCTGTACATGTTGTCAGGCCGGCTTTGGAAAAAGCGGAGCTAGGTTTATCGTAAGTACAATCTTTGCTGTTAACATGATTGGCTGGTTTGGGATACAGAATGGAGTATGTGGAGAAGCCTTCAGTAACGCAATGCTAGCTATGACCGGATGGGATATTCCAGTTGTAGTATCAAACACAATTTGGGGAATCATAATGCTTCTGACTGCAGTATATGGAGTGCATGCACTAGAAAAACTAGACAAGATTTCTATTCCATTACTAATGGTCATTATGTGCTACGGAACATTCCTTGCATTTAAGGTTTACGGAACAGGAAACCTTAACGATGAAGGAACTGTACAATCCATGAGCTTCATGTCAGGTGTAGCACTATCATTTAACTTCACTGCTGTAGGTACAATCACTGGTCCTGACTATACTAGATTCCAGAAAAGCAGAAAAGACACTGTTAAATCAGTATTCTACGGTGTATTTCCAATGGGAGTAATAACTCTGATTATGGGAATTGTTCTTACAAAGTTATCAGGACAGTACGATATCAGTATGGTTCTGATTGAAGTAGGACTTCCACTCCTGGGTATCATTGCACTTGTTATTTCAACATGGACAACTAACTCGACAAATGCTTACAGCGCAGGTCTTAACATTGTTATGGCACTTAAGCTTAAAGATAACCGAAGAAGAGAAGCTACTTTAATTTCAGGAATTGTTGGTATTGTATTATGCGACCTAGGTATCTTGGGACACGTTGAGGGAGTGTTAAGCTTACTATCATACGTTGTTTGTCCTGTTGGCGGAGTAATTCTTGCTGACTACTGGGTTATAGGAAAAGGTAAAGCTAAGAACTTTAGACCACAGGACGGTGTAAACTGGGCTGGTGTAATTGCTTGGGCATTAGGCACAATTATTTCTTATACACTAGTTAAAATTGAATTCGTTGGCATCATTGTAGGTTTTGTTATCTATCTTATTGCAGAGCGCTTTATTCCATCTGCATCAAGAGATAACGCCGAAAATGTAGCATAAATTATCACACAAAAAAGAGGAGACAGAAAAATGAGAGAATTAAACAAACAGGACATGATTGACGTATTATACGGATGTGCAGTGCTTGGTACCGGTGGTGGCGGTCCACTTGCTGACGGTTTGGCTCTTTTAGAAGAACATTTCGAAAAGGGAAAAACTCTAAAATTAATCACTTTAGATGAACTTCCAGATGACGAGTATGTTGTTACTCCTTATGGTTGCGGTGCACCATCAGCTAAACCTGACCCTAGATTAGCTCATCTGAAGCATAGCGAAACAGCTTCCGCAGTTTTAGCTGTGCAGGCTCTAGAGGAATCTTTAGGTAAGAAAATGTATGCAATTGGCTCAACTGAATTAGGTGGAGAAAATACAGCTGAAGCTCTTCACGCTGCACTGTTAATGGATCTTCCTCTTATAGATGCTGACCCAGCAGGACGTTCAGTTCCTGAACTGCAGCATTCTACTTACTATGTAAAGAACGTTCCTATTTTCCCTATGGGCGTAGCTACAAAATTTGGTGAAAAGATTGTAATTCAGAATGTAGCAGATGACTTAAGAGCAGAAGATATCGTTAGAGCTATTGCTGTTGTAAGCGACAACCTTGTAGGCGTAGCTGATCACGCAAACGTTGGTAAGGTTATCAAGAATTCTCTAATTCCTGGAGCAATTACTTACGCTCAGGAAATCGGTAGAGTTCTAAGAGAAACAAAGGAAGCTGGCGGAGATGTTGCTTCTGCTATCTGTGATGATAAAGAAGGTAAAGTATTATTCAGAGGTCACATTTCAGACTACACTTGTGAAACAAGAGATGGCTTCAACTTTGGTGAAATTCATCTAAAAGGCGAAGGAGATTACGCGGACGAAGCATATCGCATCTGGTTAAAGAACGAAAACATCATCTCATACCGCAATGGCGAAGTTGATGTAATTGCTCCAGACCTAATCTGCATGATTAACGGAGAAGGAAATCCAATGACTACACCTAACTTTGAAGTTGGTGATAAGATGACAGTAATTGCACTTCCATCCCCTGAAATCTGGACTACTCCAGAAGGTTTGGAATGCTTCGGACCTAAGCACTTTGGACTTGATGTTGAGTACAAGCCATTTGAAAAATAATTGAAGATGTACAAGGGCCGGTTGTATAATAATATATGATCGGTTTTTGTTTTAGAAATTATTGCGAGGAACTATCGCGAAGAAGTAAGGGAGTGATAAAAATGGAAAAGATGATTGATGATTTACGTTCTATAATTAATATCAAAAGTGTGTGCGAAAAGGATTTGTCCAGCGCTTATCCTTTTGGAGAAGGCGTACACATGGCCCTAAATAAAGCTCTAGAAATATGCAAGAGCTACGGGTTTGAGACTAAAAATTGCGAGAATATGATTGGATATGCTGAAGTAGGAAGTGGAGAAACTCTAATGGGCATTCTGGTTCACCTAGATGTGGTACCTGCTGGTGATGGCTGGGACACGGATCCTTTTTCTCTTGAAATCAAAGATGGAAAGGTTTACGGTCGTGGTGTGACAGATGATAAAGGACCTGCAATAGCAGTAATCCATGCCATTAAAGAACTTCTTGAAGAAGGTGTTACATTTAATAAGAGAGTCCGCATCATTTTCGGTCAGGCAGAGGAGACCGGTGCGTGGGAAGACATGGAATACTATAAAAAGAACGAAGAAGCCGTTGACTTTGGCTTTACTCCTGATGCTGATTTCCCTGCAATCTACGGAGAAAAAGGAATTGCTCACTTAAAAATTGCTTTTAAGAAGTCCGATACTTGCTTCAACAGTGTTTCTGGCGGAACAGCCATAAATATGGTTCCCGACAGCTGCACTGCGTCATACTCTGTTCATGGAGAAGCAAAGACTCTTTCTGTAATGGGTAAAGCGGCCCATGGAAGCACTCCTGAGGACGGAGAAAATGCTATTTCTAAGCTGATGAATGAACTGAGTGGAGTTGTTACAGATTGCAAACTTATTAAGTTCTTCCACGAATTTATTAAGCTGGAATATGACGGCGAAAGTCTTGGCGGACAGGTTTCAGATGAAGCAAGCGGTCCAGCAAGCTACAACATTGGTAAGATAGAAACTGTTGGCGATGATATTGTTCTATACATTGACTTACGTTATCCTGTAACCTTCAAGCTCGAAGATATTATAAATGCTATTAATAGTCATCTTTCTGGAAATGGTTTCAGTGATGTTAAGGTAGAGGTTATCACAAATAAACCTCATGTTTACATGGACAAGAATGGTGCCGTTATCCAAACTCTTCTTTCTGCTTATCGTGATGAAACCGGAGACATGAGCGAACCAACGGTCATCGGTGGCGGAACCTATGCAAGAGCAATGAATGGAATTGTTGCCTTCGGCCCTATGTTACCAGGTAGAGAATTAACAGAACATCAGGCAAATGAATATATCTATTTGTCTGATTTGATCCTTGCTAAAGAAATCTATAAGACTGCAATTAAAAGACTTGCTTCAGAATAATAATCAGAAAAAAACTGCTCATCATTCCTGTAACCATAATCTATTCTTTTAGCAGATTTTGATTTTGTTGCTGAGGCTTTCAAACATAGAGCGTCGTAATGACCCCTTTTAGAGTTTTTTCGATATTTTCTATCGGGGGGGTATACGCCGCTCTATTTCACTATGCAAAAAACACTTGACGAGTTAGTCATAACTAACTATAATACTGGTTAGGCACGACTAACCGCAGTGGACATAGCATAACATAACAACTGTTGGTCGTACATGAGTACTCAAATAATAAGATGTAACGATTGAATTTTTTAGAAAATTTACTAATGGAGGATCTAATGACACACATTAAAGGGAATATGCCTAGAAAGTTATCAGCCATAGCACTGGCTGTTGCGCTTTCTGTTACAGCAATGCCACATGGAGGTGGCAGTGTATATGCGGCAACTTCGAAGAAACTTTCTTCACCTACAGATCTTACTGTAAGTTCAAAGACGGAAACGTCTTTTACAGTTAAGTGGCATAAGGGAAAGAAGACTCTTCGTGGTACTAAGTACCAGATTAAGCTAAAGGCCGGCAACGGAAAGTATAAGAAGATTGCAACTACAAGCAAGAGAGTTTATACAATCAATGGACTGAAGGAGGGTGTGAAGTACAAGGTTTCTGTAAGAGCGATTAAGGGGAACAGGATTTCAGCGTACCTCTATTCACCAGCTGTTACTCTGAAGGCGAAGGAAGATCCTGGAGCAAGTGAGAAGCCTGGAAATGGCGGAACTGATACCTCAGGTGGTTTTGATAATTCTGGTACAACTATAACGCCAGGAGCTGGTGGCAGCGGAACGCCGGGTAGTACCGTAGCACCGGAAAACAAGACGATTGATGTGATTGACAACGAGAAAACAAAGCTTTTGGACGCGGGATACGCACAGTATGTGGTAGTTTCTTATGCTGATGGATACACTCTTAAGAACACTCATGTATGGGTTGACGGCGTGGATGTGAGCGAGGCGATGACTCCTGTAACTGATGATGGAAGTGTGGCCAAGTGGGAGATCACAAGTCTGAATCCTGCAGAGGTTAGGGTCACAACTGAGGATGGCAGCGGAAGCGAGAGTGTGACACTTTCTGACAACAAAACCCCGACGAAACCGGTTGTCGTAAAGGACACTGACCCAGCATACGTGATTGCCCACGGAGCAGTTTCGATTTTTGACTACTATCTCCCTAGCTACGATGACGACGGAAACGTGAGAATAAACCCATCAAAGACAACTTTTGCAAGCAACGATGCGGCTGTGAAAAGCATCAAGTATTATGCGCCTGACGCTGAACTAAAATCGGATGGTAGTGGAAATGTGCAGATTATGTTCAATTATGCGAGCGAGGCTGACAAGGCATGGTTCGATGCAATTCCTGATTCTGGTGCAGTTACGCTTGTAAGCTATGACGAAAGAAAAGCTGACATGGGAAGTCTCAAGTATACTAAGGCAACCAATGTTTCGCATGGCAGTAATACCGTCGCAACAATCGACATTGCGCTTGGACAGCCTAATTTCAGAAATAATGGAAAGTACTATGTTCGTGTAAGGTCTGCTGACAAACATGGGACTCAGGGTGTTCAGAGCTGCATGGCGCTTATCAACGTAGTGAATGAAACTGCACCAACAATCAAGCTTAGCGAGTCTACAGCGATTCACTCGGGACAGAACATTCATTTCAAAATTGAAAACATGATTTACGGCGTTACTTCACCAATTGAGAGCGTAGTGCTTACAAAGCCAGATGGAACTAGCGAAGAGCTGACATACATAAACGACTATTATTTATTCGGAAATTCAGGGCTTTTTGTCCTCTACAATGATACAAATGCCGAAGAAGGAAAGGGTGTAAACCACACAACACAAAAAGGTGTATACAATGTTGAAATTCGTGCGGCCGGGTTCAAGACAATATCAAAAAAGTTCGAGGTTGTTGACGGTGAGTCCATAAGCACAAGCTCTTCTATGAAGAGCGCCGCATTCAAAGTGGATGCTGTAAGTAGCGCGACAACATCTACTGGCGGTTCATCAGAGGATTCTTCATCAGGTAGCAGCATTTCTGCAAACCTAATGTTTAACGGAGATCTTCTGAGCAACGCGATCATTCTTGATAAAATCGGATATGGAAGCAGTGCAGCTTCAGCAATCGTAGACAGATGGGCTGAGGACGTTATTCCGGATTATGTGGTGAATGCAGATGGAAGCATTTTCTATGACTGGACTGATTACTACAATGCAGTATCAGATTCTAAGATTAGTGGCAAGTATCTGTCCTTCGAGAGCTACACAAAGTCAGATTCAGCAAAGACTGTTAAGACAAGACCTGCAAATGTAAAGGCTATACTTGAGGATAATTCTCTTGGAGATATTAACAACAAGTATTTAGGTTCAGGTGGAAGTGAAAAGAAAGACCTTGAGGATGTGAGTCTTTCAGTTGGGGAAGATACTCATGAGACAAATGCTGATGTAACTATCAAGGTTGATGGTTCTAAGGGTGACTTCCTTAAGAATCTGAGCAGCGTTCTAATTTCACGTGATGGCAGTGATGCAGTTACAGTACTGACTAAGGATGCTGGCGGAAGTACCGGCAATGACTGGTATGAACTTGTAGGAGATGAGGGCTCACAGACTGAAGTTGTTATCAAGGGTGGACAGTTTAAGGATGCCGGAGAGTACACAGTGACACTTGCTTCAAAGTATTATGGTGTTAAGACTGTTACTTTAACAGTAACGGCTGCTTCAAAAAGCGGCAGTGAATCAGGAGTTCCTGCTGCTCCTGAAGTAAAAGGCATTGAAGGAAGTGACGCATACACTGTTTCATTCAATGGTGAAGAGGCTGACATTGAGAAGTATTTAAGCGCAATTGAATCAGTAACTGTTGGTGGAACTTCTTATTCTAAGGCAACACTAAACTTCTTCTTTGATGGAAAAAGCTACATGGCGACAAATGATCCGACTTATGGTGGCAACCGTATCTATCTGAAGCTCGGAAAGGATGCATTCTCAAAATCTGAGAACACAACTGTTGAGGTGAAAGCCGATGGTTACAAGGCTCTAACTTTCCAGGTAACGAAGGATGGAAGTCTTAAAACTATATAACTAAAACTTAATTTTTTGAAAAGTAACCTAAAAACCAAAAATTAAGAAAAGGCTGATTGGCAATAACGCTAATCAGCCTTTTATTGATGGTTTTTTATTTAGCTTTCTGTTCGACCTGATTATTCAAACGGAATGTATCTTCCTAATCTTCCGTTCAATATTTCATTATCCTTAACAGCAATTTCCCCATTCATAATTACGTAAGAAATGCCTTCAGGAGGTAATGTCGGTTCTTCGAATGTTGCTCTGTCTATGATTGTATTCTCATCAAAGATAACAAGGTCTGCGTCGTAGCCTTCCTTTACCTCGCCCTTGCTTCTTAAATTAACACGCTGTGCCGGAATTACAGTCATCTTCTTCAAAGCTTCCAGAAGACTCATGGCCTTCTTTTCTCTTACTAGGCGTCCTAGAATTCTAGGGAAAGTTCCTGCACCACGTGGATGTCCAGCCTTGTCAACGAAACCGCAGTCACTACCAACCATAACATATGGCTGCTTGTATGCCATTTCGATTTCATCCTCATTCATAACAAAAGCGACTACATACATATCCGGATCTTCTTTGCGGATTTTCTCGAATAATTCCTTTGTGCAACGTTCATTCTTATGTGGTCCAGCAGTAAGCATAAGGTCACTGTAGTCCCACTTGCTAAAGGATTCTTCATCGAAAACAGCTGTGCCAATTCCAGTACAAAATGCATTATATGGATAGCAATCTGCCATAATATCCACGCCTTCGGCTCTTGCTTTTTCAAGAACATCCAGAGTTTCTCTCATGTAGCCAACTGCGCTACAACTTCCGATATGAGACATCTGTGCTTTATATCCTGAGCGCTTGCTCAGCTCAACCAGTTCCTCTGTTGATTTAGGTGCAAGAGGTCCGTCACTTCTGAAATGAACCGAAATTATATAGTCCTTTCCATCGAATGCCTTGAGCAATTCCACAGTTTCATCAAGAGTAACTCCCGGAGAATACTCGAAACCGCAGGAAAGCCCAACTGGTGAATATGCTAGCCATTCTTTGACTATTTCTTTCATTTTCTCTATTTGCTCAGGTGTAGACGGTGCATATCTGTCATCTGCCCCTACCATTTCACGCAATGTATTCTGTCCAATGAACATCATATAGTTTGTTGGACTTCCGTCCTTTAGGCGTTCAACAAACTTAGGAAGAGCATCGTATATCTCGCCGCAGTTTCCGGCAATCTTTGTAGTAACGCCCATTTTGAGGCAACATTCAGAGGTGAAGTACGCATTCTCCGGTGAGTCCTCATGCGCGTGCATATCAACAAAACCAGCAGAAACAATCTGTCCCTTTGCATCGATAGTTGCCTGAGCATCTTCAGCAATCTCCCCACAAGATGCAATTTTTTCGATTTTTCCGTCACGGATTAGAAGATCTGCCTCCTTAATGCAATCCTGTTCATAATCTGGAATGCGGGCATTTACGATTTTTAAAGCACTCATCTCATTAATCTCCTTCTCATTGTTCATGATTGTTACAGGTTAAAAAGAAAGTTCTCCGGCAAAATGGCACGCTGCATAGTGGTCTTCACCTACAGCTTTCATTTCAGGTCTCTCTTCTTTACAAATATCCTTACAGAACTTACATCTGCTAGCAAAGGCACATCCTTTTCCGTCGCCTACAAGGCTTGGCATTTCGCCACTCAGTAGGTTTTTATCGCGATTACGGAATTTAGGATGCAGTGGTGGTACAGAAGACATCAAACCAAAAGTATATGGATGTTTGTAGTGAGCATACACTTGGTCGGTGCTTCCAATTTCCATAATCTGGCCACCATATAAAACGCAAATTCTGTCACTCATATATCTTACTACAGATAGATTGTGCGTAATAAATAGGTACGTCATGTTGTAGTCACTCTGTAGTTTTAGAAGTTCATTGAGTGTCTGTGCCTGTACTGATACGTCTAACGCACTAGTAGGCTCGTCTAAAACTAACAGAGATGGCTGAAGCATAATAGCTCTTGCGATACTCACACGCTGTTGCTGTCCCCCAGATAATTCGTGTGGGAAACGTTCTAACAGTTCATGTCCAATATTAATTCTATCAGCTGTCTTATAAATAAGTTCCTTTGCTTCTGCCTTAGAAAGTCCATGCACTTCCAAAGGTCTTTCTAAGGATCTGTAAATAGTTGCTCTCGGGTTCAATGAGGACGCAGGGTCCTGGAACACAGAACCGATTTGCTTACGTAGTTCCTTCTGTTCCTTCTTGTTCCACATGTCCTTACCGTCAATATATACGGTGCTTTCTGTCGGTGGCAAAAGGCCTAGAATTACTTTAGCAAGGGTAGTTTTTCCACTACCACTCTCTCCAACAAGTCCAAGAGTTTCACCCTTGTAAATATTCAAGCTTACATCATCTACAGCCCTAACAGCTGCACCACTCTTACTGTTACGTAGCGGGAAAAACTTTTTCAGATGTTCTATTTTAATCAAAACTTCTTTTTCGTTACTCATCTCCCAAGCCTCCTTCCGCTAATAGACATGCACATAGGTGCCCCTCTGAAATTTCCCTAAGCTCAGGCTTTTCTTTGTAACAGATTTCCTTTGCATAAGGACATCTATCTGCAAACTTACAACCAGGTTTCACCTCAGCAAGATTTGGTACGTTACCACGAATAGTCTCTAGTCGTCCTTCATCCTTAGTAATAGTCGGAAGCGCCTTCATAAGAAGACGAGTGTATGGGTGTTTTGGGTTGTCAAATATTTCGAATACTTCCCCTACCTCGATTAAGTTTCCTGCATACATAACTCCGACTCTATCAGCAATATCAGCAACGATTCCAAAGTCGTGGGTAATTATTAGAATTGAGGAATCATACTTTCTACGAAGTTCATTCATAAGCTCTATAATACCCGCCTGAATTGTTACGTCTAAAGCCGTTGTTGGTTCGTCAGCAATTAGAAGCTGAGGGTTTCTGCATAGCATCATACCGATCATAACACGCTGACGCATACCTCCTGAAATCTCATGTGGATAAGTTTTCATTCTCTCTTCAACGTCAGAAATTTTTACATCTCGAAGCATGTCACAAGCCAGCTTGTAAGCCTCTTTTTTCTCCATCTTATCAACCAGAAGACCTTCTGTCATCTGATATCCTACTGTGTAAACCGGGTTCAGGGAATCTAAAGGATTCTGGAAGATGATGCCGATTTGTTTTCCTCTAACTTCTGTCATCTCGTCAGCACTCAACTTAAGTAAGTCTCTGCCGTCAAAATTAATTTCCCCGCCTGCGATTTTACCAGGCTGTTTAATCAGCTGCATAATGCCCATGGCCGTCGTTGATTTACCACAACCGGATTCGCCGACTAGGGCAAAAACTTCTCCTTTTTTTATATCAAAGCTAACATTGTCTACGGCATGTACTGTTCCAGAAGGAGACTGGAACTCCACGCATAGATCCTTAATGTCAATCAAAGTGTCTTTCATATTTATCTCCTTATACTCTCGCTCTAGGGTCAAGCAATTCCTTTACACCCTCGCCTACGAGGTTGAAGCTTAGAACTGTCCAAACAATTGCCAGTCCTGGCGCCATACTGATCCATGCCGCATTTTTAATATACTGAATACCATTCTGTAAAATCCATCCCCAGTCTGGTAATGGCTGCTGAGCTCCTAATCCCAGGAATCCCATGGAAGTTGTTGATAGAATTGCAGAAGGCATAGCTAAAGTTGCCAATACGATAATAGTTGATACTAGGTTTGGCAAAATGTATCTTAAAATAATGCTAAGATCACTTTCACCATATATTCTTGCCGCTTCAATGTACGGTAATGCTTTGATTGCCATAACCTTAGTTCTGATAATCTTCGTAAACTGTGCCCAGCTTACTACAGCAACTGCTATTGCTACATTTGTAGCACTTGAACCTAACATTAAAACGATAGCCATAGCTAAAATAATTGGCGGGATTGCCCAAGTTGCATCTGTAACAAACTGTACGACCTTGTCGATTTTCTTTCCATAATATCCAGAAATAATTCCAAGAGTAACACCAATTAGTGTCTCGATTACAACTGCTATAATACCAACGCTCAGAGCAATTCTAGAGCCATATACTACTCTACTGAAAATACATCTGCCATACTGATCTGTTCCCCATGGGTACTCTTTGCATGGACCTGTCAATGCAACGCTTGCATTCTGTTCTGTGTATGTGTGCGGTGCAATAACTGGTGCGAAAATTACGACCAGGATGACAATTAAAAACATAACTGAACCAATGACAAACATCGGGTTCTTTAATAAACGTTTAAATTTTTCTTTTTTAATCATTAATATCACCTTATTCCAGTCTGATTCGCGGATCGAGAACACCTGCAAGGATATCTCCGATCAGATTACATATTACAGTAAGAACTGTAATAACCAATACTACACCTTGTACAATAACAAAATCCTGTTTGGAAATTGCTTTCCAGATTAACTGTCCCATGCCTGGCCACGCGAAAACATTTTCAACGACTACTGCGCCGCCAATCAACCAAGGCAATGACAAGAAGAACATAACAGTTACTGGAATTAATGCATTTCTAAGCACGTGTCTTACTAGTACAATCTTATTTTTAAGACCCTTAGCATGTGCTGTTGTAACATATTTTTCATCCAGAACGTCAAGTACCTCAGAACGAGTCAGTCTGAAAATCTGTGCCAGTGATGGCAATGCCAAAGTAAAGGCAGGTAGAATCAAGGAGGCCATTCCGCTCCATCCTGAAATAGGTAAAACTCCCAGCCATACGGAGAAAATAAGGATAAATAGAACTCCTAGCCAAAAAGGAGGCATTGACCAAAGCACGATTGTTGTTACAGTAAGTGCTCTGTCTGCAACTCCATTTTTCTTAACCGCTGCCCATAAACCTAATGGAATAGCTATTAAATATTCTATTAAAAGTGCTGCTCCCGTAAGCATTAAAGTATACGGAAGTCTCTGCATTATCAAATCCGAAACACCTTGTTTTAGGGAAATGGAAGTTCCTAAATCGCCGTGTAATACATTCTTCATCCAGTAAAAGTACTGAACAACAGGTGGCTCGTCTAATCCCCATTGCGCCTTAATTTCAGCGACCTTCTCAGCAGAAACTCTTGTGTCTACCATCAGGTCAATGGGATTTCCCGGCATAGCCTGCATAATGGAAAAAACAATAACAGTTACAAATAAAACTACCAGTAACCCGATACATAGTCTTTTCGCAATAAATCTCATAATATCATTCATCAGTAATTACCTCTATGTGCTTTCATAAATTTACATAAATGCTCCGTCTGAGGAGACGGAGCATTTAATTTAAGCATAGATTTCTTTTATAATGTTAAAGAACATCTCATTTTTAGGGAGACCCTCATAGTTAGTCAACATGATGATTGAAAGATCATCATCTACAAATCGCGATACGCGCGATATGAATCCAGCTGTGCCGCCCGTGTGCCAAATTTCATGTTTTCCTTCTACGTGGCCCTCATGGTACTTTGAACCATTGATGAAGAATCCGTAACCGTAGCCAGTTTCAGTTCCATCATTAAGCTTTGTATTTACAAAACACTTCTCTAAATTTTCTCTGCTTAAGAAAATTTCTTCATTGCTTTCATACAGGTATTTGTGCCATTTTAGTAAATCATCTACATTTGACTGGATATTTCCGTCTGCATATCCAACTTGCAGCATATCGTATTCAGCTTCTTTAAGAGAGCCGTCCTCTTGTATTGTATATCCCTTAATTAAGGATTCTGGCTTATCATCCATATAGTCAGGTGCGAAAGAATTCGTCATGCCTACTGGATCTAAAATCTGGGTTTTTAGGAATTTCCCAAATTTCATACCGCTCAACATTTCAACAATTTTTCCTAGCATAACATAGGAGGAATTGCAGTATGAGAATTTCTCTCCTGGTTCGAAATCCAAGCCTCCGAAACCTTTGATGATATCCATCATTTCGTCAGTTGTTGCCTTTGCTGTCGGTTCCCAGCGATCCTCTTCGAAGTACTCTTTAATACCTGACTGATGTACCATCATCTGCCATACTGTAACCTTTTTAACTTCGTCCGGAAAATCAGGGAAGAATTTTCCAACTGTATCATCTAGGTTCAGCAAGCCTCTTTCCACAAGCATCAAAACAGCCATGCATGTGAATTGCTTAGTATTGGAAGCAATAATTAAATTATCATCTGGAGAAATCTTTCTTCCAGTCTTCAAGTCTGCAAGACCATAACCCTTACGTATTAGCACCTCGTCGCCTTGTGCAATCAATAACGCCATACCAGGTGTCTTGTCATTCATAACTGGAGAGATGACCTTATCTAGTCTCTCCTCTAGGTTAGTTTTGTTAATCATGCCTACCTCTTCTATTTTGTTACGTCGTTAAATATAGGTCTACCGTCGCTAGTTACCTTGAAGCCCTTTACTTCACTTGTTGTTGCGATGCAGTAATTGTCTGCGAACAAGGATACTGCTGGCATTTCCTTGAATAATTCATCGTGGAACTTTTCGTATGCCTTTACACGTTCTTCAGGATCAACTGTATAACGAGCCTTTTCTAATGCTTCAGTTACTTCAGCCTTGTGCCAAGGGTAACCTGATGCTTCTGTGAATACGTAGTATAGAATGTCTGCGTCATTCCAAACATATCTTCTAGCAGCCATTTCAAACTTGCTATCTCTCTGCAACTGCTTGATGTATGCGCCTTCGTATTCCTTAATAGTTAGGTCGATGCCTAGAGCCTTTAACTGTTCCTGAATAATTGGAGCTGTTGCCTTGCTTGTTGCATTGTCAGTAGCTGCACAGTATTCAATGCTTAACTTCTTGCCATCTTTTTCTAGGATTCCGTCGCCATCTTTATCTTCGTATCCTGCTTCCTTCAATAAAGCCTTTGCCTTATCTGGATTATAAGCATATTCTTTTTCTAACTTCTCAGCGTATTCTTTGCTATATCCAGCCTGTGCTTCAGAGATATAACCATATTCTGGAGTTACTACATTATTTAATACCTTTGCAATGTGGTCTCTATCGATACCAATATTAATCGCTTCTCTTACTTTAATGTCCTTTAAGGCGCCTGCTTCTGTATTAAACATAGCATATGATACGCCTGCCTGCTTGTAGTAGAATGTTTGAAGGTCGTCGTTAGCTTCAACATCCTTAACGCTTCCTGTAGGAACGTCCCAGATAATATCTACGTTACCTGATTCTAATTCACTTACTCTAGTGAATTCATCTGGAATAAATCTTACGATAATCTTATCAAAGTTACCAACGCCTTTATTTTCAACGTTTGGATTTGAAGTCTGGAAATATGGATTCTTAGCTAGAACGATCTGTGAACCTGCCTGCCAGTCTTCTACATAGTACATTCCGTTAGAAACAGCTGCACGGTTAAACTCTTCTTCTCCTAGCTCTTCAACCTGATCAACGTCAACAAGTCCGCCATAAGTACTTGTTAAGTTTGCCCACATGTATGGTGCTGCCTTTGAAAGGTGGAATACTACGGTTGTATCATCAGTTGCTTCGATGCTTTCTACCGCACCTAAGTCTCCTGCGTATTCACTAATCTTAAGGAATCTGTCAAATGATTTCTTAACGCTTTCTGCATTTAATGTGTCTCCGTTGGAGAATTTTGCATCTTTAGGAATCTTAAAGGTAATAGTTTTACCATCTTTTGATGTTTTATAACTTTCTGCGAAGCAAGGAAGAACCTCACTTAAATCTTCACTGTATGTTACTAATGGACTGTAAAGTAAACCATGTACTGCATTTTCCCAGCCGATTTGCTGAATGTCTGTACCCTCAATTTCTTCTTGAATAGCGATTACTAGGGTATTGCTGTCCCCGCCTGAACTACTGTCACCGCCTCCACAGCCGGTCATAAACATTGTACATGCCATAGTCACAGCCATGAGCAGAGCTAGCATCTTTTTTGTTTTCTTCATGATGTCTTCTCTCCTTACTCTTTTAATTGTTCTTTTTTTGTATCTCTAAGATACGTTTCCATAATTCTATCAAAAAGATTTCATTTTTTCAAGAGCATTTCTTTATTTATTCAAATTTTCGTCACTTTTTCTTCACTTTATTTGAAAAGCAGCGTACGGCTTGTTATTGTTGAAAATTCAACGATTACACAACATTCTCGAATATTTATGCGAAAAAATTCTTTTGTATTTTTATTATGAGTTTCTTATTTTTCTTAATGCATCATTTCATCATATTCATTTAGGGAAAATTTTTTACTGGGATTTTGCATAATAATTTTTGCAAAAAATTGTGCAACTGCAATGCTTTAGCTCGTTATATCGTTAGAGTGTGTGGGCAATATTTTTTTGTCACAGGGGATATTGTGTATGTTAATGGTTAATCAAGAGAGGAATATTCATTAATGGCTCCATCGTTTGGATGGAGCCATTTGTATATCTAGGTCTGATTATATTGTTGCAGGTTTTGATACCCTGGCGATAAATTATTGCTGTGGCTGGTGATACTTGCGCTTCTCTTTGTACATTTGCTCATCCATATGCTGGAGGAAACTCTCAGTTGTGTCGTCAATGTCCATCTTTGTGTATCCCATGGATACACTCAAATTGAAGGGTTCTGCACCTGCAGCATTAAATCCGGCAATATTGGCGTTAATTTCGGCAAGTGTGGCCTGTATGGTGGTTTTGCTGACGTCAAATAGGAGTATGATGAACTCGTCGCCTCCGTAACGGGTTGCGATGGCGCCTTCTGGAATGGACTTAAAAAGAATATCACCCATTACGCAAAGGGCGCGGTCACCGACGCTGTGGCCCAGGCTATCGTTGATTGTTTTGAAATCGTTCATGTCGATTAGAATGCCGTGGATGTTGGTTTTGGTCGTTTGATCTGCCTTGGACACGAGGCCGTTAAGGTACCTGCGATTGTAGAGGCCGGTGAGTTCGTCGGTGTACAGGTTCTCGGCATAGGTCTGCATCTGAACGAAGGTCAAAGCGACCGAGACAGAGATCCAAGACGTTGTGATACCGTAGTAGAACATCTGAATAATAACGCCGGCGAGGCATGGGCCTACGAAGTACAGCACGGGGAAGAAGCTGAGGTTAATTCCCTGACGCTTTGAATGGTACACAAGGTAGGTGCTATATGCGAAGTATATAATTAGGGTGATATAGCCTATTATTGCGCCGTCACTTCTCGTATAAACATTTGCCTCTGTTATGTGAAACAGACTTCCTGTGCCGAATAGGTTGCAGAAAATTGCCGCTATTTCAATCAGCCATGGAAGCATTATGATTTTGGCGTTGTGCTGTGTTCTTTTATAGTTTCGGTAGATACGCACTTCTACATAGAAAACCCAAAGGAGTGCAAGGGTTACGGTGCCTATGAAGCAGATGCTGTTGGTTGCGTAGTTGATTACTCTGCCTGTGGGCATGGTTTTGCCGTCTATATAGAATGAGATTGTCTCGGATATTGCGCCGAGCATATTAACTAGGACCATGGCGTCGTAGATTTTATCTTCGGCGTGGATAGTCCCTCTATTTTTTCTTCTGCAGTTGAGGAGGAACCACATCGTTAGGATGACGGTTCCGTTTGCTACTAATATTTCTGGCCAAATTATCATTGCGGTCTCACTTTCTGTTGGTTATTGGCGCTTGCTATATGTACGCGGGTGGCTTATAAGGATGAGCCAATAGCTTATTTAATTCATACATATTATATTAACATAACCATTTCAGAGATTCCAGTATCAATATTCCCTTGCAACTTGTTTGGACCTTGTTTAGAGAGCAACCTTATCACCCTGTTTTTTCATACTTTCTCGTTTGTATCGGTCCCCTTTTTTTACTTTAGTTCTCAGGGTTTGGCTTTCAATTTTGCTTTTTTCGGCACTTTTGTTTTGTATTTTTCGGCTAAATTGGTTATTGAGCTAGAATGGTTCTCCATCCAAACCAGTTACTTGGCTAAAACGGGTGCCCAACCCTTATGCATCGCCTATTCACGATGCGTTTTATCATTCGTGGCACATTCGCCTATGTTCAAAGTACTTAGTACCACGCGGCTCTCTATTGTCTCTATAAAGCAAGGCAATAACTCCTTGCTAAGGTATTTTCCTTCTAAAATTCTTCCATAATATAGCATTTTTTCTTATAGCTTTCATTCATTGGTCGATCTTGACGGCTTTATTAAGGTCCTCTTAGGCAATTTCTGTCTGGTAGCCTTTATCAATATTCACGCATACATATAATTATACGCTACAGCACTTTGGCTTGGTACTGGCTTCCGCCAGGCATGCCAAATGTGCTACAAACGATAGGTTATCCGCACCAAATTTGCAAAAACAGAAAATTAGGGCACCCTTGGAACGTACACCCAACGTTTGCTGCGGAAACGTAATGCAGCTCAGTTCGGAATTTGCGTGCAAATTGACCGGAATATGCATGCCATTTAGAAAATTTTTCGAAAAATTCGTCCCAAAATGCAGTTTTTTATGGTTATATAATATAGAAGAGAAATGGGAATAAGATAATGGAATAGGAGGTGTATTACCGATGTGGCAATAAGTTAGAAATGAAATGTCACGTGCTTTAGTTAATTATCCTTATAGGGGTACATATCAAGGTAAAAATAAGGGATACGTCTACAAGGCAGAGATACCTTATTATGAAGCAAACGTAGCGAGGGTATAATAATGAACAAGAAACAGCAATACACAAGCATTATAACTATTTTACTAGTCATCATCCTGCTTCTTGGAATTAGTTTTTGGCATCTTAATGTCGGTGTGATGCGTAATCTAACTTATAATTTGAGAGATATTCAATATAGATTAGATGGCATGGAGGATGTCTTAGCTAGTGACAGTCTATCAAAAACTGAGCAGGACGAGAAGATCAAGACACTGTCTAGAGATGCATTTGTAGCTATACAAAATGTAAATGCCATTGCCGAAGAATCTATACTGTATCGTGGGTACCAGATGTCTAATGCAGAAACATTTTTTCTAGATCTGGTAGTTGACCCTGAGCAAGTAAATAACTCTCGCATCAAAGAAAAACTTCTCGATATGTCACAGCTACTAAAATTTAACTTGGAAACCGAACGGGGCCACGATTATAACCTGATTGTAGACAAAAATCACATAAAAAAAATCATTGCGTCATCGGAAGAAAGACTTAAGTAAGTTCATATCTTTCTGCGACAATTCTATGGGCATAGCAGCAATCTCCGCTGTTATGCCTCTTTTTATTTCCTAATAGTCGTTCATAGTTACTTTCCTTCACTTTCTATCAGGATACTCTTCATTCGTATTCTGGCTCTGTATACTCGCTTTCTTACAGATTCTTCGCTCAAATCTATCATTTCTCCGATTTCTTTATTGGAATAACCTTCCCCATATTTCAAGCAAAGGATATCTTTATCCTTATTGTCAAGTTTTTCAAAAAGTTCCTGTACTTCCAGCCCAAAACCATATTGATCCTGAAATGCTTCCAGATCCAGTCTATCCATGTTCAGCTGTCTGCGATCAATCTCATCCTGCTCAGCTACAGCATTTTTTGATTTTTCTTTAACATGTTCAATGCAGTATTTCTGACTGCGGCACACAGGTAATTTTTCATCTCGTCTGGTGGGAGTTCAAATTTATCTTCGTGCCGCGAAATAAACTTAAGTACCACTTCCTGATACACATCTTCTACCAGATATGCATCTGCTACTATATCTCTTGCAATATGCTCAATCAGTTTCTTGTATTTCTTTTCGATTAGTTCAACTACTTTAATTCTTGCGTCTGTGCTCATTTTCTGTCCTTATTAACTCATAGTATATCATATCTGTGATGTGCCAACGAATAATTTATATTATCATCCTGCCATAAAAGGACTTATTCGTAAAAGAATATTTATAAAGAGTTTCCTCTAACCTCGAACATAACTGGCTAATCTTTTAGGCAGCCTATGGGAACAATCTTCACTCCACTGTCTGTCGTATAACCCATTGTTGCTGTTGCGCAAATTACAATTAATGCAGATGGTTCTCTGTACTTTGCTCTTGGATGTTCTGGATTCTTTGAGGCTTCTTCATTATGTTTTTTTATAACTTCCTTGAATTTAAGTAGTGATTTCTCTGCATCTGGAATTTTGTTTTCGCCGGTTTTGATTTCAATTAGGGCATATCTACCATCCGCCATCTGGTAGATTGCGTCTGCTTCTAGTCCAGTATCGTCTGTGTAATGTAGAATTCGTGCGTTATGTGCGCTGGCGTACACTAGCAAATCACGTAAAACAAGATTTTCAAATGCGTGCCCAAATAGGTCTAAATCGTTGTTGAAATAGTCTGGACCTAGTCCTAATGCTGCCATTCCAATGGATGGATCTACAAATATATGTTTTTTCCCGCTTCTTATTGCAGTCTTCGATCGGATTTGTGGGGTCCAAGCATCAATGTCCCTGATTACAAACAATTCTTCCAGTTTTTGCACATATGAATCTAACGTTACATCTGAGACGTTTTGTGTTGCTTTTACATCTGCAAAAATTTTGCTTTTCTTTGCCTTTGTTGCCATATTGCGAGCATATGACCACATCAGGCTTCTCGCCCATTCGGGATTTCTTTTTACGCCATCGACTGCACTAATATCTGTCAGGTAGATTTGCTTATAGTAATCTTTTGCAATTTCCAACTTTGCGTTATTGTTTTTTAGTGCCATACATCTAGGCCAGCCACCTCTACATACAGTGAAAAATAGATCCTCTAGTTTGAGTGATGAAAGAACTCCATCAAAGTCATAGCTCTCATCGGTTAGAATATTGGACAAGGATATCTGCCCATTTGACTCGCCAGTTTCCCATAACGTCATTGGTAACATAGTTACTTCGGTAATTCTTCCGGTGCCTGTATGTGGTGTTTCTACTTTTTTGCTTGAAGACCCAGTCAGATAATACTCTCCTACATTTTCTGGGTGATCGTCACAGTCTTTGCGTATTGTTCCCCAAATTTTCGTTGCGTCTTGCCATTCATCAAATAGGATAGGTTTAGGATTTTTTAGAAAAAGCTTTGGTGAAGTCTGTGCTACCGCCAAATACCCGTCTCTTTTTTCTTCATCTTGAAATTCTATTATTGTCTTACAGCGTTCCTTTGCTGTCCTAGTTTTTCCGCAACCCTTAGGGCCAACTATATTTATTGCATTAAAAGCTTCAGCTTTCTTGTCCAAAGCATTGTCTACAACTCTTTTTATGTGCTGCATAATTGCGCCGCCTTGTATGTTGCTATTATATTCTAATTCCAACGATTACTCAAGTCTGTTTTGTATTTTTCGGCAGTTTTATTTTGTGTTTTTCG